>NZ_JBIWMX010000002.1:0-690225 GCF_044766925.1 Nocardia sp. NPDC101769 | reverse complement strand
GCGCGGCTTCGGCAAGGCCGCGATCGTAGTGAACGCACCGGAACGAACGTGACCGAAAAACCCAAGCAGCTGCGCGGTATCGCGGTGCGCGACAAACTCGTCGGCATCGCGACCGACCTCTTCTACGACAACGGTGTGCGTGCCATCGGTGTCGATGAGGTGGTGCGACGGGCGGGGATGGCGAAGGCGAGCCTGTACCGCTGGTTCCCCACCAAGGACGACCTCGTTCTCGCGGTGCTGCAGCAGCGCGACGACAGGTTCTGGGCCCGATGGGACCGGACCGCGTCGCGCCACGCCGACGCGCGGGACGAACTCGAGGCCCAGCTCGCCTGGATCCAGGACGTCGCGACGCGCGAGGGCTACCGCGGCTGTGCTTTCGTCAACACAGCCGCGGAATTCAGCAGTGCGCAATCGGAGCGTATCCGGCTGCGGTGCGCCGAACACGAACACGAACTCGCGCGGCGGCTCCGCGCGCTGACGGCACGGCTCGGTGTCACCGACGGCGATCGGCTCGCCGATCAGCTCCATCTCGCCATCGTCGGCGCCTTCGCGGTCGGCGGGATCTACCCGACGGGCGGACCGGCCGTCCGGCTCAGAGCATTGGCCGAGGACCTGATAGACGGGCGACCGCCGAACTGACAGCCGCGATCTTCGGACCCTGCTGTACTACTGCGGATTTCCATTCCAAGTCCGGTCACCGAATTGAATGGCACACCGTGAACAAGATCGAGGACGGCGGCAGACCCGGTCACCGAGTCGGCGGAGATCGTCACCGGGTCGCCGGCGGGAACTGAACACCCCAGAGCCTCGCCACGGCTGTCGGGTTCGAGGGTCGGGCGTTCGGGGTGGGAGAACCCCAGCGTGTTCCCCCACTGTCACACCAAATCGTGTGGACTACGCATGTGAGCGTGGGCGAAGCCGTTCGGCGGGTTCGTGTAGATCCGGACGCAGAGTCCGTCGGGGGTCCGGAATTCGATCAGGTGTCCGATGAATCCGGTGATGATGGGTGAATGCTCGACGCCGACCTCGTCCAGATGGGCCGCCCACCGCCGCAATCCCTCGACCCCGTCGACGCCGAGGGTGACCGGATCGAAGCCCGCTATCGCGGTGGCCGCCAGCGGATTCAGGCGCAACTCCACCGGAATCGCCACACCGGGCAGCATCATGATGACGCCGAACAGGGTGCCGTCGGGATGGCAATGGTCGAACTTCTCCAGCCTCCTGGCACCGAGCGCGGTCTCGAACCAGGCGATGCCGGCCGATAGATCGGATACCGGCAGCTTCAGGTGATGCACACCGGCGAGAGAGGGAGCCATGGCGATCTCGTTTCGACTTTGACGGACAGATAGTTAGGTGCCATATTAAATCCATGGCGACAGATCCGGATGATGCCCTTGTGGCTCCCACACTGGAGCAGGCGCGGTCGCAGATCCGGCGCTACGCACTCGAAGACGACATCGACCCGCGGGTCGTGCTCGTCGCGGTGCGCCTGCTGGCCACAGGAGCCAGGCTCACCCAGGCGACCGAGGCGCATTTCGCGCGATTCGGACTCTCGGCCGGGCGTTATCGCCTGCTCGCCGCACTGGAGGATGCCGGCGGCGAGCTGTCGCCGTCGCAGCTGGCGACCGTGCTCGGCGTCACGCGCGCAACGGTTACCGGACTCATAGCCGGTCTGGAACAGCAGGGGCTGGTGTGCCGCCGCGCCTCGGCGGAGGACGGTCGCGGTGTGGTGGCGGTACTCACCGCGCGCGGCGCCCAGCAGCTTCGCGACATGGCTCCCGAGCATTTCGGTCGCCTGCAGGCCATGGCCGGCGCACTCACCTCCGAGGAACGCGCCACCTTTCTCGACCTACTCGAACGCATCGGCCGAGGCATCGGCGCACTCACCGCGGACTGAGTGCGGCACCCTGCTGTTCGGCGCTTTTGCTACGACCATATAGTTAGGTACCTAATCATATGAGCACAACGGCGATGCCGCCCAGATTCGTCCTGTGGCGGGAAGTCCTGTTCGCGTACCTGGCGCCGGCGCTCAGCGCGGGAGTGGGCGGATTGCTCACCGGTCGGCCCGAACTGGTGCTCGCCGCGCTGACATCGATCGGGGGCACGTCTGCGGTGGTGGCCTTCTTTTTCGGCATGTGGCTTCGATACCGGGAAGTCCGGTGGACGTGGCCGCGGCGTATGCCACCGGCCGCACTCGCGGCGGGGTTCGGTCTCGGCTCGGGCGCGCTCGGGGCGGTGATCGCCCAATTGCTTTGCCGCACATCGTGGTTCCCCGAGCGTATTCGCATCGACGTCCCGATTGCCGCCGCACTGGCCGCCGCCATCGTCGTGTGGCGCTGGTGTTCCATCCAACGGAAGGAAGACCGCCGATAACGCCGCCCGCTTCGTCCGATCGCCGCTCCCGGGTGCTGCGGCTGGCCGGCGCCGCGGCCCACCGGCACCGTCCGTGCGCAGACCCCGCACGCCGCCGGACCCATGCCGAGCTCACCTCGCTGCCGCGCCCCCCGATCGAGCGCGAACTACGCTTTCCGATCGGGACGGCGGGCCATCGAACTCGGCGTGAACTCCATCGCCACCGAGGGTTGCCCGACCAGGTCCGAGTCCGGTGCCAGGTCGGTTGGCCTACACACGGGGGCGGTGTGGGACCTGATCGCCGCGGTCTGCCCGGCGGTGCGGGTGAGCGGTGCCCGCCGGTTCGGTACACAGCGTCTCCAGCGCGGTGGTCATGGCGGTGACAATGGATTCGACGGTGGGGTGGTCGAAAAGTTCGGCGGCGTAGATCATTTCGCCGTGGATTCCGGCGTGGTCGCCGTCGGGGGTGTACTCCTCACGCAGGTTGAGTAGGAGTTCCCAAGGGGTGTGGCGGACCGGGACCGGGCGGTGCCGGATGGCCAGTTCGGCTCCGGCCGTGGCGATTTCGGCTCCGCGAAGGTAGGTGACCATGACCTGGAAAAGCGGGTGGTGGGTTCGGGAGCGGGGTGGGTTGAGGATTTCGACGAGGTTGTCGAACGGGAACTCCTTGTTGTCGTAGGCGGCGAGGACGCGTTCGCGGACCTGTTGGACGAGGTCGGAGTGGGGCGGGTCGCCGGAGAGGTCGACGCGGACGATCGCGGTGTCGACTACGCAGCCGACCAGGTCCTGCAGGCCCTCGGCGTCGCGGGCGCTCAGGGCGACGCCGATGGGCAGGTCGGGGCCCGCGCCCCGGTCGTGCAGGGCGAGGGCGAGGGCGGCGTGGATGAGCATGTAGATACTGGCGCGGTGGGTGCGGGCAGTGCGGGCGAGGGCGCGGTGGGTGGCGGCGTCGAGGTGGACGGGGACGGCTGCCGCGGTGTTCTCCCGGCGTTCGGCGCGCGGACGATCCGTGGGTAGCACCGGATGTGGTGGCAGCCCGTCGAGTGCGGTGCGCCAGTAGCGCGCCTGCCGGGCCAGCAGGCGGCCGTGCACGCCCCCGGACTCGAGCAATCGCCTCAACCACAGCGTGTAGTCCGCGAACTGTGTTGCCGCAGTGGACCATTGGGGCGCTTGCCCGGCAGCACGGGCACGGTAGGCGGTGAGCAGGTCCCGCTGGATCACAGGCAGGGATTCGCCGTCGCCGGCGACATGGTGGATCACCCCGAGCAGGATGTGGTGCTCGGGGCTCGAGCGGTAGAGGCGGATGCGCAGGGGTGGTTCCGTGGTGAGGTCGAAGCCCCGTCGCAGCTCGGAATCGATTGCGCTATCGACGTTTTCGCCGTCGGAGATATCCACAACCCGGAAGTCCGGCCGTGCGGACTCGATCGCCAGGATGCGTTGGATGGGACCGTCCAGGGCGTACGGCAGCACGGTGCGCAGGATTTCGTGCCGTTCGACCAGATCGTTCACGGCCGCTTCCACCGCCGTGACGTCGAGCGGACCGTGCAGCTCGAGTCCGGTGGTGATCAGATAGTCGGGGCGGTTGCCGCTGAGATAATTCACGGTCCACAGCCCCTGCTGTATGGGCGTGAGCGGAATCGGGTCTGTTCGGCGCACGGCGGCGATGTCGACTGTCTCGAGTGACAGGGAGCCGTGCGGGAGATCCCCGGGTCCGCGGCGTTCGAGGGTCTGATCGAGGGCGGCGACGGTCGGCGATTCGAACAGATCACGCAGTGACACCGTGACTCCGAGCGCGGACCGCAAGCCCGCGACTATCCGGATCGCGGACAGCGAGTTGCCGCCGAGCACGAGGAAGTCATCGGTGAGGCCGACTTCCACCACTCCCAGCGCCCGGGCGAACGTGGTCGCGATGACCTGCTGCCGTGGTGTGCGCGCGGGAACGCGCTCACCGGCCACGGGCATGGGCAGCGCGCCGACATCGAGCTTGCCGATGGGGGTCAGAGGCAATTCGTCCATGGCCACGATGGCCGAGGGCACCAGATACGAGGGCAGGGTCGCGGCCAGCCGGGTGCGCAATGCGGCGGTATCGACGGCGCCGTCCCCTACGACATGAGCGATGAGCGACTGTCCGCTCGCGGCCCGGCGCGCCGTGACGATCGCTGCGGTGATACCGGGCTCCCGAAGGATGGCCGACTCTACCTCTCCCGGTTCGACGCGAAAGCCGTTGATCTTCAACTGCCGATCGGCACGGCCGAGGAAATGCAGCAGGCCGTCGGTGTCCCAGCGCCCGAGATCACCGGTGCGGTACATTCGCCCACCGGCGGCGTCGAACGGGTCGGCGACGAACCGCTCCGCGGTGCGCGCCGGTTCACGGTGGTAGCCGTTGGCGAGTCCCGCGCCGGACAGGTAGATCTCACCGGTGACCCCGGCGGGTACCGGTCGCAGCGCCGAGTCCAGTACCGCGACACGGGTATTGTCGGCCGGGCGTCCGACCGGGACCGGCCGGTCCAGCGACATGTCGTCCGGGAGCGCAAAGCTGAGCACGAAGCTGGTCGCTTCGACCGGCCCGTACAGATTTCTCACCACGGGCGGGTGCTCGCCGAGCCGCACGGCCGCGGCGGCGTGCGGGGGCAGCACATCACCGGCGGACGCGATCATCCGCAGTGCGGCGAGCTCGTTCGGAATTTGCTCTGCGAGTATGTGAAATAGGCCCGGTGACAGCATGATCGAGGTGATCCGGCCCGCGCGCAGTACCTCACTGTAGTCGTGCACATCGAGGACGCCGGAGCGCGCGAGCACCACGGTGTGACCATTGAGCAGCGGCAGCCACAGCTCCCACACCACCATGTCCCAGGTGTAGGGCAGATGCATCAGCATCCGCTGATGCCCGTCGTCCCGGCCGATCCGGTCGCGGGCGCGCGTCACGATATTGCGGTGGGTGACCTCCACGCCCTTGGCCGCACCGGTCGATCCGGAGGTGAACATGAGCGTGGCCACGGCATCGGCCGGCACGACGACGCCGAGATCACTGTCGTCGAACTCGGTTGCCGCACCGTCGAGTTCATGTATCACCAGTTCGGCACCGGTGAACGCCAGCAGCCGCCGCACGTGTGCGAGCGGGTAGCGGTCGCTCAGCGGTACGCATACCGCGCCCAGCTTGGCGATGGCGAGAAAAACGACCACGAGATCGACCGAGCGCGGCAATGCGATGCCGATCGGCACGCCCGGTCCCGCACCCCGGGTGCGCAGCCAGCGGGCGACCTGATTGGCGCGGGCGTTCAACTCGCCGTAGGTGAGCTCAGCACCGTCGCACCAGAGCGCGACATCGTGTGCGTGCACCCGTACGGTCGACTCGAAACACTGTGCGAGCCCGCCATTGTCGATATCGGCCGCCGCGCCGCGTCCGGCGGCGAGCAGTTCGGCTCGGTGCGCGGGCGGCAGCAGGTCGAGCTGCCCGACCGGGCACTGCCGCGGTGCGGTGAGCGCCGCCGCGGCGACGAGGATGCGCGACCACAGCTCGTCGACCTCGGTGAGGGCATCGACCTGTTCGAGCTGCACCGCGATTCGGAAGGTCAGCGCGCCCGCACCGGGCTCCACGATGACGGTCAGCGGGAAATGTGTTCCGCCGACGACATTCACGGCGGTCACGCGCAAGTCCGCGTCCGGATCGTCGAGCAGAGCGGTATCGATGGGGAAGTTCTCGAAGACGAGCGAGGTGTCGAACAGGTCGCTCGCGCTCGCCGCCGCCAGGATGTCGGGCAGCCCGAGATGGTCGTACTCCATCAACGCCATGCGTTCCCGCTGAATCCGGACCGCGAGTTCGACCGGGGTCTCCGACGCGCGCGAGCGGACCCGCAGCGGCACGGTATTCATGAGCAGCCCGACGACGCCGTCCAGATCGCCGCCGTCGCGGCCGGAGACGGTGATGCCGAAGACGACGTCATCGCTTCCGGTCAGATTCGACATCACCAGCGCCCACAGCGCCTGGATCATCGAGTTGAGCGTCAGCCCGTGCGCCGCGGCCTGTTCGCGCAGCGCGGTGACCGTGGCGGCGGGCAGGACGAAGCTGCGCTCGTCGGGCCGCCGCCACCGCCGCTCGTCCGCACGCGCGACCTTGCACGGTTCGGCTCCGGCGAGGGCCTGGGCCCAGGCCCGGCGCGCACCGTCATGGTCCTGCGCCGCGGACCATTCGAGGAATGCGGTGAACGGTGTGGCAGCGGGCAATTCGAGGCCGCGGTAGCCCAGCAGCAGTTCACGGAGCAGGATGCCCAGCGACCATCCGTCGAGCAGCGCATGGTGGTGCGTCACCAGCAGAGTGGCGGAATTCGGCCCGGTGCGGACGAGAGTGACCGTGAGCAGCGGACCCACCAGCGGCTCCGTGTGGGCGTCCTCGGCGCGCACACGCTCCACCGCCTCGTCGCGCTCACCGGAGGTCGGGTCGTCGAGATCCACTACCCGCCAAGGCAACTCGACGTCGGTGCGAATCTCGTATTCCGGGGTGTCGCCATCCACGACGAACCGGCCCAGCAGGTGCGGATGCCGGTCGAGCACCGCGCGCAGGGCAGCGCTCAGCCGCTCCGCGTCGATCGGGCCGTCCACCCTCACCACGACCTGTACGAGATAGGGGTCCTCGCCTTCCCCGTCCTGGTACAGCGAGTGGAACAGCAGCCCGGCCTGTAAGGGCGTCGCGGGCAGGAGGGCACGGCCGTCGCGGATGGTGAGCGGGTTCGCCGCCGCTCGGGCGGGCTCCGGCGCAGGCGTCCCGCCCATGCGCGCCAGCGCACGAATACTCTGGTGTTCGAACACATCCCGCGGCGTGATCGCGATCCCGGCGGCACGGGCGCGGTCCGACAGCCGGATGGCGAGGATGCTGTCTCCGCCGACGGCGAAGAAGCCGTCGTCGACGCTGAAACGGTTGTGCCCGAGCACCTCCGCGAATACGGCGTGCAGCCGTGCCTCGGCCTCGCCGCGCGGCGAGGCGCCGGGTGCCGTGCCATCGCTGGTGAGCGCGTGCAGGGCGCGTTCGTCGATCTTGCCGTTGGGGGTCGTCGGGATGGCGTCGACCGCCACGATGATGGACGGAACGGCATGTGCGGGAAGCTGTTCGGCGATCGCGGTGCGCACCGCGCCGATGTCGACACCCGGGCCGGCGACATAGGCGGCCAGTCGCCGGTCACCCGGCCGGTGTTCGATGGTCAGCACCACCGCCGCACGCACCGCCGGGAGTGCGCACAGGGCGGCCTCGATCTCGCCCGGTTCGATGCGGAAGCCACGGATCTTCACCTGCCGATCGGCTCGCCCGAGGTATTCGAGTGTCCCGTTCTCGGTCCACCGCGCCACATCGCCGCTGCGATACATGACGGTGCCGGACCCGCCGAAGGGATCTGCGGTGAAGCGCACGGCGGTGCGGCCCGGCCGGCGCAGATATCCCGCGGCGACGCCGGGACCCGCGACGTAGAGCTCACCCGGCACGCCGGGCGCGGCGGGGCGCAGTGCGGAGTCGAGGACGTACACAGCCAGATCCGGTATAGCCGTGCCGATTTCGCCCGCGGACGCGGTGCCCGCCAGCGGCGTGCCGGTGGTGAACACCGTCGTCTCGGTGATTCCGTACATATTGACCAGGCGCGGCGCCCGTGGATCATGCCGCGCCCACCACTCGGCCAGCCGCCACGGCTCCACCGGCTCACCGCCGAACAGCACGTAACGTAGTGCGAGCCGGTCGCTTCCGGCCGGCCGGCTCGCCTCGGCGTCGACCAGCATTCCGAAGGCGGACGGCGTCTGGTTGAGCACCGTAACCCGTTGCGTCACCAGCAGTTCGAGAAACTCTCGCGGCGACCGCGCGGTCTCGGCGTCGACGATGACGAGTCTGCCGCCATGGCCCAGCGCTCCCCAGATCTCCCATACCGAGAAGTCGAATGCCGTGGAGTGGAACAGGGTCCAGACGTCATCGGGCCCGAACTCGAACCACGGCCGGGTCGCCGTGAGCAGCCGGACCACATTGGCGTGCGTGACCACCACGCCCTTCGGGCGGCCGGTCGTACCGGAGGTGTGAATCACGTAGGCGGGGAATTGCGGCGAGCGCAGGACGGCGGGCTCGCTCGGAACGACCTGCGAGGGGTCCCCGATGCGCAGGACGGGCGCCGCCGAGATCCCCTCCGGGAGTTCGACTCCAGCACCGGTGAGCACGAGCGCCGGTGCCGCATCGTCGAGGATTGCCCGCAGCCGCCACTGCGGATAGCTCGGATCGAGCGGAACATAGGCGGCGCCCGCGCGCAGCACCGCGACAATGGCGACGATGAGGTCCATGGAGCGCGGCAACGCCAGGCCGACGAATTTCCCCGGGCCGACACCGTATCCGGCAATGATCCGGGCCAATCCGCGAGCCCGCTCGTCGAGTTCGGCATAGGTGAGCTGCTCGTCGCCATGCGCCACGGCGATGGACCCGCCGTTCGCGGCCACCATGCGCTCGAATCGATCGACGAGCGTCTCGGTCACCCCGGCGGTGGCCGAGGGCCCGGCCGGATCCGGTGTGGGCCGCAGCATGCCGAGCGGGAGTTCCTCCGGGGCCACGGCCAGGGCGGCAATGGTCTCGGTGAGCCGGTGGTGGTGCGCGGCGAGGTCGCGATCGGAGTACCGCGACGCCGTCGATTCCAGCACCACTGACAGCGCCGGATCGCCGTTGTCGTAGACGCTGATGTTCAGATTGTCCGAGCGTCCGGCCGCCAAATGCCGCAGGGAGGCGGATTCGGTTCCGAAGCGCAGATCCTTCTGCATGGGCATCACATTGACGGTGGGCCCGAGGATGCCGCCTTCGAGCCCGCTCCCGCCCAGATCGGCGAGCATATCGCCGTACTGGAAACGCTGATGGCGCAGGATGATCAGGGATTCGGCGCGCACGGCGGCGAGTAGCTCGCCGAGGGTGGCGGCCGGGTCGACCGTGATCCGCAGGGGCAGGATGTTCGCCGTCATGCCGAGTGCGTGCCGGGAGCGTTTGGCGGGTACGGCCAAACCGACAGTGACCGTGCGCGTGCCCGAATCCGCGTGCAGCAGCAACGCGATGGCGGCGAGCATCCACACCGGCCACGGGGTCCCGGTGGCATCCGCCCGGGTGCGCAGTGTCTTCCACTCGGCTTCGGCGAGCACTCCGGCCTGCCGGAGGAAACGATTGCCGTCCGCGGCCGACGGCGCTGCGGCGAACTGCGGTGGCTCGTACGACCCGCCGATCGCGAGCCGCTGCGCCCAGAATTCGCGGTCGGCCGCGAACCGCGTGGAAGTCCGGAACCGCTCGTCCTCGGCGACCAGATCCGCCACCCGGTCGAATACCGATTCCTCCACCGGACGCCCGTCGAGCAGCGCGGTGTAGGTGTCGGCGACGCGCCGGATGAAGGCGGCCGAGGACGCCCCGTCGATCACCATGTGATGTGAGCGGATGAACCACAGCGTGCCCGCCTCGCCGACATCGAGCAGATGGTGTTCGAACAGCGGCGCCCGCCCCAGGTCGAATGGCCGCTGCAGGGCCGCCTCCATGAACCGCAACGCCTCCCCGTGCGCGTCCGCGGCGGCGCGGAAGCTGGTGCGGTGCAAGGGCCAGTCCGGCACCTCCTCCACCACCTGCACGAGCGATCCGTCGGCCTCGGTGTCGAAGCGCACGCGCAGTGATTCCGCCCCGGCGGTGACGAGGCGCAGTGCCCGTTCGAACACCTCCTCGTCGAGCGCGCCGTGAATCTGCACGTAGCCGCCGACGATCAGACGCTGCCCGGTGTCGTCGAGTTGCTGTGCGACCCAGGCGTGTTGCTGCGCACGTGTCAGCGGTAGGCGCCGGGTCATGCTAGCTCCTCGATGGTCGCGTGTGGACGGCGGGCGATGGCGGTCAGCAGTTCCTCCATGGTGGCCCCGATCTCGGCGACCTGTGATTCATCGAAAACGTCTCGGAGATAACCGATTCGAACTCTCAACTCGAGTCCCGGATCGACGGTGACCGACAGCGGATAGTGGGTGGCGTCGGTGAGTTCGAGGCGCCCGCCGGTCACGCCGTCGAGGGTGGCGACCACGGCGGTGAGTTGCTCGGCGTCCACCGGATAGGACTCGAAGACCAGCACCGTGTCGAACAGCAGGTCGCGCAGGCCGGCGGCGGCGTGGATCTCACTCAGCCCGAGCTGGTGGTGCTCGATCATCTCGGCCTGTTCGACCTGCACCGCGCGCAGCAGATCCGCCACGGGCATGCGCGGACCGAATCGCACACGCACCGGCACGGTGTTGATGCACAGTCCGACTATGGATTCCACGCCGGGCAGTGCGGCGGGCCGACCGGAGACGGTCGCGCCGAAGACCACGTCACGGCGTCCGATCCTGCGCCCCAGCAGAATTGCCCAGACCACCTGCACCACGGTGTTGACAGTGACACCGATTTCGGCGGCGGTCGCGACGAGTGCGCCGGTGGTCTCCGCATCCAGAGACCACCGGTATTCCCCTGTCGTGACCGTACTTTCGCGGAAGCGCGTGGGCGGGGCGACCAGGGTCCGCTCGGCCACACCGTCCAGGGCTTGCCGCCACGCCCGGGTGGATGCGGCCACGTCCCGGTGGTGGTTCCAGGCGAGGTAGTCGCGGAAGGATCCGTCCGGCGCGGGCAGCGATGCACCGGCGTAGAGCGCCAGCAGATCGCGCAGCACCAGCGGCACCGACCAGCCATCGAACAGGATGTGGTGGTAGGTCACGATCAGCACCGGCTCCGCCTCCGCGACACGCGCGAGCGTGAAGCGCAGCAGCGGTGGCCGGGCCGGATCGAATCGACGTGCACGCTCCTGTGCGGCCAGCTCCACGAGATCGTCCACCGTGGCAAGATCCACTTCACGCCACGGCAGTTCGGCTGTTTCGGGCACCACCTGGACGGGCTTGCCCGAATCGTCGAAGACGAAGGCCGCGCGCAGGTTCGCATGGCGCTGCAGGATGTCCTGCCCGGCCTGTCGCAGCCGATCGCGGTCGATCGCCCCACCGGGTCGCACCACCGTCTGTACGTTGTAGACGTCGGCGACGCCGGAAGTGGACGGCGTGGCCATGACGGCGTGGAGCAACAACCCCGCCTGCAGAGGTGTGAGTGGCCACACATCGGTGAGCCGGCCATAATCCCGCTCCCAGCCGGTGATGTCGTCACGGCTCACCCGCACCAGCGGGAAGTCCGACGGCGTGTGCCCGCCCGCGCGTTCATCCCGGGCGTGCGTGGCGATGGCTCCCAGCGCGGCCACCCACAGCCGCGCCAGCTCCGAGACCATCGCCTCGTCGAGAAGCGTGGTGGGATAGGTGAATCCGGCGCGCAGCCGGGTGCCCGTCACGATCGCGTTCACGTCGATGGCGGCGGCCGCGGGCAGGTCCGGGTCGGCATCCGGTGTCGCGAGCACGTCCGCACCGCGGTCGTCGACGCGGCCCAGGTAGTTGAAGGCGACCTGCCCGGGCGTCGCCGCCGGGAGCTGCTGGGCGGCATCGGGATTCAGGTAGCGCAGCAATCCGTAGCCGATTCCGTGATCAGGGATGGCACGCAGCTGTTCCTTGATCGTCTTGAGCAGGGCACCGGTCGCATCGGTCCCGGCCAATGCCGCCTCGATATCGAGCTCACCGATATCGAGCCGAGCCGGGTACAGCGAGGTGAACCAGCCGACGGTGCGGGACAGGTCCGCGCCCGGCGCGACCTGTTCCTCGCGCCCGTGGCCCTCCAGCCGCAGCAGCGAGACCGGAGCGTGCGTGCCCCGCCGGGCACGCCAGACCGCGAGCGCGACGGCCAGCGCGGCGATCAGGACCTCGTCGGCACCCACATGGAAGCGCGCGGGAACGGTCCGCACGAGCGCCTCGGTCACTGTTTCGTCCGCGGCGACTTCGACCGTCCCGAGCCGGGCGGCGGTATCGACGGCGGGGTCCAGCGCCCGGGAGCCCAGCAGGGGATCCGGTGTCGCGCAGACCTGCTGCCAGAAATCGAGCTCGGCGACCCGATCCGGTGCGTGCGCGGCGTCGACCAGGCTGTGCGCCCAGCGGCGCATGGAGGTTCCGACCGGATCCAGCCGCGGCACGACGCCATTCGCGGCATTCGCGAGGGCCGCGAACAGGTCGGGCAGCAGGATGCGCCAGGACACGCCGTCGACGGCGAGATGGTGCACGGAAATAATCAGTCGGCCCGGCACGCTCCCCCGCTCGGCATCGAGCCGGACGAACTGCGCCATCACCCCGGCGGCCGGATCGAGGCGATCCAGCGCGGCGTCGAGTTCCGCGGCAATGAGCTCTCGCAGGGTATCGGCGTCCGCGGCATCCTCGAAGATGCAGCGGTGTACCAGTTCCGACGCGTCCAGCGCATCCGTCGGCATGGTTTCGAGTCGCCATTCGCCGGAGTCGTCGCGGAACAGCTTGCTGCGCAACATGTCATGGCGGTCGATCAGCGCCGAGACGGCCTGGATCAGAGCGTCGTGCCCGGTCCGAGCGGGCAGTTCGACGGTGACGGTCTGATCGACCCGGCGGAAGCCGCCGCCACGTTCGGTCAGCCACCGGACCACGGGCGTCAGCGGCATTTCACCGATCCCGCCGCCGGGCAATTCCGGCAGCAGGCGAGGCGCGTCCGCGGCCGCCTCCGGTGTCCTTGCCACAGAGGCGATCCCGGCCACGGTCCGGCGCTCGAACACCTCGCGCGGCGTGAAGTGCAGGCCGCGAGCCCGCGCCCGGGAGGCCAGCTGAATGGAGATGATGCTGTCCCCGCCGAGCGCGAAGAACGAGTCGTCCACACCCGGCCGATCGACGCCGAGCACCTCGGTGAAGAGCTCGGCCACCACCTGTTCGGCGGGGGTGCGCGGCGCCCGATCCGAGCGCGACACCAGGACGGGGTCGGGCAGTGCGGCCACGTCGAGCTTGCCGTTGCCGGTCAGCGGCAGCGTATCGACCGGCACGATGGCGGCCGGTCGCATGTAGACGGGAACACGCTGTGCGATATGCGTTTCCAGTGTCTCGACCGCGAGAGCATCATGAGTGCCGGGTACCACATAGGCGATCAGGCGCGCCGATCCGGAATCCCCGGTCCGGGGCACGACGACCGCCCGGGCCACCGACTCGTGTTCGAGCAGCGCGGCCTCGATCTCCCCCGGTTCGATGCGGTAGCCGCGAATCTTCACCTGCTGGTCGCTACGGCCGAGGTATTCCAGCTGCCCGTCGCCATTCCAACGCGCCAGATCGCCGGTGCGATACATGCGAGTGCCGGGTGGACCGAACGGATCCGCCACGTAGCGCTCCGCGGTGGTCGCGGGGCGGGCGCGATAACCACGGGCGAGCTGGGCTCCCGTGAGATAGATCTCGCCGCGCGAGCCGACAGGCGTAGGCCGCAGCCACGAATCCAGCACGCGCACCGTCATTCCCGGTAAGCCACGACCGACAACGCTGGCAGGTGACGACCCGGCGTGGGCACGGTCCACCGCGAAGTGCGTGGCGTGCACCGTCGCCTCGGTGATGCCGTACAGATTCGAGATCCGGACCTCCCCGGCCGGATCCGTGTCGTACCACGCCCGCGGGAGACGCGGATCCAGCGCTTCGCCACCGAGCACGATATGCCGTAGCGCGGGCACGACGGCGCGGCACAGGCCGGTGTCGAGCAGTGCGCCGAAGGCCGAGGGTGTCTGGCTCAGCACCGTAATACCCTCACGGGCCATGAGTTCGGCGAACTCGTCCGGTGAACGTGTCACGTCGGCGTCCGCGATGACGAGCGTGCCACCACTCGCGAGCGCTCCCCACATCTCCCATACCGAGAAGTCGAAGGCGGGCGAGTGGAACATGGTCCACACATCGGTGTGGTCGGTATCGACCAGATCCCGCGTCGCGGCGAGCATGCCGACGACATTCCGATGCGTCACGCTCACGCCCTTGGGATAGCCCGTGGAACCCGACGTGTACAGCACGTAGGCGACATTGTCCGGACCCGAGGCGACCGAGGCGACTTCGGCGCCGCTGCGGTCGACACTGTCGAGCACCAGGTACGGCTGGTCACCCGCGGGCAGTGCCGCACGGTCGGCGGCGGTGGTCACAACGCAGACCGGGTTCGTTTCAGCGAGAATGAATTCGAGCCGCTGCGCCGGATTACCGAGGTCGAGCGGGACGTAGCCCGCCCCCGATTTCAGCACTCCCAGCAGCGCCACGATCAGCTCCGCCGAGCGTGAAACACCCACGGCGACCAGTGATTCCACGCCGACGCCGCGCGCCGTGAGAGCGCAGGCCAGGTCATCGGATGCCTCGTCGAGGTCCCGATAGGTCAATACTCGGTCGCCGAATCGCACCGCGACGGCATCCGCGCGCACCGCGGCCCGGGCGCGGAACAGGTCCACGAGCGTCACGTCCGGCACCGGCGCGGCGGGGCGCTGCCAGTCCCGCACCCGGCGCTGTTCCGCCTCGCCGATCGGATCGATGTCCGCCACAGCGGTATTCGGGTTCGCGGCGAGCGCCGCCAGCACCCGGGTCAGCCGTTCGCCCAAGAGAGACACGGTCTCCGCGTCGAGCAGCTCGGGCCACCAGGCGGCCAGCAGGTGCAGGCGATCGGTTTGGCGGACAGTCAGTGTCAGCGCGTAGTGCGTCGCCTCCCTGGACTGGAATCCGCCGATCTCCAATCCGGCGAATGCGAGGGCATCCGACCGCAGTTTCGCCTCGTCGACGGGATAGGACTCGACGACCAGCAGCGTGTCGAACAGGTTCCGCTCACCGACACCGGTCTGCGCGCCGATATCCGGCAGGCCCAGGTGGTGGTGGGCCGTGAGTTCGAACTGCTCACGCTGTACGCGACGCAGCAGCGCGCCCGCGGACTCGCCCCGGGGCAGCCGAATGCGCACCGGGATGGTATTGATGAACAATCCGACGATGTTCTCGACGCCCGCCAGGTCGGCGGGGCGGCCGGAGACCGTGGTGCCGAAGAGGATGTCGTCGCGATCGGTGGTGCGCGCAAGCAGGATTGCCCAGGCCGCCTGCACGACGGTATTGATCGTCACCTCGAACTCGGCCGCCAGGCGGATCAGCGCCCGGGTCTGCGCCTCGTCCAGGTCGAACGCCCGCTCCCGGGGCAGCCCGGTGGGGGCGTGCACCGCGGCGGTGTCCGCGAGCAGTGTCGGCTCCGTGACCCCGGCCAGCGCCTTGGCCCATACCCGCCGGGAAAGTGAGTCGTCCTGCCGGGCGAGCCATTCCACATAGCGGCGGTAAGGAGGCGGGGGTTCGACCGCGAAACCGGCGTAACCGGCCATGATCTCGCGCAGCAGCAGCGGGATGGACCAACCGTCGAGGAGCACGTGGTGGCAGGTCACGGCGAACCGGGTCCGCCCGTCGCCGAGGCGGAGCAGTAGGAAGCGCAGCAGCGGCGGGGCGGTGAGGTCGAACGGCATCGTACGTTCGGCGGTGAGCAGGCGCTCGCCGGCGCCGGTCGCCCCGGACAGGTCGACCTCGCGCCAGGGCAGGACCACATCATCGGTGACGATCTGGACGGGCGTCCCGGCGGCATCCACCGCGAAGGCGGTGCGCAGGTTGGCATGTCGCTCCAGCACGGCCGCCGCGGCCGATCGCAGCCGCGACGCGTCGACCACGCCCTCCAGGCCCAGCACCAGCTGCACCGTGTACACGTCGACCGCGTCCGGATCGAACAGGGCGTGGAACATCATGCCGGACTGCAGCGGCGTGGCCGGCCACACCTCGCTCAGCGTCGGGTACCGCTGTTCCCAGACGTCGATGTCGCCCTGTGTGACGGACACCAGGGGGAAGTCGGACGGGGTGTATCCGCCGCTGGTACGGGGATCGCGCGCGTGCCGCGCCACGGCGCCGAGCGCCGCACGCCACAGCTCGACCAGTTCCTCGCCTGCGGCCTCGCCGAATATGCCACGCGCATAACCGAAGCCGGTCACCAGACGGTGGCCGAGGACGATGGAATCCACTTCCACGGCACCCAGCGCGCCACGGCCGGCGTCGGGACGAATGGCCAGCATGCCGAAGTCGGTGGAGGGCAGGAAGCCGATTCCGGCGAGCTCCTCCGGAATGTCGAGGCCGGTGATGTGCCCGAAGTAGTTGAACGAGATCTCCCCCGGTTCGCCCGGCGGCAGTGCGGCGGCGGTGTCCTCGTTCAGGTATCTGAGCAGGCCGTAGCCGAAGCCATTGTGCGGCGCTGCCCGCAGCTGTTCCTTGACGGCCTTGATCGCGACTCCCATGGCCGGGCCGCCGCCGAAGGCGTCGTCGAGATCCACTCCGGTCAGGTCCAGCCGTGCCGGGACGATGGAGGTGAACCAGCCGACGGTGCGAGACAGTTCCGTCCCGGGCACCGCATCCTGTTCGCGGCCATGGCCTTCCAGGCGCAGCAGCACCGACCGCTCGTCCTCGCCGCGTCGCGACCGCCAGCGCGTCACCGCCAGCGCGAGTGCCGTCAGCAGCGCGTCCGCGACGCGGGCCCGGTAGCGCTCCGGAATGGCGGTGAGGATGGCGGCGGTATCGTGTTCGTCGAGTTCGACGGAGGTGTGCGCTACGTCGGCTGCCATATCGCGGTGCGGATCGAAGGGCCGCTCGCCGAAGAACGGCGCCGGGCCCTCGACGATCTCGCGCCAGAGCGGCAGCTCGGCGGTGAGCGCCTCGGTGTGCGCGGTGTCGACGAGCGCGTGCGCCCATCGGCGCATCGATGTTCCGACCGCGGGCAGCCGCGGGGTGTTCCCCGCCGCGACCGCCGCCCATGCGGCAATGAAGTCGGGCAACAGGATTCGCCAGGAGACGCCGTCGACGGCGATGTGGTGGGCGGCGATGACGAGCATTCCGGGGGCGGTGCCCGAATCCGGTGTCAGCCAGACGAACCGCAGTACCGCGCCGACGGACGGGTCGATCCGATCGATGGCCGAGTTCAGTTCGGCTTCGGCGAGTGCCCGGAGTTCATCACCGGTGAGGTCGGCGTCGTAGGCAACCTGGTGGATGAGGGAGTCCACATCGACGCTGCCCGGCGGCGTGACCCGTGCATGCCAGTCCCCCGAGCCGTCGCGGTAGAGCCGCGAGCGCAGCATGTCGTGGTGATCGACGACTGCGGTGATGGTGGAAATCAGTGCGCCACGGTCGATTCCGGTCGGCAGGTCCAGTGTCATGGACTGGCAGAAACGGTCGAAGCTGCCACCACGCTCGACCAGGAACCGGAGGACCGGGTTGAGCGGCAATTCGCCGACACCGCCGCCCGGCAGTTCGGCGAACGGCGGAATCTCCTCTCCGCCCGCGGTTTCGGCAATGGCCGCCAGGCGGGCGACGGTGCGGTGCTCGTAGACCTGTTGCGCGGTCACCGCGATGCCGCGCGACCGTGCCCGCGACACCAGCAGGATCGACATGATGCTGTCGCCGCCGAGCGCGAAGAAGGATTCGTCCACACCGATGCCGTCTCGGCCGAGCACCTCGGCGTAGGCGGCGGCGAGCGCGGTTTCGGTGTCGGTGCGCGGGGCCCGGAAGGCCACCGTCTCGACATCGGGTGCGGGCAGGGCCTTTCGATCCACCTTGCCGGAACGGTTCACCGGCAGCGCGGGTAGACCGATGATCACGGCGGGCACCAGGTGCCTGGGCAGTACCGCACGCAACCGCTGGTCCAGAGCGTCCGGATCGATGCTGTGCCCGGCGGCCGGGGTGACATAGGCGATCAGGCGACCACCGGCCCCGTCGGCATGGTTGCCGTCATGAACGATGGCAACCGCCTGGGCCACGGATTCCTGTGCGGCGAGCACCGATTCGAGCTCACCGAGTTCGATGCGCACACCGCGAAGCTTCACCTGGAAGTCGCTACGGCCGAGGTACTCCAGTTCTCCGTGACCGGTGGACCGCACGATGTCACCGGTGCGGTAGAGCCGCTGCCCGGAATCACCGAACGGGTCGGCGACGAAACGTGTGGCGGTGTGCCCCGCCCGGCGCACGTAGCCGCGCGCGAGCGTCGCGCCACCGAGATAGAGCTCGCCCGGCACGCCCGCCGGAACGGGCCGCAGAAATGCGTCCAGCACGTGGGCACGGACATGCCACGCGGGTGCACCGATGGGCACTGCGGCAATGCCGTTCTCGCCGATCGCGTGCCGGGTGACGGCAACTGTCGCCTCGGTCGGACCGTAGAGATTGTCGTAGCGGGCGCCCGGAGCGACGGTCGGCAGAGCTGCGGCGAGTGCGGGCGTGAGCGCCTCGCCGGCAAGCAGTATGCGACGCACACTCGGCGCCATCGGCGCGGCCACCGCCTGCCGGTGTGCCGCGAGCGTGGACGGCGTGAACTGCACCGTGGTGGCATCGTGTTCGATGATCGCTCGCGCCAGCTCGCTGGGATCGCCGTGCGCACCCGGCCCGGCGACCACGACCCGAGCACCGACCGTGAACGGCCACAACACTTCCCAGGCCGAGACATCGAACGTCAGGGCGGTCTTGCGCACGACTGTGTCGCTGTCGTCGAGGCGGTGCAGGTGCTGCATCCAGGCGAGATGAGTGCACACGGCCGCGTGGGTGACGCCCACGCCCTTCGGCTGCCCGGTGGAGCCCGACGTGAACAGCACGTACGCCAGGTTTTCCGGACGCAGCGGGGCGATGCGATCCTCATCGGTGACCGTGGCGCCCGACTCGGCGGCCAGGTCGAGTTCGTCGATGTGGATCACCCGGACTCCATCGGGAGCGTCGAATCCGTCCCGCCGCGTGGTGAGGACACACACCGGCTGTGCGATATCGAGCACCTGAGCATGACGCGAACGCGGATGCTCCGGGTCCAGCGGCAGGTATGCGGCGCCGGTTGCCAGCACCGCGTGCACCGCGAGGATCTGTTCGCCCGATGGCCCGAAAGCGAGCGCCACCACTTGTTCCGGCCCGACGCCGAGGGTAATCAGCCTGCGCGCCAGGCGATTCGAGTCACAGTGCAGGTCCGCGTAGGTCATGCGGGTATCGCGTCCGACGATCGCCGACGCCTCCGGCGACCGGTCCGCCTGCTCGGCGAACAGAGCCGCGAGTGTCGTGGACGCTGCGACCACATCGGCGGGGGGACTGCCGATGAGACGCTCGATCTCCCCCGGTGCGGCGATATCGATCCGGGCAATGGGCGTATGCGGCGTGCGGACCAACTGCTCCAACAGCCGAACCAGCCGGTCCCGGTGCGAACGATGCGCTCCGGCAACGGCGATCCGCCATCCACCGGTCGCCTGATCATCGACGCACACGGTGAACTCGTCGCCGCTCCCGAAACACTCGGTCACCGATGCCGTGCCGAGACCGTCGATCGCCGCACCGCCGAGCATGCGTACCGCGAGCGGCCACTGCCCGTGCACCGGCGAATCCACCCACGGCTCATCGATATCGGGAATGAACCTGAGTCTCCGTGCCTTGCGCAGCTCCCGCCCCACCTGTTTGGCGATCGAGTAGAACCCGGCCTGGGCCGTGACCAGAATCCGCAGCGGCACAGTGGTTTCCCCGGTATCGAGTGCGACCACGCACTCCCCCGAGGACGCCATGCGAGACGCGTAGACGGCCAACGCGGCCAGCACCACCGCGGGCGCACCGGCCCCGCACACACGCGCGGCCCTGGTGAGTTCCGCCGATGCTCCCACCGCTGCCCAGACCGCCTCATCCGGAGTACCGCTGGTAGGACCCGCGATACCCGCGGCGGGAGGGACGGGCCGGGCGGCGTCGGCGAGAGTTTGCTCCCAGTAGTCCCGGTCGGCGGACCACGCTCCCGATTCGCGATATCGGCGTTCATTTTCCAGCTGGTCGGCTGTCGTACCGAACGGCGGATTCGCGCCGGGGGTTGTGGGCGCGCCGTCCAGTAGATCACGCACTCGGGCGAGAATCGCGAGCGCTCCCGGGTAGTCGTTGACCAGACGGTGATAGCGCTGGTACCAGCCGAGCCGGCCATCCGGGAATCGGAAGACGACCTGCCGGTACAGCGGCCCATGCGCGATATCCATTCGGCACGCACGTTCTTCGGCGATCCACTCGGCGACGAAATCTCCCGGACCAGCCCCGTCGACGCTGAGCACGGCGGTCGATACGGGCGGGTTCTCGCACACCTGGATCGCGCCGGCGTCGGCACGGAACACACTGTGCAGCACCGGGCATTCCGTCACGACGGTGTCGACCGCCCGGCGCAGGAGCTCCGCGTCCACCCAGCCGGTCAGTTCGATGTACAGGTCGACATAGTGATCACCGGCCGCGAGGGCGGCGCGTTGCGCATCGCTCGGAACCTGCGGTTCGGCCGTCGCGGTGCGGGTGGTCTCAACGGTAGTCATGGAATCCTTGTCCGGTCTTGCGGCCGAAATGTCCTGCGGCGACGAGCGTCGCGAGCGCGGGCGGAATGCGGTAGTGGTCCTCGCCGGTCTCGCGCCGCAGCACCTCGATGGTGTCGGCCACGTTGTCCAGGCCGATCAGGTCGGCGGTGCGCAGCGGACCCATGCGGTGGCCGAGGCAGCGTTCGAAGAGGGCGTCCACCGTCGCGGCGTCGGTGCCGGTCTCGAGGGTGGCGGCGGCTTGCGCGATGCTCAGCATGAGCAGGCGGTTGATGACGAACCCGGGGCGGTCGTCGACGACGAGCGATTCCTTGCCGAGAGCGGTGAGCAGTTCGGTGGCGCGCGCCATGGTGTCGGCCGAGGTCTGTGCCCCGCGAACGACTTCCACCGCATCGGTCAGTGGGGCCGGGTTCATGAAGTGCAGACCCAGCACGCGATCCGGGCGACCGGTCGCGGCGGCCAGCCGGGCGATGGGGATAGCCGACGTCGCGGAGGCGAGCACGGCGTCGGCCGGGCAGGCGCGGTCCAGTTCGGCGAAGAGTGTCTCCTTCAATTCGATCCGCTCGACCGCGCACTCGATGACGAACTCGACCGCGTCGAGGTCATCGAGACGGTCGGTCCAGCGCACCCGGCCGGCAGCCTCGAGCGCCGTCCGCCGGTCACCGCGGCCCAGCAGCAGCGCCAGGCGCACCGCTTCGTTCAGGCCACGGCGCGCTCGCTCCACGGCGGCCGGATCGGGTTCGACCACGATGACATCGCGTCCCGCCTGCGCGAGGCACTGTGCGATGCCGGCACCCATGGTGCCCGCGCCGATCACTGCTACGACTCCGGTCATCGGATCACCTCCGCTTCCGCGATGCAGCGCAACGCGATGTCCGGCACCGGATCGTTCGGTGTCTCCACCAGGCCGTGCAGCAGCCGGGTCAGATCCGAGAGCATCTGCTGTGCGGTCGATTCGTCGAAAAGTTCTGTGGCGTAGACCAGTTCCAGGACTGCGCGGTCACCGGACTCGCGGTCGAGCGCCAGTTCCGCAGTGTCCGGCGGGGTAGAGCCGAACCAGATGGCCTCGGCAGGGCTGTCACCCTGCGCCGACGCGGCCAACTCCGCGGCGGTTCGTTCGAGCAGTTCGGCCCCGGTGGGTTCGTCGGCGAAGTTCATTCGGGCGGTGCCGGTCGCCGAGCCGACCACTACGTCATCGGAGCCGGAGTACCAGCTCAGCAGTGCCGCCCAGGCGGCGAGCAGGTCCGCATCGCCCGGCGCGGCATCGAGCCGCTCGCGCACCGTCCCCGGCGTGTATCGGGCCGAGCCGGATCCGCGCGGCCGGTCTGTCGGAATATCCAGTACCACAGCCTGTTCGGCCGCACCCACGCCGGCAGACGGAGGCACGGTGACAAGCAGCTCCTCGATCGACCGATCCGGAGCCGACTCCACGACCTCGGTGAGGATCTCGAGGTAGGCCGCGGCCAACCCCGCGGCGGTGCGCTGCGTGAACAGCTCGGTGCTGTACTCGAAGCAGGCCAGCATGTCGAGGTCGTCGCTACGATCGTAGGTGATCAGGCTGAGGTCGAATTTCGCTGTGCCGGGCGGCAATCCGCCGAAGGCATTGTGAATGGTGTGCTCCGAATCGAAGAACTCCGTCGCCCCGCCGCCGAGCGGGTTGACCGATCCGGCGCCGGTGAGGTCCTGGTGGACGTAGAGCACATCGAAGATCGGGGTGCGGGACATGTCGCGCTGATCGTCGAGGGCATTGACCACCCGCTCGAACGGGATCTCCTGATTCTCCAACGCGCCCAGCACGATTCCACGCACTCGTTCGAGCAGATCGCCCAGCGTCGCGGGACCGGAGAGGTTGGCGCGCAGCGCGACGGTGCTGTTGAAGAAGCCGATGAGCCCTTCCAGCTCGCGGCGGGTGCGGCCGGTGGTCGGCGTGCCGACGACGAGGTCGCGCTGACCACTGCGCCGGGCGAGCAGCAGATAGAAGGCGGACAGCAGCACCACGAACAGCGACACCGACTCCCGCTTCGCGACCGTGCGCGCGGCGGCGAGCAGTGTCGCCGGCACCGTGAACGGCTCCAGCTCACCGGCGAACGTCTTGCGCGCCGGCCGCGGGAAGTCGGTGGGCAGCCGCAGTTTCGGCGCGCCACGCAGCATATGCATCCAGTATTCGAGCTCATTGTCGAGCGCGCCCGAGTCGAGCAGCTCCCGGTGCCAGCGCGCGTAGTCGCGGTAGCGGATCGGCAGCGGTTCCAGCTCGGCCGTGCGCCCCTCCCGCCGGGCGGCGTAGAGCACCGGAATCTCCCGCGCGAGGATCCCCGGCGTCTGACCGTCGGTGACGCAGTGATGGCACACCACCTGCAGCACATGCATTTCCGGAGCGAGCTCGACCACCAGCACCCGCACCATGGGGTCGCGGCCCAGATCGAACGGCCGGACCGCGGCCTCCCGGATCAGCTCGCGCGCCCGGGCGACCGAATCGGCTGCACCAGACACATCGACGACCCTGAAGAACTCGCCGAGAGCGGGCCGCACTCGCACCGCCGGCGCACCGTCGACCTCGACGAGGTTGTAGCGCAGCGGTTCGTGTCGCTCCGCGAAATCCTCGAATGTTCCCTTGACCGCGTCGACGTCGATCGGCCCGCGCAGAACGTTGACCACCGGATAGTTGTAGAGCGTGGTGTCCGGAACAAGCTGATGGTGGAACCACATCCGTTCCTGCCCGGGCGACATGACCAGCTCGTCGGTGCGCGTAATGGCCGGCAGCCCGCGCGCTCCCGACATCACCTCGGGCGCCGGGCGCGCCCCTTCCCGCAGCAGGTCCGCGAACTCGGCCACCTTGGGCCGCTCGTATACATCGAGCAGTTTCGGCCGAAATCCGAATGCCTCCTCCACCCGCTCGACCAACTGCACGGCAATGATCGAATTGCCGCCCACATCGAAATAGTCGTCATCCAGCCCGATTTCGTTCTCCGCGTGCAACAGTTCGCGCAGCACTGCGCGCAACCACTCCGCCGCGTCCGACGGCACGGCGACCACCGGACGCTCGGGCGCGGCGACAGCTTCGAGGGGCTCGGACGCGATCTCGGCATGCTGCGCCGCAGTGGGCAGTTCAACCCAGCACCGGGTGCCGCGCAGCGGGTGCCCGGGCAACCGCATCCTGCGACCGTCCCCGTCCTGCACCCGCGCCCAGTCGAGATCCACTCCACGCTCGTAGAGCCGCCCCAGGATGCCGAGCGCCCCCGCGGAATCGGCCGAGCCGAACAGGATCTCGGCATCCGCGCGACCCGCGAGATCCTCGGTGAGGTACCGCCCGAGCATGCCGTCCCGGCTGGGATCGACGAAGACGACCGGCCCATCCCGCAACAGCATGTCCGCCGCCGCGAGCAGACGCGACCGGTCCACCGCGGGCGTCTCCGCGGCGACAGCCAATTCGCCCGGGTCGACAGGCTCTCGCGACCCGAGCAGATAGCGTGCCGCGAACTTCGACGCGCCCCCGCTGAGCACGGCCACGAACTGAATCCCACAGGCACGCAATCGATCGTGCACCGCGAGCTGTGCCGCGAGCACTTCGGCCGTCTCCCCGGTCGCGGGCAGCTGTTCCGGCAGTGCGATGCGGTCTTGCCCGGTCGGCAGCGCACCCGGCGAGAGCAACAGCGCCACTCGCGGCGCGACCGGCTGCACACCGTCCGAATCGACGGCAGCGCCGCGCGTTTCGAGCAGATCGGCCAATTCCGTGGTGCTGCTCGCATATACCGCGATGCGATGGCCGAAGTGCGCACGGCCCCGGCCGAGCGTGAACGCCACATCCGCGAGATCGATCGTCTCGTCCCGCATACGCCCCGCCAACGAGCCGCACAGGTCCGCGAGCGCCGTCGCGGTCCGCGCCGAAACCCCGATCAGCCGGGGCACCGGCTCGCGACTCGCCTCGGCCGGTTCTGCTTCCGGCTGCGGTACCGCATCGGGGGCCTGCTGCACGACACAGTGGGCGTTGGCGCCGCCGAGGCTGTAGGAGCTGACACCCGCCAGGCGCGGGCCGTCGCTCCGCCACGGCCTCGGTTGCGTGACCACCTCGAGGCCGGCCGCGGCCAAGTCGAGATCGCCAGTGGGACGGTGGAAGTGGAGAGATGGGAAGAGTTGTCCGTCGGCGACCGACAGGACGGCCTTCACCAGGCCGGCCACACCGGCGGCGTGATCGAGGTGGCCGATATTGGTCTTCACCGATCCGATCGGGAGGGCGGTGGCGCGCTCGGCGAACGCGGTGCGCAGGCCCTCCAGTTCGACGGCGTCGCCCAGCCGGGTGGCGGAGCCGTGGGCTTCGAGGTATCCGGCATCACGGGGATCGGCACCGGCCTTGCGCCAGGCGCGCGCGATGACCCGGGCCTGCGCGGCGGCGCTGGGGGTGCTGATGGTTGCGGCGGAATGACCGTTGTGCAGGACGGCGCTGCCCCGGATGACCGCGTAGACCGGAGCGCGGTCGGCGCGGGCACGCTCGAGCGTGGTCAGCAGCAGCGCCGCACCGCCTTCGCCGGGGACTGTGCCGTCGGCGTCGGCGTCGAAGGCTCGGACCCGGCTGCCCGGCGAGGCGATCTCGGTCATGGTTTGCACGGCCCAGGCCGGAGCGCCGTGCGCGCGAACACTGACTCCGCCGGCCAGCGCGTAGTCGGCGTCGCCGCCGCGCAATTCGCGGCAGGCGTGGTGGACGGCGATGAGGGAGGCGTTGCAGCCGCTGTCGACGGCGTAGCAGGGGCCGTCGAAGCCGAGCAGGTGCGCGATACGGGCGGGGACGCCGAAGGGCAGATTGCCCAGCATGGCGAGGGGGCCCGGGTCGACGGCCATGGCGTGATAACTGGGCATGGGCGCGCTGAACACCACCGCGGTGGTGGCCGCGCGCAGGGTGGCGGGTGCGTAGCCGGCATCCTCGATGGCGCGGTGCGCCAGCTCCAGGGCGATCCGCTGCTGCGGATCCATCAGGGCCGCTTCGCGTTTGGACAGGCCGAAGAACGCGTAGTCGAAGGTGTGGATATCGGTGAGGTGCCCCATGGGCAGGTACCGGACGCGGCGGTCCAGGGCGGTCGCCGAGGCACGAGACTCCGGCATCGGGCCGATCGAATCCCTTCCGGCGGCGAGGTTCTCGCGAAACTCGTCGAGGTTCGCCGCGTCCGGGAAACGCGCGCCGATACCGATGACGGCGATGTCGCCGTCGCGTGGTGCGAGTGCGGTCACGATGTCCTTCACACTTCGAATGCCAGGGGAACGTCCGCCGGTGTGGCGGGGTGTAGCGGATCCGCGGGCAGTGCGGCCGCCTGCGCGGCCACGGTGTCCAGATCGAACAGCAGGCCCACCGAGATGGTGCCCGGCCAGCGCGCCTGCAGGCGCACATGCAAGGCGACCACGCGATGGGAGTTGCCGCCCACGTCGAGAAAGCGGTCCGCGCGATCGAATTCGTCGTGCAGCAGCACCTCCGACCAGATCTCGCCGAGGGCACGCTCGGTCTCGGTCCAGTCGTCCCGCGACACCGCCTGCCGGACCGTCGAACCGGTCAGCAGCGCGCGCAGCGCCGCCTCGTCGAGCTTGCTGCTGCCCGGCGTGATGGGAAGGGCATCGACGGTCACGAACCGTGCCGGAACCGCTTCCGACACCAGGTGTTCAGCGCAGAATCGGGCCAGCGCGCTCGATGCGGGCGTGGTCGCCGCGGTGCCCAGAGGCACCCAGAAGGCGGCCAGGTACACCGAGTCGTCGACATCGGCGACGGGCAGCACGACCGCTTCACGCACGGCGGGATGGTCTTCCAGCACCGCCTCCACCGCGCCGCGTTCGATCCGCACGCCGCGAACCTTCACCTGATCGTCGGCCCGGCCGTGGAATTCGATGTCGCCGTTCGCGTCCGAAAGGGCGAGGTCGCCGGTGAAGTACATGCGAGCACCCGGTTCGGTGGCGAAGGGGTCGGCCACGAATCGAGTCGCGGTCAGTCCGGGACGGGCCGCATAGCCGTCGGCGATCTGCCCGCCGCCCAGGTACAGGTCGCCGCGAGTGCCGCGGCTCACGGGGCGCAGCTTGTCGTCCAGGAGATGAGCTGTCGTGCCCGCGGCGGGCTTTCCCATCGGGACGACCGGCCGCGGCGTGTCCGCGACGTACGGGCCGATACAGGTGATCGTCGCCTCGGTGGGGCCGTATTCGTTGTGCAGCGCCACGGCGGGCAGAACTTCGCGGTGCTCGTCCACCAGGCGCGGCGGGACCGCCTCTCCCATCAGGACCACCGTCCGCAGCGTCGGCCTCAGCTCGGCCAGCCGCGGCAGCGCCAGCCGATAGAACGACGGCGTCGCGATGAAATGCGAAACACCCCGGCTCCGAGCGAGTTCGGCGACGGCGTCGATATCGCGCACCATCCGGAAGTCGGGAAACACGCTGATGCCGCCGACCGCGAGCGGCCAGACCACACCCAGCAGGGAACCGTCCCAGATCAGCCGCAGGGCCGAGAAGGTGACCAGCGCACCGTCGGTGTGCGCATTGTTCCGGGACCCGATCTGGGTGGCGAGGTTCGCGCGGGACACGACCACCGCCTTCGGAGCACCGGTGGAGCCGGAGGTGGTGATGGCGTAGGCCGGGGCGAGCCGCGGCGGCGGGCCGGGCAGCGGGATCTCGGGTGGATCCACCCGCGCCGCGATGTCGATCACCGCTGGACCATTCGTCGCGTCCGCCAGCGCCGTCGCCGCATCGCCCGGAGTGAGCGGATCCCGCCCGTCGATGATCACCGCGGCACAGTCCAGCGCCTCCAGCACCGCGCCGAGCGACGACTCGCCGCCGTGGCCGGGTTCGATGACACACCAGGCCGCGGCGACGCGCAGGGCTGCGATCATGCCGATCACGGTGTCCAGGTTCTGCCGCTGGTAGACGACGACCGTCTGCCCGGGCCGCACCCCGGCCACGAGCAGCCGGCGTGCGAGAGCCATTGTCGCGGTGTCCAGTTCGCGGTAGGTGAGAGACCGGTCCCCGACCACGACCGCGAGACGATCGGGCACCCGCTCGAACTGGCACATCAGGCCGCCGAGCAGATCCACGCTCATCGAACCACCTCGACATGGCCGGTGCCGCCGATGTTTTCGGCTGGCACGGTGCAGACGAGCAGGATGCGATCTCCGTCCTTCTCGGCCACTTCGAAGCCGGCGAAGCGCAAGGTCACGAGCATGACCCGATTCCGTGGTGTGGCAACGAATTCCGCCGCGGGCCGCAAACCGGCCGCGTGGGCACGCCGCACCACCTCGGCGATGAGAGTCGTGCCGACGCCGCGCGACATGACACGACAGGACATGAGCAGCAGGAGCAGAACCGCATCGGGGCCTCGCTGTTCGGTCACCGCCAGCCCGATCGTGCCGTAGCCGCCGAAACGGTCGGTCAGGGAAGCGACGAGCACCTGGTGACGCGGGGACGCGCACAATGCCCGCAGTTCGTCCATGTCGAAGGTGACGCCGGTGGTATTGAGCTGGTGGGTGCGTTCGGTCAGCTCGTGTGCGCGAGCCAGATCCGCCTCGGTCGCCTCGCCGACGGTCATGACCAGATCCAGCGAGGCCAGGAAATCCGCGTCCGAGCCGCTGAATTCGGCTTCGGATGCTTTGCGCTCCCGTTCCGCGCGATATAGCAACCGGCGCTGCCGTGCCTCGGATGTCGTTGTGGCCGACATGAATTCGGAAAGGTCCGGGAGTTCGGCGATCCGGTCGACGGAATAGCACCGGACTTCCGGGAGGGCGGCGGCCACCTCCGCCAGCTCGACCGGATCATTGTCGACGAATGCCATCGTGTCCCGGCCGATATCGAGGGATTCCGCGATCCGGCGAATGGCCTCCGACTTGGGACCCCAGCCGATCTCGACGACCGAGAACATGTCCTCGATACCGTGCATGCGCAAATGCGCTGTGGCAACCTCTGGTTCGCCACGACTTGCGACGGCGTGCAGGATGCCGCGTTCATCCAGTGTCCGGATCGTCCGCAGCACTTCCGGTTTCGGCGCACCGCCGTCCGACTCCAGCACAACGCCGGGCCACACCGTATCGTCGAGATCCCAGACCAGGCATTTCACTGTCGCCGCCATTACACCCTCCGCAGCAGGCCGGCGCTCCACGCGGCAACCGGGCTGCTGTTCAACAGCAGCGCGTACGCACCGGTCGCGCGGGTGGCCGCGGCGGCCTCCAGATTGACCAGCATGTCCATCGAGCCCAGGTGGCCGTAGGCCGCGAGATTGGTTCGGCAGACCTTGTCGACCGGGCGATCCAGGGCCTCCTCCCAGAAGGCGAAGGCGCCGGCCGACAGGTTCTGCATGAGGATCTGTCCCACCTCTCCGTCTCGAATGCCATTGCGTCGCAGCAGTTCCGGAACAATGGCGTCGAATCGCTTCTTGCTCTCGACCGCGAGCCGGAACGAGTAGGTGGACTCGTCCGCGCACACCTCGGCCCAGTCGCCGGAGCCGATATCGCGGTAGTCGATGCGGAACAGGTCCGCGTATTTGCCTTCGCTGCGCACGATCTGGTCGACGAACTCCCAGCGGCCGGGGCCGGAGGTGGTGACCAGCAGTGCGGCCGCACCGTCACCGAGCAATGTCATGGGAGCGCGGTAGCGATTCCGGGTGGGCGTCTTGGCGGCTGTGACCACCAGGACATTGCGGCAGTGGGCATCCGCGCGAACCAGGCTCGCGGCGAGAGTCAGTGCGGCGGAGACGGATACGCAGCCGAGGTCCCCGGCCGCCGTGGTGAAGGCGCGGGCCGCGCCGATCCGGTGTTGCAGCCGGGTCGCCTCCGAGGCGAGCAGGTACTGCGGCGCGCGGCCGGTGACCAGAATCAGCGCGTCCAGATCGGCGGCCGCGAGATCGGCCTCGTCCAGCGCCGCGCGGGCCGCCTCGGCGGCGAGATCGACCTCGGTCATGCCGTCAGCGGTGCGCACCGTGTCGATGCCCAGGGCCAGGGCGTGTTCCCGGCGGTTCGCAGGCAGACCGGCCAATTCCGCCAGCGTGGCGACCGCGGCGGTCTGGTCCGGGAACCAGGTCGCGACCGGACCCAGTAGCACGCGTTCGTTCATGATCGCGCACCCCGCATGACGTGCTCGCCCATGGCCACCTCGGCGACCTCCTGTGCTCCCTCGATGATCTGCATGACTTTGGCGTCGCGATAGAAGCGGCCGATCCGGCTGTCCGGTGCGCAGCCCGCCGCGCCGAGTACCTGCACGGCCCGTTCGCTGACCGTCGCCGCGACACCGGCGGCGGCGTATTTGGCGGCAATCGTGAAGATCAGCGCCTGGGGCGATCCCGTTATCCGCGCATCGGCCGCGCGTTCGCAGAGGGCTTGCGCACCTTCCACATCCGCCCAGCAGCGGCCGAGCGTGGCGCGGATCAGCTGATGTTCGGCCAGCGCGGTGCCGCCCTGGACGCGGGTGACCGCATGGGCGGCCGCATCGCCGAGGCAGGCGCGGGCCAGCCCGACACCACCCCAGGCGACGGTGTAGCGACCGTGATCCAATGCGGTGCCGAGGACATGGGACAGACCGAACCCCGGTGGTGCGATCAGCTGGGTGGCGGGTATGCGCACGCGGTCGAACCGGACGGTCGCCAGCCGCGCACCGCGAAACCCGAGACCGCTCTCGGCGGGTTCCACACCGACACCGGGCCGGTCCCGATCCACCAGTGCTGCACACAGTCCACCGGGCGCTCTACCGAGCACGAGGTAGACGTCCGCACGCTGACCGAAGGTCACCCACAGCTTGGTACCGGACACCAGGATATCCGTGCCGTCGGGCTCGAAAGCCGCAGCGACAGCCGACAACTCGGTTCCGGCTCCGGCTTCGGTCGCCGCCAGCGCGGCGATGATCTCACCGGTGGTGAGCCGGGGCAGCCATGCCTCCCGCTGCGCGGCCGTACCCCACCGATCCACCGCGGCGGCCACCATGCCGTGCACAGTCACCAGCGAACGCAGGCTGGTGCACGCGTGCCCGAGCGTCGCGGCCAATCGCCCGAGCTCCCGCGCATCGAGTTCGGCACCACCGAAGCACGCGGGCCGATCCGCGCCCAGCAGCCCATTCCGAGCCGCAAGCTCGATCATCTCGTCGGGCAGACCGTCTCGATCCCACCGTGCCGCATCGCGGGCCGCAGCCTGCACGAGGTCGTCCACGTCGATCACGAGTGGCCGTCCCCGCCCTGCTTGCGGACAACGAAGGCCGCCGCACGCGCGGCACTCCGAAAGTTGTCGAGCTCGAGATCATCGACATCGACCAAGATCCCGTAGGTGTTCTCCACGTGCACGACAATCTCCAGCGCCCGTAGTGAATTCACCAGTCCGAGCGCGAAAATGTCGTCATCCGGCGCCAATTCGATCTCGGCCATCGACCCGAAGTAGGCCAGCAACTCCTGCGTCAGCTCCGCCCGATGCCGCACGACCCGCGCCAGATCCTCCACCAACACTCCCTCTCACCGTCCTCTCGCGGCGAGCACGTCAACCCGTCCTCCCGCGCAAGACCACGACACCATCGCGGGCCGTTCCCGGACAAGCCCCGGGTTTCACGGGCGGGCCGGAACGGATGCCACGCACAGGGGTTCGAGTCCCGCCTCGCGCATTACTCGACCACGCTTTTCCTTCACCTGCGGCGGAAAAGCGTGGTCGAACCCACTCGAACACCTGAGCATCTCTCCAGCAACACACCCTCATCCGGGTGCGGACAACTCCGAAACGCCAAGTCGCTGCCCCGTGTCCGGGTCATCGAAGTCTTCGGCCCGCAGCGGAGCTTGCCGCCATGGGTGAATGCTCCGGCAAGAATGGGATCGATAATCCACCCCACATTCCGCGGATCTATCGACGCGACGTACGCCCTCGGGAGTGATTGTGCGGCCGACGGACCGGCATGTCCCAGATACCGCACTGCTCGATCGTCGGCACATCGATCCTCGGTCCCGTGCGTACCACCCCCACCGGACCGGCACTTCGTCGGCTCAGAACAATTCGGGTCGATAGTCGGCCACCGCCGCGGGCAATCGGATACCGAGGGTGCGCAGGTGGTGGACGCGGGTGGTGACGGCGGCACCGAGCATGAGGTGGTCCGCAACTCGTGCGACGGTTCGTTGGTCGGCGTCCGCCAGCGGAGTGCCCATGGTCCAGCGGTTGAACGAGCCCAGGCTGGGGCCGGCCCACAATTGAAAGTCGACCAAGCGCGTCGCCTCTCCCTCGCGGGCCCAGCGGGACGAGAGGCCCAGATACCACCGGAACAGCAGGGACATACGCAGCCGTGGATCTTGGTCCGCCGCAGCGAGTTCGCCCGGGTTGGTGGCCGTCAGGTATTCGCGGATCTGATGCCACACCGTATCGATCGGCCCGCGCAGTACCTTTTGCTCGAGCCAATTCCGTTCCGCGTCGGGCAGTTCCTCCAGCGATTCGTACCGATCATAGAGTTCGCGCAGACGTTGTCCCCGCTGTGCGAAGAGTGTTCCTTTCTTGAGAACCTGTACCTGCGCACCGATTTCGAACATGTCGGCCGCAGGAGCCGAGCCGAAGTCGGTGATGTCGGCGGCCGCGAGCAATGCCTTGGCCGGCGCGCTCACGTCGGCCTCGATACAGATCTGGTTGACCGAACCGGTGACCACGTATTCGGCGCCGAGCATGTAGGCGGCGGCGATGGCTTCCGGAGTACCGATTCCACCGGCCGCGCCAATTCGCACCGCGCCGGCGGGCTGGAAACCCACGCGTACCGACTCGCGCTCGCGCAAGAAGTGCGGTAACAGAGCTACGAGCGGGCGTCCGTCGGTGTGGCCGCCCGAATCGGCCTCGACGGTGATGTCGTCCGCCATCGGCACCAGCTTGGCGAGTTCGGCCTGTTCGGCGTCGACCTGCCCGCGCCGCAGCAACTCCGCCACCATCGATTCCGGTGCGGGTGAGAGGAATTTCCGCCCGACCTCCACGCGAGAAACCTTGGCCATGATCCGATGGCCCACGTTGACCCGTCCGTCGCGCCGAGACAGACCCGAGACCCGGTACCTGACCAGTTCGGGAGTGAGCCCGAGGAACGCCGACGCCTCCACCGCGGTCACCCGGTGGCGCAGGAACAGATCGACGGTGCCCGCTTCCCGTCCACGATCCTGTGGCGAATGCAGCAGATTCACCAGATAGGCGTCCGGGATGCTCGCCGCGAGCTGCCCCAGGGCGGATTCGATCCGATCCAGCCCCAGTCCACCCGTGCCGAACGAACCCAGATATCCGGCCTTCGCCAGAGCGATCACCAGTGGCACGGAGGCGATTCCGCCCGCCATCGCACCGGCCATGTAGGCCGCGCGCAACCTGTATGAGGCCCGGAATCCGGACGAGCCGAGCAGCCGGGGCGGACACGGCGGGGCGACGGCCAGCAATTCCCGATCACCCGCTACCGGTTGGTTGGACATCCCGATGCTCTTGCCGTCGCGGATCACGAAGCACGGCCGTTCCAGGTCGAACAGCGCTTGGCGGATACCGGCGACATCGGTGAACACCGTTGCGGCCGAGCCATTTCGAACAGAGTCTGCGCTGATGGTCACGGTTTGCCCTCCAGCTGTCGTTCCGGGCGCACGTCCACCGCGATATCGCGGAACGCGTAAATTCGCATGCCCGGCTTGAATACGTTCGCATCCGCTATCACTCGCAGCCCGTTCCCGGTGCAGCGGATATCGGTGATGTGCAGCTCGAAATCCATCTGCTTCTCGGTGCGCAGGATCTGCCCCCGATAGGTCCACGTGAACGGGACATCGGTGGCGAGGGCGAAGCGCACCGGGCCCATGCCGGCCGCGAGATCGGCGACGATGACAAAGGTTTGCAGCCCCTGCATCACGGCTTCGACGCCCAGCGAACCCGGCATCACCGGATCGGTGTGGAAGTGGCATTCGAAGTACCAGTCCGCCGGATCCACACGGCGAGTCCCCGCCAGATAGCCGAGCCCGTGCAGGCCGCCCGACTTGACGATGGTAGCCCGATCGATGAGCGCGAAATGCCCTGAACCGATGTGTAATCCGTCGTCCGGCCGCGGATCGGACCAGGACGGACGATCGTGGTAGTCGATGTCGATGACATCGGCGAGATCGGCGCGGTCGACGGTGTCGATCCAGCGCGGCACCGAAGCACCGCCGTCGAGACCGATCTGGGAGGCCAGCGCCTCCGGCGTGAAGTACCCGAACAGCGAATTCCCCTCGTAGTAGGGCACCCCATCGGCTGTCACCGTGTATTGGAAGCGCTGCAGCACCTGTCCCGCGATCTGCATGGTGGACACCAGGGTGGTCTCCTGTCGGAGGGTCGCGCCTCGCACGTCGAGGTCGGCCAGTACCGTGGCCGTGCCGTCGAGATTGCGCACCGACAGCTTGACCTCCGGCGCCACCATGGCAGTCGTGCCCATGCAGGCGCCGGACAAGGCTGCCGCCTGCAGCGACGACTCCATCAGGATGGAACCGGGCAGACCCTCGAACGCGTTGTCCTCGTAGTACCACGAGCGCGGCGGCACATCGTATTCGGTGACCGTCCGGCCGTCGCGCATCTGCGGACCGGCCGGCACCAGCGACTGGATGCGATCCACGAAGCGGAATTCCCCGTTGGGAATGTAGAGCATCGTCCGGCCGGAATAGCCGTCGAGCACCTGACCCAGCGCGATGGCGGGCTCACCGTTCTCCATGTGCCCGAGATGGAATTCGTTGAGCCAGGCCGGATCCCCCTGACTGCCGTAACGGCCCAGGAAAACCGGTCCGTCCGCGCGCAGTTCCGGACGGAACGCGGCGCCCGGCTGCTCGCGGATCTCGATCGCGAGATTTCGCAAGATCGCCACCGGCTCGCCGCCGGTTCGCACCTGGACATCGGCCACCACGGTGGGCCGCGGCACCATCGTGATCTCGGTGACTTCGACCCGGTAGCGGGCCGATTCATCGCGCACCGACAACGGACGGATGAGCTGGATCGAGGCGGGTATCTCGGGCGCGGGCTGGAATTCGGCATCCGGGAAGGCCAGGTGCAGGCCGAGATGAACGGCGTAGGTGCGCAATAGCTGATAGCCGGCTTCCACGAGCAGTCCCCGATCCACCATCGGTACACCGGAATCGTCGGAAGTGCAGTACCAGGCCCGATCCGGAATGATCTGGGTGCCGGTCAGAGTGCCGAATCCGCACACGCCCGCACGCGGGTCGATGGTGGAGACGCCGGTGATCAGCAGTGACTCGGCCGGCGCGATTCGGATGCCGGGATTGGCGCCGGGCATCCGCTGATCCCACCGGCCACCGTAGACGTCGACGATGTCGCCGTGGGCGAGCCGATGCAAGGCGTGATGTGAAAGGGTCCGGATCTCGGTGTGTTCCAGGGGTTTGAATCCCTTGCCGCGCCGGCCTCGCGGCGACCGCGGTTGCGATACCGGCACAGTCGGCGGTGGCACCACGCCGGATTCTCCGTATTGCATTCGCCCCGAGGATATTTCGAGGAAGGGCGCGTTGCCCGAGAGCCAGCGTCCGCTGAATTCGGCGGTGGCGTGGCGGTTGTCGCGCGTACCCCGGGCGATCCGGAGCTCGAACCGGAGAGTCGCGCCCGCGAGCGGCATTCGATCCCGGAATCGGCTCTCGAACTCGACCGGCCGGGCATCCCACCTCAGTGCGGCCTCCGGGTCGCCGATCATCCACTCCCGAACGGAATCGATGGTGCGGAGACTGGATTCGAGGATCATCAGCGGGGATACCCGACCGTTCACGGCCGCGCGATCATCGTGGGGCCACCGGAACTCGGCGATGAGGCTCCGGGTCCGGTCATCGACGAGGGTGTCCTGCACGAACGCGAATGGCGCGAACGGATCGGCGGGTACGACAGACGTGCACACCGGCGCGGCCGGTGGGGCATCGACCACCACACGGCCAGATGCGCGATCACGTTCCAGATCGGCAAGCGCTAGCCCCAGCAATGCGTGCTGGGCATCCAGGGCCGCGATGTGCGCCGCGGCGACCGCGGTGGCCATCTCGGTGACCCGCCCCGCCGCCGCCGAGACGCGCGATGACCTTACGATCGCCGAGGTTGGTTCTGAATCTTGCTGCGGAACAATCTGTTTCGATGTGACGGTGATATGATCCGGCCGGGCCTCCGGATCGGCGGACGGGAACGACGCGACGACCGCCAGATAACCGGCATCGACGCCATCCGAGTCCACGACGATCACCTCCGGGTCGTAGGTCGAGTAAGGGTCGAAGGTGGGCGGTTCGACGGCCGCGACAACCGCACAGTGGTTGCACGCCGAGATGACAATGCGGCGCGCACCGTGGTGTTGCTCACCACGCTGCCCTGGATCGAACCGAAATCCGACATTCGCTCGGCGGTCCTGGCGGCGCTGCCGTCCGCAATCGCCGAGACGGTGACCGACATTCGCCTCATCGAGGACGACACGATTCCGCACGGCCCCACCGGCAAGGTGCGAAAATGCCTGCTGCGCCAGGCAATGGCGGCAGAACCGGTGCGGCGATGACGAAACTCGCGCGCACCGCCACCGTTACCGGCATCGGCGTGGTTTCCCCCGCCGGACGCGGAGCGGCGGCGGTCTTCGAGGCGCAATGCGCAGGACGCTCCGCAATCACGAGCCCCGGACCCGACCACGACGCATATGGCTGGCTGGAGTCTGCGGGAATCGCCGCACCCATCGATCCTCGGGAAGTCCTGGCTCCGCCGCTCGATAACTGCACCGACCGCTACGTGCTGCTCGCGCTCGCCGCGGCCGAGGACGCGATCACCGACGCGGCACTGAGACCCGGTGACACCGTCGATCCCGAACGGGTGGGACTCATCGTTTCCAGCGGCGGCGGTGCGCTGAAAACCTATGAGCGCCAAGCCGAGAGCCGACGTGAGCGAGGCCGGGCCGGCGTCAGCCCGTATCTGGCCGCCGGCATGCTGCCGAATAACGCGACCTCGCGGATCGCCATCAAGTACGGGTTGCGCGGCTACAGCGCCGTGGTCGCGACCGCCTGTGCGGCGGGCGGTCAGTCGATCGCCGAGGGGCTGCGGCTGATTCGCGACGGCCTCGCCGACGTGGTGGTGTGCGGTGGCGCGGACGCACCGCTGCATCCCACCATCGCGGCCACCTTCACCAATGCCAAGGCACTGGCTCGGGGCTGGGCCGAGCCGGGGCAGTCCAGCCGCCCTTTCGATGCCCGCCGCAACGGCTTCGTGCTCGGTGAGGGCGCGTGTGTAGTGGTGCTGGAACGGACCGAGCACGCGGACGCCCGTGGCGCCTACGGCTATGCGGACCTGCTCGGCTGGGGCGTCAGCACCGACGGGTACCACATTGCGACGCCACGACCGGACGGGTCCAGCGCAGCCGCCTGCATGCGGCGCGCGATAGCAGACGCGGGCTTGACGCCTGCGGATCTCGGCTACATCAATGCGCACGGGACCGGCACCGCGGCGGGCGACAATGCAGAGGCGCTGGCGATTCGGGAGGTGTTCGGTTCCGCCACACCGCCTCCGGTGAGCGCCACCAAATCGATCACGGGCCACACGCTCGGCGCCTCCGGTGCCGTCGAGGCCGCGGTGACCGCCCTCGCGCTCGGTTCGGATCGACTGCCGCCCACCGCGAACCTCGAAACCGTCGGCGCGGGTTGCGAACTCGATCACGTCACCGGAAGCCCGCGGACCGCCGCCATCGAGGCCGCCCTGTCGAACTCCTTCGGTTTCGGCGGGCACAACACCAGCCTGGTGATCGGCGCGCCCAGCACCCGTCGCCGCCGTCAACCGAGCAACCAATGAGGTCGAAAGCTATGGATATCAGAGGAATCGATCACGTCGAATTCTTCGTCGGCGATGCCCAGCACCACGCCTACTATCTGTGCACCGCATTCGGCTTCCGGATTGTCGGACAGGGCGGCCCCGAGACCGGGATGGCTGGGCAGCGCTCGTTGCTGGTGCGGCAGGGCGACATTCGCCTGCTGCTCACCTCCGCCCTGACCGCCGAACATCCCGCCGCGAGTTATGTGGCCGCGCACGGCGATGGCGTCGCATGCATCGCTGTGGAGACGGCGGACGCGCGGGCGGCGTATGCGGCCGCGATCGCACGCGGCGCGAGGTCCGCCGCGGAGCCGCAGCGCTTCCGGTCGCAGGACGAAATCGTCACCGCTGCCGAGGTTTACGGCTTCGGCGACGTCCGGCATCGCTTCGTCGAACGCCGTCCCGGTAGCCGTGGGTTCCTGCCGGGCGCGATCGACGAGTTCGCGGGTGACCCCGAGGCCGGCGAGGAACTGCTGACCACGGTGGACCATGTCGCAGTCTGCGTACCCGCCGGCGCACTGGCGGCGACGGTGACGCTCTACGAGCGCGTCTTCGGCTTCGAGACGATCTTCCAGGAGCGCATCGAGGTCGGCGACCAGGCAATGAATTCCAGTGTGGTTCAAAGCACTTCGGGACAGGTCACGCTGACCCTGCTTGAACCCGATCCAGCCCGGGAACCGGGTCAGATCGACAGGTTCCTGACCGCGCACGGCGGCGCCGGCGTACAGCACCTGGCCTTCCTCACCACGGACATCGTCGACGCGGTCGCCAGGCTCACTGCACGTGGCCTGCAGTTCCTGAAAACCCGCGACTCCTACTACGACCGCCTCGCTACCCGCCTGACCGGTCTGGACGCCGACGTCGAACTCCTGCGCTCGAACAATGTCCTCGTCGACCGCGACCACTGGGGCGAGCTCTTCCAGATCTTCACCCGGTCCATGCACGTACGCGACACCTATTTCGTCGAGCTGATCGACCGACACGGTGCGCGGACCTTCGGCGGTGGCAATATCACCGCGTTGTACGAGGCCGTGCTCGCCGCCGAGTCCGGAGCCGACGACGACGGCCGCCTCACGACCGGTACCGGGCGGTGAAGCCATGACCTCGAATCTCACCGACGATCCGGTCTTCGCGCTGACGCCGACAGAACGCGCGTTACTCCCGGACGACGACGACATCGACTTCTATCGGCGCCACGGGTGGTATCTGAGCCGCCCGCTGCTCACCGACGCGGAGGTCGACACCCTGCTGGAAGCGAGCGAACGGTTCTATGCCGGGCATCGCGATCGGCGGTTGCCGATGCGTCCGCCGCGACTGGCGTACTGGGAACCGGAGAAGGGTCCGGTCCAGCGCCACAACGACTACATCCACTACGAAAGCGCCGCCATCGCCGAGATCCTGCGCAAGCCGCTCATCGGGGCGGTGGCGGCCCGGCTGGCGCAGGCCGACACCATCCGGATCTTCCAGTCCACGCTCATCTACAAACCCGCCGTGCCCGGCGAGCGCAGCAATCTCGTGCCGTGGCATTTCGACAAGCACTACTGGGCGACCTCGACATCGACCCGGATGCTGACGGCGTTCATCCCCTTCCACGATTGCACGGCGGAACACGGCACGATCACCATGATCGATGGCAGCCACCACTGGCACGAGATCGGCGAACGAGACAGCACCACGAAGCATTTCGCTGATCGAGACGCCGGCGAACTCGATCGCATGCTGGCCGAGAACGCGGCACACAACGACGCGGTGGTGTCGGCGGTGCCCATATCCATTCCCAAGGGGCACATGAGTTTCCACCACTGCCGTACCTACCACGGTAGCGGGGCGAACCGCAGCGGCGTGCCGCGGCGGGCGATCTCCCTGCACTTGCAGGACGGGGACAATCGATATCGGGACTTCACGCTCGGCGACGGCACTCGCGTCCACTACAACCACGACCATCTGGTGCGGCGTGACGGCGGCAGACCGGACTACTCCGACTCGGAGTTCTGCCCGACCATCTGGCGCGAAACGTCTTTGACCACACGATGATTCGAGTAGAAAAGGGAATTCATGAGCACGGCGTCCCACAGCGACTCCAGCTCGGTCGCCAACGACCTGGTCATCAGATACTACGACGCGACCCTAGACCTCTACGAAGGACTCATCGGCGGCAATATCCACCACGGCTACTGGGAACCCGGAACCCCGCCCGGGAGCGCCGACGATCGGGCCGACGCGGCCGATCGCCTGGTCCGCGTGCTCGCCGAATACGGCGGGGTGACGCCGCAGACCCGCGTCCTCGACGTCGGCTGTGGCATCGGCGGACCGGCGATCATCCTGGCACGAGAGCTGAACTGCCGGGTCGAGGGCATCACTCTGAGCGCCGCCCAGGTACACCGGGCCACCGAGAAAGCCGTTGCCGACGGCGTCGCAGATCGCACCCGATTCCGGGAGGCCGATTACTTCGCCAACGACTACTCGGCGGAATCCTTCAATGTCGTCTGGTCGTTGGAGAGCATGCTCCATCTCCCCGTCGGCCCCTTCCTCGCCGAGGCCGCCCGACTACTGCGTCCCGGTGGCACCGTGGTGATCGGGATGTGGTGCAGCAGAGAGGAGCTCACTGTCGAGGAGCGGTCCCTACTACGCCGGACTCTGATCGCGCAGGCCGCGATTCCCACCCAGGCGTCGATCGCGGAGGTAACGCAGGAACTGAGGCGCGCGGGGTTCATCGAGCCGCGCACAGCGGACTGGAGCGATCGGGTCAAACGCTCCTGGGCACCCGAGTACGCCCAATTCGATAGCGCCCGGAGGGATCCGAAGGTCATCGCCCGCCTGGCGCGCGAACGCGGCATCGAAGTTTACGGGTTCTACCGGGCCGAGGCCCTGATGCGAGAGGCATTCGACAGCGGGGCGATGCGATACGGCGTTTTCGCCGCCATCAAGGCGACCTGAAGCCGATGCCCCGTGCCGCATCGCGGCCGGGGCACCGCGCGGGCAGACGCCGCCGTCCCCATCATCGACCGGGCAACGCGGAAACCAGCGCGATACGACCGCGATTGCCGCGTTCCAGCAACGCCGGTAGCTCATCGCAGCCGGACCGGAGAGCACGCGCCGCCGCATCGAGTTCCGCGGTCAACTCGGACAGAGCGTCGGCCACCTCGAGCGCATTGGCGCGCAGGATATCGGTCCACAGGGCGCTGTCCCCCGCCGCGATTCGCGTGGCGTCGAGCAGGCCCGCACCGCACAGGCCCAGCATCGCGTCGCCGTCGACCGCCGGCCGGCCAGCACCGATCCCGATTTCGGCATCCGAACATCGTCGGCCCGGAAATGTCAGGACGGTATCCGACGCATCGACGACAGCGCGATCGACAGGCCTGATGAAAATCGTATCTGCGAATTATGTTGTTCCCCAACAGAATCGAATCAAACTGGTAATCGTGAGGTCGGCTGGCTCCCACCCCCGGGTGGCCGGGCGGTAATTATGCCGTAACTCCGCGAGCCGGCGTCTCGGAATGGGCGGCGGCGGGGTCGGCGAGGGATTCCTCCACGCCGATGCGGGCATGGAGGCGGGCCAGTGGTTTGGGAGACCACCAGTTGGCCTTACCCATCAGCTGCATGAGCGAGGGCACCAGCAGAAGGCGGATGAGAGTCGCGTCGGTCAGTACGGCCAGAGCCAGCCCGATGCCGAAAAGCTGCATGAAGGAGATGTGCGAGCCCCCCACCGCGAGGAATACCACGGCCATGAGACCGGCTGCGGCGGTGAAGATCCAGCCGGTCCGGTAGACGCCCAGGGCCACCGATCGAGTGTTCGCGGTGACGCCGCGGTCGGAGGCCAGCCATTCCTCACGGATACGAGACAGCAGGAAGACTTCGTAGTCCATGGACATCCCGAAGGCCAGGCAGAACATGAGGACCGGAATGCCGGCATTGATATATCCGGTGGGAGTGAAGTCCAGGACACCGGAGACATGGCCGTCCTGAAAGATCCACACCATGGCTCCGAACGTGGCGGACAACGACAGCACATTCAGGACTATGGCTTTCAGCGGCAAGACGACGCTACCGGTGAACAGGAACAGCACGATCAGCGTGGTCGCGGCGATGACCAGGGCCGCGGCGGGAAGCCTCGCCTCGATGGTGTGAATGGTGTCGGCATTGGTCTGCATGGTGCCGCCGTAGAGCGCCGGGACCGGCGCCGCGACGGCGCGCACCGCGGCCAGTTGTGCTGCGCCGGCGCGTGAATAGGGGTCGATCGCCGATTGGAGCGAGAGATAACTGCCAGCGGAACCGATCAAGCCGTCCGGACCCGGGGCCACGCGCGCACCGTGGACGTACACACCGTCGGCGGAGAGGACCGCGCGAATATCGGTGAGCGCGGACAATCTGGCGGCGTAGGCGCCCAGATCGGCTGTCCCGCCCGAGAATCCGGGCAGAGCGATGACGAGGTCGGTGCCGGGGGCGGGATCGAAGTCGGTGCGGAGAACATCGCCCACCGCACGGCTGGAGGCAGAATCGGGCAACGCACGGTCATCGGGATAGCCCAGGCGCAGCCCCAGGATCGGCGATGCCAGTAACAGCAGCAGCGCGATGGTGGCCAGGGCGACGGGGGTGGCGTGCCGCATGACGACCACCACCATTCGGTACCACCAGCTGTGTTCGGGAGGACCGGGCGGCTTGTCGGTGCGCATACGCCGCACGAGTTTTCGCAGATCCCATGCGTTCACCGCAGGCCCGAGCAGGATGAGACAGGCCGGCAGGATCACGATCGCCGCGACGGCCGCGGCGGCGACCACCGCGATGCCCGCGTAGGCGAAGGAGCGCAGGAAGTACTGGTCGAACAGCAGCAGTGCGGTGAGGGACATCGCAACCGTGACGGCCGAGAAGACGACGGTGCGGCCGGCCGTCCGGACCACGCGGATGACCGCGGCGCGCGGTTCCAGATCGTTGGCGAGTTCTTCCCGGTAGCGGCTGACGATCAGCAACGCGTAGTCGATGGCCAGGGCCAGGCCCAGAGCGGTGGACATGTTCAAGGCGAAGACCGAGACGTCGGTGACCAGGGTGAAAGCACGCAGGATACCCAGGGTCGTGGCGATCGAAAACAGACCGATCATCACGGGCAGGGCGGCCGCGACCACACTGCCGAAGACCAGGGCGAGCAGGATGCCGGAGACGGGTATGGCGACCAGTTCCGCGATCATCAGATCGTGGGTGATCCGATCGGTCATCTCGCCGACGAATACCGCGGCACCGCCCGCGGTGACGGTGATATCGCCTGTGCTGCCCGATAGTTCGTCGGCAATCGCCTTGGCGCGCCGCTGGGCTTCGTTCTGGTCGCCGGCGACGACGGCCAGGATCAGCGCCCGATGGCGGTCATGGCTGCGCAGACTGTCGGCCAGGTCGGGGCGCATCGACCAGTAGGACTGCACCCCGGAGACCTGGCCGTAGCGCGAAAGCCTTTCGACCAGTTGTTCACCGGCCGTCCGGACCGCGGGATCGTCGACGTCCCGGACCGATCCGACCACCAGCGCCAGATTCGGTTCGGCGCCCGGAAAGCGCTCGTGCAGAAAGCGTTCCGCGCGCTGGGATTCCGCATTGTCGGGCACGTAGCCACCCGATTTCAGATGCCCGATCGTGGAGGCCCCGAGACCACCGCAGGCCAGCATGATCAGCGCCGCGATCAGGAGTATGACACGGGGGCCGGCGGTAGCCGATCGGGCGACGCGGTTCAGCACGGGCGGCATCTTTCGAGGTGGTACTCGGAGTCTCGAATTATAATGTCGGACAAGGTATCTCGGAGCATTTCCTAGGGTCCGGTACTGGTGAGGATGGAACCCGGCGGGGTGGCGGCGAGGCGCTCGAAGGCCAGCCGCAGCGCATCGGGTACGCGTACCGGAGCGGGAACGCCGTCCTCGATGCGCATGCATACCACCCGCTGACGCCCCTTGGCGACCAGTTGCTCCCCCGCCTCGCCGATCCTGAGGTAGTCGAAGGCGAAGGCGATCTGGGACTGGGTGAGTTCCTCGAGACCCAGGCGGATCGCGATCTCGTCGAATGCCTGCAGTTCATTGAGGTATTCGCACTCGACCTTCAGGGTGAACATCTTCAGGCCCTGCTCGATCTCGGTGAGGATCTCCGGGCACACCTGCCGCAGGAACATCTCCCGGCACCGGCCCTGCCAGCTCACATAGTGCGAGAAGTAGACATTGCCGACGATATTGGTTTCCTGCAGCCCGACGACATGTCGCCATTCGTAGTAGTGATCATCGAAGAACTTCACACTTCACCCCTTTCGATCCGTACAGCGAAGACCAGCGGTTCCGGTTCGCCTTCGATCCGTGCCGCGTAGGTCGCGACAGTCGTCCGGCCGGCGGCGAACACCGTCCAGCCGTCTTCGCGGTGGCCGACCAGAGTGAGCGCCTCCTGCAGCGGCCGACCGGCCTTCTGCGCACATTCGGTCGCGCACCAGAGCCGAGTGGCGGCCAGGTCGGCGTCCTCACCCGCCGCGACCAGCAGTGCGACCGGTCTCAAGCGGTCGGCGCCCAGCAGGCCGGCCCAATCGTCGGCACTGCGGTGCACTACTCGCTCCACATCACAACTCACCGGAATCTCGCCGGTCACCGTCAGGGTGAGCGTGTCCAGGTGCGCCGCCGAGATCGATTCGGGACCATCGATTTCCGGCTTTCCATCGCCACGATGGGAAAGCCGGACCGGGCGGGCCAACGCCCGACCGAGAGCGATCGCGGTGGCTTCGTGCCGATCGGTGGTCCTCGCGTGCGGTTCCACCACTACCCGCAGCGCGTCCCCCGTGGATATTTCGCCTACGCAGCGCTCCAGGTAGGGCCCGAGCAGGGCCGGAGCCCAGGTCCCGCCCAGCGAATCGATCGTCCGCACGACGTGCAGGCGCAGGGCGGTCCATTTCTCCACCAGCTGCCCGGACGCGTCGCGCACCAGCACATCCCACACGACCGAGCCGTCGCCCCGTTCGCGTTCGATGCCCTCCATGGTGAGCACTCCGCGCGCGGCCCCGCCGAGTTCGACCGCCCTGATGTGGCCGATACCCACCGGGAGCAGAATTTGATCGGGACGTCCGCTCTGGATAGCGTGCATGAAAACGTCTCGCGCGCCGGGATTTCCGAGCAGCAGCCGCCCGGGGAGGAATCGGCCGAACCAATCGTCCCGATTCTCCGCGTCCACCTCGGCGGAGCAGCCGGTGGTTCCGATGCGCGTGTAGCCCAGCAAGCGCTGGAATCGCCGCCCCTGGAACAAAACACCGCCGTACATCTCCGCCGGATCCAGCGCGATCCGCGATAGAGCCGGAGCCGGCTCATCAGCCGCGAGGGCAGGCGGACCATCGATGAAACGGCAGGTCGCCCGGAAGTGGTCGATCTGGAAGGAGGTTTCGGCACTGCGAATGCTGAGGTCGACCACCCCGGCGCGACGCACCAGTGCCGCGACCCGAATCGTTCGCGGCTGATGCCGCTCCACCACGATCGGCCGGTCGAAACTCAGATTCTCGAGTTCTGGCACCTCGGTACGTCCGGTCGCGGCGCAAGCGACCTGCACCATGGCCTCCATGCCCAGTACTGCCGGGAACATCAGATTCCCTTCCAGCACATGGTCTTCCAGATACAGGTCCGAGGAGGTGGACAGTTCGCTCTCCACAACCATTTCCACGTCCGGGTAGTCGACCAGGACTCGGTCCACGAACCGCAGCAGTGGCGTTTGCCGCCGCCACAGCGGCAGGGTGGGGATGCCGTCGGCGCGGCCGCTGATCACCAGGGTGGTCGGGGCGTGCCGATCGTTGAGCAGGCGTTGCAGTATACCTACACCGTCGTCGATGGAGATGGGCGTAATACCCACGCGGGCCAGCGATTCCACGACGCCGAGCCGCTCCCCCATGCCGACGCCGGACCACACACTCCACTCCAGTGCGTAGCAACGGCACTCCGGGTGGGCCCGCGCGTACTGTTCGGTGAGGTCGGTGACCGCCTCGTTCGCGGTCGCGTAGTGCGCCTCGCCCGGAAGCCCGCCGCGACCGATGATGCTGCCGAAACTCACCAGCACCCGCAGGCTGCCCGCCGGCAAGGCGTCCAGGACGGACCGCAGGCCGCCGACCTTCACTGCCAGGGTGGCGGCCAGTTCCCCGTCCTCTAGTTCGGTCAGCGCGCGTGGCACATTCCGGCCCGCCCCATGCAGGACGGCCGTGACCGGTCCCAGCGTGCCGCGGAGGGCTTCGATCGCGGCATGCACCTGTTCCGGGACTGTGACGTCCACGTTCAGATAGCTGTACACGATCCCGGCCGAGGCGAATCGGTCGAGGTTGGAGGCCAATTCGCGGTCGCTGTCGGGGTCCGATCGGCCCACCAGGGCCACCCGGACACCGGTCTCCTTGGCGATGGCGAGGGCGCACTCGGCGGTGATGCCCTTCCCGCCGCCGGTCACCAGCAGCACATCGTCGCTCCCGAGGAGCGCGATCTGTTCGTCCGGCGGGGTGATGTGCTCGGGTTGCAGGCGCAGCATGGGCAATCGGCGCACGCCCTCGGCGTCGTAGTGCACCTCGGCGAATCCGGCCATACCCATCAGCTCCGCCCGCACGATGGCGGCTGCGGTCGCGGTGGCGGGGATTGTGATGACGCGCACCGCGACTTCGGGGTGTTCGAGGTGCAGGGTCTTGGCCAGGGCCGCGACGCCCACACCGCCGTGGGCGACGACCGCGAATCGCTTGGCGCCGACGGTCAGTGCGTGTCGGGCCGCGGCGAGCAGCTCGGCGGCATGACGTTCGTCGGCGTCCGCCGGCAGGCAGACGACCACACCGAGATCCTCGGCGGAGTCGCCGGATTCCAGTGCGGCGCGCAGGGATACGCCCAGCGGGTGATCGGCCGACGCGTACACCTCCCAACGCCCCGCCGAGACTGCCGCGGGCGATGGCGGCAGCGGTGTCTCGACCGATTCGATGGCGAAGGCCCGGATCCACGGCTCGATGCCGACGACGAATTCGGCGGCACGCGCGCCGTCACCGGCGGCCGCGAGCTCGGTCAACGCCGCACTCACCTCGCCGATCGAGGCCGTGGCCAGGTTCAGCGGCATGCGTGGCTGCGCGATGCCCAGGGCCCGCACGGCGTCATTGATGATCTGCCCCACCGTGATAGAGCTCAGGTGCAGGTCGTCGAGGAGACGGGTCTGTTCGTCCACGGCTTCGACAGGAAGCTCCGCGCGATCGGCGGCCAGGCGCCGCAGCAGGTCGATCGGATCTTCGACCGGGCCCGACGGATCCGATTGCGCAGCAGCATGATCCGACCCCGAGGTCTCGGCGGGTGTGAGCATCGGGGTCGACGCGGTCGGGTTCTCGAGTTCGCGCAGCCCACCGCGGAGCTCGGCCCCGGGAAGCGGCCCCTCGCACGGATTGGCGAGCAGGACAGGTCGTTCCGGCAAAGGCTTCATGAAGCGACCGGTGAACAGTTCCTCGTGGCGGACATCCGCGCCCAGGACGTAGGCCGCGCCGACCGCCCGCAACAAGCCCTGCAGCGACGAACTGTCACTGTCGACGGAAACAGCGGGCACCGCGGCGATCTCGCGGACCATACCCGACAATGCGCGGCCCGGTCCCACCTCGAGCACCAGGTCGACCTCGGCGCAGGCCTCCGCGACGGCCTCACTGAAACGCACCGGAGAGGTCAACTGTGTGGCGAGCAGCGCTCGCAGGTCGGTGCCCTCCGCCAGCTTGGCACCGGTGACGGTCGAGTACACGCTCGACCGTGGAGTCGACAGCTGTTCGGCCGCCAGGAATTCCGTGAAGCCCGCGACCGCGGGCTCGATCTGCGGCGAGTGGAAGGCGTGCGACACCGCGAGCATGGTCGTCTCGACACCGCGCTCCGAGGCACGCGAGCACAGCTGCGCAACTGCCGCTTTCGGACCGGCGACGACGGTGCGCCGCGGACCGTTCAATCCGGCGACCGCGGTGCCGAGGCCAAGCAGCGCGGTGGTTTCGTCGGCGGAGGCCGCCACACTGACCATGGCTCCGTCGCCCCCGCACTCCTGGGCGATGAGCCCGCCCCGCCGCGCGGCGATGCGCACGATATCAGCGGCCGAGCACACCCGTGCCCAGTGCAGAGCGGTCAGCTCGCCGAGGCTGTGACCGAACGCGGCCTCGGCCGTGATCCCAAGATGCTCGAGCGTGCGCAAGGCAACGATGGAGGAAGCCACGACACTCGGCTGGACGATCGCCGTATCGACGGTATCCGCGGCCGCGACAGTCAGATTCGCCGATCGGAAGGCCTCGTCGGCGACGGCGAAGCGGCGGCGCAGCGCACGGGCGTTCACCCGGCTGCCGGCGACACCCTGGCCCGGGAAGGCGTAAGCGATGCGCGGCGCACGCACCGAGCGGGCGTAAGAGATTCCGCCATCAGCGTCGATCACGCTGGTCGAACCACCGTCGATCAGTTCGAGCAGCCGGGCCGCGCGACGTTGCGCCTGTGTCGGCTGGGCCGCCACTATCGAGGCGCGCACCGGCCGGCCGGTGAGCCTGGTGCGCAGCTTTGCGGCCAGATCACCGAGCTGGGCATAGGAGCGTCCGCCGACGGAGTCGGCGACCGCGGCGATGTGCGCGCGCAAATCCGCGACGGTGTCGGCATCGAACAGCAACAGCTCGGCATCTTGCGCGGAGCGCGCGTAATCCTGGTGCGACGCGACAGCGGTGGACGAACTCGTGACCGCCTCGTCGAGAACCACGTGGGTATTGATGCCGCCGAATCCCATGGAGGACACCGCAGCTCGGCGTCGTCTTCCCTCGCGCCATTCCTCGGCTCGGTCTGTCGTTCGCACGGTCGAACCGGAATCCGCCAGTGCCGGATGCGGTTCAGCGCAGCCGGTGGTCGGCGGGATCACGCCACGATGAATGGCCATGGCGGCCTTGATGACTCCGGCTACGCCCGCGGCGGCCTTGGTGTGGCCGATATTGGCCTTCACGGTGCCCAGGACCGCGGCGGGAGCATCGGGATCAGCGGCGCGTCGCACCGCAGACAGCGCGCGGATCTCGGTTTCGTCACCGACCGCGGTACCGGTGCCGTGGCCTTCGAAGTAGCTGACCGCACCGGGATCGAACCCCGCCCGCGCGTAGGCACGTTCGAGCGCCAGCATCTGACCCGCCGCCTCCGGCCGGGTGATGCTGCCCCGCCCATCCGAGGAAATGCCGTGACCGGCGATCACGGCATATACCCGGTGCCCCTGGGCGAGCGCCTGCTCGGCGCGCATGAGCACCAGCATGCCGCAGCCCTCGCCGGGCCAGAAACCCGCCGACCGCCGGTCGTAGACCCGCATATCATCGGTGGCCAGGGCACCGGTCTTGGCGAAACCGACCAGCTCGAAAGGATCGATGCTCAGGTCGACCCCGCCCGCGACGGCGACCTCCGCCTCCCCCGAAAGCAAGGCGCGGCAGGCATGCGCGACCGACAGCAACGAGGACGAACACGCGCCGTCGACGGTATAGCCGCCGCCACCAAGATCGAAGTAGTTGCAGATGCGGCCCGCGATGGTGTTGGCCAGGCTGCCCGCCAGGGTGTCCTCGTCCACCCCCGGGAACGGGTGCTTGAACACCGGTTCCATGGCGGTGACGAAGTCGAGCAGTTGTTGTGCCGACCAATTCGATCCGGCCGCGGTGGTTTCCACCACCCGGCGTACGTAGGGCCAGCGCAGTCGCAGCAAGTTGGCACGGGTGAACTCGCCGGTGAGGGTATTGCCGACGATGACAGCCGTCGACTCCTTCGGCAGCGCAGCACCGTCGGCGAACCCCGCGTCGGCCAACGCGTCGGCGGCCGTCTCGAGTGCGAGCCAGTGGGTCAGATCGGTAGTGCGGTAGGTGGATCCGGCGATTCGGAAGCGCACCCGGTCGAATTCGTAGCCTTCGAGCAGACCGGCATTCGTGGCGTAGAACCGATCTGGGGCGTTCTTGTCCGCGGACCAATACTCGCTCAGCGCGATGCGTTCGGCGGGCAGCCGGCGGAAGGCCCGCCGTTGTGCGATCGCATTGTCGAACAATTCGTCCGGTCCGATGGCGTCCGGATATCGGCAGGCCATGCCCACGATCGCCACCGCGCCGCCGATCGACGCGCCATCTCGAACTTGCTTACTCATGACGAACTCCGGTTCGTGCCGTAACGGTCATCATCACGCCCTCGCGCGGGCGCAGTGACACCATGGCGTGTGGTTCGACCGCCGTACCCGGTACGACGCTCAGGTCGAATCGCTGGGTGAGCACGGCGACGGTCAATTGGATTTCCAGTTCTGCCAGCCGCGCACCGACGCAGCGCCGTGAACCGCCGCCGAAGGGAAGATAGGAATAGCGTTGCGCCGTCCGCTCGGCCGCGAAACGATCGGGATCGAAGGTGTCCGGATCCGGCCAGTGCTCCGGGTTGTGGTGCACCGCGTATGGGGAAATGAATATCGTTGTGCCCTTGCCGATTCGGAACCCGCCAGCCTCGACGTCGGCAGCCGGCTCGCGCGGGAACATCGGAATGGGCGGATAGAGACGCAGTGATTCCTTCACCACCTGCTGCAGGTAGGGCAGCCGGTCGACATCGTCGGCGGTGGGCGCCGCACCGCCGAGCACATCGTCCAGCTCGGTGCGCAGTCGCGCCCGAATAGCGGGGTTGCGTCCGAGTTCATAGAGCGTCCAGGCCAGTCCGCAACCCGTGGTCTCATGTCCGGCCAGGAAATGGGATCGGTACTCGTCGAGGATCTGCTCGTGGTGCCACGGCCGCCCGCTCTCCGGGTCAGTCAGGCCGAACAGCGATGCGCCCATGCTGTCCGGATCGCCGTCGCCCTGGCGGTGGTCCGACATGATCGCGCGCAGCGCGTCGACGATGGCCTTGCGCGCCTTGCGAACCCGGCGCAGGTAGGGAAGAGGCAGCCAGGTCGGCACATGCTGGGCGAGATCTCCGGGCACCATGGCCGGCAGGGCGATCCGTACCGCTTCGACGAGGTCGTCGCGACGGCCGTCGATGCCTGAACCCAGGATTACCCGACTGACCACATCCATGGCCAGCCCCATGAGATCGGGCACGATATCGATCGGCTTTCCGGTGTCGGCCACCGCTTCCCAATTCCGCGCCAGTTTCTCGATGCACGCCGTTATCTCTGGGATGGCCGATTTCAGTTCAGCCGCACGGTAGTACGGCGCGGTGGCGTCGCGACGCATGCGCCAATCCGCGCCGTCCGCGGTGAGCAGCCCTTTACCGAAGAACAATTCGAAACCGCGGTAGAAGGTACCGCGGACGAAGCGGCCCTTCTTGTCGTGCAGTATGCTCTGGACGAGCACCGGGTCGCTGACCTGATGCATGAGGTAGGGGCCCACCCGAAAGCGGGACACACCGCCGTACTTCCGATGCAGATCGACCATAATCCTGGCGCTGTCGCGGCGGAAACGGAAGATCCCTATCGGCGCGCGGGGCCCAGGTGCCACAGGGCACCCATTCGATTGCGTGGCGACCATCAGATCACTCTTTCGGTGCCGGCCCTCAGCGGGACAGCACGCACTTCTCGTAGAGATTCGGAAACCGGCCCATAGGGTCGTACTTCGACTTGAGCTTGTGGTATTCCTCGCCGCCGAAGAGATTCCAGAATTCTTCCTCGGAGTAGTGCGCGGTCGAGTACAGCGGCTTCAGCCCGCCCAGTTCGGTGATCTTGTCCTCGATGAGCTTGTTGTTGTAGTAGGAATCCTGACCGCCCTCGAGCGGGACGGTCCACCAGAATCCGATGCTCACATAGGCCCGGCCGGCATCCAGCGGGTAGAGCGGCAGTTCGTCGTCACAGCGGAACGGGCACAGCCACATGGGGGTGATGCCGACCTCGGTGGCGAGGAAGTCCGTGAACTCGCCGGTCGCCTCGGCCGGCACGTCGGCATCCTGCAGCACCCATTCGAAACGCTTTCCGCGCAACATGTTCAGTCGGTCGGAGAATCGGTACTCACGATCGAACATCTGCAGCTTCCGGTACACACTGGTGTTGCGTGCGCGCCGCGGCCACAGCCCCCGGATGATCGGATTCTCGAGCCCGAAGACCTTCGAGGTCCAGTACATGTCGGTGTCGTAGCGCCACAGATAGTCGCGAACCGTCAGATAGTCCACGCTGCGGCTGCGAACCGAGCGGTAGTAGATCTGCTGGCCGGTGTAATCGGAGACGAACGGGGCCTCGTCGACGAAAGTGCCCAACACCAAATAGATCTCGTCGGCCTTGAAGTAGATGCCGTCCATGAAGTCGACAGCGAAGCCGTCGAATGCCTTGTCCTGGAACACGCGCAGCATGGCCGCCGTCCAGTCGTCGGCCGAGCCGAAGCGCACATGATGCAGCTGCACATAGGGTTTGACCCGCTCCAGCTGCAGCTTCAAGCGCAGGGAGTAGCCCAGCGAACCGTAGGAGTGCGGGAAGCCGTAGAAAAGATCGGAGTACTCGTTGTCCCGAGTCGCGGTGACCAGCCCACCGTCTCCGGTAAGAATGTCCATCTCGATGATCGGGCTGTGTGGCAGGCCATTTCGAAACGAGCTGGACTCCGCACCGAGGCCGGTGGCCGCACCGCCCAGGGTGATCGTCTTGAAGTCCAGGACCACCGGCGGCATGAAGCCCTGACACAGGGTGACATCGACCAGATCCTCATAGGTGATCATGCCCTCGGTTTCGAGTACCCCGGTGGCGGTATCGATGTCTATGAAATGATCCAAATCCCGGACATCGAGGGTGGGGCCGGTGGGTGTGGAACGGGGACGGAACAGGTTCGAGGTCGTTTTCTGTAGGCGTACCTGGCCGGAACCAACCGACCGCAAGGTGGTCCGCAACGCGTCTACCGTGCGGTCGTGCTGCGCCCGAGTAGCCCTGGCTGTAGTGCTCATTCCCCGAATATATTGCCGAATTATGTTGTATCCCAGCGTGTTTCACCAACAACTGGTAACCGGACGGTCCAAATCCACTAACAGGCGGGCACCCCTGCGGTAATTGTGCGGTAATTCGCAGGGCAAGAGCGCGGCGATGAGCACGCACACGGACTATGCGTTGTCCACCGATTGGAGGACACCCGAGTTCATCTCATCGGTTGGTGTGTACCGGCGAAACGGAGCCGATGATTTCTCCCTATGCGGCACACGACAGGAAGCAACTCTTCGATCCTCGTGTATGTCGAGGACACGGCCACCGGGTTGATGGCCGTCGATACGGCGGCCCGCATCGCGCGGGAGACGAAATCGCGACTTGTGCTGGTATACGCATACCTGCCCGCTCGGCCCGATCGCGAATGCGATCTACTCGGCCCGGACGCGTACCTGCTGCGCGGGGGGACGCCGGCCGAATCTCTGGTCCGCGAATTCGGCGTGCGCGTCGCCGATTCCGGCGCGCAACTCGGCTTGTCGATGATTCGCGCGGGTACGCCGATCCGGGTGCTGCGAGATGCCGTGCGGAATTCCGACCCGGTGCTCACCGTCGTGCCCGACGAGCGCTCCGGCCTCCACCCGCGATGGTGGGGCAGCTTCGCAGGGGAGGTCGCCCGCAGGTCCGCGCGCCCGGTACTGGCGGTGGCCGCGGACGGCGGCTGTATCGTGCACCCCGCGCGCCCTGCCCGCTCGATGACGTTGTCCCGCCTCATCCTACGTTCGCGACCACACGAACTTCGCCAATCGCCCGACGCCCTCGGCGACCTCCTCCGGCCGTAGCGAACTGCACGACAGCCGGAGCCGGTTCGCACCTCGATCGGAATGGTGGAAATGCCGCGTCGGCGTCCACAGGACACCGAAATCCCTCGCCGCACATTCCAGTGCGCCGTCGTCAGCGGCGAACGCGACGCGCAGCACGACGAAGAAGCCGCCCTCGGGCGAATTCCACGACACGCCCAGGCGGGCTCGCTCGGGCACCGGGAAGCGCTGGTTCAACTCCTCGATCAGAGCACGAAGATTGTTCTGGTAGTGGGCGATCGAGGCGGCGTTGGCCTCGTGTAGCCAGCAGTCGTGGGTCAGCAGCATGCCGCCGATCACGGCCTGGCTCACCGCCGGGGTGTTGACCGTGGTCATGCTCTTGATCTTCGATAGTTCACCGGCCAACATCCCGGACCCGCCGGCCGCGTCGCGCACCGGTTGATCCGCCAGCACATAACCCACGCGAGCACCCGGAAAACAGGTTTTGGCGAAGGACCCGAGGTAGATGACCCGACGTTCGGTGTCGAGCGATTTGATGGTCGGGCACGGGATCCCAGAGCTACGGAAGAATCCATACGGATTGTCCTCGAGGAGGTACAAACCCAGGCCCGGGGTCATCGCGAGCAGCTCCTGTCGGCGGGCCTCCGGCATCGTGGTTCCGGAGGGATTCGAGAAATCCGGGACCAGATACAACGCCCGCGCCCGTTTGCCGCGCTCGCGCAGCGCGGCGACGGTCCGCGCGACCGATTCGGGCGAGACACCCTGCTCGTCCTCGGGGATCGGCGCGAGCTCGATATCGAGCAGGCGCGCGGCACCCGTGATGCCCACGTAACACGGATCGGGCACCAGTAGAACATCGTCCGAATCGCGGAACAGTGCCCGCAGCACCAGCAGCATCCCCTCCTGGGCTCCGACAGTGACGACCACGGCCTCCGGATCCACCTCGATGCCTTCATCATTGGCAACCGTCTGGGCGATGAGCGGATGTATGGATCCGTTGGTGCGCCCATATTGGAAGAGCTCGGTGATGATCCGCCGCCGCGCATAGCCCGCGGCCTCGGACAGGTGCGTGACATAGGTGTCCAGGTACCGGCCGAGCGCGGCGATCTCGAAATCGTCCTCGCGCGGACGACCCGGCGCGAAGGAGATCGCATCCGGGTATCGAAGCACGATTTCGTTGAGGAAGTTCATCGAGCTCAGCGCCGGATCGGACAACGACGCGTGCAGCTCGGCGACCGACAGGGCATCGTTCACGCCAGCGCGCCGTTCGTTCCGTCGAGCGCGAAGTCGGCGCGCAGCCGAGCGGCCACCTCGGCCACGGCGGCGCGTGTGGCGTCGAGCTCGCTCGTCATGGTGAAGAAGCCGTGCGTCATGCCCGCATAGCGGTGCAGGGTTACCGGAACGCCGGCCGCCGAGAGCGTCCGGGCGTACTGCTCGCCCTCGTCTCGCAGCGGATCGTATTCGGCCGTCAGCACCAGCGCGGGCGGCAAGCCGGAATGATCCTGGGCCAGCAGCGGGGAAGCCAGTGGATTCCGGCCGTCCTCGGGGCAGGCGAGATAGTGCCGCCAATACCAGGCCACCGAATCGCGATTGAAGAAGGCGGGATCGGTGTTCTCCCGCATCGACGGGCCGTCGTGACCATAGTTATGAACCGAGTTCACGGAGAGGGCCGGTTCCGGCCATTATGTAGATGAGGATCTGCGAACGGAATTCGGGACCGCCGCCGTCGCGCGCCATCAACGTCATCACCGCCGCCAGATTGCCGCCCGCGCTGTCTCCGCCCACCGCCATCCGATGCCGGTCGGCACCGAGTTCCGCGGCATGCTCGCCAATCCAGCGCACCGCGGCCCGGCAGTCCAGCACAGCGGCTGGGAAGCGATGTTCGGGTGCGAGCCGGTAGCCGACCGCGACCGTCACGCAGCCGACGCGATTGGTGAGCGCGCGGCAGATCGGATCACAGGTGTCCAGCGTGCCCAGCGTCCAGCCACCACCGAAGAAATAGATCAGCACCGGTGCCGCTGCGGCCGATTCCGCCGGTTCGAAGACCGCGAGTGCTGATCCGGAACCGGTGGGCCGAGTCGTCGAGCGCACGATTCCTCGCGGCGCGGGTGGCTTGCGACTCCGCATCGCCGCGGTCCAGCAGAACTTCCTCGGTCTGCGGGTGACCGAGGAGTACACCAGCGACGACGGTCTGGTCATCGTGTGGGATGCAACGATCGACGGCCGCGCGGCCGCGGGCGCCGACCTCATCCGGGTGAATGCCGAGGGGCGCATCAGCGAGATCATTGTGTTCATCCGGCCGCTGGACGCGGTCTCCGGGGCCGCCGCGGTCATCGGCCGGCAGGTGGCGTCCCGGCGTTCCCGCGCGCACGGCGCGGCGATGGTCTTCATGACCCGGCCGCTGGTCAGTTGCATCCGCATCGGCGACAAGCTGACACCGCATCTGCTCGGGTACGCACGAACCCGTCGCGCCCGGCGCCGGGAAAAGACCACGGCATGAACCGTTTTCGCACCGGTGTCGCCGACCCCGGCCTCTACGCCCGCGTCCTGCCCGATCTCGTCCTGCGCAACACCCGCGCGCTCGGTATGGCCGGCGGGGCCGACTCGCTGTGGGTGCCGGACCATCTGACCGGCATCCTGCCCGCCTCGATCTGGACGACCCGCACTGCCGGGGCAGCGCATTTCACGCCGAGCATCGACGGCTGCCTCGAACCCTGGACCACGCTGGGATACCTTGCGGCACAGAACCGCCTGGCGCGGCTGCGCCTCGGCATCGGCGTGACCGATGCCGGCCGCCGCAATCCAGCGGTGACCGCACAGGCGGCCGCGACCCTGCACCTGCTCAGTGGCGGCCGCGCCATTCTGGGCCTGGGCCCGGCGAGGGCGAGAACAACGAGCCCTACGGTGTCGATTGGCAGCGGCCGGTGGGCCGTTTCGAGGAGGCGGTCGCGACCATACGCGCGCTGTGGTCCTACGAGGGCACGCCCATCAGCCGAGACTCCGAGTTCTTTCCACTGCGCAAGGCGGTCTTCGATGTGCCGGCACACCGTGGCACCCGTCCGCCCATCTGGATCGGCGCGCACGGGCCGCGCATGCTGCGCGTGACCGGCCGCTACGCCGATGGCTGGTATCCCGGATTTCCGCAGCGCCCCGAGGATTACGGCCGGCGTCTGGCACAGGTGCACACCGCGGCTTCCGACGCAGGCCGCACACCGCAGGAAATCCTGCCCGCCGCAAACCTTTTCGTGATCACCGGCAATACCCGCGCCAGCGTGTCCGAGGCCGTGGACTCCCTCGGAGCGCGAGCCTTCGCGCTCTGCGCTCCCGCCGAGCTCTGGAACCGGCACGGCGTGGAACATCCGCTGGGCCCGGACTTCTCCGGCCTTCAGGACCTGATGCCACACCTTCTGGACGAGGCGACCGCGCGCTCCTATGCCGAGAAGGTCCCGGTATCCCTGCTGCGCGAGATCTGCTTGACCGGAACACCATCGGAGATCATCGACCAGGCGGCCGAATGGCGCGACCAGGGCCTGCGCTACGCCGTACTCACCAACCTGAGCCAGTTCCAGCCCAGCCTGACGACGGGCATGCTCTCCACCGTTCCCTTCGCCCGAATCCTGCGCGGGATGCGCAGGCTCTGACCAGAATTCAGGAGCACATCGTGAGTGAACCGCGGATATCGGTAGATCTCGACGGAGTTCCCGAGACGCTACTGTGGCCGCTGTACTGCCGGACCGAGGAATCGTGCCGCCCGGACGCGCTGTTGTCCGACCCGAAGGCCGAGCAGGTGCGGCGCATGCTCGACTATCCGTTCGACCGCAACTTCGGCCGCCCACATCCGGTATTCGGTTTGCGCGCACTGTGTTTCGACGCCGAGATCCGGCGCTACGTCGCCACACACCCGAATGCCACGATCGTCGCGCTGGGCGAGGGCCTCGAAACCCAGTTCTGGCGGGTCGACAACGGCAGACTGCGGTGGCTGTCGGTCGACCTGCCGGAGACGGTGCAGCTGCGCCGACGGCTGCTGCCCGACGAGGACCGTCGGCGCAGCGTCTCCTGCTCTGCCCTCGACCCCGCCTGGATGGACGAGGTGGACGCCTCCGACGGCCTGTTCATCACCGCGCTGGGCCTGTTCATGTACCTGCCCGGCGAACAGGTGCTCGAGACCATCGTGCGCTGCGCCGCCCGATTCCCCGGTGCCAAGCTCATGTTCGACGCCATGCCGAAATGGCTGACGAGCGACGGACCGGAGGGCACCTGGCTGAGCACACTGCTCATGCGCGGGCGCGACGCCGACAACTACCGACTGCCCCCTATGGTGTGGGGCATCGGGCTCGACGAGCTGCGCGACCGGCTGCAACGAGACCGGAACATCGCCGAGGTGGCCGACATCAAGCTGCCGGCGGGCCGCGGGCCGGTCTTCGGGTACCTCAATCCGATCTTCGGATCCGTACCGGGCGTCCGCAACCTGCGACCCTCCCAAGTACTGGTCACCTTCAGCGCCGAGTCATGAACGCCGGGCTGGAACGCGCGCACACGATCGCCGATCTGCGCTCGCTGGCGCGACGCCGCGTGCCGCAGGCGATCTTCGACTATGTCGACGGCGCCGCGGACACCGAACTCGGCGCCGTGCGGGCTCGAAAAGCATTCGAGGATCTGGAGTTCCAGCCATCGGTGCTGCGCGATGTGAGCACGATCGACACGGCGGGCAGCGTGCTCGGCGCACCCACGGCACTTCCGATCGTGTTAGCGCCTACCGGCTTCACCCGCATGATGCACAGCGCCGGCGAGTGCGCCGCCGCCGAAGTAGCCGCCCGCCACGGTATTCCGTACACCCTGGCCACCATGGGGACCAGTTCCATCGAACAGGTCGCCGCCGCCTCGGGTCCGCACGGACGCCGCTGGTTCCAGTTGTACATATGGAAGGACCGATCGGCCTCACGGGCCCTCATGGAACGCGCCGCCGCGGCCGGCTACGACACCCTCGTGATCACCGTCGATGTTCCGGTCGCCGGGGCCCGACTGCGAGATGTCCGCAACCGCATGACGATTCCACCGACTGCGAGTTGGACGCGGCCGCTGGACCTGGCTCGGTACGCGCGCTGGCGCTGGGCGCGGCGCGGCGCGGAACCGCTCACCTTCGCGTCCCTCGACCGCTGGCCTGGGACGGCAGCCACGCTGGCCGACCGGATGTTCGACGATACGGTCAGCTTCGACGATATCGAGGCGCTGCGACCACATTGGCCGGGCAGCCTGCTCATCAAGGGTGTGCAGGGCGCGGAGGACGCCCGGCGGTTGGTCGCCTGCCGCACGGACGGCATCGTGATCTCCGGTCACGGTGGGCGCCAGCTGGATCGGGCGCGACCACCCCTGCATTCGCTGACGCGGGTCCGTGAGGCGGTCGGGGATTCGGTGGAGCTGCTCCTGGATACCGGCATCACACACGGTGCGGACGTGGTGGCCGCAGTGGCGCTGGGAGCGACGTCGACTCTCATCGGCCGGGCCTATCTGTACGGGTTGATGGCCGGCGGCGCGGCCGGCGTGGAGCGCGCGGTCGAGATTCTACGGGAGCAGATAATTCGGACGATGAAGCTGCTGGGAGCCACTTCCCTCGACGAACTCAGTCCCGAACATGTTGCAGTTTTTCGCATGTAAAAGGATGAAGTTCCGGTTTGGAGTGGCCATGCAGGACGACCCTCGTGTGGATCAATGGCAATTATGGGTACTCTACGTCTTGTCCGGCTGCGGCGTCGCCGACTCGATCGTATTCCTTCTGGACGATAATTTCCCCGGCCATCCCACCGCCGCCATCGCCACCATTTCGATCATTCCGGTATGGGCCGTCGGTCTCGGTCGCCGAGTATCCAAGGGACATCTCCGAAGATTCAATCGGTTCGATGGTCGGGAAATCCTGTTCGTCGCGGGCCTTTTCGCATTACTGACAATCGCCGTTTCTTTTTCTGTCAGTGCGGTGTCGGCCGAGCCGGTTATTTACCCACTGCTGTTCATGTCGATGCCTTTGACCTTGTCATTACCAGCCTCGGTAGGACTCGGAGTCGTGCCTCTGGCCGTCATTCTGACCGCTGGAGGAGTGCCGACCGGATATATGTCTCTCGCGATATCCATTACTTTGATTTCGCTTCTACTAGGACCGCTGGTCGGCATCGCCATGGTGCGTGCCGCGGTATTGGCGGAGCGACAGCGCGAACTGCTTCGAGAGCTGGCCGACAGTCGTGCGGAAACAGCACGGCTGTCGCATGAGGCCGGGATTTTCGCCGAACGCGAACGACTGGCCCGGGAAATACATGACACATTGGCACAGGGATTCGTCAGCGTCATCACCCTGGCCGGAGCCATCGAATCGGAATTCGCCACCCGTCCCGAGCTCGCACTGCGGCACCTGGAACTGGTCCGAGCCACCGCCCGCGAAAACCTCGCCGAAGCGCGGGCCATGGTCGCCGAACTGACGCCCACCGCCCTCAACGGCCGCCCGCTGCTCGATGCCATCACCCGCCTGGCCGAGCAGATGGAACGACAAAGCGGTCTCGCGCTGCGGATCCTCGGCGGTAATTCCCTGCCAGAGCTCGATCCGCTGCGCGAGGTCGCACTCTTCCGAGCGGTGCAGGAGGCACTCACCAATGCTCGCAAGCACGCGCGCTGCACAACCATCACCGTGACACTGACGCAGCTGGACGAGGGAATCCTGGCCGAAATCGCCGATGACGGTATCGGTTTCGACCCGGACCTGGTCGAGGCCGGCTTTGGGCTGCACGGAATGCGCGACCGCATCGAGAGCGTCGGCGGCATGGTCGCGGTCTTGAGCAGTCCGGGGTCGGGAACAACCGTCAGAATAGGGGTGGTGTGTGATTCGAATACTGCTGGTTGACGACCATCCGATCGTCCGAGAGGGGCTGCGGGGAATTCTTGCGAGTGAGCCCGACATCGAGGTCGTCGGCGAAGCTGCGACGGCCGACGAAGCAGTTGCCGCGGCCGATTCCCAGGAGCCCGATGTCATTTTCATGGATCTGCGCATGCCGGGCGACGGAGTGGTCGCTATCGAGCGAATAACTACCCGTAAACCCACCGTGAAAATTGTCGTCGTCACGACCTATAATACCGATGCCGATATTCTCCGGGCCGTCGAGGCCGGGGCCGTCGGCTTTCTCCTGAAGGACGCATCCCGGGCCGTTCTCGTGGATGCTGTTCGGGCAGCGTATCGGGGAGAATCGGTGCTCGGCCGGACCGTCGCCGACCGCTTGGTTCGAGGAATCCACCGATCGGCGGCGAGCGCGTTGTCCAGCCGGGAGATCGAGGTGCTCACTCAGGTTTCCAAAGGGCTGACCAACGCCCAGATCGGCCGAATCCTGCATATCGGTGAGTCGACGGTGAAAACACATCTGCTGCGCACGTACGGCAAACTGAATGTATCTGATCGCGCCGCGGCGGTCGCGACCGCTATTTCCCTCGGGCTGCTACCGCTCGAGTACTGATCCGAATTCGATTTCTCGACTCGGCGGTGTCCACCGATCGGTGGACACCGCCATTCAGCCGATCGTGCGACTGTGGGCATAAGTTCATTACGGAAGGATTCTTGTCATGACAGATACCACCACGCGGCAGGGGCCCGCAGAAACATTGGCGGAATTACTGGGGGAATTGCCGCCGGCGGTCGCGGCACTCCCCGAGCAGTGGAGCACCGATCTCGCCGAATGCATCAATTCCGCGATCGTACGGGAGACCGCGCTACTGCGTGACGCCCGGCAGGCGGCGCTGCAGAAGCTGCCGATGCTGATCCGGGTCGCGATCGAACGGCTGGTGGAGGAATGAGTCCCGCGATCGAACAGCTCGAAACCCTAGCGGAGATCCGGAAACTCGCCCATCTGCTCTATGTCTCGCCGGAGCGGCTGGCCTACCTGAATGCAGTGCCCGACACGGAGCTGCGCGAGGTGCGCGACCGAATCGCGCGCACCTTGGTCGTGGCCAATCACGCCCGGGTCGAGCAGTTCGCCCTCGGCGCGGCGGTGGCGCCGACCGGCGTCATGACCCGGACCGTGTCCTGGACGGACAGCCCGTTGTTCGCCGCACGGGTGGCCGGCGCCATCGGGACTGGCAAAGCCCTGCGCGTCGCGGCCGAGCTGCCGCCTTACTTCCTCGCGGCCAGCGCCGCCTATCTGTCGGCGGATCAGCGAGCCACGCTCATCGGCGGGTTGCAGCCCACGGTGATTCGGCGCGTCGCGGCCGAACTGGCGCGCTGTGAGGATTGGGTGACGCTGGCCAATACCGTGGTCGCGGTGCCGGTCGAGGTGCTGCCGCAGATCATCTCCGATCTCGACGACGTCGCGCTGCTGGAGTCGTCGTTCCTGATGGATCCGGAGGTCCGTCGGCACGTGGTACGGCAATCGCCATTGGACCGCATCCCCGGTGTCATCCGGCTTGCGGTCGAACGTGAGAACTGGCAACAGTTCCAGGCGCTGGCCGGCTGTATGACCCCGGAGCAGTCCGAGGCCGCCGTCGAGGCTGTCGGGCGACTGGCCGACCCCTCGGCACACGGTCGGCTGCTTCGCATCATCAGAACGAATTCTACTGATACGCAATAATTTACAATCATATAGGGATCAGCTGTGACCGTATTACAAGATTCGGGGGCGGACCGCGAGAGCGCGCCACTGCTGCAACTGGCCGATGTGGTCAAGAGTTATCGGATCGGCGGTGAGCAGGTCCGTGCCCTCGACGGGATCTCGCTCGAACCCACCGGCGGACAGTTCGTCTCCATCGTCGGCCCCTCCGGCGCCGGCAAGAGCAGCCTGCTGCACATCCTCGGCGCTCTCGACACGCCCGATTCCGGATCGATCCGATACGTCGGCCGCGAGATCGGCGACTTCGACGACAACGCCCGAGCCCGATTCCGCCGTCGGGAAGTGGGTTTCGTATTCCAGTTTTTCAACCTGATGCCGACCCTGTCGGCATGGGAGAATGTCGCGATCCCCACGATGCTCGACGGCGTCCCCCTGCGTACGGCGAAGGTGCGAGCGCTGGCGCTCCTGGACCGGGTGGGTCTGGGTCACCGTGCGCGGCACCGGCCGAACGAGCTGTCGGGCGGCCAGATGCAGCGGGTGGCGATCGCCCGCGCACTACTCATGGAGCCGCGGCTCATCCTCGCCGACGAACCCACCGGGAACCTGGATTCCAAGACCGGCACGTCGATCATGGAATTGCTCACCGACGTCGCGCACGACGAACACACCTCTCGCAGCGTCGTCATGGTGACCCACAACTACGAGGCCGCACTGAGCACCGACCGGATCATCAGACTCGCCGACGGCATGCTCGGGTCCGATGAGCCGACGGCTTCGGCGATCGCGAAGGCGGGCAAATGATCTCGGTGATAGTCGACAGATTGCGCCTGTTCACGTTGCGCGAGCTCGCCGCTCGCTGGGGCCGGCAGGTTGCCGCGCTCACCGTGGTCTCGGTCGCCTCGGCGCTGTTGGTTGCGGTGATCGGAATCGCCGCGTCGGTGCCCGCGTCGGCGAGCAGATTGGCCTCCGGTATCGGCGGCCGAGCGCAACTGGAGATTTCCGGTGTCACCGACAGCGGATTCGACCAGCGATTGCAGTCGTCGGTGGCGGGTGTCGCCGGGTCGAGGCCGCGGTGCCGATGCTGCGGATCAAGCAGCGGCAGGGCAGCGATCAGCTTCTGCTGCTGGGTGTCGATATGACGGTGACGGCCCTGCACAGCGATCTGCAACGGGCACTGCAGGACAGCGGACTCTCTGCGGCCGCGCTGGCCGGCGGCGTCGTCGTGGGTTCGGGCGTCGGCGTGCACGCCGGTGACCGGTTGCAGGTCGGCGATCGGCAACTCGGCGTGAGCGCGGTGGTCGACGGTGCCGTCGCAGCCCGACTCAACGGCGGCAAGTTCGCTATCGCCGCGCTGCCGGTTGTGCAGCAGGCTACCGGGCGCACCGGGAGTCTGGACTCCATTCTCATCGTGGCCCAGCCGGATTCCGATCTCGCCGCTGTGCGCGCGAACATCGCCAAGGTGGTCAACGGGCACGCCATCGTCGGCGACCCCACCTTCCGGGCCGCCCAGGCCCGCGGCGGATTCGTTGTGCTGCAATACACCTCGCTCACCGCCGCGGCGGTGTCGCTGGTGGTTGCCGCGTTCCTGATCTACAACGTGATGAGCATGTCGATCAGCCAGCGCCGGCGTACGTTCTCCATGCTGCGCGCGATAGGAGCGACACGCCGGGCAATCGTGACCGATCTGTTGGTGGAGGCCCTGGGACTCGGTCTGCTCGGCGGAGTGATCGGAGTGGTCGCCGGCGTGATCATGGGTGAGATCGCGATGGGCCAGCTACCGCCGGCGGTGATCGACACCTTGGAATCGCGGTTGGAGTACGTGATGGCGCCCTGGTCCTGGGTGGCCGCGGTGCTGGCGTGCACGGCCGCGAGCGTACTGGCCGCGGGTCTGGCCGCCCGGCAGGTCTATCGGGTGAGCCCGATCGAGGCGCTTTCCGATTCCGTTGCCGACGTGGGTGATTCGCCGCAGCTCTCCCGCCGCGTGCTGGTCGGTGCGGGTTCGCTGGTGCTCATCGCCGCCACCGCCCTACTGGCCACCGCGGATGTCGGCCGATACGCCATGTTCGCGATCGGGCTGGCGTTGCTCGGCTGTATCGGCGTGTGCTTCGCGGCCTCGACCGAGCTGATCCGGGCGACTGCGGGACTGGCACGGGCGCTGGGACCGGCCGGCGCGGTCGCCGCGGCGACCATCGAACGCAGCCCGCGGCGGATGTGGGCCACAGTGATGACCGTATTCATCGCCGTGGCGACCACGGTCGCGATCACCGGGGCCGACGACAATGTCACGGACTCGATCGTCGATTCCTATGCGACGGTGCGCGGCGCAGACCTGGTCATCAGCTCGGCCGAAGCGGGTGTCTTCCCCACCGTGCTGCTGCCCGCAGACACCGAGTCGACCGTGCGGTCGGTGCCGGGTGTGCGGAAAGTGCTTGCCGGACAGGGCGCCTACGCCTCTCTCGGGGACACCAAGGTCCTCGTCCAGGCGGTCGATCCGGGAATGCGGAACGGACTGTTCGAGGCGGCAGGCGCAGCGGTGCGTGCCCAGGTCGACGCGGGGAAGGGCATCATCGTCTCGCAAGATGTCGCCCGCAGTATCGCGGTGTCGGCGGGTGAGCGGCTCGACCTACCCACCCCCACCGGAGTGCACCAGGTCACGGTGCTGGCGGTGGTGCCGTTCTTCGCCGGGCTCACCGGGGCCGTCGGCATGAACCTCAACGATCTGCGGTCGTGGTTCGATCGGCCCGGCAGCACGAGCTTCGAAGTGGATGTGGAGGCGAATACCAACGTGGCGCGGGTTGATTCAATACTGCGCCAACGACTTCCGCAGAGCGTGCACACCTACACCGGCTGGACCGGCGTGGACAGCATCGCGGCCAGCACCCGGCAGTTGACCGCCCTGCTCGGGTCCATCGCTTGGATCGTGGTGGTCATCGCCGGCGTGGCATTGCTCAATACCATGATGCTGTCGGTGCTGGAGCGGCGCCGCGAGATCGGGGTGCTGCGCGCGATCGGTTCGACCATCCGTCTCGCGGTGGGCACTGTCGTGGCCGAGGCGGTTGCGATCGGGCTGGTGGGCGGCGCGCTCGGGCTGCTCGCCGGATGCGTCAACCAATATCTGATCGTCACCGCCCTGGCCAACGTGCTCAATGTGGACGTGGACTACAAGCTCGGGGGCTCCATCATGGGATTCGGTATGCTGGCGCTGGCGCTGTGCATGCTGGGTGCGATCCCTCCGGCGGTTCGGGTCGCTCGCCTCGACATTCTAGAAGCCATCGGCGTGGGATAGCCCGGCGTACCCGTGCAGACCATCCATGAAACAGCCTGCGGGGCCTCAAGTTTCGACTCGAGACCCCGCTTCGCACGGCGCTTGTCACGCCACTGCCGTACCGCCGCCAATTTGCAGACACGGGTCATGGTTCAGGATCAGTTCGTACTGCCTTTCCATTTCCACACCCGGAACGATGCCCAGCGTATCGATCAGCCGCTCCCGCGTCCGCCGATAGAACTCGAGCGCCTCGATCTGGCGGCCCGACCGATACAGCGCGAGCATGTACTGCTGCCCCAAGCGCTCACGGGTGGGCGCCTCGGCCAGCAGTACCTCCAATTCGGCGGCTACGTCGTGGTGACAGCCGCGCGCCAGTTCTATGTCGAAGTACTCCTCGCACGCTGCGAGGCGTCTGTTCTCGACTGCCATCAATTCCGGCCACTTGGCGCCGTTCTCGGTCAGGTCGGCGAGTGCCCGGCCACGCCACAGAGCCAGCGCAGCACGCAGCTGTTCATGAGCGAACTCGACTTGTCCGCCGTTCAAGGCCGTTCGAGCCGCCCGCTCCATCGTGCAGAAGGTTTGCAGATCAATGGTTTCCAGCGGCACCAGCAGGGCGTAACCGGGCTGCTGGGTGACCAGCGAAACGGTGCCGTCCGGATCCAGGTTTTCAAGATGGCGGCGAATGTCCGAGACCGCGTTGTGAATCATCTTGCGTGCGGTACGGGGCGGCTTTCCCATCCACACCGAGTTCACCAGTCGCGAGATGGACACCACGCTATTGGCATTGACCAGCAGATATCCGATCACCGCGCGGTGTAAGTATCCGCCGATCCGGACCGATACTCCATCCTTGGATATATCGAGCGGACCCAGGATTGAAAATTCGATCACACGCAGTCTCTCCCCCGGACGATTTCGGACACGTCGAACCACCCCACTGGATGCACTGGGCTCGTACCGCGCGCATGCGCGACGAGATTTCATGCCGTGGTCGCCGACCCGCAAGGCCGATCCCGGCATACTGCAGCATAATGAGTATGCTGCAGTAAAGCAACGATTTGCGAAACCGATTGACTACGGGAGCGATTCGGGCAGGTCGGGCGGGTCCGCGGGCAAGCCTTCCTGCACCCGCAGGAACCGCAGGTAGTCGGTCAGCGATGCCAGGGATTGCTGCGAAAGATCCACTGCGCGAAAGGCAATGGACTCCAGGTCGGGCGACGAGCTCAGCCTCAGGAATTCGATCTCCTGGCGGCCGCGCTGCCACACCTCGTCGTCGGTGAAGAACCGGATGTCCACCCCGAACGCGGCGGCCAGCCCCGCCGCATGCTTGAGCGAAGGGTTCTGTTTCAGCCCCGAACGCAGTTGTGCGACATAGACCGCCGAAATTGGATAACCAAGCTCCGTTGCACGGCGGGCGATCTCGTCAGCCGTGTACCGGCGCCCCTTGGGGTTCGGCATCGTCCGGAACAGATACTCGAGCCGTTCAGAGAAGGCGGCGCCGCTCACTACCACACCCCTGACTTCCATTGGCTCGACAACGTGTTACAGGCATGCTACAGCATAGTTGGAGCCGAGCCATCCAAGACCCGTCTCGCCGACCTCCGACGACCGACACCGAAACGGCGCGTTCCCTCGGTGCCGTAGCAGGAGCGGAATCGGCGCGCCGCCGTCAATTCGTATGCGGCGTACTGCGCGCGATCGTGCGCCCCGACGCGGATACTTTCGTGGTCCAGACCGAAGTCCGCGGCCAGTGTCGGCGTATCGCGCTGCAGCAAGCGCAGCGCATCGCTGATCTCGATCAGCATGTCGGTCACCCGGGTCTCACTACGCCAGCCCCGCCGCAACCGGAAACGCACATGGGGGTAACGCCGCGTCAGCCAATCATGCAGGGGGGCAAGTTCTTCGATGTAGGCCCGCGCGAGCAGCGCACTGCGACAAGCTCCCGACAGAGCAGATCCGGTGGCGCCGATGACCAATAGTATGGTCGCAACGACCTGGAAGGCACTGGTCAGATTCTGAGCCCACGGCGGCGGCATGGCCGGCCAGCACACCACGACGACGATCACCCATATCTCGTACATGGCGAACAAGGCAGCGACGCCCAGCAGCACACTGAGCAGACCCCGTCGCCAATGCCGTTCTCGCACTCGGGCTCGGGCCGCCACCTTGGCCAGCGTCGACATCGCGTACATCATCAGGAACGCTTGAACGATCCAATAGCACTGGATGCGAGCGCTGCCCGCGAACTCCCTGGAGAAGCCGATCCCATCGGGCTGCTGTGGCGAAGTGAGGAACAGGACGACCAGCAGCAGGCCGGCCGATCCGTAGGCTACGACCGCGACCAGTGTCCGTCGCCGGGTCGGCCGGGTCCTGGACAGGTAGTCGCCCCAGCCCAGGGCGGCCAGCGTGGTCGCGAGGAGCGCGAGCAGGTGACTCACCAGATAGGCGCAGTTGACACACACATGGTCGATAAAGACTACGCAGCTGGGTGTCAACAGAACGTTGCTGACCGAGATCAGCATCAGGATGATGATCGGCAGCCGCGTGCCGCGCGCTCCCTGCGGGGCGAGCTGCCATACCAGCGCGACGGCGCCCGTCAGCATGATGACCGCCACCGCAAGGTGGAAAACCGTCATAGCGCTACTCGATTCGGGTGCGGGGAAACCCCAGCGCGGCACGAATATCCGCGGCATCGCCGTTGTACATATCGCTCCAGAGGATAGAGCGGCAGGTTTGCCTGGCGAACGTCTCGGCTTCTCGCTCACTACCCAAGTCGTAGGCCGAGCGGTATCGAACCTGAGCGAAATGTGCGACGGCATCGGGGCTGACCACGGTGCACAGCGCTTCGCCTCCGGTGAATCGATGCTCGATGCCGGTGTGCGCGTGGAGAATATGACCCGCCTCGTGCAGCACGGTGTTGATGCGCGCGATCAGCGGCAGGCCCGCGTCGTACTCGATCAGATCACTCCCACCCACGCGCAGCCACCGGCCCATGACCGATCTGGGCAGGGCGGCGCTGGCCGCGATCTCGACCGGGACACCACTGGCCTCCGACAGGATCTCGCCGAATTCGGTCAGCGTGAACGGCTGCAGCTGGGCTGTCTGCCGCTGCACCGCGATCAGAGTTCGACGCAACTTGCGGCGATTCATGAGGCATCGGACTCCATGTGTCGGCAGCTGATCGCGGCCACCTCCAGCCTTTTCTCACGTGTCGGCCCTTCGCCGCCATCGTACGTGAGATACCGAGGGCAGCAACGCTTTCAGCGATAGGCCCGAGTCGACGACCACCGCTCGAGCTAGGTAGGCCAGAACGGACTGAACCGTCCCAGACTTGCGGCCTCTTTGGGCAATCGCCCGTCTCGTACCCAAAGATGGTAGGCCAGCAGGTAAGGCGGGAATTCAGAGCGAGGTCGCAAACGACCCGATCATGTCAAGGTCCAAGGAATTCCACATCAGCATGCGCTCGAGATCGGCTGAATACCGTTTTATCACAACATGATAGAACGGCCTCGCGACCAATGTCCGAGCCCAAACATTCGGCCTGCGACGGCGGATTACAGCAGAGTCAGAGCAAATCCGACAGGATGCTGTAGTGCGCGGGAAGTAGACGAACTCCGAACCCGGGCCGTGTTTTTCAGCGCAACAAAGCTCCGTCCACCATGCGTCACAATCATTTCTGCACTACCGCGCAAGCCGAAGAAGGAGTCTCGGGAGCGGACCGGTTCCTCACTACTGATCGATCACGCGTCGGTTGGCACCGCCGCCACCTCCGGTGCCGACTCGTTGGGCCAGCAGGCCGCGGCTCATCAGCACGATGTTCAAAGCCAACAGCGCCATGATGGTGACATAGGAGACAATCTCGGGTCCGGTACCGGTCCATCCGGAATCCATGCCGTTGTACAGGATCCACAGGATGAACAGGGCGCTGCCCGCGATGGAGATGAGTTTGAGCCAGGTCATGATGCCTTCCTTCGCGATGAACCAACCCACGCCGAGCAACCAGCGGCGGCGGAGGGGACCTGCAGTGATCGATGCGGCCTCTGCGAGCATGGCCGCTCCCAGGTCGCGACGCCCGGACGGCAGTAGCCGCACGCCGAACGACAGTGCGCGAGTCAGCCGGTCGGGGTAATTCATGCCAGACCGCCCGCGAGTCGCGGCGAGCTGGTCGTAGGGCGCGGTCGCGTCGACTGCGCGGCAACGGCCACCTGCTCGGCGAATGCCCGACCATCCGGCGTGAGCCGGTACAGATGCCGCCGCGGCCTGCCGACCGGCGGATCCTCTTCCCATCGGCTTTCGAGGATTCCGCGATCGGTGAGCCGACCGAGGATCGGGTACAACGTGCCTGCCGCGAGCCCGCTCGCCCGCGCCAGGTCGTACCCGTGCCGCCACTCATCACCGGGAACCATCAAGGCGTCCAAAACAAGTCTCGTTTGCGCTGAGGGGCGGCGAACAACCATGTACTAACTCTATCTAGATAGACTTTTTGTCGCAACGGTCGGAGCCATCGGTTGACGGCGGCGACATGGATGGTGGCCTGGCAGCGGACGGCGAGTCGAATCGTATTGCCACGGCACGGTTTTCCTTCAACCGACCGATCCTGCACTCGACTGCCTGACGCTGCTGGTACCGCTCGGCGTCGAACGCCGGCGGGCACCCACCGACCGAACCTTGTTGCACCGGTCCGGCAATCGCACAGCGGTTCCGGCTCAACCGAGAGCAGTTCTTGTCGGCTCGTGGTCAGTTGGTGTGGCGGCTGAGGACTTCGTAGGCACGCAGGACGTCCTCGGGGAACACCAGGATGTGTAGGCGGTGCAGTCGATGGTGGCGCCATCGAAGAGGCCGATGGGTGGGATCGGTCGCGGTGGTGGTTCGTACGTCGTGGGCGTGCAACAGGCTTCGTGTGGCGCGGGCGGCGTGGTCGTCGAAGACGGTTGCCGCGGCGACGAGTAGACCGTAGGCGTCTGGTTGCGGTCGGGTGAGCAGTGTTTCGGTGCGCCGGTGCGGGAATTTCATGTATGTTCACGGCCATCCGGTGTCACGTCGGAGGACTGTTCGCGCCCGGTGATGCGCTGCTGGTAGGTCCGTAGGACGGTTAGTTGGGCTGATTCGGCGGCGTGGTCGGCGCGGCGGAGGGCTGCGACCTGGTCGGGCGGGTCGGCGCGGAAGAAGCTGCCGCTGCCGGGTCTGCCGGCGATCCCGAGTCGGTTCATCTTCTTGGGCACGGGTGCGCCCTGATAGTCCAGCGGGACCGGGTGGCCGTGGTCGTCGACGGGGCCGAGCGATTGGTGCAGCTCGATGTATTCGCCGTGGGGCAGGCGCCGGATGACGCCGGTTTCGATGCCGTGCTCGAGTACGGTCCGGTCGGCTCGCTGCAAGCCGACGCAGATCCGGTAGGCGATGAAGTAGGCCAGCGGCGGCAGGAGCAGGATGCCGATGCGTCCCGCCCACGTGGTCGCGTTGAGGGAGATGTGGAACGCGTAGGCGATGATGTCGTTGCCGCCCATCAAGGTCAGGATCAGGTAAGCAGTGATCGACATGGCGCCGATGCCGGTGCGCACCGGCACATCCCGGGGTCGTTGCAGCAGGTTGTGGCGGGCGGTGTCGCCGGTGAGGCGTTTCTCGATCCAGGGGTAGACGATCAGCACCGCGAAGATCAGGCCCATGATCAGGGCGACCCAGAATGCGGCGGGGATGGTGTAGCGGCCCAGATACAGCTCCCACGGCGGCATGGTGCGGGCCAGACCCTCGGTCCACATCATGTAGAAGTCCGGTTGCGATCCCGCCGACACCTGGGAGGGGTTGTACGGGCCGAGGTTCCAGATCGGATTGATCTGTAGCAGGCCGCCCATGAGTGACACTGCGGCCAGGGTGAACGCGAAGAACGCGCCCTGGTCCAGGGAGAAGACCGGCACGATCCGAGTGCCGATCACGTTGCGTTCCGTCCGTGCCGGACCGGGGTATTGCGTGTGCTTCTGATACCAGACCAGGGCGATGTGGGCGGCGATCAGGGCGAGCATGATGCCGGGGATCAGGAGCACGTGAGTGATGAACATGCGGGGCACGATGATGTTGCCGGGGAAGTCGCCGCCGAAGAGTAGCCAGTGCAACCAGGTGCCGATGATGGGCAGGCCCATCGTGATGCCGCCGAAGGCCAGGCGGAGCCCGGTGCCCGAGAGCAGATCATCCGGCAGTGAATAGCCGAAGAAGCCCTCGAACATGGCAAGGATCAGCAGGATGGAGCCGATGACCCAGTTGGCTTCGCGTGGTTTGCGGAACCCGCCGGTGAAGAAGACCCGGAACAGGTGGACGATCATCGAGGCGACGAATAGCAGTGCGGCCCAGTGGTGAACCTGACGGATGAACAGGCCGCCGCGGACTTCGAAGGAGATGTTCAGGGTGGATTCGTAGGCCCGTGACATCGTCACTCCGCGCAGCGGCTGATACGGCCCGTTGTAGACCACATCGGTCATCGACGGATCGAAGTACAGCGTCAGATACACGCCTGTCAACACCAGGATGATGAAGCTGTAGAGCGCGATCTCACCGAGCAGGAACGACCAGTGCGTGGCGAAGACCTTGTTGATCGACCGTTTGATGAACGCAGCGGCCCGATAGCGCTCGTCGGCCGCGTTGGCCTGGACGGCGAGGGCGGATGTGTTGCGTCGGATCCGTGCCATGACCGGTCTCCTTGGGCAGGCCGGGTCGCGTCTGCCCGGCAGAACGTGACATCACGCCTTGTCGATTTTGGTCTACGCCGCGAAGATGAAGCATTCATGAAGATCAACTCGCTGCGTTCCGGAGGCCCGGCGTAGGTGTAGTCATGAACGGTATGGACTCCCACGTCAGGGTTGCCCGGCGTTGCCGATGCCGAGAATGTGGGCGGGAGGCTGATCCATATGCGCGTGCTGGTGGTCGAGGACGAACAGAAGATGGCACGGCTGCTGCGCCGGAGCCTGACCGAGGAGGGGTACGCCGTCGACGTCGCGGCGGACGGACCCGATGGCTACGGTGCGGCCGCCAGCCGCGCCTACGACGCGATCGTGCTCGACGTGATGCTGTCCGGATTCTCCGGGTTCGAAGTGTGCCGGCGATTGCGGAACGAGGGCGTTTGGGTGCCGGTGCTGATGCTGACCGCGCACGGCGCGGTGCGCGACCGGGTCACGGGGCTCGACGATGGTGCCGACGACTTCCTCACCAAGCCGTTTCATCTCGACGAGCTGTCCGCCCGGCTGCGGGCCCTGATCCGCCGGGGACCCATCCCGCGGCCGACGGTGCTGCGCGTGGGTGATCTGCGCATCGATACCTCGGCACGGCGGTGCTGGCGCGGTGACGATGAAATCGTCCTCACAGCGAAGGAATACGCCATGTTGGAGATGTTCGCGCGGCAGCCCGGCGCGGTGCTGACCCGGGAACTGCTCACCGAGCACTGCTGGGATTTCGCGTACGAATCGCGCTCCAATGTCGTGGACGTCCACATCCGCGGACTGCGCGGCAAGATCGACCGCCCGTTCGGCGTGGTATCCCTGGAGACCGTGCGCGGCGCGGGTTATCGCCTGCGTAGCGACGGTGGCCGGATAGAAAGCCCGACAGCATGATTCGCCGCTGGCCCATCCGCACCACACCACGACCGATGTCCTCCATGCCGACGCTGGAGAACCCGCCGTCACCGCTAGACCCCGCGGTCCGCGCCGCCGAAGAACTGCGCGGCGAACGGGGCGTCGCTGGTCCCCTGCAAGCCCTGCGCGACCTCGTTGAACCGGTCGAACGGGGTCGGGCGGTCGGTGTAGGCCATGGCCAGCGCGCCGCGCTGCATCTGCTCGAAACCCATGGCCAGCACCACGTCCGCGATGCCGTGGGCGATGGCCTGACGGGCCAGGAACAGCGCCGAGGACCCGGTCGAGCAGTTGTTGTTCACATTGACCACCGGAATGCCGGTGGTGCCCTTTTCGTCTCAGCCGCCGACCAGGTGAGGCCCGGAGGTCACGGACGGGACGGCCCGGCCGTGAGTCGACCGACCCAGCCGCGCCGACAGATGCTCGTACCCGTGCAGCGTGGACAGGGCGCGGCGGCGTGGGATGCCGTCGAGCCGGAGGTCGGGGAAGCGTTCGAACAGCGCGGGAAGGGCATGCGCCGCTTCCAATCTGGCCAGGCTGGCCCCGATGCAGGCGTGGACTCCGCTGCCGAAGGTGAGGTGTTCCTTGGCGTTCGGGCGGGCGATGTCGAAGCGGTGAGGGTCTGGGAAGTGGGCGGGGTCGCGGTTGGCGCCGGCGAGGGAGACGATGATGGATTCGGCCGGTTGGAGGCGGACGCCGCCGAGGTCGATCGGTTCGAGGGCGCGGCGGGCGGTCATCTGGACCGGCGGGTCGAAGCGCAGGATCTCCTCGATCGCATTGGGCCAGCGGTCCGGTTCGGCGCGGAGGAGGTCGAGTTGGTCGGGGTGGGCCAGCAGCAACGGGATTGCGTTGCCCAGCAGGTTCATCGTGGTTTCGAAGCCCGCGCCCATGAGCACGTTCGCGGTGGCCATCAGCTCGGTGGTGGTCAGGTCGCCCGAGGACACCAGGGTGCCGAAGATGCCGTCGCCGGGGGTGCGGCGCAGTTTCTCGATATGGGCGAGGAGATAGCCCTTCATCGCGGAGGTCGCGGCCATGGCGCGCCGGTGGGCCCGCCAGGTGATGCCGACGTCCAGCAACGGGGTGACGACGTCGCCCCAGCGCAGGAACAGCTCACGGTCGGCGGCGGGGAAGCCGAGCATCTCGGCGATGATGGCGGTGGGCACCTGGGCGGCGAAATCGCCTATCAGGTCCGCGGATTCGCGCCCGGACAGGGCATCGAGGAGTTCGGCGGTGACCTCGTGCACCCGTTCGCCCAGGCGGGCCACGGCGCGCGGGGTGAAGGCCGAGGCGACCGGTTTGCGCAGCCGGCTGTGCTCGGGCGGATCGACCATGAACATCGATGGCGCTTCGACCGGGTTGGGCGGCAGCTCTATTCGTTCGGCATAGCGGCGCAACGGGCCGGGAACGGCAGGGTCGACCGGGGTGCGCGTGCCGAATCTGTTGTCACGCAGGATCGCCCGGCACAGCTGGTAATCGAAGGCCGCGTGTCCGACGGGGGCCGGCCGCACCCCACCCGCCCCACGCAGCCGGTCGATCAGCGAATACGGATCGCTGCGGTCTTCGGCACCACTGAGCAACCGGGCGAACGAGTCGCCCCGATAGTGGTGCACGCGCAGCGCCAGTCGCGGTAAACCGTGTTCGGCTGCCCACCTGATCGAATACCGTGCGCTCATCAAATCCCCTGTGCGTGGCGAAACTTCAGAAAAGACAGTGGTTCACTGTATCCAGCGGGAGTGTTCCAGCGCCACAGGCAATGTCGGGTTCACTGTGCAAGACTGCACGGGTGGCCGAGACCGCTCAATTAGTTACCACCGTATCCGACACCGCCCGCTGGGTCGCCGCCTTCCGCGCCATCGAATCCGCGCGCCCCGACGCACTTTTCGACGATCCGCTAGCCGACCTGGTCGCCGGAGAACGGGGTCGCGCCATTGCCGCCAATGGACCGCGCCTCATGCGCAGTGGCTGGAATTTCGTCACCCGCACCAAGTTGATCGACGACCTGATCATGAAGAGCATCGCGCAGGGCTGCGATCGGGTGCTCAATCTGGCAGCGGGCATGGACACCCGCCCGTACCGGCTGGAGTTGGCGGCCGAATTCCCTTGGATCGAAGCCGATCTCCCGGGATTGATCACCGAGAAGAACGACATGCTGGCCGGCGAATCGCCGCGCTGCGCGCTCACCCGCACAGCGGTGGACCTCGCCGATCCCGAGGCCCGGCAGCGGTTCCTCGATGAAGCCCTCGAGGGTGCGCAGCGCGCGCTCGTGCTCACCGAGGGTCTGGTCTACTACCTCACCGACGACAATGTGATCAGCCTGGGCGACGCCCTGGCCCGTCCCGAGATCGCCTGGTGGATGGTGGATGTCAACAACCAGGCGCTGGTGAAGCGGACGAACAAGTCCACCGCCGAACTGCTGGCCAACGCCCCCTGGCACTTCGGCCCGGTCGAGCCGCTGCGCTTCTTCGAAAGCATCGGCTGGACCGCCGACGACGTGGAGCATCTGGCCTGGGCCGCGCACCGGTTGCACCGGCTGCCATGGTTCATGAAACCGCTCACGCTCCTCCCCCAGCCCGATCCCCGTGCTCCGATCAAGAATTCGCGGATGCCCTGGAGTGCGGTGGTGCGACTCACCCATGGCTGATTGGCTACGACGCCTGTCCCCGGCATCCGGAACCGGCGCACATACATTGGTTTGTTTTCCCCACGCGGGCGGTGCCGCAATGTCATACGGCCCCTTGGCCAAAAGCGTCGGGGACGAGTTCGAGGTACTGGCAATCCAATATCCGGGCCGCCAGGACCGCCGTCTCGAACCCCTCGTCGGGAATATCGCCAACCTCGTCGACGGCCTGCTCCCGGAACTGAAGGAAGCCGTCGGAGACGCCCAGAACTTCTCCCTGTTCGGGCACAGCATGGGTTCCGTCGTGGCCTTCGAGGCCTGCCGACGCCTCGAACAGGAATTGGGCGCGAACCCGGCCGTCCTGTTCGCCTCCGGCCGCCGCTCCCCCTCGGCCGCGATGCCCGAGCGGCGAATGCATCTGCTGAGCGATCGAGAACTCGCCGATCACCTCGTCCAGTTCGGGGGCACCCCCACGGTATTGCTCGAGGACCCGGAATTCCGAGCGCTGATCCTGTCGATCGTCCGCAACGACTACCGAGCCATCGAAACCTACACGTGCGAGCCCGGCGCGGTCGTCAGCAGCCCCATTGTCGCCATTACCGGCGACCGAGATCCCGACACGAGTTTCGCGCAGATCGAAGGCTGGGCCGCCCACACCTCCGGCGCCTTCTTCGCGAAATCCTTTCCAGGAGGCCACTTCTTCATCGACGCGAACAGCCGCCCGATCGGCGACCTGATTCGCGAACACTGCACCCGCGCACTGTCGACGGACTAGGCGGATTCAACCTGAATGGGCAGCAGTGTGGCGATCAGCGCCGCACTTATTCCGAGGGATCGGTATTCATCCTGATCATCGGTGAACCGGGCGTCAGCGCAGCCGAAACCACAGCCGCGACCGTCGACATTCTCAGCAATATCTGACGCCGACGGAATGCCGCTCGGGCCGGAACGACCGGGTGGGCCCGGTAATTGCCCACCCGGTCGCCGGGTCAGCTCTCGAGCCAGCCCTCGATCGCTGCCGCCGCCTCGGCCGAGCCGTCCTCCAGGATCGTGAAGTGGTCGGCTTGGACCGAGACGACGGACTGCGTTGCGTCCCAGGGCTCGGCCCGCCAGTCGCCGCGGTCCGAGCTGCCCGGGAAGGGCTGGGCGCACTGCACGAACAGTGTCGGGGTGACGACGGAGCCGGGCGACATCTCGTGGAGCATGTTCACGTACCAGCCCATGCCGGACAGGCGGGCGCTGTCGAATCGGCCGAAGGTCGCCTCGTTGGACACCATGTGTTCGGCCATCGCGCGTAGCAGCCATTGGCCGAACTCGTCTTGCACCTGGTAGGTGTCCAGCATGACGAGCCCGTCGGGGACGGGGCCGCCGGCCGCCTCCATGTGCTCGGTGAGGAGGTAGGTGAGCAGGCCGCCCGAGGAGTAGCCGAGCAGGATGAACGGGTCTCCCTGGGCTGCCTCGATGACGTTGCGCGCCAGGGCTTCCAGTGCTGCCCGAGATGTCGCGGGCAACTCCTCTCCCATTCGGCAGCCGATCGGCGAGATGGCCAGCACGTCACGCTCGGTACGCAGGTGTGATGCGATGCGTGCGTACTGGTGCGCGCCGCCGGTCGCCAATGGCGGTGTGAGGCAGATGATCCGGGGCAGGGTGGAGCCCGTCGCGAGTCGCGTCGGCACCGGTAGCCGATCCAGATCCTGTGCCGAGTCGAACTGTTCGCGCAGTTCGGCCGCCATCGTCAGCAAGGCGAAACCCTTATCTACCCGGCCGGTTTCGATCGCGCCGCGGAACATCCCGTACAGCGAGTCGTCCGCGCCGCCGGTCTCCTTTCGGGAGTCGGTGGCGAGCTCCTGGAGCAGGTATCGAGCCAGTGCCGCCGGTGTCTTGTGATCGAAGATCGCGGCGGTGGGCAGGGTCAGGCCGGTCGAGGCGTTGAGTGTGGTCCGCAGCTCCATGGCGGCCAGCGAGTCGAATCCCGATTCGAGGAAATCCCTTTCGGGATCGAGGGATTCGATGCTCTCGTGCCCCAGCAGCCTGGCGGCGAGCTCGAGGATGTGCGTCCGGAGCCACTGTTCCTGCTCGGACTCCGGCAGCTGTGCCAGATGCCTGCGCAGGGCGGCGCTGTCCTGGCCGCCGACGCTCTGCCGACGCCCTCCCCGCTTGGCCAGGTCCCCGAGCAGCGCGGGCACCGCGTCGCGGGAACGCAGTGTGGCCAAGTCGATTTCGACCGGCACCTGCACCGGACGCGAGGTGGACACCGCCGCGTCGAACAAGGCCAGCGCCTTGTCCGCGGCCAGCGGCGGCAGACCTTGCCGTCGCATGCGCTGCCGGTCGGCCTCGGAGAGGAACTGCGAGAGCCCGGTCCCGATATCCCACAGCCCGTAGGCGAGCGAGGTGGCCGGCAGGCCCTCGGCATGGCGCCGGGTGGCCAGCGCATCGAGGAACACGTTGGCCGCCGCGTAACCGCCCTGTCCGGCGGGCAGTATCGAACCCGCCACCGAGGAGGTCATGACGAAGGCCGACAGTCCGGCGTCACGGGTGAGCTCGTGCAGGTGCCACGCGGCATCGGCCTTGGCGCCGAGGGAGTGGTCGATCTGCTCCGGCGTCAAGGTGTCGACAAGTCCGTTGATGGCGGTGCCCGCCACGTGGACGACGGCACCCAGTGGATGCTCCGCGGGTATCGAGGCGAGCAGGTCCGCCACCGCGTCCCGGTCGGTGACATCGCAGGCGGCGACGTCGACCCGGGCACCGAGCGCCTCGAGTTCCGCGCGCAGTTCCGCGGCGGCGTCCGGACCGCGGCGACCGACCAGCAGCAGGTGCCGCACGCCGTGCTCGCGCACCAGATGCTTGGCCAGGTAGCTGCCGATTCCGCCGGTGCCACCGGTGATCAGCACCGTCCGTTCCGGATCCCACGGCTCGAGCCGCTCCGCGTCGGTCGCCGACGCGGCGCGAACCAGCCTCGGCACCCGCGTCCCGTCCGCGCGAACCGCCAGCTCCGGCTCACCCGAGAGTGCCGCGGCGACAAGCCGATCCGGAGTCGTCTCCGTATCGGCCTCGATGAGCACGATCCGCCCCGGGTTCTCTGCCTGCGCCGCGCGCACCAGACCCCACACCGCGCCGAGAGCCGGATCGGAGGACGAATCGGTGATCACGGCCAAAGTGCTTGCCGTGTACCGCTCTTCGGCGAGGAACTGCTGGACGACGGCGAGCGTCCCGTGCAGGGCCGCGCGCAGCCGGTCCGGCATCTCGATGCCTTCCGGCGAGGGCCGGAAGAGCAACACCGAAGCCGCTGCCGTGCCGCCCCATTCTGCCCAGGTGGCCCCTTCCGCCGATCGCAGTTGCGGACCGGTCCGCCAGGTGAGCTCGTACAGCGCGTCGGGCGCCGACGCGGTCGCGGCCGCGAGCAATTCCGGCGACAGCGGGCGCACCGCGAGCGACCGAACCGAAAGCACCGGCGTGCCGGCGGAATCGGCCATGGTCACGGTGATTTCCCCGGGACTCGACACGGTCAGCCGCACGCGCACCCGCCGAGCGCCGACGGCATGCATGCGCACCGACGACCAGGCGAACGGAACGAGGGTCGGGCTTTCGGTGGATTCGCGCGCCTCCTGCCGCAGCCCGATGGCCAGCGCATGCATCGACGCGTCCAGCAGTGCTGGATGCACGCCGTAGCCCTGGGCCGAAGTCTGTTCGGGCAGTGCGACTTCCGCGAACAGATCGGCACCGCGACGCCACAGGGCCGCCAGTCCCTGGAATGCGGGCCCGTAGTGGTACCCGAGATCGGCGAGCTCGTCGTATACGCCGTCCAACGGAATCGCCGCGGCATCGACCGGCGGCCACTGGACGAAGCCGTCCCAGCCGTCCGGCTCGGTGCCGTCCGTACCCGGGCTCACCGCGCCTCGGGCATGGTGGGTCCACGGGGCCGACGGATCGTCGGCGTCCTTGCCCGAGTAGATGTCGAGCCGTCGGCGACCGTTCTCGTCGTCGCCGACGATCACCTGGATCTGCACTCCGCCCTGCCCCTGCACCACGAGCGGCGCCAGCAGGGTGAGTTCCTCGAGTTCCGGGCAGTCGACCTGTTCTCCGGCGTGCACGGCCAGTTCGACGAATCCGGTGCCGGGCAGCAGCACCGTGCCGAGCACGTCGTGATCGGCCAGCCACGGATGGGTGGCCGTGGACAGGCGGCCGGTGAATCGGATGCCGCCGCTCTCCGGCTGCGGCACCAGCGCTCCCAGCATGGGATGCTCGCTGGACCCCAGGCCGAGCGTGTGCGCCTCGCCGGTGTGCAGTGAACCCGTGGCCCAGAAGTGGCGGTGCTGGAAACTGTAGGTCGGCAGATCGACCTTAGCGGCTCCGGTCCCGGCGTAGTAGCCGGTCCAGTTCACCGTGGCCCCGGCGACGTAGAGGCGGGCGAGGCCCGTCAGCATGGTCGCGGGGTCCGCGCTGTTCCTCCTGGCGAGAGCGACGGTGGTTGCGGTGTCGAGGGTTTGGGCGATCATCGGGGCCAGTGCGGCATCGGGGCCGACCTCGGCGAACCGGGACACGCCCGAACTCGCCATCGCGGCAACCGCATCCGCGAATCGCACCGTGCCCCGAACCTGACCGACCCAGTACGCCGGATCCGACATCTCGTGCTCGACCCGTGCGCCGGTCACCGTCGACACCAATGCGATACGGGGGCGGCCGAATTCCAATCCACCAATGGCCGAGGCGAATTCGTCCAGCATCGGTTCCATGGCCGCCGAATGGAACGCGTGGGAGACCCGCAGCCGATGAGTACGCCAACCGCGCTCGGCGCACGCGTCGACGATGGCCAGGACCGCGTCCTCGTCACCGGAGAGAACCACCGACGACGGGCCGTTGACCGCCGCGATCGACACACCGCCGGTCAACAACGGCAGCACGCCGGCCTCGGACGCGCCGACTGCGACCATCGCTCCGCCCGCGGGCAGAGCCTGCATCAGACGACCACGCGCGGCCACCAGCGCACAGGCATCCGCCACGGACAGCACCCCGGCCGCATGGGCGGCCGCGACTTCGCCGATCGAGTGACCGGCGACGACATCGGCGCGGAAGCCCCACGATTCGAGCAGCCGGAACAGCGCCACCTCGAACGCGAACAACCCCGCCTGCGCGAACACCGTCCGGTCGACCACATCCTCGGAGGACAGTGCGACGCTCAGCGAAACCGGCTGCGCCAGCAGCGGATCCAGCTCGGCGACGAGGGCATCGAAGTGCTCGGCGAACACCGGATACGCGGTACGCAGCTCGGCGGCCATGCCCGCCCACTGCGCGCCCTGACCGGAGAACACCACGCCCGTCGAGCCCGACACCACCCGGCCGGACACCACAGCCGGTCCCGCCTCACCCGCAGCCACCGCCCGCGTGCCGGCCAGCAGGCCGTCACGGTCGGCAGCGAGGACGACAGCACGATGGTCGAACACGGCACGGGTGGACGCCAGTGAGAAACCGATATCGACCGGATTCTGTTCGCCCACATGCGATGCCAGTCGAGCGGCCTGCCCGGCCAGAGCATCGGCACTGCGCGCCGAAATCACCCACGGCGCAATCCCACCGGCCGGAACGGACTTCACCGCCGACACCGGAGCCGGGTCGGCCGCCGGAGCTTGTTCGATGATGATGTGGGCGTTGGTGCCGCTGATGCCGAACGAGGACACACCGGCCCGACGCGGACGATCGGCTTCCGGCCACGCCATCGCTTCGGTCAGCAGCCGCACATGACCCTCGGACCAATCCACCTTCGTCGACGGCTGATCCACGTGCAGCGTCTTGGGCAGCATGCCGTGGCGCATGGCCATCACCATCTTGATCACACCGCCCACACCGGCGGCTGCCTGGGAGTGACCGATGTTCGACTTCAGCGACCCCAGCCACAGCGGACGATCCTCGGCACGGTCCTGACCGTAGGTGGCCAGCAGCGCCTGCGCCTCGATCGGGTCGCCCAAAGTCGTTCCGGTGCCGTGGGCTTCGACCGCATCCACCTCGACCGGCGACACCCCGGCATTCGCCAGGGCTTGGCGGATGACCCGTCGCTGCGACGGGCCGTTGGGAGCGGTCAAGCCATTGGACGCACCGTCCTGATTGACCGCCGACCCGGCGATGACCGCGAGCACTTCGTGCCCGTTGCGCCGGGCATCGGAGAGCCGTTCGAGCACCAGCATGCCGACGCCTTCGGCCCACGCCACGCCATCGGCGGTGTCGGAGAAGGATTTACACCGACCATCCGGCGACAGCCCACGCTGACGGCTGAACTCCACGAGAGTCTCCGGCGTCGCCATGACGGTGACGCCGCCGGCCAGGGCCAGATCGCACTCCCCCGACCGCAGCGACTGCGCGGCCAGATGCATGGCCACCAGCGACGACGAGCACGCCGTATCCACGGACACCGCAGGGCCTTCCAACCCCAGCGTGTACGCGACCCGCCCCGACACCAGGCTGCCCGCAGCGTTGCTGCCGGATCCCTGCGCGTAGTCGTGGTACATGACACCGGCGAACACGCCGGTCGAGCTGCCGCGCAGCACGGCCGGGTCCACGCCCGCGCGTTCGAGCGCCTCCCATGTGGTTTCGAGGAGCTGCCGCTGCTGCGGATCCATCATGGTGGCTTCATTGGGGCTGATCCCGAAGAAGTCCGGATCGAATTCGGCCGCGGTGTGCAGGAATCCGCCTTCGCGGGTGTACGCCTTGCCCGGGCGGCCGGGTTCGGGATCGTAGAGGCCATTGACATCCCAGCCGCGGTCGATCGGAAGCGTCGTCACCGCGTCCCCGCCGACCCGGACCAGTTCCCACAATTCCTCGGGGGAGGTGACCCCGCCCGGATAGCGGCAGGCCATGCCGACCACGGCGATCGGGTCGCCGTCGACGGCCCGGCTCGCCACGACCTCGGCCTCGCGCCCGCTTCCGGTGAGTTCCCCGGCCAGATACTTCGCCAGGTCCTGCGGCGTCGGGTAGTCGAACACCAGGGTCGCGGGCAGGGGCAGTCCCGTGACGGCCTTGAGGCCGTTGCGGAACTCGATCGCGGTGATCGAATCGAAGCCCAGCTCGTTGAACGCCCTGTCCGCCGCAACAGCATTGGCGTTCTCGTGACCGAGGATCGCGGCGACCTGGCCGCGCACGATCTCCACGAGCACACCGAGCCGCTCGGCCTCGGGCGTGCCCGTCAACCGGGCGCGCAGGGCCGCGGCCGCACCCGAGGCGGCCTTGCGGCGCTGCGGGACCAGTGCGGAAAACAGTGCGGGCGCGGCGAATCCCGCGTTGCGCAGGGCGTCGAGGTCCACGCGGGCGAGGACGACGGCGGCCGTGTCGAGCCCGAGCGCGGCGTCGAACAGCGCGAGACCCTGCTCCTCCGACAACGGCAGCAGACCCGAGCGGGACATGCGGTGCCGGTCGACGTCGCCGAGTTCGGCCGCCATACCTCCGTCCGAGCTCCACAGACCCCAGGCGAGCGAGATGCCGCTGCGCCCGGAGGCCCTGCGGTGCACCGCCAATGCGTCCAAACAGGCGTTGGCCGCGGCGTAGTTGCCCTGACCGGGCCCGCCGAACGACCCGGCCACCGAACTGAACAGCACGAACGCCTTCAGAGGCAGCTCGGCCGTCAGCTCGTGCAGGTGCAGGGCGGCATCGACCTTGGGCGCGAACACCGCGTCCAGCCGCTCCGGGGTCAGCGAGGCGATCGCACCGTCATCGAGGACACCGGCCAGGTGGAACACCCCGGTCAGCGGATGATCGGCGGGCACGCGGGCCAGCACCTCGGCGAGCGCGCCACGATCAGCGACGTCACACGCGACGAATTCGACCTCGGCCCCGAGATTCTCCAACTCCGCACGTAAATCGGTTGTGCCGGAAGCGGATTCGCCGCTGCGGCTCAGCAGCAGGAGCCGACGCACGCCGTGGGCGTCGACCAGGTGCCGCGCGAACAACCCGCCGAGGTAGCCACTGGCACCGGTGATCAGCACGGTGTCCTCCGGACCGAGGGAGTCGGTCACCGCAGCGGCCCCGTCCACGACCCGGCCGAGTCGGGCCCGGTGCACCTGCCCGCCACGCACCGCCACCTGTGGTTCGTCGGCGGCCAGGATTCCGCCCAGCAGCCCACCGAAGTCGGCATCGTCGGAGTCGGTGTCGACCAGCACGATCCGGCCGGGGGCCTCCGCCTGGGCCGAGCGAACCAGTCCGCATACTGCGGCACCGGCGAGGTTCGTAATGTCCTCCCCCGCAACCGAAACTGCACCGCTGGTCCGGACGACCAGCACCGACTCCGCGAAGCGCCGATCGGTCATCCAGGTCTGAAGCGATTGCAGCACTTCGTGAGTCGCCGCGCGCAGGGCGGCGGGATCGTTACCCGCCGGGCAGTCCAGCACCACGACCGGCGGGACCTGCTCGCTCTCACCATCGAGATCGGTCCAGGCAACTGCGGCGATGTCCTTGTCCGCCACCGAGATCGGGGCCCAGCCGACATCGAACATCGCAGTGCGCGCGATGGGTGTGCCCGCGGTGAGCTGCGCGGGATCGATCGGCCGGGAGGCAAGATTCCGGATCGTCGCCACCGGGGCGCCGGTCGAGTCCGCGAGCTCCAGGGCCACGCCGTGCGCGCCGACGCGGGTGAGCCGGACCCGCACCGCGTCCGCGCCCGCCGCGTGCACCGTGACACCGGACCACTCGAACGGCAACACGGGGCCGCTGCCCTGCGCCGCGCCGTCGTCGGCGAAACGCAAGGCGTGCAATGCCGCATCCAGCAGCGCCGGATGCACGCCGAACCGCTGGGCCTCGACGCGCGCCAGCTCGGGCAGTTCGACCTCGGCGTAGATCCCGTCGGTTCCGCGCCACACCGACCGCAGGCCTTGGAACATCGGGCCGTAGTGGTAGCCCTGCTCGTCGAGGGAGTCGTAGACCCCGTCGATGTCGACCTCGGTGGCACCGGTGGGCGGCCAATGGGTCAGATCCGCTGTCGCGCCGACGGTTTCCGGCGCGAGCACTCCCTCGGCGTGCAATGTCCACGACGCGTCCGGGTCGTCGTCGAGGCGGGAGAAGATCCGGACACCGCGCCGACCCGAACCGTCGTCGCCGCCGACGAGGACCCGCACCGCCACCCCCGCCGACTCCGGCAGCACCAGCGGTGCGCGCAACACCAGCTCGTCCAGGCTCGAACAGCCCACTCGCTCACCGGCATTCAGGGCCAGCTCGACCAGACCGGTCCCCGGCAGCAGCACCGTGTCCATGACGCGGTGATCGGCCAGCCAGGGATGCGTCCGCACCGACAGCCGGCCGCTGACGGCGATCACATCCGAATCCGGCTGCGACACCACCGCCGACACCAGCGGATGCCCGGTGGCGATCAGGCCCAGCGACTGGGCGTCCGCATTGCCGAAGGACCCTGCGTGCATCCAGAAGCGACGATGCTGGAAAGCATAGGTGGGCAGGTCGATTCGCTGCGCGCCGGTACCGGCGTACAGGGCGGCCCAGTCGACGTGAGCGCCGGTCACGAACACCGCGGCCACCGCCGCCAGCAGGGCCGGGGGATTCGCTTGGCCACCGCGCGCCGTGGCGACCACGGTCGGAACCGCCGGCGCGGCCGCCTGCCCGGCCTCGAGCGTCTGGGTGACCATCGGGGTCAGCGCGGCATCCGGCCCGACCTCGACGAATCTCGAAACCCCCAGTCCCGCCATCGCGGTCACCGCATCGGCGAACCGCACGGCGTCGCGCACCTGAGCGACCCAGTACGACGGAACCGACATTTCCTCGGAGACCCGTGCACCGGTGACCGTGGACACCAGCGGCACACCCGGGCTCGAGAACGCCACACCCTCTATCGCCGAAGCGAATTCGGCCAGCATCGGTTCCATCAAGGCCGAGTGGAACGCATGCGAGACGCGCAAACGGTGTGTGCGCCAGCCGTGTTCGGCGCACGCCTCGACGACGGCGAGGACATCGGCCTCGACGCCGGAGAGCACCACCGACGACGGACCGTTGACCGCCGCGATCGACACACCGCCGGTCGACAACGGCAACACGTCGGCCTCCGAGGCACCGACCGCGACCATCGCGCCACCCGTGGGAAGCGCCTGCATCAGACGGCCACGCGCCGCCACCAGCACACACGCATCGGCCAGCGAGAACACCCCTGCCACATGCGCCGCCGCAACCTCACCGATCGAATGACCGGCGACGACATCGGGCCGCAGACCCCAGGATTCGAGCAGCCGGAACAGCGCCACTTCGAACGCGAACAACCCCGCCTGCGCGAACACCGTCCGATCGACCAACTCCTCGGACAGCAGCGCCTCACTCAGCGAAACCGACTGTCCCAGCGCCGGGTCCAGCTCCGCCACGATCGCGTCGAAATGCTCGGCGAACACCGGATACGCCGCACGCAGCTCACTCGCCATCCCGGTCCACTGCGCACCCTGACCTGAGAACACCATGCCCGTCGAGCCGGAAACCACCCGACCGGACACCACGCCCGCCGCGGATTCGCCACGGCCAATCGCTTGGATACCGGTCCGCAGACCATCCCGCTCGGCCGACAACACCACGGCCCGGTGCTCGAACAGCACCCGCGACGTCACCAGCGACAAGCCGATATCGATCGGATCGTGCTCGCCCACATGGGATGCCAGCCGCCGCGCCTGATCGGCGAGCGCCTCGCCGGTCCGTCCCGAGACCACCCACGGCAGCACACCGCCGGCCGGAACGGTCCTGTCCACCGCCACGGGAGCGGGCGAGGCCGGAGCCTGTTCGACAATGAGGTGGGCATTGGTGCCGCTGAGACCGAATGAGGACACACCGGCGCGACGCGGCCGATCGGCCTCCGGCCACGCCACTTCTTCGGTCAGCAGCCGGATGTTGCCCTCGGTCCAATCCACTTTGGTGCTGGGCTGATCGACGTGCAGCGTGCGGGGCAGGACCCCGTGCCGCATGGCCATCACCATCTTGATGACACCGCCCACACCCGCGGCGGCCTGGGCGTGACCGATATTCGACTTCAACGACCCCAGCCACAGCGGACTGTCCGCATCCCGGTCCCGACCGTAGGTGGCGAGCAGTGCCTGGGCCTCGATCGGGTCGCCCAGGCTGGTGCCGGTGCCGTGGGCCTCCACGACATCGACCTCGGCCGGGGACACCCCGGCATTGGCGAGCGCCTGCCGGATGACCCGCCGCTGCGAGGGACCGTTGGGCGCGGTGAAACCATTGGACGCGCCGTCCTGATTCACCGCCGACCCGGCGATCACGGCCAGCACCTCGTGCCCGTTGCGGCGAGCGTCGGAAAGCCGTTCCAACACCAGCATTCCCGCACCCTCGGACCATCCGACGCCGTCGGCGGCCTCGGCGAACGACTTGCACCGGCCGTCGGGCGCGAGCCCGCGCTGCCGACCGAACTCGAGGAACATGTCCGGGCTGGACATCACCGCCACACCACCCGCCAGGGCCAGATCGCATTCGCCCGACCGCAGCGACTGCGTGGCCAGATGCATGGCCACCAGCGAGGACGAGCACGCCGTATCCACCGCCACGGCCGGGCCCTCCAACCCCAGGGTGTAGGCGATGCGACCGGGCACCAGGCTGCCCGCGACGCTGTTGCCGGTCCCGGTGCCCTGCGCGTAATCGTGGTACATGACACCGGTGAACACACCGGTCGAACTGCCGCGCAGCACCGCCGGATCGAGGCCGGCGCGCTCCAGCGCCTCCCACGACACCTCCAGCAGCAACCGCTGCTGCGGATCGATCACGGTGGCCTCGATCGGGCTGATGCCGAAGAAGTCCGCGTCGAAATCGGCTGCGTCGTAAAGGAACGAGCCCTGACGGGTGTAGGTCTTACCGAGCTTGCCCGGCTCGGGATCGTAGATGCCCTCGGTATCCCAGCCACGATCGACCGGCATCTCCCCGGTGCTGTCGCCGCCCGAGACGACCAGCCGCCACAGATCTTCCGGCGAGGCGACGCCGCCGGGATAGCGGCAGCTCATGGCCACCACCGCGATCGGATCATCCCCGGCGACCCGGCGGGCGGTGACCGCGACATCCTGGATGGTGCCGGTGAGTTCGGCCTCGATGAACTCGGCGACGGCCTGCGGGTTGGGCTGATCGAAGACGAGTGTGGCCGGAAGTTGCAGGCCCGTCGCGGCATTGAGCCGGTTGCGGAACTCGACGGCGCTCAGCGAGTCGAATCCGAGCTGCTGGAACGCCTGCCGGGGTTCCACGGCGTCGACGGATCCGTGCCCGAGCACCTCGGCGGCCGCCGAGCGGACCACTTCGAGCAGCGCGCTCTTGCGCTCGGCGTCCGACAGGCCCGCCAGCCGCTGCGCGAACGCCTGGCCCGCCGCGGATCGGTTGCGGCGCACCGGGTTCGGCACGAGCGCGCGGACCAGGGCCGGGAGCTGCTCGCCCCGGGTGCGCAGCACCGCGCGGTCGATCCGCAGCGCCACCAGCTGCGCGGCATCGGTGGCGATCGCCGCGTCGAACAGCGCCAGGCCCTCGGACTCGGACAGCGCCGGGAAGCCCTGCCTGCGCATCCTTTCGAAGGCTTCCTCGGGCAACTCGAAACCGAGTCCGGTCGCACGCGCCCACAGACCGTAGTCGATCGAGGTCGTCGGCAGTCCCAGGCTGCGGCGGTGCGCGGCCAGGCCGTCCAGGAAGACGTTCGCCGCGGCGTAATTGGCCTGGCCCGTGGCCAGCACCAGCCCACCGGCCGAAGCGAGCATGACGAACAGCGACAGCGGGTTGTCGCGGGTCAGTTCGTGCAGATGCCACGCCGCATCGGCCTTGGGGCCGAAAACGTAGTCGACGCGCTCGGGCGTGATCGACTCGATCAGGCCGTTGTCCGCGGTTCCGGCCGCGTGCACCACGCCGACCAGCGGATGCTCGGCGGGGACGGTGTCCAGCAGTGCCGCGAGCGACTCCCGGTCGGAGACATCGCAGGCCGCGATGGTCACCTGTGCGCCGAGCTCGGCCAGTTCCGCGCTCAGTTCGGCGGCGCCGGGGGCATCCGGTCCGCGGCGGGAGGTCAGAAGCAGATGGCGCACACCGTGTTCGGTCACCAGATGCCGGGCGATGACCGCACCGAGACCGCCGGTGCCACCGGTCACCAGCACGGTGCCGGGTTCGGTCAGGGGCACGAGGGTGCCGGGTGCGCGACGGTGCAGACGCGGCACCAGCAGGCCCGAATTCCGCAGCGCGGCTTCGGGTTCCATCGTGGCGGCCGCCGCCGCGATCGCCAGGGGGTCGGGTTCGCCGCGATCCAGGTCGAGCAGCTGGAATCGGCCCGGGTGTTCGGCCTGCGCGGCACGCACCAACCCCCACACGGGCACCTGTCCCAGATCCACCTGCTCCGAATCGGCGACGGCCACCGCGTTTCCGGTCAGCACGACCAGCCGGGAACCGGCGAAACGCGGATCGGCCAGCCAGCGGTGCACGGTGCCGAGGACGTCGGCGGCGACCCGCCGTATCGCTTCCGGCGGCGCGCCCTCGTGGCGGGGGCATTCGAACAGGACGAAATCGGGGACGGCAGCGTCGGGATCGGCCTCCAGATCGGCGAGGAACACCACCCGGTCCGGCTCGACCGTCCCTGCCGACAGTGACTGAGCCGCAACCCATTCCACGTCGAAGAGCGCCTCCGACACCCGATCACCGCGAAGACGCTCGGCCGACACCGGCCGAGAGACCAGGGCACCCACCGACAACACCGGGTAACCCTGTTCGTCGGCCAGCTGTACGGCGAACCGATCGCCCTGCACCACGATCCGGACTCGCACCGCGGCGGCCTCGGCGGCGTGCACCACCACGTGATTCCAGGAGAACGGCAGGGCCGGGAATCCCTCGAGGCCGCCGCGCACACCGTGCACGATCGCCGCGTGCAGCGCCGAGTCGAACAGGGCGGGGTGAATCCCGAACCCGTTGGCGTCCTTGGGATCCGGCAGCGCGACCTCGGCGAACAACTCGTCACCGCGCAGCCATGCCGCCTGCAGGCCCTGGAAGTGCGGGCCGTAGCCGTACCCGGCATCCAGCAGCTCGTCATAGGCGCCGGTGACGTCCAGCGGTTGCGCGCCGGCCGGTGGCCACGCGATGAGGTCGAAATCGGCCGTCGTCTCACCCGGCGCGAGAACGCCTTCGGCGTGCACGACCCAGGGGCTCTCGGCCGACTGCCGGGAATGGACGCTCAGTCGCCGGCGACCGGCCTCGTCGGCGGCGGCCACCACAACCTGCACCGAGACACTGCCCTCGGCCGGAACGGTCAACGGGGCCTGTAGCACCAGCTCGTCCACCACATCGCAGCCCAGCAGTCCACCGATGTAGGCGGCCAGCTCGACGAACCCGGTACCCGGCAGCAGCACGGTGCCGAGCACGCTGTGATCGGCCAGCCATTCGACCGAGTCCAGCGACCACCGGCCGGTGAAGCTGACGCCGCCCGAATCCGGGTGCGGCACTACGGCACCCAGCAGCGGATGATCCACGAGGTCCAGCCCGGTAGCACCGGTTCCGCCCAGTTCCGCGCCGAAGAACGAGAGCGCCAGCGCCTGCTTGGGGTCGAGCCAGAAGCGCTCGTGTTGGAAGGCATAGGTGGGCAGGTCGATTCGCCGGGCACCGGAACCGGCATAGAGACCGGCCCAGTCCACCGCGGCACCGGCCACGAACAACCCGGCCACGCCACCCAGCACCGTGGACGGATCGGCATGGTCTCGGCGCGCCAGCGCCATCACGGCCGCGGTGCCGTCGTCGACGGTCTGGGCGATCATCGGGGTCAGCACCGCGTCGGGCCCGACCTCCGCGAACCTCGCGACACCCGAATCCACCATCGCGGCGACCGCATCGGCGAACCGCACGGTGTCGCGCACCTGACCGACCCAGTACGCGGGGTCCGACATCTCCTCGCCGATCGCGGCGCCGGTCACTGTCGACACCAATGGCACATTCGGGCGGCCGAAGGTCAATCCCGCGATAGCCGTGCCGAATTCGGCCAGCATCGGTTCCATCAAGGACGAGTGGAACGCATGCGAGACGCGCAAACGGTGTGTGCGCCAACCATGTTCGACGCATGCCTCGATCACGGCGGTGACGGCTTCTTCGACACCGGAAAGTACCACCGACGAGGGACTGTTCACCGCCGCGATCGACACCCCGTCGCTCAGCAGCGGCAGCACCGCCGCTTCGGCGGCTCCCACGGCGACCATCGCGCCACCGGCGGGCAGCGCCTGCATCAACCGGCCGCGCGCCGCCACCAGCACACACGCATCCGCCAGCGACAGCACACCCGCCACATGGGCTGCCGCGATCTCACCGATCGAATGACCGGCGACGACATCGGCGCGCACGCCCCAGGATTCGAGCAGCCGGAACAAGGCCACCTCGAACGCGAACAGACCCGCCTGCGCGAATACCGTCCGATCGACCAGATCCGCGCTCGTCAAGGCCGTGCTCAGCGAAACCGGCTGCCCCAGTTGTGGATTCAGCTCCGCCACGATCGCGTCGAAATGCTCGGCGAACACCGGATAGGCCGCACGCAACTCGACGGCCATCCCGGCCCACTGCGCACCCTGACCCGAGAACACCACACCCGTCGAGCCGGGCACCACACGACCGGACACCACGCCTGCGGCGGTGTCGGCGCGCCCCAGCGCCCGCACCCCTGCCAGCAGACCATCGCGCCCCTCGGCCACGACGACGGCGCGATGCTCGAGAACCGCACGCGTGGACGCCAGCGAGAAGCCGACATCGATCGGATCCTGGTCGCCCACCCGCGCTGCCAGGCGCGCGGCCTGATCGGTGAGGGCCCCGGCGGCGCGCGCCGACACCACCCACGGCAGCAGTCCACCGGCCGGGACGGTCTTGGTCACCGGCCCCGAATCCGGTTCCGGCACCGGCTCGCTCACCGGGGCCTGTTCGACGATGACGTGCGCGTTGGTGCCGCTGATGCCGAACGAGGACACGCCCGCGCGCCGCGAACGATCCACCTCCGGCCACGGCACCGCCTCGGTCAGCAGTCGCACCTGACCGTCGGACCAATCCACCTTCGTCGACGGCCGATCCACGTGCAGCGTCTTGGGCAGCATGCCGTGGCGCATGGCCATGACCATCTTGATCACGCCACCCACGCCCGCCGCGGCCTGGGAGTGACCGATATTGGACTTCAGCGACCCCAGCCACAGCGGCCTGTCCTCGGCACGATCCTGACCGTAGGTCGCCAGAATCGCCTGCGCCTCGATCGGATCGCCCAAAGTCGTTCCGGTGCCATGGCCCTCGACCACGTCCACATCGGCCGCGGTGATCCCCGCATTGGTGAGCGCCTGGCGGATGACCCGCCGCTGCGAGGGACCGTTCGGCGCGGTCAAACCATTGGACGCGCCGTCCTGATTGACCGCCGAACCGGTGATCACCGCCAGCACCTGATGACCGTTGCGCTGCGCGTCGGACAGCCGCTCCAGCACCAGCACGCCGACGCCCTCGGACCAGCCCACCCCGTCGGCCGCGTCGGCGAAGGACTTGCAGCGGCCGTCGGGCGACAGTCCGCGCTGCCGGGTGAACTCGATCAGGGTGTCCGGCCCGGCCATCACGGCGACACCGCCGGCCAGGGCCAGATCGCATTCGCCCGACCGCAGCGACGCGGCCGCCGAGTGCATGGCCACCAGCGACGACGAGCACGCCGTGTCCACCGTGACCGACGGCCCCTCCAGACCGAACACGTACGAAACCCGCCCGGAGGCAAAGGATCCCGTAATCGCATTGCCCGGGTAGTCGTGATACATCATGCCGACCCACACCCCGGTCTTGCTGCCCTTGAGCGTGCCGGGGTCGACACCGGCCCGCTCGAACGCCTCCCACGTCGTCTCCAGCAGCAGGAACTGCTGCGGGTCGTTGATCATGGCCTCGTTGGGGCTGATATTGAAGAACGCCGCATCGAATTCGCCTGCGGAATGCAGGAATGCGCCCTCCCGGGTGGCGCTGGTGTTCGGCGTCTCCCCCGTCGGATCGTAGAGGCGCTCGATATCCCAGCCTCGGTTGGTGGGGAACTCCGAGGTGGCGTCGCGCTCCTCGATGACCAGCCTCCACAGGTCCTCGGGAGAACCGACGCCGCCCGGATAACGGCAGGCCATACCCACGATCGCGATCGGTTCGCGCAGGGCGGCGTCGAGCTTGCGGTTGCGGGCGCGCAGGCGCTCGGTCTCCTTGAGCGATACGCGCAGCGCCTGGGCGAGCTTCTGAGTGTTGTCCTCGGGCTTGGTCATGATGGTTCCAGCTCTTCTTTCAGTCCTCGGACGAGTTGATGTAAGCCAGGTCGATCAGATCGTCGATATCGAGGTCGTCGATCGACTCCTCGGTGACGGCGCGATCGGTCTCGTCCTGAGTTTCGGGCCCGTGTGCGAGCTTCATGAGGGCATCCAGCAGACCCGCCTCGCGCAGCCGCGCGACGGGAATCGTGTACAGGGCCTGGCGAATGTCGTTGTCCGACGGGTCCGCCGACGCCTCGGGGGCGCGAGTGTCGGTGAACTCCTCGGCCAGGTATCCGGCCAGCGCCTGCGGTGACGGATAGTCGAACACCAGGGTCGCCGGCAACCGCAGGCCGGTAATCGATTTGAGGGCATTGCGGAATTCGACCGCGGTGATCGAATCGAAGCCCAGCTCGTTGAACGCCCGATCGGCCGCGATGGCGTTCGCGTTCGCATGACCGAGCACCGCCGCGATCTGAGTCCGGACGAGGTCGACGAACACGCCGCGGCGCGCACCCTCGGGAGTGGTGGCCAGCCGGGCGCGCAGCGCGTCCGCCGCGCCCGCGGTCGACTTGCGGCGCGCCGGGATCAGGCCGGACAGCAGGGTCGCCGCGAATCCCGCACCGCGCAGGCTCTCCAGGTCCAGACGCGCGAGAACCGGTGCGGCCGTGCCGATCTCGCTGGCGGCGTGGAACAGTGCCAGGCCCTGTTCCGCCGACAGCGGCAGCATGCCCGACCGCGACATCCGTCGCCGGTCCACATCGCTGAGCTCGGCGGCCATGCCGCCGTCCGAACTCCACAGACCCCAGGCGAGGGACTGCCCGCTGCGCCCGGATGCCTTGCGGTGTACCGCCAATGCGTCCAGGCAGGCGTTGGCCGCGGCGTAGTTGCCCTGGCCGGGACTGCCGAAAGCACCGGCCGCGGAACTGAACAGCACGAATGCCTTCAAGGGCAGATCGGCGGTCAGCTCGTGCAGGTGCAGGGCGGCATCGACCTTGGGCCGCAGCACCGTATCCAGCCGCTCCGAGGTCAGTGAGGCGATCGCGCCGTCGTCGAGCACGCCGGCCGTGTGGAACACACCGGCGAGCGGTCGATCCGCGGGTACAGCGGCCAGCGCCTCCGCCAGCGCGCCACGGTCTGCGACATCACAAGCGGCGAACGAGACCTCGGCCCCGAGCTCCTGCAATTCCGCCCGCAATTCGGTTGCGCCGGGGGCGGATTCACCGCGCCTGCTCATCAGCAGCAGGTGACGGACATCGCGGGCGGCGACCAGGTGGCGGGCGAACAGCCCGCCGAGGAAACCGCTGGCACCGGTGATCAGCACAGTGTCGTCCGGCTCGAAGGCCGGACTCGGAGCCGAAGAGGTGGCCACCGTGCGCACGAGCCGCGGGGTGTACACCTGCCCACCGCGCACGGCCACCTGGGATTCCTCGGTGGCCAGGATCGCGCCGAGCAGCCCGCCCAGCTCAGCGTCGCTGTCGATCAGGACGATCCGGCCGCTGTTCTCGGCCTGCGCGGAACGCACCAAGCCGCACACCGCGGCACCGGCGAGGTTCGTAATGTCCTCCCCCGCAACCGAAACCGCACCGCGTGTCCGGACCACCAGTGCGGCGTCCCCGAACCTCTGATCGCTGGTCCAGGTCTGGAGTATGTGCAGCACAATGTGAGTCGCGGACCGCACAGCGTCGGGCTCATTGCCCGCGGGGCAGTCCCACACCACCGCGGCCGGCACCTCGTCGCCGAGATCCGCCCACGTCACGCTGTCGACCGGGGCACCCGACACCGTGATCGGCGTCCAATCCACCTGGTACGACGCGGTATCGACAATGGACGCGGCGGCGGTGAGCTGCGCGGGATCGATGACCCGGGAGGCCAGATTCCGCACGGTCGCCACCGGCGCGCCGGTCGAGTCGGCGAGGTCCATCGACAGCGAGCTCTCACCGAGGCGGATGAGCCTCACCCGCAACGTATCCGCGCCGGCCGCGTGCACGGTGACACCGGACCACTCGAACGGCAAGGCGACACCGTTGTCCGCCGACAGGTCGCCGGTCAACCGCAGCGCGTGCACCGCGGAATCGAGCAGCGCCGGATGGATTCCGAATCCCTCGGTGTCCTGCGCATCCGGCAGCGCGACCTCGGCGAACACCTCGTCGCCGCGCTGCCAGGCCGCTTGCAGACCTTGGAAGAACGGACCGTACCCGTATCCGGCGTCGAGCAGATCGTCGTAGACGCCCTCGACGTCCAGCGCCTTCGCGCCGACGGGCGGCCATGCCACGAGGTCGACGGCGGCGGCCGCGGCCGCGGGGGCGAGCGCGCCCTCGGCGTGCAGGGTCCACGTGGCGGCCACCTCGACTCCCGCCTCGGGGCAGGAGAAGATCCGCACCGCGCGCCGGCCCGACTCCTCGGCCGCCCCGACGGTGACGCGCACCGCGACGCCCGCGGACTCCGGCAGCACCAGCGGGGCCCGCAGGACCAGGTCCTCGAGGGTCGAGCAGTCCACCTGTTCCCCGGCGTGCAGTGCGAGTTCGACCAGACCGGTTCCGGGGACCAGCACCGTGCCCAGCACCCGGTGATCGGCCAGCCACGGATGCGACTGCACCGACAGGCGGCCGGTGAGGATGACCGCGCCGGAGTCCGGCTGCGATACCACCGCGGAGATCAGCGGGTGTCCGGTGGTCGCCAGACCCATCGACCGGGCGTCACCGCCACCGGCCGATCCCTCGCGCATCCAGTAGCGGCGGCGCTGGAAGGCGTAGGTGGGCAGGTCGATTCGCCGCGCCCCGGCCGGATACATACCCGCCCAGTCGAGGTCCGCGCCGGAGACGAACAGCCCGGCCGCACCGGCCAGCACGGTGGCGACATCGGCGTGATCCCGGCGCGCCAGCGCGACCACGGTCGGCGGCGCCGCCGCGTCCATGGCGTCGAGGATCTGGTTGACCATCGGGTAGAGCACGGCCTCGGGCCCGACTTCGGCGAACCGGGCCACGCCCGACTTCGCCATCGTGGCAACCGCATCGGCGAAGCGGACGGTGCCGCGGACCTGTCCGACCCAGTACGCCGGATCGGTCATCTCGTCGGTGATCCGGGCACCGGTCACCGTGGAGATCAGCGGAAGGCTGGGCCGCGTGAACGTCAAACCCGCTATCGCGTCGGCGAATTCCTCGAGCATCGGGTCCATCAGCACCGAATGGAACGCGTGCGAGACCCGCAAACGGTGTGTGCGCCAACCATGTTCGATGCAACGATCGACCACGGCGGCGATGTCGGCCTCGACACCGGAGAGCACCACCGACGACGGACCGTTGACCGCCGCGATCGACACCTCACCCGTGAGCAACGGCAGCACATCGGACTCCGAGGCACCGACCGCGACCATTGCGCCACCGGCGGGCAGCGCCTGCATCAACCGGCCACGCGCCGCCACCAGCACACACGCGTCCGCCAGCGACATCACGCCCGCGATGTGCGCGGCGCCGATCTCACCGATCGAGTGACCGGCCACCATATCGGGGCGCACACCCCAGGATTCGAGCAGCCGGAACAATGCCACCTCGAATGCGAACAACCCCGCCTGCGCGAACACGGTCCGATCGACCAGGTCCTCGGAGGCCAGCGCCACACTCAGCGAAACCGGTTGTGCCAGCATCGGATCCAGCTGGGCGATGATCGAGTCGAAGTGCTCGGCGAACACCGGATACGCGGCTCGCAATGCGGTGGCCATGCCCGCCCACTGCGCGCCCTGACCCGAGAACACCAGACCCGTCGTCCCGGACACCGCACGACCGGACACCACGCTCGGAACGGATTCCGCGCGGCCCAGCGCCCGCACTCCGGCGAGCAGCTCGGCACGGTGGTCGGCGAGGACGACCGCGCGATGTTCGAACACGGCGCGGGTGGATGCCAGCGAGAAGCCGACATCGACCGAATCCTGCTCGCCCACCTGCGATGCCAATCGGGCGGCCTGAGCGGCGAGCGCCTCGGCGCTGCGCGCCGAGATCACCCACGGGGTGAACCCGCGGGCCGGACCGGATTCGGCCGCGGGCGCCGCTGCCGGAGTCGCCGCCGGGGCCTGCTCCACGATGAGGTGCGCGTTGGTGCCGCTGAGCCCGAACGAGGACACGCCCGCGCGCCGCGGACGATCCACCTCCGGCCAGGCCACCGGCTCGGTCAGCAGGCGCACATTGCCTTCGGACCAATCCACCTTCGTGGAGGGCTGATCCACGTGCAGGGTGCGCGGCAGCACACCGTGCCGCATGGCCATGACCATCTTGATCACGCCGCCCACGCCCGCGGCGGCCTGGGCGTGACCGATATTGGACTTCAACGAGCCCAGCCACAGCGGACGGTCCTCGTCGCGGCCCTGTCCGTAGGTGGCCAGCAGTGCTTGCGCTTCGATCGGATCACCCAGAGTCGTTCCGGTGCCGTGGGCTTCGACCACATCGACCTCGGCCGGGGACACCCCGGCATTGGCCAGCGCCTGCCGGATGACCCGGCGCTGCGAGGGACCGTTGGGCGCGGTGAAGCCATTGGAGGCGCCGTCCTGATTCACCGCCGAACCCGCGATCACCGCGAGCACTTCATGGCCATTGCGGCGGGCATCCGACAACCGTTCCAGCACAAGGACACCGGCGCCCTCGGCCCAGCCGACGCCGTCGGCCGCCTCTGCGAAGGACTTGCAGCGACCGTCCGGGGCGATGCCGCGCTGGCGGCTGAACTCGAGGAACATGTCGGGGCTTCCCATCACGGCGACGCCACCGGCCAGGGCCAGATCGCACTCCCCCGACCGCAGGGACTGCCCGGCCAGATGCATGGCCACCAGCGACGACGAGCACGCCGTGTCCACGGTGACCGACGGCCCTTCGAGACCGAACGTGTAGGAGACCCGGCCCGAGGCCAGACTGCCCGCGGCGCCGTTACCGGTGCCGGTCGACTGGGCGTAGTCGTGGTACATCAGTCCGGTGAACACTCCGGTGGCGCTGCCGCGCAGCATGGCCGGGTCGATTCCGGCGCGTTCGAGCGCCTCCCAGGAGACCTCCAGCAGCATCCGCTGTTGCGGATCCATCATCGTGGCTTCGTTGGGACTGATGCCGAAGAAATCGGCGTCGAATTCGGCTGCCCCGTACAGGAATCCGCCCTGCCGGGCGTAGGTCTTGCCCGCCTTGCCGGGTTCGGGATCGTAGATGCCCTCGACGTCCCAGCCGCGATCGGCGGGCATGTCCCCGGTGGTGTCACCGCCCGAGGCGACCAGATTCCACAGGTCCTCCGGTGAGGCGACCCCGCCGGGATAGCGGCAGGCCATCGCCACCACGGCGATCGGCTCGTCGCCGGCGCGGACGCGGCTGACCACGGCCTGCTCGACGACCTCGACACCGGTGAGTTGGGCGCCGATGAACTCGGCGACCGATTGCGGGTTGGGGTAGTCGAAGACGAGCGTGGCGGGCAGTTGCAGACCGGTGGCGGCATTGAGCTGGTTGCGGAACTCGATGGCGCTCAACGAGTCGAACCCGAGATTCTGGAATGCCTGCTGGGGTTCGACCGCCTCGGGCGAGGCGTGTCCGAGGATGCCGGCGGCCGTCGAGCGGACGAGCTCGACCAACGCGGTGGCGCGATCGGCCTCCGACAGTCCCGCCAGCCGCCGCGCGAACGCTTGACCCGCCGCGTTTCGATTGTTGTTGCGGCGCACCGGGTTCGGTACGAGCGCGCGAACCAGCGCCGGGAGCTGCCCACCCCGGGTGCGGAGCACGGCCGGGTCGACCCGCAGCGCCACCAGCTGCGCGCGGTCGGTGGCGATCGCCGCGTCGAAGAGCGCCAGACCTTCGGCCTCGGTCAGTGGCGGGAAGCCCTGCCGGCGCATCCGGTCGAAGTCCTCCTCCGACAGTTCGACGCCGAGGCCGCTCGAGCGCGCCCACAGGCCGTAGTCGATCGAGGTCGCGGGCAGCCCCAGTTCGTGGCGGTGTGCGGCGAGGGCGTCCAGGAAGACGTTGGCCGCAGCGTAATTGGCCTGACCGGCGGCCAGCACCAAGCCGCCCGCCGACGACACGAGGACGAACAGCGACAGCGCGTGCTCGCGGGTGAGCGCGTGCAGGTGCCAGGCCGCATCGACCTTGGGGCGGAACACCGCGTCGATCCGGTCGGCCGTAATCGACTCGATCACACCGTTATCGGCGGTTCCCGCCGCGTGCACCACACCCGTCAGCGGATGCTCGGCGGAGATGCCGTCGAGCAGCGCGGCCAGTGCCGACCGATCCGACACATCGCAGGCGGCGATGGTGGCCTGCGCGCCGAGCTCCGCCAGCTCGTCACGCAACTCGGCCGCACCCGGGGCGTCCGGACCGCGTCGAGAGGTCAGAAGCAGGTGGCGCACACCGTGTTCGGCGACCAGGTGACGGGCGATCACCGCACCTAGGCCGCCGGTGCCGCCGGTCACCAGGACCGTGCCCGTGTCGATCGGGCGAACGTTCGTGCCCACCGCGTGGCGGGCCAGCCGGGGAGCCGACACGGTCGTGCCGCGCAGGCTCGCCTCGGGTTCCCCGGCGAGCGCCGCCGCCGCGGTGGCGACGGACCGCGGATCGCCGTCCTGGTCCAGGTCCAGCAGCTGGAATCGACCGGGGTGTTCGGCCTGCGCGGCGCGCAGCACACCCCACACCGGTGCCTGATCCAGGCGCACCTGCTCGGATTCGGCCACCGCCACAGCCTGTCTGGTCACCACGACCAGCCGGGCATCGGCGAAGCGGGAATCGGGCAGCCAACGCCGGATGGTGTCGAGGACATCGGTCGCGGCCAGTCGTGCCGCCTCGATCGGCGGACCGTCGTGGCGGGGGCACTCGTACAGCACGACCTCGGGGACCACCGCCTCCGGATCCGCCTCGAGGTCGGCGAGGAACGCCACCCGCGCCGGGTCGGAGGTGCCCGCCGACGGGTTCGCGACGGTGACCCACTGCACGCCGAACAGCGACTCCGACACCCGGTCCGCGCCCAGTCGCTCGGCCGAGACGGGTCGAGAAACCAAGGTGCCCACCGACAACACCGGACGACCGCGCTCGTCGGCGATCTGCACGGCGTAGTTGTCGCCCACGGGCACGCTGCGCACGCGCACGGCGGCCGCGCCGGGCGAATGCAGCACCACCCGATTCCAGGCGAAGGGCAGCACCGCGTCGCGGCCCTTGCGTTCGTGGATGATCCCGGCGTGCAGCGCCGAGTCGAACAGTGCCGGGTGAATACCGAATCCCTTGGCCTGCTGCGGATCCGGCAACGCGACCTCGGCGAACAACTCTTCGCCGCGCCGCCATGCCGCCCGCAGCCCCTGGAAGAACGGGCCGTACTCGTACCCGACGTCGAGCAGAATGTCGTACGCGCCATCGACATCCAGCGGCTCCGCACCGATCGGCGGCCAGGCCGCCAGCTCGAAATCGGCCACCGCGTCGGCGTGGGAGAGGTTGCCCTCGGCGTGCAGCACCCACGGGTCGGCCGCAGTCTGCCGGGAATGGACGGTCAGGCGACGCCGACCGGCGTCGTCCGCGGCGGCCACCACGACCTGGACCGCGACACTGCCCTCGGCGGGCATCGTCAAGGGGGTGTGCAGGACCAGTTCGTCGACCATGTCGCAGCCCAGCTGGCCGCCGACATAACCAGCCAGCTCGACGAATCCGGTGCCGGGCAGCAGCACGACGCCGTGCACGCTGTGGTCGGCCAGCCAATCGACCGAATCGAGGGACCACCGGCCGGTGAAGCTCACCCCACCCGACTCCGGGTGCGCCACGACAGCACCGAGCAGCGGGTGATCCACCGCGTCGAGCCCGACGGCGGTCACCCCGCCCAGTTCCGCGCCCAGCCACGACTTGGCCAGCGCCCGGCGGGCATCGCTCCAGAAACGGTCGTGCTGGAAGGCGTAGGTGGGCAAGTCGATTCGGCGTGCACGGGTGCCGGCGTACAGGGCGGTCCACTCGACGCGCGCGCCGGAGACGAACAGCCCGGCCACGCCGTTGATCAGCGTGGTCGCATCGGCGTGGGTGCGGCGCGCCAGCGCCACGGCGATCGCCTGTCCGCCGTCGAGGGTCTGGGCGACCATTGGCGTCAGCACCGCGTCGGGTCCGACCTCGGCGAACCGCGACACACCCATTCCCGCGGCCGTGACCACGGCGTCGGCGAATCGGACGGTCCCGCGGACCTGCCCGACCCAGTACGCCGGATCGGTCATCTCATCGACGACCAGGGTGCCGGTGACGGTGGACACGAGCGGGAGGTTCGGCCGCCGGAAGGTCAAACCCGCTATCGCGGTGGCGAATTCGCCGAGCATCGGGTCCATCAGCGCCGAGTGGAAGGCGTGGGAGACCCGCAGACGGTGTGTGCGCCAACCGTGTTCGGCACAGCGCTCGACGACGGTCAGGACCGCGTCCTCGACGCCGGAGAGCACCACCGACGAGGGCCCGTTGATCGCCGCGATCGACACCCCGGCGGTCAGCAGGGGCAGCACGTTCGCTTCCGAAGCGCCGACGGCGACCATCGCGCCGCCGGTGGGCAGTGCCTGCATCAACCGGCCGCGCGCCGCCACCAGGACGCACGCGTCGTCCAGTGACAGCACGCCCGCGACATGCGCGGCGCCGATCTCACCGATCGAGTGACCGGCCACCACGTCGGGGCGCACGCCCCAGGATTCGAGCAGCCGGAACAGCGCCACCTCGAACGCGAAGAGCCCGGCCTGCGCGAACACCGTCGCATCGACCGATTCCTCGGGGGCCAGCGCCGCGCTCAGCGAAACAGGTTGTCCCAGAAGCGGTTCCAACCGCGAGACGATTTCATCGAACACCTCGGCGAACACCGGGTACTCCGCACACAGTGCGGTGGCCATGCCGGCCCACTGCGCGCCTTGACCGGAGAACACCATCGCCGTGGAGCCCGGCATCACACGGCCGGTCACGACACCGGGTGCCTGCGCATCCTCGGCCAGTGCCCACAGGCCAGAGAGCAGACCGGCACGGTTGTCGCCCAGCACGACCGCGCGATGCTCGAAGACGCTGCGCGTGGACACCAGCGAGAAGCCGACATCCCGGGGATCGAGGTCGCGGTCGGCGACCGCGGAGGCCAGCCGTCCGGCCTGACCGGCGAGCGCCTCACGGCCGCGCGCCGAGATCACCCACACCAACGACCCTGCGGCCGGGGCGGTTTCGGCGGCCGCGGCCCGGATGGGTTCGGCGGCCGGAACCTGCTCGATGATGACGTGGGCGTTGGTGCCGCTGATGCCGAAGGAGGACACACCGGCACGACGCGGACGATCCGCCTCCGGCCACGACACGGCCTCGGTCAGCAGGCGCACATTGCCTTCGGACCAATCCACCTTCGTGGAAGGCTTGTCCACGTGCAGGGTGCGCGGCAGCACACCGTGCCGCATGGCCATGACCATCTTGATCACGCCACCCACGCCCGCCGCGGCCTGGGAGTGACCGATATTGGACTTCAACGACCCCAGCCACAGCGGCCTGTCCTCGGCACGATCCTGACCGTAGGTCGCCAGAATCGCCTGCGCCTCGATCGGATCACCCAAAGTCGTTCCGGTGCCATGGGCTTCGACCACGTCCACGTCGGCCGACGAGACTCCGGCATTCGCGAGGGCCTGCCGGATGACCCGCCGCTGCGAGGGACCGTTGGGCGCGGTCAAACCGTTGGACGCGCCGTCCTGGTTGACTGCCGAACCCGCGATCACCGCCAGTACCTCATGACCGTTTCGGCGGGCATCGGAAAGCCGTTCCAGCACAAGCACACCCGCGCCCTCGGACCAGGCGACGCCGTCCGCGGCATCGGCGAAGGACTTGCTCCGCCCGTCGGGGGCCAGTCCGCGCTGCTTGCTGAATTCCACGAAGGTCTCCGGCGAGGCCATGACGCACACGCCGCCGGCCAGCACGAGGTCGGACTCCCCCGACCGCAGCGACTGTGCCGCCAGATGCAGGGCCACCAGCGACGACGAGCACGCCGTGTCCACGGTGACCGACGGCCCCTCCAGGCCGAGGATGTACGAAACCCGGCCCGAGACAATGGATCCGGAGTTCGAGTTGCCCGGGTAGTCGTGATACATCATGCCCGAGAAGACGCCGGTGGCGCTGCCGCGCAGCGTCGCCGGATCGACTCCGGCCCGTTCCAGGGCTTCCCAGGTGGTCTCCAGCAGCAGGAACTGCTGGGGGTCCATGCCGGCAGCCTCATTGGGGCTGATGCCGAAGAAGGCCGGATCGAATTCGCCCGCGGAGTGCAGGAATCCGCCCTCGCGGGTGTAGGTGGTGTTCGGTGTCTCGCCGGTCGGGTCGTAGAGGCGCTCGGCGTCCCAGCCGCGATTGACCGGGAACTGCGTGGTGGCGTCGATCCCGTCGGCGACCAGCGTCCAGAGGTCCTCGGGTGAGGCGACGCCGCCCGGGTACCGGCACGCCATGCCGACGATCGCGATCGGGTCGTCGTCGACGGCCCGTCCGGCGGTCGTCACGATGTCCTGTGCGGTGCCGGTCAATTCGTCGGTCAGGTATCCGGCGAGGGCGGTGGGCGTCGGGTAGTCGAAGACCACTGCGGCCGGAAGCGACAGTCCGGTCGCGGTTTTGAGCCGGTTGCGCAGCTCGACAGCGCTCAGGGAATCCAGTCCCAGGTCCTGGAACGCGCGATCGGGATCGATGGCGGACACGCTGTCGTGGCCGAGCACGGCCGCGATGTGGGTGCGCACGGTTTCGAGCACCGTCCGACGCTGACGGTCCGCATCCAGGCCGGAAAGCCGTTGCCGCAGACCGGATGCCACTGCGGAGGTGGCCGCTCGACGCCGGACCGCCGGGGCCAGCGCCCGCAGCAGCGGGGGCAGCAGGCCGGCCTCGGCCTGGGCGCGCAGCGCGGCGGTGTCGAGCGTGGCGATCACCGCGTGTGCCGTGTTTCGGGTGAGCACCGCGTCCCACGCGGCCAATGCCTGCTCGTCGGAGATCGCGGTGAATCCGCCCCGGCTCATCCGGGCCACATCGGCGGCACCCAGATGCCCGGCCATACCGCTCGAACGCGCCCACGGTCCCCACGCCAGAGACTGTGCGGCGAGGCCGTGTGCCCGGCGGTGGGTCACCAGCGCGTCGAGGAAGGTGTTCGCGGCCGCGTAGTTGGCCTGCCCGGGTCCGCCGACGACGCCCGAGACCGACGAGAACACCACGAACGCGGCAAGATTCAGTTCCGCGGTGGCCCGGTGCAGATGCCACGCGGCATCCGCCTTGGGCGCCAGCACCGCATCGATGCGCTGTGCGGTCAGAGACCCGACGATTCCATCGTCGAGCACACCCGCGGCGTGGATCACGGCCGTCAACGGCGATTCGGCGGGCACGTCGTGCACCAGGCGGGCGACCGCATCCGCATCGGTGACGTCGCAGGCCACCACTCGCGCCTGCGCGCCGAGCTGCTCGAGTTCGGCGCACAGCTCCGCCACTTCGTCGGCGTGCGGACCGCGACGGCTCGCCAGGAGCAGCGACCGCACACCGTGTTCGACCACAAGGTGCCGGGCCACGACCGCTCCCAGGCCACCGGTGCCACCGGTGATCAGGACGGTGCCGGTCCCGAAGGCGGAAGAGTCATGGTCGGCCGCAACGGTATCGATGCTGCCGGGCCGGCTGAGCCGAGCCGTGTGGGTGACCCCGCCGCGCACGACCACCTGGGTCTCGCCGACGGCGAGGATCGCCGCCGCGAGACTCTCATCGACGTGAGTGTCCGCATCCACCAGGATGATTCGGCCCGGTTCCTCGGTCTGCGCGGAGCGCACAAGGCCCCACACGGCGGCACCGGGGAGGTCGGTGAGGTCTTCACCGGGCAGCGCGACCGCGCCGCGCGTCGCGATCACCAGGGTGTTCGAGACGGACCCGTCCTGCGCCAGCCACTCCTGCACCGCCGCGAGAATCCGTGCGACCTCGTCGTGGGTGGTGGCCACCACGTCGGTGCCGGGCTGATCGGTCCAGCCGGATCCGGCCTCGATCACGGTCGGTGCACCCGCATCCACCGTCGTGGGTTCGGATGTGGTTGGCGACCACACCAGTTCGAGGATCGGCTCGACCCGGCCGCTCGCGGTCGCGGTGAGCTGTTGCAGTGGCATCGATCGGGTCGTCAGCGTTCCCGACAGCACCGGGTGCCCCTGCTCGTCGGCCGCCGAGACCGACACCGAGGATCCGACAGTGGTCAGACGCACACGCAGCGTCGGAGTTTCGGTCGCGTACAGCGACACCGACTGCCACGAGAACGGCAGTACCAGCTGTCCGGCCGGAATCGTGAACGGCGAGTCCTGCTCTCCCGCATCGCTGTCGAGCACACCGGCCAGCAGGCCCGCGTGCATGGCGGCATCGAGCAGCGCCGGATGGATACCGAATCCCTCGGCGCGCACTCCGGTTTCCGCGTCTACGGCGATCTCGGCGAACACCTCGCCGTCGTGCCGCCACATCGCCCGCACACCCTGGAAGGCCGGACCGTAGTCGTAGCCGCGCGCCAGCAGGCCCGTGTACGCGGCGGGAATATCGAGCGCGCCGTCGGCCGGCGGCCATGCATCCGATTCGGCTGCGGCCGTGTCGATTTGCTCGGTCAGCACGCCGCGCGCATTGAGCACCCACAGCCCGTCGTGGTCGTCTTCACCACGGGAGTAGATCGAGATCGGCCGTTGCGCGGACTCGGATTCGGGTCCGGCCACGACGACCTGGATCTGCACGCCACCCGCCGCGGGCAACAGCAGCGGGGCCTGCAAGGTCAGTTCCTCGATGGCCGGGCTCCCGGCCACCGCGCCGGCGCGCAACGCCAGCTCCACGAAACCGGTCCCCGGCAGCAGCACCGACCCGGCGACCACGTGATCGGCCAGCCACGGCTGGGTCGCCACCGACAGCCGACCGGTCAGCAGCACGTCACCGGACTCCGCCACCGAGACCACCGCGCCCAGCAGCGGATGCTGCACCGCACCCAGGCCGACCGATTCCACACCGGCCGCGCCGATCGAGGTCTCCAGCCAGTAGCGGCGGCGTTGGAACGCGTAAGTGGGCAAAGACACTCGTGTCGTCGCACGATCGGCGAAGAACGCGGTCCAGTCGACATCGATACCGGCGGTATGCGCGGACGCCAGGCAGCGCACGAACTGCTCGACCTCCTTGTGTCCGCGACGCGCCCCGGCCACCACCAGCGACTGCGCCTCGAGCTCCTCGGGCAGGCATTGCCGGGTCATGGCCGCCAGCACCGCATCCGGGCCGATTTCGAGGAATCGGCGCACACCCGCGGCCGCCAGGCTGTCCACGCCCTGCGCGAACCGAACGGCCTCCCGCACCTGCCGGACCCAGTAGGCGGGTTCCAGCACCTCGTCTCCGGCGATCCGGCCGGACACATTCGACACCAGCGGAATCTGCGGCCGCCGGTAAGTCACCTCCCGCGCGACGGCCTCGAACTCGGCGAGCATCGGATCCATCCGATGCGAATGGAACGCGTGCGACACCTGCAACCGCGAGGTCTTGCGCCCCCGGTCCGCGAACAGCCGCTCGAGCGCCGCGACCGCATCCTCGTCACCTGAGACCACCACGGCCTCGGGCGAATTCACCGCCGCGAGGGCAACTCCATCGACGAGTGCCTCGGTGACCTCGTCCTCACTCGCCGCAATGGCCAGCATCGCGCCACCCTCGGGCAGCTGCCCCATGAGCCGTCCACGCGCCGCGACCAACCGGCACGCGTCCGGCAGTGACCACACCCCGGCGATGTAGGCGGCGGCCAATTCACCGATCGAATGTCCGACCATTACATCCGGAGCGACGCCGAACGAGCTCAGCAGCCGACTCAGCGCAACTTCGTAGGCGAACAGCGCAGGCTGAGTGAACTCCGTCCGACTCAAAACCTCCGCACCGTCGGCGCCGCCCTCCGCGGTCTGCCCGGTAAACATCACCTGCTTCAGCGAACCGCCGAGCAGCGCATCGAACTGCGCGCAGATCTCATCCAACGCGCCCGCGAACACCGGAAACGCCTCATACAGTTCACGTCCCATCCCGACCCGCTGCGCGCCCTGCCCGGTGCACAGAAACGCCGCCTTCCGCGTCACCGCTCGCCCGGTCACCAGACCGCGGGCCGAGTTCCCTGTTCCGCTTTCGGCGAGCGCCGCCAACCCGGCCAGCATCGCGTCCCGGTCCGCAGCGACCACCGCGCCCCGCCACTCCAGCCGAGCGCGCGTCGTCACCAGCGACCACCCGATGTCATCGACTGTCGGACCGGGATTTTCGGTAACCCAGCTCAATAGCTTGGCCGCCTGCCCCCGCAGCCCGTCCTCGGTCTTCGCCGACAGCAGCCACGGGGTGACACCGATCGCCACCCCCTGCCCGGCAGCCCCCTCCGATGTAACGCCCGGCGCCGCACGACCGGCGGTCTCGTTGGACGTGTCGGTCTGCGCGTCTCCGTCACGGGTGTCGCCGGACGGCGCGGAGGTGGTCTCCTCGAACTCCGCGGCCTCCTCGAGGATCACGTGGGCGTTGGTGCCGCTGGCGCCGAAGGAGGACACGCCCGCGCGGCGCACGCGCTCGCCCGCGGGCCAGGGCTCGGCCTCGGTGAGGATGCGCACGGTTCCCGCCGACCAGTCCACGTGCGGGGTCGGGGCATCGACATGCAGTGTGGCGGGCAGCATTTCGTGCCGCAGGGCCTGCACCATCTTGATCAGGCCGCCGACGCCGGCCGCCGCGGAGGTGTGGCCGATGTTCGATTTGAGCGAGCCGATGCGCAGCGGCTCTCCGGTGCGGTCGCGACCGTAGGCGGCGATCAGGGCCTGTGCCTCGATCGGGTCGCCGAGGCTGGTGCCGGTGCCGTGCGCCTCGACGGCGTCGATGTCGGAGGGGGTGAGACCGGCTTGGGCGAGGGCAGCCGCTATCACCTTCTCCTGCGACGGACCGTTCGGGGCGGTCAGGCGGCTGCTGGCGCCGTCCTGGTTGACCGCGCTGCCGCGGATGACCGCGAGGACGCGGTGGCCGTTGCGGCGGGCGTCGGAGAGCCGCTCGACCGCGAGCATGCCGAGGCCCTCGGAGAATCCGGTCCCGTTCGCGCCCGCGGCGAATGCCTTGCAGCGGGCGTCGGGCGACAGCGCCCCCTGCCGGGCGAAGGCGACCAGCAGGGTGGGGTCGGACATCACGGTGACGCCGCCGACCAGCGCGAGCGAGGTCTCCCCCTGACGCAGCGACTGGCAGGCCAGGTGCAGGGCGACCAGCGACGAGGAGCACGCGGTGTCCACCGACAGCGCCGGACCCTTGAACCCGAAGGTGAACGCGACGCGCCCGGACAGAACGCTGGACGAAACACCCGGGTAGGCATGGCCTTCCGACTCCGCGGTCAGACCGGGCGCACCCACGCGGGGCCCGTAGTCCTGGTGGATGACACCGGCGAACACCCCGGTGTCACCGCCGCGCAGCGACGCCGGATCGATTCCCGCGTCCTCCAAGGCTTCCCAGGCCGCTTCCAGGAACAGCCGCTGCTGCGGATCCATGGCCGCGGCCTCGCGCGGTGCGATGCCGAAGAACCCCGGATCGAAATCGCCCGCCGCATCCAGGAATCCGCCCTCGCGGGTGTAGATGGTGCCGGGCTGCTCCGGATCCGCGTCGAACAGTCGCGCGAGGTCCCAGCCGCGATCGGCCGGGAAGGGGCCGACGGCGTCGGTGCCGGAGGCGACCAGATCCCACAACCCGGCCGGAGTGTCGACGCCGCCCGGGTAGCGGCAGGCCATGCCGACGATCGCGATCGGCTCGCCCGCACGGTCTTCGAACTGCTGGATCTGCTTCTTGGCGGTGCGCAGATCTCCGGTCAGCTTGCGCAGATACCGGCTGAGACGTTCTTCATTGCTGGTGCCGGGGTTGCTCATGCCGGGCCAAACTCCTCGTCGATCAGATCCAAAAGTTCAGAGTCGGAATGGAATTCGAGATCCTCGTATTCGGTTCCCGACCATTTGTCCCCCAGGTGGGCGCGCAGGCGTTCGTCGACGCCCCGCAACGCGGCGACGGTCTCGTCGCTGTCGCCGCTGCCCGCGATGATGCGTTCGAGCAGTGCCTCGAGCCACGCGATATCGCTGTGCGCCACGGTGTTCGGCGCTGCGGGGGGTTCCGCCACCGCGGCCTGCGCCAGCAGATAGTCGGCGGTCTCCCCCGCATTGGGGTAGTCGAAGACCAGGGTCGAGGGCAGGGAGAGCCCGGTCGCCCGTGCCAGCCGGTTGCGGAACTCGACTCCGCCCAGGGAGTCGAAGCCCAGGTCGTCGAAGCCGCGATCGGGTCCGATGTCGTCGATCGACCCGTAACCCAGCACCGCCGCCACGTGTTCGCGCACCAGGTCCAGCACGACCCCGCGGCGCTTGGCCTCGGCCACGCCTTGCAGCCGCTCCCCCAGCGACGGTTCGGGATTCGACTGTGCGAGCGAGCGGCCGCGGCCGCGCACGAATCCGCGCAGGACCGCCGGTACCAGACCGCCGTGCGCTTCCACCCGCAGCTTGTCGGCATCCAGATGCAGCAGGGCGGTCACCGATTCGGCGGTGGTCAGCGATTCGTCGAACAGTCGCAGGCCGTCGGCGCGGGTCAGCGGGGCCAGGCCCAGCCGCTCCATGCGGTGCACGGCGGTGTGGTCCAGCTCACCGGTCATGCCGAGGTCCTGCTCCCACGGCCCCCACGCCAAGGCGAGCGCCGGGAGCCCTTCGGCTCGGCGGCGCAGGGCCAGCGCGTCCAGGAAGCTGTTCGCGGCGGCGTAATTCGCCTGTCCCGCCGAACCGATCAGACCCGCGATCGAGGAGAACATGACGAAGGCCGACAGGTTCAGGTCCCGGGTGAGTTCGTGCAGATGCCAGGCCGCCTCGGCCTTGGGCGCGAACACCCGATCGATCTGGTCGTCGGTGAGGGTGTGGAACGTGCCGTCGTCGAGGACGCCCGCGGCATGCACGACGGCGGTGAGCGGGTGCTCCGCGGGCAGGCTCGCCAGCAGGTCGGCCAGCGCGGCCCGGTCGGTGACATCACAGGCCGCGATCCGGACGTCGGCACCGGCTCGAGTCAGCTCGTCCGTGAGTTCCGTTGCACCGTCCGCATGTTCGCCGCGTCGGGATGCCAGCAACAGTCGCCGTACCCCGTGTGCCGTGACCAGATGCCGGGCCAGCAGTGCACCCAGTCCCCCGGTGCCGCCGGTGATCAGCACCGTGCCGGTCCCGAACGAGATCTGTTCGGCCGCAGTCGATGTCACCGCTTCCAGGCGCGGTGCCAGGACACGTCCGTCTCGCAGGGCGACCTGCGGCTCTCCGGTGGCGACGGCCGCTCGGATCGAGTCGACCGAAAGCGACCGCCCACCACCGGATTCGTCCGGCTCCAGGAGCACTGTTCGATCCGGGTATTCGGTCTGAGCACTACGTATCAGCCCCGCTACCGCGGCCGAGGCCGGATCCGCGCCGCCTGCGGTCACCACCACCAGCCGCGACCGCGCGAACCGGTCGTCGGCGAGCCAGTCGCGCACCAAGTGCAGGGTCGCCTTCACCCGATCGCTCGCGGACGGTGTCGAATTACCGTGCGGTACAGAGGCTTCAGCCCAGACGACAATGTCGGGGATCGTCGGTGCCGCGGCGAGCGCCGCCAGATCCGGGTACCGCTCGTCGATCCCGGGCACCTGCCCGGCACCGAGCATGGCCGCGCTCCCAACCGGGATGAGCCCCTCCGAGTTCTCCGCGGTCGCCCACCGCAATCCGTACCGGCTCGCCTGTCCGCCCGACAGCGTGGCGCGGAACTGCTGCACGTCGTAGGAGCGCATGACCACTTCGTCGATGGAGACCACCGGATTGCCGTGCTGGTCCACGGCCACGACGGCGATCGCCTCGCTGTTGCGCCTGACGGCCATCACCCGCAGGGACGTCACGGTCGAGGTGGTGTGGAACTGCGTTGCGCCCCAACGGAACAGCAGCTTGCCCTCGCCGGGATTGCTGCCGAGATCGCCCCAGATCAAACCGGCGAGCCCAGCGTGCATCACCATGTCGAACAGTCCCGGATGCAGCTGGAACCCGTCGGCCGGGACCTCCCGGTTCAAGCTGATCTCGGAGAACGCGGTGTCCCCGCTGATCCAGGCGGCGTCGATGCCCAGGAATGAGGGCCCGTAGGCCAGCCCGGAGACGCGCGTCGCATGGGCCGGAATCCAGTCGGTGTCCACGGGTTCGCCGGCGATCGGCGGCCACGGCGTATTGCGCAGCATGTCCATGAGCCCGATGTCGATCAGCTGCGAACCGCTCAGGACGCCACTGGCATTGCGCGACCACTCGCCCCCGGCGTCGGGCAGGCGGTAGTGGAACGTGAACGCCCGGCGTCCCGCCGCATCCGGCTCCCGCACCAGCACCTGGAGTTCGACCTCGCCGTCGGCGGGCGGCAGGATCGGCGTCTCGAGGATGAGCTCGTCGACGACGCCGCAGCCGATCCGGCGGCCCGCGACCAGCAGCATCTCCATGAGCGCGGCGCTCGGGACGACCACCACGCCGTAGGTGGTGTGGTCGGCGATCCAGGGATGGGCGCGCAGCGACAGCCGCCCGGTGAACAGCCACTCGTCCCGGTCGGCCACCCGCACCACGTCGGTGAGCATCGGGTGCTCGGACGTACTGCGGGGCGCGGCGGGCGCGGGTTCGAGCCAGTACCGCCGATGCTCGAAGGCGTAGGTGGGCAGGGCGACTCGCGGCATGCGCCGGTCGGCGAACAGGGGGTTCCAGTCGACCGCGATACCGGCGGTGTGCGCCCGGCCGAGCATGGTCAGGAACTGCTCGACCTCGTCGTGGTCGCGGCGGGCCGCCGCGGCGACCACCGAGCGGTCCTCGATCTTGGAGGGCAGCGTGTGGCGGGTCATCGTCGTCAGCACCGCGTCGGGTCCGACTTCGAGGAACCGGCGCACGCCCGAGGCCGCCAGTGTTTCCAGGCCGGGCGCGAAACGCACCGCGTCGCGAACCTGCGCCACCCAGTAACCGGGATCCAGGATCTCGTCGCCCGCGATCTCGCCGGAGACATTGGACACCAAGGGAATCCGTGGGGCATCGAAGGTCACGCTCGCTGCCACGGTCGCGAACTCGGCCAGCATCGGGTCCATGCGATGCGAGTGGAACGCATGCGATACCCGCAACCGGTTCGTCTTGCGGCCCGTCTCGGTGAACCGCCGTTCGATCTCGTCGATGGCGTCCTCGTCACCGGACACCACCACGGCCGCGGGCGCATTCACCGCCGCCACCGAGACCCGATCACCGAATTCGGCGATCGCCGAACGGACTTCGGTCTCGGACACGGCGATCGCGAGCATCGCGCCGCCCTCGGGCAGCGCGTCCATCAGCCGCCCGCGCGCGGCGACCAGCGTGCACGCGTCGTCCAGGGACCACACTCCGGCGACATGCGCCGCGGCCAGTTCCCCGATCGAGTGCCCGATCACGACATCCGGTGTGACACCGAAGGATTCGAGCAGCCGATACAGTGCCACCTCGAAGGCGAACAGCGCGGGCTGAGTCAGCCGCGTCCGATCCAGGATGCCGGTCTCCGCGGCGACACCCTGATCGTCGAGCAGGTGCCCGGTGAACATTGCTTGTTTCAGGGAGCATCCGAGCAGCGGGGCGAAGCGGGCGCACACCTCGTCCAATGCCTGGGCGAAGACCGGGAAGGCCGCGGCGAGACCCGCGCCCATGCCGACCCGTTGCGCGCCCTGACCGGTGAACAGGAAGGCGGTCTTGCCGGACCCCACCACACCGGAAACGACTCCGGCCGTGTCGGATCCGGCGGCCAGCCCGGCCAGGCGTGCGAGCAGTTCCTCGCGATCGCCGCCGAGGAGCGCCGCCCGGGACTCGTGCTGGGCACGGGTCGTGGCGAGCGAATACGCCACCGCCGCCGGATCGGCGTCGGGGCGCTCCACCAGCCAGCGCTGAAGTCTCGCGGCCTGTGCCCGCAGGGCGGTCTCGTTCCTGGCCGAGATCAGCCAGGGCTCCACCACATGCGGTCGTTCGGCGGCCGGTGCCGCCGCCACCGCCGGTGCGGCGGGTGCCTCCTCGAGGATCGCGTGGGCATTGGTCCCGCTGACACCGAACGACGACACGCCCGCTCGCCGCACCCGGCCGCCGGCGGGCCAGGGCTGGGCCTCGGTCAGCAGCTCGACCGCGCCCGCCGACCAGTCCACATGCGGGCTCGGCTCCTCGGCATGCAGTGTCTTCGGCAGGGTTTCGTACCGCAGCGCCTGCACCATCTTGATCACGCCGCCGACGCCCGCCGCGGCCACGGTGTGACCGATGTTCGACTTGATCGATCCGATGCGCAGCGGCCCGCCCGTGCGGTCCTGCCCATACGCGGCGATGAGCGCCTGGGCTTCGATCGGGTCGCCCAGGCTCGTTCCGGTGCCGTGGGCTTCCACGGCGTCGATATCGGACGGTTCGAGTCCGGCGTTGGCCAGCGCGGCCGCGATCACCCGCTCCTGAGAGGGGCCGTTGGGCGCGGTCAGGCCGTTGCTCGCGCCGTCCTGGTTCACCGCGGTGCCGCGCACGACGGCAAGGATGTCGTGCCCCAGCCGCTGTGCGTCCGACAGCCGCTCGAGCACCAGGACGCCGACGCCCTCGGCGAAGGCGACGCCGTCGGCCGACGCGGAGAACGCCTTGCACCGGCCATCGGGCGAAAGTCCGCGCTGGCGTGCGAAATCGACGTAGAGGTACGGGCTGGCCGCGACCGTCACTCCGCTCGCCAGCGCCAGCGCGCTCTCCCCCTGCCGCAGTGCCTGACAGGCCAGGTGCAGCGAGACCAGCGACGACGAGCACGCCGTATCCACGGTGACGGCTGGGCCTTCGAGGCCGAGGACGTAGGCCACGCGGCCGGACATCACGCTGCTCGTGGTGCCGGTCAGGCGGTAGCCCTCCAGGTCACCGGCGACGCGGTCGACATAGCCGGAGAAGCCCGCGCCGACATAGACGCCGGTGTCGCTGCCCCGCAACGAGGTCGGGTCGATGCCCGCGTCCTCGAGGGCCTCCCACGAGACTTCCAGCAACAGGCGCTGCTGCGGATCCATCGCCGAGGCTTCCTTGGGACCGATGCCGAAGAATCCCGGATCGAAATCGCCTGCGTTGTAGAGGAATCCACCACGCCGGGTGTAGACGGTGCCGGGCTTGTCCGGGTCGGGGTTGAACAGGCGCTCCAGGTCCCAGCCGCGATCCGACGGGAAGTCGCCGGTGGCGTCCGTGCCGGAGGCGACGAGATCCCAGAGCTGGTCCGGTGATCGGACGCCGCCGGGGAACTGGCAGGCCATGCCGACGATCGCGATCGGCTCGTCCGCGCGGACCCGGCGCACGGCCTTCTTGACCGGTGCGGCGGCCGTCGGCTCGGTGCGGGACTGCACCAGCTTGGCCACGGCGGCCGGGGTCGGATGATCGAACACCAGCGTCGAAGGCAGTTGCAGGCCGGTGGCCTTGCCGAGGCGGTTGCGGAATTCGACGCCGCCGAGCGAATCGAATCCGATCTCGTCGAAGCGCTGGGTGGGCCGGATGTCGGCGGCCGACTCGTGGCCCAGCACCGCTGCGGCCTCGGTCAGCACGACCTCCAGAACCAGTTCGCCACGGCGGTTTTCCGGCACGCCGGCCAACCGGGCGGCCAGCGAACCCGCCGCGGCGACGGCCGCCCGCTTGGCCGGACGCGGTGTCTGCCGCACGAATCCGCGCAGCACCGCCGGGACGGAGTCGGCATCGGACTCGCGGCGCAGGGCGGTCGGGTCGAACCGGATCGGTGCCAGACGGGCCTCGGGGTGGGCGAGCGCCTCGTCGAAGAGTCGTGTGCCCTCCGCGTTTTCGAGCGGGCTCAGGCCCAAGCGGTCCCAGCGCGCCAGTGCCGCGCGGTCCAGGCCGTCGGTCATGCCGCTGCCCTGGTTCCAGGGACCCCAGGCCAGTGATGTGGCGGCCGCGCCCGCTGCCCGGCGGCGCTGCGCCAGCGCGTCGAGGACGCCGTTGGCGGCGGCGTAGTTGCCCTGGCCCGAGGATCCCAGCACGGTCGCGATCGACGAGAACATCACGAATGCGGACAGCTTCCGGTCGCGGGTGAGTTCGTCCAGATGCCAGGCGCCGTCGACCTTGGGGGCGAGCACCCGGTCCACCTGGTCATCGGTCAGCGATTCGACAGTGCCGTCGTCCAGGATTCCGGCGGTGTGCACGACGGCGGTCAAGCCGGTGATCGAGTCCAGCAGGTTCCGCACGGCGTCGCGGTCGGCGACATCGCATGCGGCGACCCGGACTTCGGCCCCGGCGTGCGTCAGGTCGGCGGACAGGGCGGCGGCACCGGGAGCATCGAGTCCCCGACGCGAGGTCAAAACCAGATCGCGCACACCGTGCTCGGCGACGAGATGGCGGGCGAACAGCGCACCCAATCCACCTGTGCCGCCCGTGATCAGCACCGTTCCATCCCCGAACGTCGCCGGGACCTCGGAGGTGGACGCGCGCACCAGCCGGGGAACCAGGATCTGCGCGCCGCGGACCGCCGCCTGCGGCTCGCCCGTGCGCAGCACCGCCGCGATCCGGTCGGCGTCGAGCGGGTGGCTCGGGTCCTCGTCGACCAGAACGAGCCGTTCGGGATGCTCGGACTGTGCGCTGCGCAGCAGTCCCCACACCGCGGCCGCGACCGGATCGGGAGTCTCCTCACGCGCTCCCGCCGCACCCGTCGTCACCGCCACCAGCCGGACATCGGACTCGCGTTCCTCGGCGAGGAAGGAACGCAGCTTCGCCAATGCGGCATGCACGGCCGCACGCACCGATTCCGGGCCGTCGACCGCCTCGACCGCCTCGGTCGCTCGCCACACCGGCCAGCCGGGAACATCCTCGGCCGCAACGACATCGGAGCCCGATGCCGCGATGGCCTCCCAGCGCACCTGGTACAGGCCCGCCGCATCGCCGACGAGGCCGCTGCGGAATTCCTTCACGTCGTAGGGGCGCATCACCACCGCGTCGACCGACACGATCGGGGTGCCGTCCGGATCGACCGCCGCGACCGAGATGGTCTCGGGCCCGGTCGCGGCCGCGATGACCCGCAGCGAGCTCACCTCGGCCGGCCACCGGTTGCCCGCCGCCGGCCCGTGCAAACGCGCACCGCCCCAACGGAACAGCAGCCTGCCGGTATCGGCATCGGAATCCGTTCCACGCCATAGTAATTCGGCGAACCCGGCGTGCATGACCATGTCCAGCAGGGCCGGGTGCAGGTCGTGGCGGGCGAACTCGGGCGCGGCATCGGTGTCCAGCGCGATCTCGGAGTACACCGCGTCCCCGGCGTGCCACACGCCACGCACCCCCAGGAACGCCGGTCCGTACTCGAGCCCCGCGAGGTGCGCGATCCGATCGGGAAGTCCTGCGGTGTCGACGATTTCGGCATCGAGCGGCGGCCATTCCTGCTCATGCACGCGGGACACGAGCGCCGAATCGCTCTCCCACCGGGCACCGAATACACCGGTGGCGTTGTGGATCCACTCGGCGTCGCGGGACTGGCGGAAATAGAACTCGAACGGTCGCCGCCCGGACTCGTCGGCGGCCTGCACGAGCACCTGCACCTCGACCTCGTCGTCGGCGGTCGGCAGGATCGGCGCTTGCAGGGTGAGTTCCTCGACCACCCCGCAATCGATCCGGCGACCCGCGACGAGCAGGAATTCGATGAAGGTCGCGCTCGGCACCACGACCACGCCGTAGGTGCGGTGATCGGCGATCCACGGGTGGGTGCGCAGCGAGAATCGGCCGGTGAGCAGCCATTCGTCGCTGCCCGCCAGCCCGATCACTCCGCTCAGGATCGGATGGTCGGTGGACGGCGACGCCTCGAGGGCGTTCGGCAGCCAGCAGCGACGATGCTGGAAGGCATAGGTGGGCAAGGGAATTCGACACGCGTCCCGGCCCGCGAACCACGCCCGCCAGTCCACCCGCGCACCGGCGACATACACCTGGGCCAGGGCGGTGACGAACTGTTCGACAGCGTCGACCGAGCGCCGGGCGGCCGCTGCCACCGATGACGCCGACTCGATCTCCGGATGCTCGGCCAGACAGCCGCGAGTCATGGCCGCCAGCACCGCATCCGGGCCGATCTCCAGGAACCGTCGGGCACCGGCTTGCACCAGCGCATCGATTCCGGGAGCGAACCGGACGCAGCCGCGCAGCTGCGCGACCCAGTAGTCCGGATCGGTCAGCTCCGCGCCGACCACGGTCGCCGATACATTCGACACAATCGGCAGCGTCGGCTCCCGATAGGTCAATCCCGCTGCCACGGCGCGGAATTCGGCGAGCATCGGGTCCATTCGCGCCGAATGGAATGCATGGCTGACGCGCAACCGATTCGTCTTCACGCCCTCGGCCGACAGCAGCCGCTCGAGCTCGTTGATCGCCTCGACATCGCCGGACAGCACGGTCGAGGACGGTCCGTTCACCGCCGCGATCGACACCCGGTCGGCGAGACCGGCGGTGATCTCGACGGCCCGTCCTTCGCCGATCGCCGCCGCGAGCATCGCGCCGCCCACCGGCAGCGCGCCCATCAACCGGCCGCGGGCCGCCACCAGCGTGCACGCGTCCGCGAGCGACCACACACCGGCCGCGTAGGCCGCCGCCAGCTCGCCGATAGAGTGTCCGATCAGCAGATCCGGTGTGACACCGAAGGATTCGACCAGGCGGAACAGGGCCACCTCGAACGCGAACAGCGCCGGTTGGGTGAACTCGGTGCGATCGAGCCCGCCCTCGGGGTCGGCGAACATCAGGTCTCTGAGCGAGCGGCCCAGCAGCGGATCGAACTGTGCGCAGACCTCGTCCAGCGCGGCGGCGAACACCGGGAACGCCTGATACAGGCCCGTTCCCATGCCGACTCGCTGCGCGCCCTGTCCGGTGAACAGGAAGGCCGTCTGCTCCGAACCAGCGGTGCCCTCGATCGTGCCGGGCGAGCCCGCGGCCAGATCGATCAGACCGGCCAGCAGTCCATCGCGGTCCTGCCCGACGACCACCGCCCGCCGATCCAGTTGTGCCCGCGAGGTTGCCAGGGAGTACGCGACGTCTCGCACGTCGAGGTCGGGGTGCTCGGTCAGCCACCGTCGTAGTCGATCCGCCTGGGCGCGGAGCGCGTCCTCGGACTTCGCCGAGATCAACAGCGGAACAATCTCGGCCGCAATAGATTTGACGGTCGGCTCCGGATCGGTCCGGTTCGCGTCTTCCTCCGCGGCCGGGTGCGCGGGCGCTTCCTCGAGGATGAGGTGGGCATTGGTGCCGCTGGCCCCGAACGAGGACACCCCGGCGCGCCGGACCCGCTCCCCCGCCGGCCACGGCTCGGTGTCGCGCAACAGCCGCACCGTGCCCGCGGACCAATCCACGTGCGGGGTGGGCTCATCCACGTGCAAGGTCTTGGGCAGCACGCCGTGGCGCATGGCCTGCACCATCTTGATCACGCCGCCGACGCCCGCGGCGGCCGAGGTGTGGCCGATGTTCGACTTCAACGATCCCAGCCGCAGCGGCGCACCCTCGCGCCGGGTGCCGTACACGCGGATCAGGGCGCGCGCCTCGATCGGGTCGCCCAGCATGGTCCCGGTGCCGTGCGCCTCCACGGCGTCGATATCCGACGGTGCCAGCCCGGCATTCGCCAACGCGTCCGCGATGACTCGTTCCTGCGACGGGCCATTCGGCGCGGTCAGTCCGTTGCTCGCACCGTCCTGGTTGACGGCGCTGCCACGCACCACCGCCAGCACGGTGTGCCCGTGGCGCCGGGCGTCCGAAAGCCGCTCCAGCACAAGCACTCCGAGGCCCTCGGAGAACCCGGTGCCGTCGGCGGCCGCCGCGAACGCCTTGCAGCGCGCATCCGGCGACAAGGCGCGCTGGCGGGCGAAGGCGATCAGCAGCGAGGGATCCGACATGATGGTCACCCCGCCCGCCAGCGCCAGCGACGTATCACCCTGCCGCAGCGCCTGACACGCCAGGTGCAGTGCCACCAGCGACGACGAGCAGGCAGTGTCCACAGAGAGGGCGGGGCCCTCGAGCCCGAACGAGTAGGCGATCCGTCCGGACAGCACAGCGTTCGAAACACCCAGGTAGGCATGTCCTTCGGTCTCGGCGCTGATATTCGGCCCGCCGATGCGGGGCCCGTAGTTCTGATGGATGACCCCGGCGAACACGCCGGTGTCGCTGCCGCGCAACGACACCGGGTCGATGCCCGCGTCTTCCAGGGCCTCCCAGGACGCCTCCAGCATCAAACGCTGCTGCGGATCCATGGCCGCGGCCTCACGCGGGCCGATGCCGAAGAAGGCCGCGTCGAAATCGCCTACGGAGTCCAGGAATCCGCCGTCGCGGGTGTAGATGCCGCCCGGCACATCGGGATCCGGGTTGTAGAGCCGGTCCAGGTCCCACCCGCGATCGGCCGGGTAGTCGCCGATGGCGTCCACGCCGTCGGCGGTGAGCCGCCACAGGTCCGCGGCCGAGCGCACGCCACCGGGGTACCGGCAGGCCATGCCGACGATCGCGATCGGTTCCCGCGACCGGTCGGTGAGTGCGCGCAGTTGCTGTTTGGTGTCGTAGAGCTCTTTCGCGGTCTTCTTCAGATACCGGCGTAGTTCATCGTTGTCGGCCATCGGTGGAACTCCAGATCGTGTGTGCTCAGCTGAGGTGGTCGCGGGGGCGCTTCAGCTGATTTGGTCGATGAAGTCGAACAGCTCGCGGTCGTCGGCATCGTCGAGGCCGTCGGCGCCGCCACCGAAGTCGAGGTCGCCGCCGCCTTCGAGTTCTCGCAGCAGGGTGGTCAACCGGCTCGCGATGGCCGTGCGGTCCACGGCCGACAGCTCGACCGTGGCAAAGCGGTGCGCGAGCGAATCGAGTTCGGCGGCAATGCGTTCCGCCGGGTCCTCGACCGGCACCAGTTCTCGGCGCAGGTGACCGGCCAGCGCTTCGGGGGTCGGATGGTCGAACATGGCGGTCGCCGACAATTGCACGCCGACAGCCGATTTCAGGCGATTGCGGAATTCCATCACGCCCAGCGAGTCGAATCCGATATCGCTGAACGGCTTGTCGGACGGGATCGAGTCGGCATTGGCGTGTCCCAGTACGGCCGCGGCCTGGGCCCGGATCACGCCGAGCAGGACGCGTTCCTGGTCGGCGGTCGCACGGCCTTGCAGTTGCGCTGTCAACGATGCGGACGCATTCGCCGCCGTCGTCGGCGCATCGGTGGTTTCGGCCACTCGACGGACCATGGGCCGCGACAGGCCGCGCATGACCGGACGCACCTCCTGCGCCTCGCTGAGCGCGGCCGGGTCGACCCGGATCGCAACGAACGGCGACCGTCCGCCCGCCAATGCGGCGTCGAACAGCGCCATGCCCTCCTCGTCGCCAATCGGCAGCAGACCTTCCCGGCGCAGCCGGGCGAGGTCGGCCGCGCCGAGCGTGCTGGTCATGCCGCCGCTCTGCTCCCACGGACCCCACGCCACCGAAGTCGCGGGCAGGCCGGAGACCTGCCGATGGTGTGCCAGCGCGTCCAGGAAGACATTGGCGGCCGCGTAGTTGGCCTGACCGGGATTGCCGATCACGCCCGCGATCGAGGAGTAGAGCACGAACGCCGACAGATCCAGCTCCTTCGTCGCCTCGTGCAGGTTCCAGGCCGCATCCACCTTGGGCCGCAACACCATCGCGATCTGCTCGGGCGTCATGGTGGACAGCAGACCGTCGGCCAGCACGCCCGCCGCATGCACCACGGCGGTCAGCGGATGCCGCTCCGGGATCCCCGCCAGCATCGCGTCCAGGGCGGCGCGGTCGGCCGCATCGCATGCGACCACGTCCACGTGCGCGCCGAGCGCGGTCAGCTCGGCGGCGAGTTCGGCCGCGCCCGGCGTTTCCGGACCACGCCTACCCGCCAGCATCAGCCTGCGCACGCCGTACTCGGTGATCAGGTGCCGTGCGACCACCGCACCCAATCCTCCGGTGCCGCCGGTGATCAACACGGTGCCCTCGGGACGCAGCGTTGTCGGCACGGTGAGCACGTTCTTCCCGATGTGCCGGGCCTGGCTCAAGTATCGGTAGGCGTCCGGCGCTTGCCGGATATCCCAGGCGAGTGTCGGGTACGGAGTCAGCGCCCCGGCGTCGAACAGCTCGACCAGCGTGCCCAGAATCTCGTGCAGCCGTGCGGGACCCGCCTCCATGAGCATGAAGCTGAAGTAGTCCACGCCCGCATACTCGGCGGCCACCTCGACCGGATCGCGCCGATCGATCATGCCCATCTCGACGAATCGCCCACCGCGCGGCAGCAACCGCAGCGAGGCGTCCACGAATTCGCCCGCCAGCGAGTCCAAGACGATGTCCACCCCGCGTCCGCCGGTGGCGTCGAGGAACTTCTGCTCGAAATCCAACGTCCGCGAGTTTCCGATGGCGGAGTCGTCGAATCCGAGCTCGCGCAACACATTCCACTTCGGCTCACTTGCGGTGACCAGCGTCCGAAGCCCCAGATGCCGCGCGAGCTGCACGGCCGCCAGCCCCACCCCACCGGTCGCCGCGTGCAACAGCAAAGTCTCGCCCGGCTGCGCTGCGGCCAGATCAACCAGCCCGTAGTAGGCGGTCGCATACACGATCGGAATCGCCGCAGCCTGCGTGAACGACCACCCGCGCGGCATCGGCGCAAGCAGCCGCCGATCAACCACCGCCATCGACCCGACACCCGGGATCAGCCCGAAAACCCGATCACCGACCGCGAATTGGGTCACATCCGAGGCAACCTCGAGAACAACACCGGCCCCTTCCCCACCGGGTCGTCCGGCCTTGTCCGGATAGGTGCCGAGCGCCATCAACACATCCCGGAAGTTGAGCCCGACCGCCCGCACGCTCACCCGAACCTGCCCCGCCGCGAGCGGTTCCAACGCACCCGGATGCTCTTCGAGAGCGAAGTTGTCCGCGCTCAATGTGCCCTTGTCACGCAACGTCATGGCGCACGCCGAGGCGTCAGGTGCCGTGAGCGCGTTCGACACATCCCGGTTCAGCCGCGGCACACAGATTTTCCCATCCCGCAACGCCACCTGCGGTTCATCACCCGTGGCCAGGGCCAGCGCCACAGCCGTCCGATAGGACTCCCAATCCTCGACGTCGACGAGGACAATCCGCTCGGGGTTCTCGCTCTGCGCCGTGCGCAGCAACCCCCATGCCGCCGCCGTGGCCAGATCCACCCGCTCGTGCGAACGCACCGCAACCGCCCGCCGCGTCACCACGACAATGCGCCGATCCGCCGCCAGCAGTCCCTGCACCCGTGCAGCCAGGCCCGTAACCAGATCCCGCACCCCCGTGGGCACATCGGTTTCGCCGGAATGACGGGCAGAACTTTCGTCGAGACGGTCAGCAGCCGGGTCGAGCCGCAACACGGTCACGTCGTGAGCTCCGACCGTCACCGTCTCGCCATCGTCGGCGGCGCTCCAGGCGGGTACTGCCGCAAGGTCGTCGGTGGACCTGCTCGACTCGACCCAGTTCAACTTGTAGCCAACGCTTTCGGCGCGGGGCTCGGCCGCTCCGAGGGAGTCGGTCGACAGAGTCCGTAGCGTCAGCGCCTCGACCTCCGCTACCGCCAGCCCGGCAGGGTCGGCAAGGGAGACGGCGAAACGCTCACCTCCCGGACCGGAGTTGGTCTTGGCGACGCGTACGCGCAGGGTGGTCGCGCCCGTGGCGTACAGGGCCACGTTCTCCCAGGAGAACGGCACGGCGATCGCGCCAGCCGGGGTGCCGGACACCAAGCCGCCCAGCAGGATCGCGTGCAGGGCGGAATCCAGCAAGGCCGGGTGCAGACCATATGCTGTGCCGCCCGCTCGGGCAGCCTCGGGCAGCACGACCTCGGCGTACACCACCTCGTCGTGCTCCCACACGGCGGTCAGACCGCGGAACGCGGGGCCGTACTCGTAGCCTCGCTCGGTCAAGCCCGCATAGGCGTGATCGATCGAGATCGGTGTCGCGCCCATCGGCGGCCAGCTCGCCAGAGCCGAATCGCCACGGGGAGTGGGAGACCCGGCTGCGACCGTCGCGGTCGCGTGGCGGATCCACTGTGCCGCTGGGTTGTCGGGCGAGTTCTCATCAAGGCGGTGCGAATCCGTGGACCGTGAGAATACCGACACCGTCCGGGTGCCGGTCGAATCCGGCCCGCCCGCAACAACGCGCAGGTCGACGGCCGCGGCGGCCGGAATCGGCAGGGGCGCTTCGATGACCAGTTCGGCCAGGAGCGGACAATCCACCGTCGTTCCCGCATGCAGCGCCAGCTCCACCAGAGCCGCGCCGGGTAGCAACACGGTTCCGGCGACGGCATGATCGGCCAGCCAAGGCTGAGCGGACCGCGACAGCCTCCCGGTGAACACCACCTCGTCGGAGTCGGGCAGCCGCAACATCGCGCTCAGCAGGGGGTGTCCCGCCTCGTCCAGGCCCGACTGCCGCAGGTCGGGTGCGTCGACCGTCCGTGCCCAGTAACGCTCGTGCTGGAACGCATACGTAGGCAGCGTGATCCGATCCGTAGCTCGATCGGCCCAGAGCGGCGTCCAGTCCACCTCGACACCGATGACAGCAGCCTGTGCCAGCGCGGACACGAACTGTGTCTGCTCATCGATCGCACGGCGGGCGGTCGCGATCACCGTCGATTTCGCCTCGGCCGCAGTATCGGCCACACATTGCCGGGTCATCGCGGCCAGTACCGCGTCCGGGCCGATCTCGACGAATCGCCGCGCGCCCGACTCGATCAGGGCGTCGATTCCCGGCGCGAACCGGACGGCTGCCCGGACCTGCTCGACCCAGTACTCGGGCTCGGTCAGCTCGTCGGCCACCAACCGGGCCGACACATTCGACACGATCGGCAGCAATGGCTGACGGTAGGTCAATCCGGCTGCGGTGGAACGGAACTCGTCGAGCATCGGTTCCATCAGGACCGAGTGGAAGGCGTGGGAGACCCGTAGTCGGGAGGTCTTCACGCCCTGGCCGGCGAATCCTGCGCCGATCTCGTCCAGAACGGACGCCGCACCGGACAGCACCACCGACGACGGGCCGTTCACCGCCGCCAGCGACACCTGCCCGTGGTGCGCGGCGAGCGTTGCCGCCACCTCTGATTCGGGCAGCGCGACCGCGAGCATGGCTCCGCCCGTGGGCAATGCGCCCATCAAACGGCCGCGAGCGACGACCAGCGCACACACATCCTCGAGCGACCACACGCCCGCGACATACGCGGCCGCGAGTTCACCGATCGAGTGGCCGATCAGCAGATCCGGTGTGATGCCGAAGGATTCGAGCAGCCGGAACAGTGCCACTTCGAATGCGAACAGCGCCGGTTGGGTGTATTCGGTGCGGTCCAACACGCTGTCGGCGTCGGTGAACATGAGGTCTTCGAGCGACCGGCCCAGTAGCGGATCGATCGTCGCGCACACCTCGTCGAGCGCGGACGCGAACACCGGGAACGCCTCGTACAGGCCGGCACCCATACCGGCCCGCTGCGCGCCCTGGCCGGTGAACAGGAATGCGGTCTTCCCAGAACCGGCCGTCCCAGTCGTCGCGCCCGGCGCGCTCGCGGCGAGATCGGCCAGGCCCGACAGCAATTCGTCCCGGTTGCGGCCGACGACCACCGCCCGGTGGTCCAGCCAGGCCCGCGAGTCCGCCAATGACCGTGCCACCGACCAGATATCGGCTTCCACACGATCGGACGACCAGGCCCGCAGCCGCTCGGCCTGCGCCCGCAGACCCGCCTCCGACTTGGCCGACACCAGCCAGGGCACGACGGCACCCTCGAGGTCCGGCCCGGACGAGCCGGGCTCGGTCGTCGCGCGAACCGGCTGGGCCGGAGCCTCTTCGATGATCACGTGCGCATTGGTGCCGCTGATGCCGAAGGACGACACCCCGGCCCGGCGCACCCGGTCACCGGTCGGCCAGGCACGGGCCTCGGTCAATACCCGGATCGTGCCCGCCGACCAATCCACGTGCGGCGACAGCGAATCCACGTGCAAGGTCTTGGGCAGCATCCGGTGCCGCAGCGCCTGCACCATCTTGATCACGCCGCCGACCCCGGCGGCAGCCTGGGAGTGGCCGATATTCGATTTGAGCGAGCCGAGCTCGAGCGGTTCTCCCGTGCGGTCACGTCCGTAGGTGGCGATCAATGCCTGCGCCTCGATCGGATCGCCCAGTGCCGTTCCGGTTCCGTGTGCTTCGACCACATCCACATCCCGCGCGGACAGTCCGGCATTCGCCAGGGCCGCCTCGATCACCCGCTGCTGTGCGGGTCCGTTCGGCGCGGTCAGGCCATTGCTGGCACCGTCCTGGTTGATCGCGCTGCCGCGCACCACGGCCAGCACGTCGTGGCCCAACCGGCGGGCATCCGAGAGGCGTTCGACCACCAGTACCGCCGCGCCCTCGGACCAGGCGACACCGTCGGCGGCGGCCGAGAACGACTTGCAGCGACCGTCGCGCGCCAGGCCGCGTTGCCGCGAGAACTCCTGGAACACCATCGGAGTCGCCATCACCGTCGCGCCGCCGACCAAGGCCAGCGAGCTTTCGCCCTGCCGCAGGGCCTGGCAGGCCAGATGCAGTGCCACCAGCGACGACGAACAGGCGGTGTCCACGGTCATCGCCGGGCCTTCCAGACCCAGCGCGTAGGCCACCCGCCCGGAGGCCACACTGCCCAGGCCGCCGGTCAGGAGATAGCCCTCGACCTCGGGTCCGGCCTTGCCCGTCACCGCCTCGTAGTCCTGGTACATGACGCCGGTGTAGACACCGGTGTCGCTGCCGCGCAACGAGGTCGGGTCGAGTCCCGCGTGTTCGAGGGCCTCCCACGACACCTCCAGCAGCAGGCGTTGCTGCGGATCCATCGCGGTCGCCTCGCGCGGGCCGATGCCGAAGAAGCCGGGATCGAAATCGCCTGCGTCGTAGAGGAATCCACCGCGCCGGGTATAGACGGTCCCGGGCTTGCCCGGGTCCGGGTCGAACAGTCGCTCGAGATCCCAGCCGCGATCGGCGGGGAAGTCACCGGTCGCGTCGGTTCCGGAGGCGACCAGATCCCAGAGGGCGTCCGTCGATTCGACGCCGCCGGGGTACCGGCAGGCCATGCCCACGATCGCGATGGGTTCGTCCGCGCGGGCTCGGCGCGGTGCGCGCGTCGTCTTCGGAGCGGAATCGGTGCCCTGGATCGTGGCGAGCAGGAAGGTGGCCACGGCCGCGGCGGTGGGGTGGTCGAAGACCAGGGTGGACGGCAGCCCGACACCGGTCGCCTTGGAGAGCCTGTTGCGGAATTCGACCCCGCCGAGGGAGTCGAAGCCCAGGGCGTCGAATCGCTCGGTGGGACTGATGTCCTCGATGGAAGTGTGCCCGAGCACCGCCGCGGCGTGTTCACGAACCAGGTCGAGCACGACCTCGGCACGCTGGGCCTCAGCGACTCGGCTCAGCCGCGCGGCCAGCGAACTCGACTGTGCCGCAGTCCGATCGGCGGTACGGGGCAGGAAGCCGCGCAGCACAGCCGGTGCCGCGCCATCGCGGGCCTCGCGTCGCAGCTGCGCCGGGTCGAACCGGATCGCCGCCAGGTGAGCGGCGGTGCTGCCGGTGGCCTGGTCGAACAGCCGCAGACCCGCGTCATGGGCGATCGGATGCAGGCCGAGCCGTTCCCAGCGGGCCAGGGCGCTGCGGTCCAGGGTTCCGGTCATGCCGCCGGCGGTGTTCCAGGGCCCCCAGGCCAGCGCGGTCGCGGACAGCCCGGCGGCGCGACGACGGTGGGCCAGCGCGTCGAGGAAGGCGTTGGACGCAGCGTAGTTGCCCTGTCCCGCCGACCCGATCGTCGCCGCGATGGACGAGAACAGCACGAAAGCGGACAGGTCACGGTCACGGGTGAGGTCGTGCAGATGTTGCGCGGCAGTGGCTTTCGAGTCGAAGACGCGCCGCAGCTGCTCGGCGGTCAGGCCCGCGAGGGTGCCGTCGTCGAGGACGCCCGCCGCGTGGATCACGCCGGTCAACGGGTGGTCGGCGGCGATCGAATCGAGCAGGGCGCGCAGGGCGTCCCGATCGCTCACATCGCAGGCCGCCACGCGGACGGTCGCGCCCGCCTCCGACAGCTCGGACACCAATTCCCCGACGCCGTAGGCGGATTCGCCACGCCGGGACGCCAGCAGCAGGTGGCGGACTCCGTGCGCCTCGACCAGGTGACGTGCCATCAGTGCACCGAGGCCACCGGTGCCGCCGGTGATGAGGATCGTACCGGTGCCGAACCCGGCCTCGACCTCGCTTGCCAAACGTGCTTTCGCCAGCCGGGGAACCAGCAACGCACCGGATCGCACCGCGACCTGCGGTTCGCCGGTCGCGAGCACCGCACCGATCAGTGCCGGATCATCCAGGGGCACAGATGGATCGGAGTCGACGAGAACGAACCGTCCCGGATACTCCGATTGCGCGCTACGCAGCAAACCCCAGACAGCCGCCGCGGCGAGGTCCGGTGATTCACCCGGCAGCGCAGCGCCATTCGCGGTCACCACGACCAATCGGCTGTCGGCCGAACGCTCTTCGGCCAGCCACTCCTGGACCGTGGTGAGCGCCGTTTCCACATGGCCGCGAACAACCGCCGGGTCGTCGGTGGCGTCCTGCCCCGGGGACCAGACGACATCTGGAATCTGTTCCGCGGCAGCGATTTCAGCAACGCTCGACGAGATGGGCGTCCAGTGGATCTCGTAGAGGTCGGCGGTATCGTCGGCCAGCGCGCCGCGCAGTTGCTTCACATCGAAGGGCCGCATGACGACCGCGTCGACGGAGACCACCGGCTGACCCGAATCATCGATGGCCGCAAGGGAAATCGCCTCCGGTCCGCGCACCACGGCGAGGACCCGCAGCGTTGTCGCCCTGCCCAGCGGGCGATGCAGGCGCACGCCGCCCCAGCGGAACAGCAACCGGCCCATATCCGGGTCGCCGTCCTGATCGGTCCACAGGAGTCCGGCCAGCCCGGCGTGCATCACCAGGTCCAGCAGGGCCGGATGCAGATCGAATCGCTGCGGTTCGATCGCGGCGGCGGTGTTCAGGGTGATCTCGGAGAATACGGTTTCGCCACGCCGCCACGCGGCATCGATGCCGATCAGGGCCGGACCGTACTCGAGTCCCGTGGCTTGTGCGATCCGCTCGGGAATCCACGCCGGATCAAGGGTTTCGGCGTCAGCGGGCGGCCAGGCCTCGTCCTGCAATCGGTCCAGCAGCACATCGCCGCCGTCCCACGCGGGAGCGAGGACACCGCTGGCATTGCGCAGCCATTCACCTGATCGACGGCCCGACTGCCGGAAGTGGAAGCTGAACTGCCGTCGGCCGGCCGGGTCCGGCTCCCCCACTGCGACTTGGAGTTCGACCTCGCCGTCCGCCGACGGCGGGATCGGAGCCTCCAGAGTCAGTTCCTCGACGACTCCGCAATCGATCCGGTCGCCCGCGGCCAGCAGGAATTCGACCAGGGCCGCGCTCGGCAGCACGACGGTGCCGTAGGTCATGTGGTCGGCGATCCACGGGTCGCTTGCCAGCGAGAACCGCCCGGTGAAAACGAATTCGTCCTTCCCGGCGACCGGCACCACCCCGGTCAGCAGCTTGTGGCCGAGGCCCTCGGCGGCTTCGGCACGCGGCGGCAGCCAGAAGCGCTGGCGCTGGAAGGCGTACGTGGGCAGGAGAACTCGCCGAATCGGCCGCTGACCGAACAGCGGCTTCCAGTCCACGTTCACACCGGAGGTGTGCGCGTGTGCCAGCAGGGTCAGGATCTGCTGAGGCTCGTCGTGATCCCGGCGTGCGGCCGCCGCCACCACCGACTCCGTGTCGTCCGGCAGGATCTGGCGGGTCATCGTCGCCAGCACCGCGTCGGGGCCGACCTCCAGGAACCGGCGCACGCCCGAGGCGAGCAGTGTCTCGATGCCGAGCGCGAATCGCACCGCATCCCGCACCTGCCGAACCCAGTAGGCGGGCTCGAGCATCTCGTCCCCGGCCAGCCGCCCGGACACGTTCGACACCACCGGCAGGCGCGGCCGGTGATACGTCAATCCCGCTGCGACCGACTCGAATTCGGCCAGCATCGGGTCCATCCGATGCGAGTGGAACGCATGGCTGACCCGCAGTCGCGACGTCTTCGCGCCACGCTCGGCGAAGTCGGCCTCGATCTCGGCGATCGCGTCCGGGTCACCCGAGACGACCAGCGCGGCAGGAGCATTCACCGCGGCGATCGACACTCGACCGGGATAGCGGCCGACTGCCTCGTTCACCTCGGATTCGGGGGCGCCGATGGCCAGCATCGCGCCGCCCTCGGGCAACACACCCATGAGACGCCCCCGCGCCGCGACCAATCGGCACGCGTCCTCGAGCGACCACAGGCCCGCGAGGTGCGCGGCGGCCAGTTCGCCGATCGAATGGCCGATCAGCACGTCCGGGGTCACCCCGAAGGACTCCAGCAGGCGATACAGCGCCACTTCGAAGGCGAACAATGCGGGCTGGGTGAATTCGGTCCGATCGAGCACGGCGGCACCGGCGCCGCCGCCGAACATGAGTTCACGCAGCGAGCATCCCAGCAGCGGGTCGAACCGGACGCAGACCGAATCCAGCGCCTCCGCGAATACCGAGAACGCCTCGTACAGCTCGGCGCCCATGCCGATGCGCTGCGCGCCCTGGCCGGTGAACAGGAAGGCGGTCCGCGTCGAGCGAGCGACGCCGTCGACCACACCGGCTCCGGTCCCGGACTCGGCGAGAGTCGCCAGCCGTGCGAGCAATTCGTCGCGGTCACGACCGAGGATCACACCGCGCGCATCCCATTGCGCCCGCGAGGTCGCCAGCGCGTATGCGGCATCGGCGATATCGATCTCCGGTCGCTGCGACAACCAGGCATGCAGGCGCGCGGCCTGCGCGCGCAACGCCGCCTCACCTTTGCCCGACACCAGCAGCGGGGCGGTGATATTCGACTGCCCCGCACCGTCTTCGGCAGCTGCCACCGGTGCGACGGGCGCCTCCTCGAGAATCACATGCGCATTGGTGCCGCTGATCCCGAACGACGACACGCCGGCCCGGCGCGGCCGCTCGCCCGCGACCCACGGTTCGGCTTCGGTCAGCAGCCGCACCGCCCCCGCGGACCAATCCACATGCGGTGACGGCGTTTCGGCATGCAGGGTGCGCGGCAACCGCTCGTGCCGCATGGCCTGCACCATCTTGATCACACCCGCCACACCGGCGGCGGCCACCGCGTGACCGATATTCGATTTCAGGGAACCGATCCGCACCGGTGCCCGCCCACCGCGATCCCGGCCGTAGGCGGCGATCAACGCGTGCGCCTCGATCGGATCGCCGAGGCTGGTTCCGGTCCCGTGGGCCTCCACGGCATCCACCTCGAGCGCCGAGATTCCGGCATTGGCCAGCGCCTGGGCGATCACCCGCTCTTGCGCCGGGCCGTTCGGCGCGGTCAGTCCATTGCTCGCGCCGTCCTGATTCACCGCGCTGCCGCGCACGACGGCCAGGACCTGGTGGCCGTTGCGGCGCGCGTCCGAAAGCCGTTCCAGCACGAGCACGCCCGAGCCCTCGGACCAGCCCACCCCGTCGGCATCAGCTGAGAACGCCTTGCACCGGCCGTCCGGCGACAGGCCACGCTGGCGGGCGAAGTCGACGTACAGGTACGGGCTGGCCGCGATGGTCACGCCACCGGCGAGCGCCAGCGAACTGTCGCCCGCGCGCAACGCCTGGCACGCCAGATGCAGCGCCACCAGCGAAGACGAACACGCCGTATCGACCGTGACCGCTGGCCCTTCCAGGCCGAACACGTAGGCGACGCGGCCGGAGATGACGCTGTGCGAGGTGCCGGTGAGCCGGTAGCCCTCCAGCTCACCGGTCACCCGCCGGGAGTATCCCGACGAACATGCGCCCACGAACACGCCGGTATCGCTGCCGCGCAACGACATCGGGTCGATGCCCGCGTCTTCGAGGGCCTCCCATGAGGTTTCGAGCCACAGTCGTTGCTGCGGGTCCATCGCCGAGGCTTCGCGCGGACTGATGCCGAAGAAGCCGGGGTCGAAATCGCCCGCGTCGCTGAGGAATCCGCCGTGGCGCATGTAGACCGTGCCCGGTTTCGAGGGATCCGGGTCGAACAGCCGGTCCAGGTCCCAGCCGCGGTCGGTGGGGAATTCACCGATCACGTCGCGGCCCGCGTCCACCAGCTCCCACAGCTCCTCGGCCGAGCGCACCCCGCCGGGGAAACGCGCGCCGATGCCGACGATGGCAATGGGTTCGTCGGCGCTCGTGCGCCGCGAGACCCGGTGCGGGCCACGGTCGGCGCCTTCGGCCCGGGCGCGCAGCAGTGCCGCCACGGCCTTCGGGGTCGGGTGGTCGAAAATGAGCGATATCGGCAGTGACACGCCGGTCGCGCGGACCAGTTGGTTCCGCAGCTCCACCGCGGTGGCGGAATCGATGCCGAACTCGGTGAACGGCAGGCCGGGGTCGATCGATCTGGCCGACTCGTGGCCGGATACCGCGGCGGCGTGTTCGCGAACGAGATCGAGAACGACCGTGTCGCGCTGGTATTCGGGGGTCGCCAGCAAGGCCCGGGACAGCGGATTGTCGGGCTGGATCTCGCCGGGCTCGACCACTTGGGTCAGCGACGCGAGGAACCGTTCCGGGCCGCCTTCGCCGCGACGCAGCGATTCCACGACGACCACCTCCGCACCGGCCGCCTCGGCGGTCTGGCCGATGCTCAGGGCGAGCACCGGGTGCGGACTCACCTCGACGAATGTCGTGACACCGTCGGCGATCAACGCGGTCACCGCATCGGCGAATCGAATAGGTTGCCTCTCGGCCCGATACCAGTACTCGGCGTCCAGTTCCGCGGTGTCCACGGGGGCGGCGACGACCGTCGAAAAGAACGGCACCGCACCCGAGCTCGGGTGGATCGCGGCCAGGTCCGCGAGCAGCCGATCGCGAATCGCCTCGACGGCCTTCGAATGCGATGCGTAGTCGATCGCCACCCGCCGCGCCCACACTCCGTCATGGGCGCAGTCGGTGATGAACTCCTCCACCGCGTCGACCTCACCGGAGACCACGCAGTTCGCGGGCCCGTTCACCGCCGCCAGCGACAGCCGATTCCCCTCCGCCGCAAGCCGTTCCCGAACCGCCTCGGCGTCGAGCCCGACCGCGGCCATACCGCCGTGACCGGCCAGCTCAGCCGCGAGCGCCCGCGACCGCAGCGCCACCACCCGCGCCGCATCCGACAGCGACAGACCACCGGCGATATGCGCGGCGGCGACCTCACCGTGCGAATGACCTATCACCACATCCGGTTCCACCCCGGCGGCCCGCCACATCCGCGCCAGCGACACCATCACCGCGAACAGCGCCGGCTGCACCACGTCCACCCGATCCAGCGCGGGCGCATCGGATTCACCGCGCAGCACCGCCGTCAGCGACCAGCCCACATACGGCGCAAGCGCCGCTTCGCAGTCCGCGATCGACTCCGCGAAAGACTCGTCCGCGTCCAGCAGCCCCAGCGCCATGCCGTCCCACTGGCTGCCATTACCGGGGAAAACGAACGCGACCCGCCGCCGTAACCCGCAGTCCGCGAGCGGGATTCGTCGTGCCTCGGAAACCTCGCCGGCCGAACCGGTCACCGAACATCCTTCCTCAGGGCGCACACACTCCGCGACCTCATCCGCCGCCGGACGGCCGTAAAGACCGACCGGCAAGTTTCGTACTTCTACCCCGACCGGCATTGCGCGAAACCAACGATTCACCTGCCGACCAGATAGCCCGCAACTAGGTCGACCAAGACGATTACTGCTTCGGCACAACAGATTTCGTTGCTCGCGGAACAGTGGGGAGCCCGTGCGGCGCCGCGTTCGCGCCGTGGGCGACCCCGGCCCGCGGGGATGGCGCGAGCCGGGCAGGACCGTCCCGGCTGTGCGACCGGGCGCAGTCGCGATTGATCAGCGAGCGATGCTGAGGACTGAATCTCTACCTGAGGACACCCCGATTGAGGCGTGCATACTGGGGCTTTCGAACAGCATGATTCATCGTTACTGAACAGTATTTGTATGTTCTCAACCTTGTCAACCATTCAGTAACCCCATAACGGTTACGTTCGCGTATCGCGAGACCTACACCGCTCCAACGTCTCTCACCTCGATCGACCGCCGCGTCGCATGCGATGCCCCGAGAACTACCGGCCTGACAGGACTCCGGATCCGATGGCAGGATCGCGCGATGGCAACCTCGATTACCGACCGGTCTCCCGGCTGACAGCAACCGGTGTAGAACCGCCGACCGCAATGCCACCGGCCCCGCGCCGCGGCCACCCCGCACGGTGTCCGAAGCCAATCGGTCGTGCTCGCACAGACCGCAGAAACGACTGTCGTCATTCGGAATTCCGGTTGAGGTTATAGCGCCGCTGCTACAACGGAGACAACCGAACAAGTCAAGAGCACACAGCAGGTGATCCGATCTGCGCAGTCGGCGAACCAAACCCCGATGCCGAAACAACCGAAGAAGAAAACGCCGCGCGTCGAAATTTCAGCGCCGCATCGTCGCAACGAGCGACCTGCGCCGACCACCAGACCTGAGAAGACTCAGCCGCGCGGTCATCGCCCTCGCGATCGGTCAAGCCAAGGCCGCCGCAGCTGGCGATGACTCTGTCCCGGTGACAAGTCTCCTCGGCAGAAATAGTCGGCCGGGCCGATTCCCGGGCACCGCAAACCAACTGCCGCGCGAGACGTAACAGCCGGGCAGTTATTCACCGAGCAGTAGCAGTCCTTCGCATACATGGGCCACGACAGTCACTCCGGCCCCTGCCCTCACGACCCCTTGCTGGGTTCAAACACCAACCGGTCGCATTTCCGCAGCTCAAAGGCACCGGTTTCGAATTGCAGCCGTAAACGAAAGAAGCCGCAGGTCGTTGACCTGCGGCTTCTTCTAGGGTGGTTCTAGCTGGGATCGAACCAGCGACCCCTCGCGTGTGAAGCGAGTGCTCTCCCGCTGAGCTATAGAACCGTAGCTCGTCGCCGAGGCGACTGTCCGGCCCGGGGACTCCCCGCTCCGGCTGAGAGAACATTAGCGCGTTCACCCACCGGCATGCCAAATCGGGTGCACCGTCGCTCACTGCCACGCACGGTGGGCAGCTCGGCCGGCGTCGGTCAGCGCGTCGAATTCCGCGTCGGTGAGGGCGATTTCAGCGGCAGGACGGACGCACGCCGAAACACGGCCGTATTTTTCCCGATACGACACGGTGCCCGGGCGGCGGTAGTTTGCCAGGATGAGGGTGCCCGAGCGATCGGGTGCAGATTCACGACGGAGGAACCTATGAAGTTGCGTATTGCTGGAGCACTCGGCGCTGCCGCAGTGGCCGGGATGGTGGCGGTGCTCATGCCCGCGACCGCGGGCGCGTCGACCGGCACTCTGGTCTCGAACGGCAGGGTTCTCGTCGACCCGTCCGGTTGCGTCCGGATCAAGCTCACCGACCTGGACACGACCACGGTGACGAACTCGACCGACCAGGACGCCACCTTCTACGCCAGCATCGACTGCTCGGGCGACCCCATCGGCACCGTGGCCGCCGGAGCGGACGGCACGCCCCCGATGGCGGGCAGCTTCTCCATCAACTGACGACTGCCCACCCCGCCGGCGCGACGGCCTGGCCAGTGCACCACACCTGGCCAGGCCTCGGTCCGCAATGACCCTCACCGCTCGGGCAGCGGCGGCGAGGGCGTGAAGACGACCGGGAGGGCGGTCAGGGCACGATGGAATGGTCCTGGCCGCCAAGACAATTCGGGGGCCGGGACCGCCAGCTGGATTTCCGGGAGGGCGTCGAGCAGCTGGTCGACGGCCTCCTGGGCGATCAGATAGGCCAGCGAATTGGCGGGGCAGGAGTGCGGGCCCGCACCCCAGGCGAGATGCGAACGGTTGCCGGCCAGCTCTTTGTCACGGATGGCCGGATCGGTATTGCAGGCGGCCATGCTGATCACGACCGGCTGATGTGCGGGCAGCCAGTAGTCGTCGATGAGAACAGGCCGGGGCGGGAAGCTGATGCAGAAGTTCGCCATCGGGGGATCGTCGAAGAGCACCTCGTCGAGCGCGTCCCGGGTGGACAGACTGCCACCCAGCGCACTGCCGCGGAACCGCTCGTCCACGAGGAGCAGCAGCAGCGTATTGGCGATCAGATTCTGCTGCGGCTCGATACCCGCGCCGTAGAGCGTGGCCAGCTGGTGCACCATTTCGGTATCGCCCAGCTCGGCGGGATGGCGGAGCATGCGGGTGGTGACGTCGTCGCCCGGGTGCGCTCGTTTGTGCAGGGTGAGCCGCAGCAGAGCGTCCGCGAGCAGCTTGTTGCCCTGTTCGGCGCCGATGCCCTCGAAGATGGCGCGGAACCCCTCCGCCGCCTGCCCCGCAATGTCCACCGGACAGCCGAGCAGGTGGTTGAGCACCCGGAATGCCAGCGGAAAAGCGTAGTCGCGCACCAGATCTGCCGATCCGGACGCACAGAACGCATTGATCAGCGACACCGCGACCCGGCCCACCGTGCCCTGCAGACCGTACTGATCGACTCCGGCCAGCCCGGCAGTATTGGCCCGCCGGTACCGCGCGTGCTCGATTCCCGCACTACGCAAGGCATTCGGCCGCCACTGCATCATCGGCAGCACCGGACAGTCCGCGGGAACCCCTGCCTGCCACTCCCGCGGATCGGCGGGAAAACGATCCGGATCGTTGAGAATCCTTACCGCCGTGCGATATCCGAGTACCAGCGTGGCGGGCACGCCCGGCGCCAACTCCACCGGAGCCAACGCCCCGAACCTGTCCCGCATCTCCCGATAGACCCGGTGTGGATCGGCCGCGAACTCCGGCGTGTAGATGGGCACCCGCGCACCGGCCGCATCGAACGCCCCGGCATACCCGCCGGAAGCCGGCACTGACTCTGACATCGAACCCACTCCACATGCTGCGCAGCACTCCACCGACGCCCGACACCGCATATCCCGGACCCGGACCGAGGTGTCACCCTACCGACGCGAGCGCTCCCCCGCGTGCCCATCGCGTTCTTTTCCATGCGGCGCGAGTGACCGGGGGAATCCGCCAGGGTTCGACGAAATCATTGACAAGGGTGATCCGGAGTCGCAGGCTTTACGAGGCGCAATTGTTGTCTCGACAGTTGCTGTCGATATCCGGTTGTCAGTGATCGTCGCCGAAGCGGCGAAGGGAGCTGCACAGCGCACGGAGATTCGGAGGACGCGGTGTCATCCCGCGTCCGATCTCGTAGTTCGGACGGAACCTACCAATGCGGAGGTTTGAGATGTCTGATCGCAAGGGCCGAAAACCCAGCCAGATGGCGGGCAAGGCCAAGCAGGGCATGAAGGATCAGAGCCAGCGCATGGAACGCGACGCGGACCGGCTGGCCGACGACGCCAAGCGTGGTATGGACCGGGTGGGCGAAGGCATGAGGCGAGAAGGCCAGCAGGCACGGTCGGACATCGATGACCGGACCAAAGAGATGAAGCGGAAGTTGCAGCACCACTAGCCCTGCCGCATGACGATGGCCGGTCCATCGGAGATCTCCGATGGACCGGCTATTCCACCAGCTCGAAGACGAAATCACTGGTGCCGATACGGATTTCGTCGCCGTCGGACAGCACCGCGCTGTCGCTGATCCGCTCGCCGTGCACGAACACCCCGTTCGACGATCGCAGGTCGCGGATCACGAAGCTCAGGCCGGTGTCCACGATGACCGCATGATGGCGGCTGACCTTGCCGTGCGAGAGCACCAGGTCGTTGTCCGGCAGACGTCCGATGCACAGCGCCCTCGACCCGAGACGGATGACGTTTCCCGTGTCGTCACGAAGCTGCGCGGTTGCCGACGGCGAGCGTTCGTCGATGATCGTGACCGCCACCGCGGCGGTCGCGGCCGCAGCCTCCTGCGCGGGCAGCTGCTCCTGCCGCAGCATCCGGCCCTCGAGCTCCTGCAGCTGGCGGCTCGGGTCGATACCCAGCTCGTCCGCGAGCGCGCTGCGCAGCTGCCGGCAGGCGCCCAGCGCATCGGACTGACGCCCACACAGATACAGCGCCGAGATCAACTGGCACCAGAGCGGCTCGCGCAGCGGGTGCTCTGCGGCCAGGGTCATCAGTTCCGGCGTGGCATCGGCGGGCTCGCGGCTACCGGACGGGCGGGACCGCGTCGAGGTTGGCGACCGTCCGGAACCCGGCCGCGATGCAATCGGTCAGGACCTCCGGATCGGGAACAGCCCCGGTGTCGGAGTTGATTCCGATGCAGCAGGTGTCGACGTGTGAGATCAGGGTGATGTTGAACGCGGTGCCGGTGGTAGGGCCGAAGGGGTAGATCCGATCGACCTTCGCGCCGGCGAGATAGAGGTCTGCCGGAGAGCCCTGGACGTCGGAGGCGACGAAGTCGACGTGTTTGAACATCTCGGTGAGCAATCCGACCGGTAGCCGGTTGAAGGTCGCCGCGACGGCATTCGAGAACGGGATCGCCGGTTCGCGCTTCCACCCCTCGACCGTGACGGCGAGCGCGCGCATCAGGTCGACGGCCGTGGCTTTGTCGACCGGAACAGTGAAGCGCGCCAATGTGATCCGGTTTCCACCGATCGGATCGGCAGGCCGCCGCACACTGATCGGCATGGTCACCCGCAGTTGGTCCACCTTCGCGCCGTGGCGGTCGTGATAGGCGCGCAGACCGATCAGCACCCCGGCCAGGAAGGCATCGTTGACCGAGCAGCCGGCGAGGTGCGCGCCGTGCCGCAGGGCGTCGAGCGGCACATCCAATACCGTCAGCCTGCGGCCCAGGGTTCGTTCGGTCATGAGTGGCGACAGGGTGCTGGTGATGGGGTACGCGAGACGCAGCAGCGAACCTGCCAGCGCCGCACCGTCTTTGATCGCTTCGACCGGTTTTGTGACCGTCCGCCGGAGTGCCGGCAGGACGATCGACAGCCCGCCGCGCACCAGCCCCGCGCCAACCGTCCAGTTCCATGCCACGATATCGCCGAGAACACCGCGCCCGTTCGCGCGCGCCGTCTCCGGAATCTGCGCGCGCTCGGTTCCCGCGCGGTCGAAATCGAGTATCTCACCGGCGATCTGGATACTACCGAGACCGTCGGTGAGGCTGTGGTGCACCTTCAGGACAACGGCGCTCTTGCCACCGGCGAGACCGCTGAGCACGGTGAATCGCCACAGCGGCCGAGCCGGATCGAACGCTGCCATCGCCTCGGTGCGCGCGAACTCCAGCACCGACGACAGATCGGCGGGGGCCGCCACGTCGAAATGCCGCACATGCCACGACAGGTCGAAATCCGGATCCGGCGTCCACCGCGGGGGTGCGAGACCCAACGGCACCGTAACCAGCCGATGCCGGAATCTCGGCACTGCACGCGTCCCCCGATCGAACGTGCACAGCAACCGATTCCAGTCCGGTTCGGCGTCCAGCAACAGCACCGACACGATCGTGGAACGAAGGCTCGGGTCCTGCTCCATGCTCCAGGTGAAGAGGTCCGACTGTGTCATATGGGAGTCGAGTGAAGCCATTGTCCGCGCCATCCGTAGTTACTGCCCGCGCCGTCGGCCGGTCCTGCCGATCCGAGACCCTGGAACCGCTCGGCGCACTCCGTATCCCGTACCCGCAGAGCATGTCCTCCAGTTCACTGTGACTCCACCGAACGGGTGATCGGGAGGGCAGAAGGTCACCGGAGCGTCCTCGAACTGCAGAGATCCGAAGCAGCCGGGCCCCACCAAAGAGGAGTCGAAGGTCCCAGCGGTCGTGGATCATTCCAGCGTCGACAGACGAAATCGGTCTCTCGGCAGCGGCCGGTCCCGAGGTACACGGTCGAACCACGGAGCTCCCACGGCACGGCAATCGGCCCGATATCAGCGGGCTGCAGAGGCGGACAGCGTCGGCCGACGGCATCCGTATCCGATATCCGGTCGGCGGCACCGGTCCCTCCGTGGTGTTGCTGCACGGATTCGGGCTGGCAAATCGCACCTACCGACCGGCACTCGAGGAGCTGGTGTGCCGCGGAATGCGGGTCTACGCGCCGACCATGCCGGCTTCGGCGGCACCGGCGAACGGCCCGCCGGCCACTCCAGCATGCGCGGCTTTGCGGCCTGGGTCGCCGCCTTCATCCGGGCGGTGGGCATCGTCGGACCGGTCATCCTCATCGGTCACTCGTTCGGCGGCGCGGTCGCCATCATGACGGCCTACGATTCGATGCCGCATGGCCCGGAATTCGGAGACTCGAGGGTCGATGCCTCGAACGTCTCCTCACCGAAGCCTCCTGCCAGCCCCCTCGCTGACTTCCCGAGATCATGAGCCACATACCAACGATCCGGGCCGCGGGTTCCGGCGCATACCGAGCACGCACCCACGACGACGGCCCACCGTCGTGGCGGCCACAGCCGCCATGTCCTCCACCTCTTTGCGGGCCCGGCTGCCGGGGATGCGGATCAGAACTTGGAGTGCACCGACCAGCGAGTCAAAAGGGCCTCGTCGCCAGTCACTTTCAGGGTCGGCGCGGTATGCGGCAGCCGACCGTACAGGAATAGCAGCAGGTCTGCCGCGGTGCCGCGAATGGTGCTCGATGCGGGGATGATCGATGGGGTTTCGATGATTCCGAAGCCGTCCGGCCGCAGGCGCATCACCCATTCATCGCCTACATCGATAGCTTTGAACCGGATGGTCTCGCCGCGGCCGCGCATTTCTTTGACGCCGGGGGCGAACAGTCCAGCGTAGGGCAAGTTGACCAGGAATTCGTCCACGCCATCGGCGGCGGTGCCGGGTGCGATCTCGGGCGTGATGCCAAGGGCCAGTTCGGCATCCGCACGATGTACGAGTGTTTCGAACAGCATGCGCCGGACCCAAAATCGGGCGTGCTGGTCCTCGCCCCAAGCCCACATGGGCAGGTCGGGGTCCATGCTTTCGAAGGTGTGGATTGCCACGGCCGCGCTTGCGGCAAGCCAGTCCGGCAACAACTCTGGGCGCTCGGGCAGATGGAGATCCACCTCCCGGCTCTTGGGCGGCCCCTGAACGCGCAGTTGGAGCAGGACCGAGAACCAGCGTTGCACGCTGCCTACGTGCTGGATCAGGTCGGCCAATGTCCAGCCGGGGCAAGTGGGGACCGGGGTGGACAGGTCCGCGTCCCGAACAAGTGTGCATAGACGCTCGGTCTGATCGGCTACCGCGATACGCCGGGACGGGTTCCCGGAGACGGATAACTGCGGGGTGGGCATGGTGGGCCTCCCTGGGCGCTTATTCATGAGGCAGTAGACAGACTGGTCAGCCTACCCCGGTTCCATCGTGCACGATGTATGTGATTCCCGGCTGAGCGCGCCCACTCGAGCCATTCGAATCACGAAGGCCGAAGACTCTTCTATGGGGTGCTGTCAAGCGGTCAGCGCACAGCCGGGTGGTTACCCACACACCTGCCACCGCCCGGCCCGTCCGCGTGATCCGCGGCGCACCAGCGCAACTCAGCTCGGCGCACAATCCCATAGGCGGAAGCCGCCGAGGATGCCGGCCAGGTTGTCGACCGTGGTCACCTTGGGGCCCAGATCGACGGTGACATGGCGCGCGTTGCCGCCACCTAGGTACAGGTGGTCGAAAAACACCAGTGCGTCCAGGGTTGCCACCGCGAGCGCGACACGACGATTCCACTTCTTGGCGCCGATTCGCCGGCGGGTCTCGTCGCCGAGCTGTTCGTCGTAGCTTTCGCCGTGGCGGAACGGATGATGCGCGAACTCCAGGTGCGGGATGAGCTTGCCCTCGTAGAACAGTGCCGTCCCGAATCCGGTCCCGAGGGTCACCACCATTTCCAGGCCGCTGCCGCGAATCGCCGCGGCGCCCTGCATATCCGCGTCGTTGGCCACCTTGACCGGCGCCCCGAGTTCGGTTTCCAGCGCCTCGGTCAATGCGAACCCCGACCAGGCCGCGACCGCACCGGGGTCGAGTTCGTCCTCGGGTGGCCGTGATCGCACCAGATTGGGCGCCGAATAGACCCGCCCCGCCCGCACCATTCCGGGGAATCCGACCGATACCCGGTCGACGGGCAGCAATGGACGCACCAGATCGGCGACCGCGGCGATCAGCACATCCGGATAGGCAGGCCGGGGTGTCTCGACGCGCACCTTCTCCGAACTCAAATCGCCATTGGCGTCCAGCACCGCGGCCTTCAATCCGGTACCGCCGACATCGATAGCAAGGGTCGTCGGCACCGAGGTCGTGTCCTGCCGCTGCGCGGTTCTCGTCATGTCGCAACCTCCGTATCTCCCGATCGACCGCGACCGGCAGGCCGCGGCACGTCAACCGTCCATCGGTGGCCTCCCGTCTATCGTGCGCCCGCCGCGAGGGGGTTGGCATGTCGAAAAGAGGCCGGACTCAGAGCTGCTCGGCCAAGGACGTTCCACCACCCCACGCGGCGAGGGCCGCGATCACCGGCTCGACCGCCCGGCCACGCTCGGTCAGCGTGTACTCCACGCGCGGGGTGATCTCCGCCTGCACGGCAGCCCGGACACCCCGGCTGGGCCGCCACCGTCCGCTCCCTAGCCGCCCCCGGATGCGTCTTACTGGTCCGCGCCGTGCCCCGACGCCACAGCGGCATCCGCCCCCGGCGGGCTCGCGGCCGGCGAGCTCGAGGCACTTCTGGGCACCGGCCGGCTCCGCACGCCGCCACTGACCCCCCGGCCGGCACCACTACCACCGCTAGTTCCGAATGTTGTTGTCACAGTGAAGATTCGAGCAACGGCCGCATCCACAGCATACAAAAATGGCCGGTCTGCCTGTGGCAGACCGGCCATTCGATTCGAGTGGTTCTAGCTGGGATCGAACCAGCGACCCCTCGCGTGTGAAGCGAGTGCTCTCCCGCTGAGCTATAGAACCGCGGGTTGTTCGGGCCGACTTTTGCGGTGCCGCTCGAACGAGAATGAAGATTACACACCCCGTTGCTGTCACACCAAATCGCGTGCACAACAGCGTAAAACTGAGGTTTCTGGGGGCTGTGTGATGGGTGAGGCTTCACCAGCGCGTTGCCGGGGCGACACGGGCCCGTCGCCCCGGCGGGTTTGGATGGATGGCGATTCCTGCCCGCCCGGTCCTCCCCGTCCCGGACGACCGGCGGAACTACATGCCTGTAGTTCAGATTTACCCCCTCCTACCAGGCGATTTGTTACCTGCGCAGATCGTCGGCTAATGTTCTCTCTCGTCAGCGGGACAGCCGAAAGGCGCCCGGGACGAAATGCGGATGTAGCGCAGCTGGTAGCGCATCACCTTGCCAAGGTGAGGGTCGCGGGTTCGAATCCCGTCATCCGCTCGAGAGGCCAACACGGCCTGCTTGGCGGTGTGGCCGAGTGGTGAGGCAACGGCCTGCAAAGCCGTGCACACGGGTTCGATTCCCGTCGCCGCCTCTTCTTTTTGAAGAGCAAAAGACCCGCGCGATTAGCTCAGCGGGAGAGCGCTTCCCTGACACGGAAGAGGTCACTGGTTCAATCCCAGTATCGCGCACCATATTTCATACAGATCGGGCCCGGCTCACGCCGGGCCTTTCTGCTGTCTCGGGCATGGCGGGGCTCTGCTGCGGATGGGCATCGCGAGAAATCGGCGGGGCGCCCGCGTGCGGTGATCGGCGAGATCTATCGTTTATTCGTTGATACGTCTTGGACGTCATCGGCGAGCAGTGGCGAGGATGAGGACAGTTACGGGCCCGGCCCGGTCGGATCATCGGATCGTCGAAGGGAAGCGTGATGGCCACGGTTTCACCCGAGAGCGTTGGCGACAGCGACGAGCACGAACCCGCTTTTCACTCCTACCATCACCCCGCGGCCGGCTGGGGTGCGGCCAAGAGCGTGGCCGGATTCCTGGCCCGCGAGGGCGAGCCGATCGTCGGACCGCGCGCGATCCTGAAGATGAACCACGAGAACAGCGGCTTCGACTGTCCCGGGTGCGCGTGGCCCGACGACCTGAAGGGCCTGCATCTCGACATCTGCGAGAACGGCATCAAGCACGTCACCTGGGAGATGACCCACAAGCGCGTCGGGCGCGAATTCTTTGCGGCCCATACCGTCACGGGACTGTCGGCGTGGAGCGAGTTCGACCTGGAGAACCAGGGCCGGCTGACGGAACCGATGAGCTACGACCCCGATACCGACCGCTACGTTCCTATCTCCTGGCCGGACGCGTTCGAGATGGCCGGGCGCGCGCTGCGGGAGCTGGACGATCCGAATCGGGCGGCGTTCTACACCTCCGGCCGACTCGGCAACGAGGCCACGTTCCTGTATCAGCTGCTCGCGCGGGAGCTCGGCACCAATAACCTGCCGGACTGCTCGAACATGTGCCACGAAGCCAGCGGTCGCGCGTTGCAGGCCTCGCTCGGAACCGCCAAGGGCACAGTCGATCTGAAGGATTGGGAAGCTGCGGACGCGCTGTTCATCCTGGGGGTCAACGCGGCGTCGAACGCGCCGCGCATGCTGACGGCGCTGGTCGAGGCCCACAAGCGAGGCGCACGGATCGTGCACATCAACCCGCTGGTCGAGGCCGCTGCGCGCAAGGCGATCATCCCGCACGAATTCCTCGCGATGGCCACCTTCCGGGCCACTCCGACCAGCAACCTGAACCTGCAGCCCCGCATCGGCGGCGATATGGCCCTGCTCCGGGGTATGGCCAAAGCCGTTCTGGAGCAATCGAAGTCGGATCCGAAGGCGCTGGACCACGAATTCATCGACCGCTACACCAGCGGGTTCGACGCCTATCGCGCGATCTGCGAGGCCACCTCGTGGGCCGAGATCGAACAGCTGTCCGGGGTCAGCGAAGCGCGAATTCGCGCGGCGGTGGACATCTACCGTGCCGCCGACCGCACCATCGTCAGCTGGTGTCTGGGAGTCACGCAGCACGAGCACGGCGTCGACACGGTGCGCGAGATCGTGAACCTGCTCCTGCTCCGCGGCAATCTGGGCCGCGAGGGCGCGGGTCCGTCACCGGTGCGCGGGCACAGCAATGTGCAGGGCAACCGCACCTGTGGCATCGACCATCGGCCCACCGAGGCGTTCCTGGACCGGCTCGGCCAGGTGTGCGGCATCGAGCCACCGCGCGCGCACGGCCTGGACACGGTCGCCACCATCGAGGCGATGACCGCCGGGCGGGTGACGGTGTTCGTCGGCATGGGCGGGAACTTCGCGCTCGCCGCGCCGGACACCGCCTACACCTTCGAAGCATTGCGCAACTGCGAGTTGACGGTTCACGTCAGCACCAAACTCAATCGCAGCCATCTGGTGCACGGACGCCGTGCGCTCATCCTCCCCTGCCTGGGCCGCACCGAGAAGGACATGCAGCGCAACGGGATCCAGTCCACCTCGGTGGAGGACTCGATGAGCATGGTGCATCTGTCGACCGGCATGAAGAAGCCCGCGTCCACGCATCTGCTCTCCGAACCAGCGATCATCGCCGGGATCGCGCGGGCCGCGCTGCCCGACAGCCGCACCCCCTGGCAGGACTACGTCGACGACTATGACCGCATCCGCGAGACCATGGCCGCCGTCCTGGATGGATTCGAGGACTTCAACCGGCGGGTGCGGTTGCCGCTCGGGTTCCGGATCCGCCAGCCCGCACGCGAACTCGTCTTCCGCACGCCGTCGGGACGCGCGGAGTTCTCCGCGGCCCCGCTGCCGCAACCGGCCCAGAACGCGGATGTGCTGACGCTGGCGACCATGCGCTCACACGATCAGTGGAACACCACCATCTATTCGGACAACGATCGCTACCGGGGTATCAAGAATCTGCGCACCCTGATCTTCATGAACGCCGACGATATGCGCGAGCGTGGGCTCAGGGAGTTCGACGAGGTCGACATCACCAGCATCGCCCGTGACGGCAGCACCCGGAAGTTGAGCCGCTACAAGGTCATTCCCTACGACATTCCGCGCGGTTGCGCGGCCGGGTACATGCCGGAGATGAATGTGCTGTGCGCGATCGGCGACTACAGCACCCAGAGTGACCAGCCGATCATGAAGAATGTCAACGTACGCGTCGAGGCCTCGGGACGCTGACCGGGCATCGACGAACCCCGAATACAAGGCTTTCGATATTCGGCTCACGGGCGAGGTTAGGGCCCCGGCGCGACGCCGTCCCGAGCCTCGGCCGGGAGTTCGGGCTGCGACGCCCCGGGAATCGTCCGTGGCCGGGTGGCGATCGCCACGCCGATACCGATACCCACCCCCAGGATGGTGTCCGTTCCGCGATCGAGAAGTAGCCGAACCGGGTCGGCGGGCGCGGCGAGGTCGGTCATCACCATGATCAGCGGGGTGAAGAAGCCCAGTGCGAGAGCGTAATTGCTGGCCATGAACAGTTCGGTGGGAATCAGCAGCAGCAAGACCAGCACACCGAGCAGCGCCGCGGGCAGATGCGGCAACAGTAGGACCGCGGTGGCGGCCAGGCCGACGAAAGTCCGTCCTCCAGTTTGCGTATCGCCTCCGACAACGCCGGTTGCGAAACGTAGCAGGCGGCCGCCCGCGCGAAATGACGCTCCCGCGCGAGCGCGACGAAATACTCGAGCTGGCGGAACAACATGGCCCTATTCGATCACGCCGATCCTCTGGTGCCTGCGGCCGATTCGTTTCATGGGCCGCTGTCGTGCGGTATCGGTGATCGGTCGGCGGCCCGCATCCTTCGCTGGGCATCGACTCGGAATCACTGCCGTCGCCGAGCCGTCGACTCACTCGGGGGTCTTTGTCCGTTTCGGGGTCGATGCGACAAAAGTGGGCGCAGGTTGGTTACTCTGCCTTGTCACGCCGTTACGGGTTTCGCTCGACTCATGTTCGATCGAACCGGGGTTCGCCGGACCACTCGGCTGTTGCACTACATCGATGACTCGAGATCGTTCGCTTCGGTTCGTGGAGGAGGTGGTGTAATGAACGCCAGGGTCGGCGTGGGTATCCGAGACGGGTTCGATGTGATCGAATCTGCGCGGAAGATATCGGGGCGGCGGTTCCGGCTGGACGGGTACTACGAGGTCGGGCGCGAGAAGGTGCTGGAGTTCGCGGCAGCGGTTCAGGATGAACATGCGGCGCATTGGGATGACGTGTCCGCGGCCGCGCTGGGGTATTCGGCGTTGCCGGCTTCGCCGACATTCGTGGCGCTGCTGGGCGGGCCGGTGCTGCACGGGATGAGCGAGCTGCTGTTGGGTTACGACCTGCGGGCTTCGGTACACACGGATCAGGTGCTGGAGTTCCATCGGCCGGTTCTGGTCGGGGATCGATTGACCAGCAATGTCTTGCTGCAGTCGTTTCGCCAAGCGTTCGGCGGGGACATGCTGGTGTTCGAGAATGTCGTCACCGATCAGCGGGGCGAGGCGGTGGTCACGGGGACGACCAGCATGATCGCGCGATCGGAGCGGTCCGAACACAGCGTGGAGGTGGCACAGCGGATCGGAGCGCTGGTGCACCGCGGGATGGACACCTTCGTGCGGAATTCGCCCGAGCAGGTCGAGCTCGTCGACTGGATCCCCACCCCGGCCACGTACCGGAGCACCTACTCGCGGGCGGTCGGCTCGGTCCACGAATGCGACGAGTTACCCAGTCGCACAGTCTTTCTCACCATCGGCGATCTGGTCCGCTACGCGGGGGTGGCGGGCGACGCGAACCCGATCCATTGGCACCCCGACGCCGCCCGCATGGTGGGTCTGGAGCGTGGCGTGGTCGCGCACGGCATGCTCACCATGGCTTATGCCGGAGCCTTCGTCACGTCCTGGCTAGGTGATCCGGGCGCGCTGAAGCAGCTGAGTGTGCGCATGAGCAATCCGGTCTACGTGGGCAGCGACGGGCCGACCGCGATCGAATTCACCGGCAAGGTCAAGTCGATCGATCCGGTGGCCGGCACCGCCGCGGTCACGATCACGGCAACGCACGAGGGCCGCAAGGTATTCGGCCGCGCCACCGCCGTGGTCCAGCTGAGCTGATCCGGCCCGGCCGACGTCACGTCACCCAGAACGGGCGAGGCCGATATCACCTACCTGCTGCAGTCATCGGGCTCGAGGTAGGGCGTTCACCGCTCCTCGAAAAGTGAACGCGGGCGGCCATGTCCGGTGGTCAGCGTGAACGCTGCGAGCGGATGAGGGCTCCCGGGCGTGCGCCGGTGTCCTCGCCGTCGCGGAGCACGACCTCGCCGGAAACGATCGTCGCACGATAGCCTTCGGCGCGCTGCAGCAATCGGCGAGCACCGCCGGGAAGGTCGTAGGCCATGGCGGGCGGCAGCAGGCGCAGCGCCTCGAAATCGATCACATTGAGGTCAGCTTTCTTGCCGATGGCGATGACGCCGCGGTCGTCCAGGCCGTACATCTGGGCGGTGTCGTAGGTCATCTTCCGGACCGCCAAGGCTAGCGGAATGCGTTCGCCCCGCGCACGATCGCGCGCCCAGTGGGTGAGCAGGTAGGTGGTGTTGGAGGCGTCGCAGATCGCACCGACATGCGCGCCGCCGTCGCCGAGACCCACCGCGGTGGCCTGATGCAGGAGCATCTCGCGAATCGGATCCTGCGTGAAGCGGGAGTAGTTGAGCAGCGGGCGGTAGAACAGTGCCCGGCCGTCGCGGGAGAGCAGCTGGTCATAGATGTAGCGGAACGGTTCGACACCGGCGCGGGCGGCGTCGCCGCCCAGGCTGGCTTCCGGGTCCGGTTCGTAGTCGGGCGGGTCACCGAGGGTGAACGTGCGGTCGAGGCCCATGCTGATGAAGGCCATCGGATTGTCGGGGAGATCGGCCTCGGTCAGGATCGTGTCGCGCAGTGCCGGATCGCGGAGTTCGGCCACGAGGGCGTCCAGGTTCTGTCCCGCGCGTTCGACCGCGGCCTGGTAGGAGGGCCGGAACGAGAACGGGTTGAAGGTCTGCAGGCCGATCAGCAGGCCCAGTGGGCGCGCGGAAACCTGTGGGCGCACCGGGATTCCGGAGTCGAAGGCGGCGGCGGCCGCGTCCAGCAGGCGTTTCCAGTCGTCGGGCGCACCGTCGTGCTGGAGGAGACCGAAACTCACTGTGCGGCCGGTCTGTTCGGCAAGGCGCAGCATCCAGGCCAGTTCGCGATCCGGTGCGGCGAGGTCTTCGCCCATGATGCCGGCGGGGGCGAGTTCGAAGACGCCCGCGCCCGCGTCGGCCAGCGCCTGGCCGATGCCGAACAGTTCCTCCTCGGCCGCGAAGGTGCCGGGCACGGGTTCGCCGTCGATGGCGCGGTGCACGATCGTGCGTGAGGTCGAAAAGCCCAGTGCTCCGGCCTCGATGCCCTCGCGCACCAGTTTGGCCATCATGGCGATGTCCTCGGGCGAGGCCGGATCGTTCTTCGCGCCCCGCTCCCCCATCACGTACGCGCGCACCGCGCCGTGCGGCACCTGGGTGCCGACGTCGATGGCCAGCGGCAGCCGGTCCAGCGCGTCGAGGAATTGTGGGAAAGACTGCCAGTCCCACCGGATTCCGGTCGACAGCGCCGCGCCCGGAATGTCCTCGACGCCCTCCATCAGCCCGATCAGCCACTCCCGCTTCTCCGGCGTGACCGGAGCGAACCCGACCCCGCAGTTCCCCATCACCACGGTCGTGACACCGTGCCAGCAGCTGGGCGTGAGCTGTGGGTCCCAGGTGATCTGCCCGTCGTAATGCGTGTGGATGTCCACGAAGCCCGGGGTGACCAGCAGCCCCGTCGCATCGATCCGGTTCTGCGCCGGCGTGTTCGCGAGCGCCCCGGGCGCGGCGATCACCGCGATCCGTCCGTTCTCCACCGCGATGTCGGCCGGATACGGTTCCGCTCCGGTCCCGTCGACGATCGTGCCGTTGCCGATGATGAGTGAGTAGCCCACGAGAGGTCCTAGCAATCCAGATTCACTAACACTGCACAGACTAACTAGACATTGAGTCAGCGAAGTGCGAATCGGGAGAATCGGTTCTGATCAGCGCGTTCACGCGCGGGAAATTATGGTGTAGCCCATGAGGATTCGGCGATGGCGGCAGGTTTATCTGGCCGCCGAGTACGCGGCGTTGTTCTTCGGCGGGACGACCCTGTACAACGCGGTACTGCGGGGGAAGCCGCCGATTCCGGCGCTGCTGGTGCTGGGGACCGGGGTGACGGTATACCTGCGGCGGTCGAAGGGATTCGATCGGGGGTCGCTGTGGCGGGCGGAGGCGTTCCCCGAGCAGGCGCGGTCCATGGCGGTGACCGCCGCGGCCAACGCGGTGGCGCTGACCGCCGTCACCGCGGCGCTGCGGCGGGAGGATCTGTTCGATCTGCCGCGGCGGAATCCGCTGATCTGGCTGGCGGTGATGGTGCTGTATCCCGCCCTGAGCGTGTATCCGCAGGAGTTGATCTTCCGGTCGTTCCTGTTCCACCGCTACCAGCCGGTGTTCGGTGACGGGCGGGCGATGGTGGCGGCCAGTGCCGCGGCATTCGGCTACGTGCACATCGTATTCGGAAGCTGGTTCTCCGTGGCGGCGAGCAGCGTCGGCGGGTGGTTGTTCGCCGCGCGGTACATGCGGACACAGTCGCTGTTCACCGCCTCGGTCGAGCATGCGCTGTACGGGATGCTGGTGTTCTCCGTCGGGCTGGGACGGTACTTCTATCACGGCGCCGCCCCGGCTGCCCGAATTCAGTTGGGAGCCACCAGAACCGCCTGACACGACGGTTCGGGCTGGACACCACGGTGATGATGAGCACGAAGGCCGGCAGCGCCGCTGTGGTGCGGGCGATGCGCAACAGCCCGCGACGATGTGGCCACCTTCATCAACCACCGATCCGACCCCTGCTGCGCGCCAGGTCCGGCTCAGCCGACGAACGCGGCGATTCATGGCCGACCCGCAAGCCTGGGCCGAGGAAATCGGCCGCTGACGGCTACCTTCTGGCGACCGCCTCACATTCCGCTGGTGGTAGGAGACCCCTGGCGACCGACCAGCATGGGCTGGTCGGGCAGACTGACCGGGTGGGAAATCTACCTGTGGCAGCGGTGGTCTGCGCGTTCATCGGTGCGATCTTGTTCGCGGTGTCGGCGGTGGCACAGCAGCGGGCCGCGGCGGATGTGCCCGAAGGGGGTGCGCTGCTGGCCAAGTTGATTCGGAATCCGCGGTGGTTGGCGGGTTTGCTCGGGGACGCGGGCGGTTTCGCGTTCCAGGTGGCGGCGCTGGCGCTGGGCTCGGTGCTGGTGGTCCAGCCGATTCTGGTGACAGCGCTGGTGTTCGCGTTGCCGCTGGCCGCGCACTACAGCCGACGCCGGGTGACGGCGGAGATGTGGATACAGGCGGCGGCGCTGTCGATCGCGCTGGCCTGCTTTCTGGTGGTCGGGGAACCGACCCAGGGGGTGACCGACGCGCCCTGGCATCGATGGATGCTGCCGCTGGGGCTGACGCTGGGTGCGATCGTCGCTGGCATCGCGGTGGCAACCACAGTGAAGGTGCCGACCCTGCAGGCCCTGCTGCTGGGCACGGCCGCAGGTCTGCTGTTCGGCATCTCCGCCGCTCTCACCGAGAATGTCACCCGACTGTTCCGGGTCGGCATCGGCACCGCACTGACCAGCTGGGAGCTCTACGTCCTGGTCGCGTGCGGCATGGTCGGCCTGTACGTGCAACAGCGCGGCTATCAGGTCGGCCCACTGTCGGCTTCCCTGCCGGCCTTCACCGTGGCCGAACCGCTGGGCGCGGCCTTCCTCGGCATGACGGTCCTCGACGAGCGGCTGCGCTCCGGCCCCATCGGCACCGCCTTCGTCGCCGCGGCGGTCTTCGTCATGTGCGTTGCGGCGGTGCGCCTTTCCCGCGCCCAGGCCGCCCCCGCACCCGAACGCCAGCCCGTCACCGGCTGACCATCGCCGCCACGCCCGAAATCCCCCGTTTTCCTGGCGATTTGCATGAACCACCCACCCATAGGCTAATGTTCTGTCCCGCAAGCCGATCGGCCCACAAGGCCGGGTGAGCACGCGGATGTAGCGCAGCTGGTAGCGCATCACCTTGCCAAGGTGAGGGTCGCGGGTTCGAATCCCGTCATCCGCTCCACGGGGGATTTTTTCGGCGCGATTAGCTCAGCGGGAGAGCGCTTCCCTGACACGGAAGAGGTCACTGGTTCAATCCCAGTATCGCGCACCAACGTTCGACCAGATCAGGCCCGGTTTCCGCCGGGCCTTTCTGCTGTCGTGAACTCAATGTGAACTGACCGGTGTGAACTCAATCTGAACTGACGCTTGGCTCTCAGGTTCGTCGTCGACGTCGAACGCCCCCCACAGTTCCCGCAGTAGATCGGGCCCGCCTCAAAGGTACTGCGGGCCACCCGGATCTTGCGTCCGCAGTCGCACTCGGCGGACAGGCCGTTGTTGTTCGACTTGCGCCCACCGAGCCGGTCAGGTTCCCGCCGATGGTATGCCACGAGCGCGAAAGCAAGTTCCTCCATGGCTTCGCGGTAATGCTCCCGGGTCGTGTCGGGCACCGTGGTGACCGACCAGCCGAGTTTCGGGTGGTGGGTCAGGGTGAGCCCCAGTTCTTCACCCAGGGCACGGAATCGTTCGTTGTGCCACCGACCTTGGCGACTGGTGTCCTTGATCCCGCGCGTCATCGCTACCCCGGTTTGCGGAGGGGTGGGGTGGGGGCGCGTAAACAAGACGGGCAGGCTCCCGCCTGCCCGGCACACTGCCCGTCTCGGTGCCGCAGAGGCTCCCGGCCTAGGAGGAAGTCGTCATCGCCTTGTATCCAATGACCTTTCGCGGCTATCTGAGTGACCGTTCCGGTGGTGGCGTCCGGTGCGTTGGGGTTGCGTCGAGGTGGCCAAGTCGCAGCAGTTCGGCGACCGGTTCGCCGGTGCCGCCCGGGTCGTGATCGGCGAACGCGAGCAGCGGGTGAAAGCCGAAACCCTTTTTGAATGTCGGTGCCGCACATTCCTTTTCGGAATGCGAGTCGAGCAGTGTCGCGTCCAGATCGATGGTCAGCGGATTCCCGGCGGTGATCGCGTGACCCGGCGCCCGCTCACCCGCGCGCTGCCACGCTGCCGCACGGGCGGCGGCCCGGGCAGAAGCGATGGCGGACAACACTTTCGACGCCTCCGCAGCCAGTGTCGTGATCAGCCGTGACACTGTCGGATCCGACGCCACCGGACCGAACACACCCGGCTCGTCACGCAACAGGGCGATATCGACGGCGCAATCGCCGCCGATCGCGACCGTCACCGCCAAATCCAGCAGAACCTTTCCCGGATCATGCACCGCGAGCGGTCTACGCCACGGCGCCAGTGCCTGCGACAACGCTCGATCCAATCCGGTCACCGACGCGGCCCGCAGCTAGGCGACCGACCCGGCCTGCGACACCACTCCTGACCCGTCCCCGTCAACTTTCAGCGACGGGTAACACAACGTAGACTGCCCCACCAGAAGGGTGCTCCTCGATACTGCTGATTCAACCTTAGACAAGTCGAATCATTGCAGCTCGGAGCACCTTTCGCCATTCCAGAGACACCATCAGCTCAACTGGCATGAATTGCCAAGGCTAATGTCGTCGAGGGATGCATGGCAGAGCCGCCCATGACGTGGCCGTCGCGCTTGATCAACTGACAGTGGCTCTGATGCTGATCCTGTAGCAGTCCAGCAGCGGCAGGACATTGCCTGCGCGGATGATGCGTTGTTCGCCGACGCCCCACGGCCGACCTTCGCCGCGCGTACCCAGATGCCCGGCGGTGAGGGCGGCGGACGATCTCGCCACCCTCACCGACCAGGACGGCACGACCCCAGGGGACCTCGCATCGGCAGTCGCATTGGGTGCCAACGGTTAACGGCGAATGGCTCGGCCGCGTCACCTACAGCCTGCAATACGCGGACGGTGTCCTGATCTCCATATCCGCGATCAACTCGTCCCGGCCTACGCGCTCCGTCCCCGGGGAACCGATACCGCGGAGTGAGGTACCTGGTAGAAAATGGGCGGAGCCCGTGCCTGGTAACGACAGGCACGGACTCCGCTTTCTCACTGTTCAGTTGGTATTCGGTTGTGTCCGGAGTGATCAGTCGAACAAGGTCAACTGGTGCTGGCGGGCTCTCCGATCACAGTCCTGCCGGTAGGGTCCGCGCGAGCTGCTTCACCTGGTTCGTCGATAGATCGAAGTCCACGGCGATCGCGGCCCAGTTGGCCCCATGGTCGTACTTGGGCTCCGGCGGCTGGCCGGGTTCCCAGTCCGGCTCGGAGCCTTCGCCGTCGTCCCCGTCGAGGAGCCGGTTGTGCTCGATCAGCGCTGCGGTCAAGGCGTCGGCCAGTTCCTCAGCCTCGGACAGGCTCAGGTACACCTGCACCCCGGACTCGTCCGTGGGCATCCAGGCGACCTCGCCGGTCACCGAGATCCTGTGTCAGCGCCACCGGGACCGGTCTCCGTCGTCAGGTCGATGCCGAGGCTGCGAAGCCAAGCCGTCACGAACCACCGCAACGCACTCGAGAAATTCGGATCGACTGCGACCGACTCGGCACGCTGATAACTGTGGTGGTAGAACGGCAGTCAGATCTTCCACGAAAGCGGGCCGATGTACTCCCTCATGCAGATCGCACGCACAGGCATCGTCCTGCTATGCGCGGCAACAGGATTGGTCACAGGGCACGCCGGGACCGCGGCAGCGGAAGGCGGTGATCGGGACCCGGTCCTGGTGATCGGCGGCATCTATGCGGATCAGGCGCGGTTGGAGAGCCTCCAGGGGTGGCTCGATGCACGCGGATATTCCACCTTTTCGATGGTGCTGGCCGGGAATCCCACAGGGACAGCATCGATCTCGGAGTCAGCGCAGGCCGTCGCCGACAAGGTCGCCGATATCCGTCGACAGACCGGGGCGCGACGGGTGGATCTGGTCGGTCACTCCATGGGCGGTCTCGCACAGCGGGCCTATGTGAAATTCCTCGGCGGAATCGATTCGGTCGGAACCTACATCGACTACGGCACACCCGAACAAGGTGACGACCTCGGAACCGTATGCTCCGGGGTGTCCCCGGGTTGCCAGGATCTGGTGCCGGGTTCGGTATTCCTGACTCGGCTCAATGCGGATCCCGCGGTGCCGTCGGGCCTGACCGCCTACCACTTCTTCTCCGACAATGCCGGGGCGGAGAAGAGCCCGCTGCCGGGCGCGACCAATGTCGGTATTCAATCGTTCTGCCCCGGCCGTACGGTCTCCCACGGCCAAGAGCCGATCGACGGTGCATTGCAGCAGTTGATCGATTCTGCGCTGCGTGGTGTGCCATTGGCCACCAGCTGCCCCTGAACGCCTGGACAAGGCGCGTCGCGCCGGTCCAAAGGGTGTCCCGTCCCGATCGGCGTTGGGCGCGGCTGGTGCCACGCGATCAGGTAGACCACCCCGCGATCAAGCTGCCCCGATGCACCACATTCAGCTGTAGATGGTGTACGCGCGCAATGGATTCCAGCTCTGCGGTCGATCGCGCGCAACCGGACGCGAGGTGCGCACGCGCCCAGCGCGATGTATCCGTCGGCGCACAAGGGAAACCATCTCTCTATCGTTTGTGGAGATCGCCGTTGGCGGAGAAGCGGGTGTTGCCGGGGGTAGTGCCGTAGACGGCCGAAATCTGGTGGCTGCCGTCGGTGACGATGGTCCAATAGGTCAGCGTCACAGCGGAATTGGCGACTGTGCAGGTTTGGGCGGGTGGGTCCAGCTTGGCAGTGTCGCCACGGGTGAGCAGCGTCCAGTCGCAACCGTCGGGGGTGTGCGCGGTGACTCGGCTGCCGTAATCGCCGGTGATGGTGAGCGTGCCGGTGAGGGGCGTGGGTGCGGCGCCGACGGTGAGTTGGGTGTTGGCGCCGGTTGCGGGGTCGGGGGGACCGTAGGACCAGGTACCCAGGAAGGCCTTGGCCGAGCCGGGGTCGTCTTCGGTGGTACGGGTGCGGGCGCCGTGGGCCAGATCGAATTCGTAGTCGCGGTCGCTGTGATGGCTGATGGCCTTGATGGATTCGGTTTCGTGGATGCCCGAGACGTGGATCGCCCATTCGGTCATGGTGTAGGCATAGCCCGCGGTGGGGTTGTAGCAGGTCTGACCCGGTGAGGCCAGGGCCAGACCGTCGTCGGTGATGTCGAATTGCCAGGTGCAGCCGACGTCGGTGCGGCCGACGATCCGATGGGGACCGGCGGAGGTGAAGACGATGTCGCCGATCTGCGGCCCCCGGAGGCCCTCGCCGATGTTCATGGTGGCGATATTGGTCATGGTGGCCACGTCGGGCAGGTCGTAATTCCACCGACCCTGGTAGCTCTCGGCGACGGACTCGGCGGGCGCCGAGCCGCAGGCTGCGACCAGCGCAGTGGTGGTGAGCACGAACAACAGCGGGGACAGTCGGCGCGCCATTGCCATTCCTCTCGATAAACTGATGTCAAGCAAATCTAATTACTAGGATAGCTAGATATCAGGATGGCGAGAGGAATGCGGGATGTCAACGGAGAAGGCGCGTTTGATCGACGCCGTGCTGGCAGGCGTCGGCCGGACCGCCGAGCTCGGGATGCGGATGAATCAGCTCGCCGCGGGCCGGTTGGGCATCAATGCCAGCGACATGCAGGTGCTACAGCTGCTCCAGCACCAGCCACGTACCGCGGGTGAGCTGGCCCGACTCACCGGATTGACGACCGCGTCGATAACGGGGCTGGTCGATCGGCTCGAACGGGCCGCGTTGGTCCGCCGCGAGCGCGACGCCACCGACCGCCGGCGAGTGCTCGTCCACCTGGCACAAGACCGCGCGCGAGCCGACATCGCCCCGATCTTCGGTCCGCTACTGGGCGCGTGGCGACGCGAGATCGCCGACTACACCATTGCCGAACTCGAACTGGTCGCCGACTTCCTCACCCGCATCGACCGGGGCTTCGCCACCGAGCTCGACACCTGACCCGGTGTGCGGCGGGTGGGAGTGTCCTCGAAACGGCATCGGTCACCGCCTAATTGGGCCCGTGCGCCGGTTCTCCAGCCGAGGCTTCGATGTTCTCGCTACGTACTGAGCAGAGGTGGACGGAAGCCTCGTCGAGCCAGTCCGCCAGTTAATGGGCCTCGACGCTCGGTCAGCCGCGTGTACAGCATCTGCTGGATGGTTGAGCGGACCCGATCGGTGACCTCGAACATGATCATCGGATCGTAGGCGGTTTCCGGACCGTAGACACCGGTGGAGAGGGACTCGCCGAATTCGATGTACCACTTCGACGGCAGAGGTATGCAGCCCAGCACTCCCAGGTGTGGGAACAGCGGCGTCACCGGAAAATACGGCAGGCTGAGCAGCCGGGCAAGCGGCTTGATGTCGGCGAGCTTCGGATAGATCTCCTCCGAGCCGACGATCGAGCACGGAATGATCGGCACCCCTGTTCTCACGGCCGCGGAGACGAAACCGCCGCGGCCGAACCGCTGCAGCTTGTACCTCTCGCTGTACGGCTTGCCCACACCCTTGAAGCCCTCAGGAAAGACGCCCGTCAGCGCGCCCGTGCGCAACAGCTGCTCCGCGTGGGCGGCGCAGGCATGCGTATGCCCGGCTTTGCGGGCCAGCTCGCCCAGGATCGGCAGCTCGAAGACGAGGTCGGCGGCCAGTAGTCGCAGCGCCCGCTGCCCGGGATGCCGATCGTGTACCGCCAGCTGCAGCATCAGCCCGTCCAGCGGCACCACGCCTGCGTGGTTCGCCACGATCAGCGCCGCACCGGATTCTGGGATGTTCTCGATGCCGTCGACCTGTATTCGGAACCACAGCTCCGACAGCGGACGCAGGGCCGGCAGAATCACCGACTCCAGGAGGTGTTCGTCGAGGCCGAACTCGTCGAGACGATAGTCCCCGGTGAGGCGTCGGCGCGCGAAATCGGCCGTGGCGCCGATGCCGGACTTGGTCAGGGTGTCCGCGAGTGCGCCGGCGACCGCGCCGACAGCGTTCCCGATACGCATGATGTGAACCACCGTTCGATTCGTTCGTGGAACTGAAATCGTGGAGCGTGGAGCACAGAAAAGGGGACGAGCAGCTCGAATCGTATCCCGGTCCGGCGTGGACGCAGGCACGAGCCCATACGAATTGTCTCCTTTGCCGACGCCGTGGTCGGCATGGCATGCCCGCACCGCTGACCGTACTGAAATGGCTGCGCAACACCGTAGTTCGCGGCCTGGTAGGTCACCTTGCGGCCGATCGGAGCAGCGATACCGACGAGCAGCGAGATGCGGTGGGCCGGGTGGTGATTCGGCTCTTGGGCGCGGCGGCCCGGAAATGACGGTTTAAGCAGGGAATGCGGCGGGGTAACCAGACCCTCAGACATGCCGCGTTCAGCGCTCAGTCCACCCGAACAGGACAGTAGCGATACCCGGCGTTGGAACGGCAGGAATCCCGTGAGCGTGGCACGAATCGGGAGTGTTCACGGCACGGAACCGACAGATATCCCCGAAATAGCTGCGTGATCGGACCGATCATGCAGAATGCCGAGGCAGAACCGGCCCGGCTGGCCGATGAACTTCCAAGGGGCCGAGATGACCGATCCGACAGGCTCGACCGTCCACGCGCTGCTGGGTGAGATTCTCGCGCGCTACGGCAGCATCGATGCTTTCTGCGCCCGCCTGTACGCCCTGCTGGATCCGCCGACAGTCGTGCTCCCCGCCGCGGGGGCAGCCTCCGCCGGTGGGCGGCATCGACTCACGGAGCCCGCGCGGCTCACGTCGGCGCAGTCGAGTCGCTGAGCTCGGCGGTCAGCCGGCCGGTGTTCCGACGCCGTCTCGGTCAGGTGGCGGCGGCAATCTGACGATGGATGTCCGCCAATGCTGCGGTCAGTTGGCGGATTCCGGGGTCTTCCACCGGGTAATGGCCTGCATCGTCCAGGACGACAAGGTGTTTCGGGGCGGCGATTCGGCTGAAGAACGATTTGCTGAGCGCCAGCGGTGTCCAGCGATCCGCGCCCGGGTGAAGCAGCCACACCGGGCAGGCGGTGAAGTTCTCCGGCTCGACCACCCCATATGCATCGGCTGCTCTACGAGCAGGCGCCTCGCACTCCCGCCAGCACGGCGAGGCTCCGACAGTTCGAGCAACTGCTGGCCGGCGAGGTCGTCTTTCACCTCAGCCGTCTCGGTGTGGCCGGAGCCGATCCCGCATTGACCGCGCTGCTACTGATTCAAGCGGTCGAAGCGCAGATCCACGGTGTCGTGCTCGAGCCTATCGACGGCCACACGATCGAATCCTCCGTCGGGGCCGTGATCGAGTTCTGGACGCGAGCACTCGCCGCACAGGCCACCTGATCCACCAGTGCTGGTTCAGACCCCGGTTCGGTTCATGTAGCAGTTGGTTTCGATCACCGATCCGGACTCCAGAGGTTCGGTCCAGCCGCCGGGTCCCACGACGTGCACGGTGTCCGTCCACGGCGAATACGGCTTGCCCTGTGCGTCGTGGCCGGGGTACGGCACGTAACCCCAATAGCAGGCGAGCCCGGCCGCCGGGGGCGAGAACACCCACGTGCCGGATACGATATCCACGCCAACCGACACCTGCCGAATCTGTTGCTGCGCAAGCATATTCGGGTCACCGTTGCTCACATCGCCGGGAGCGGCACCCGCTACACCCACTGCCATCGCGAACGCCGCCGCACCGGCAGACCCCACCCCGAACACACGCTTCATCCCCAACCCATTTCCCTTGTCGAATGCCCGCCACGCCCGAAACAAAGACAGTCGCGAAGTCTAACAGGCACTTGACATCTCGAAGTAGCGCATTGGATTGGTCATCGAATCCGTCATCGGTGGGATGATCCGCTCAATCGTGCTCGACGGGACCACACGGCACCAGCCGGGGCCTGGCGAGCCCGAGTAGCAGCCTCGGCCGGCATCCACGGCCGAACCGAGTCGGACAATCCTGAACTACCGACGGTACTGAACCAGACAGAATTCATGCTCCTCGGGATCGGCCATCACAACGACCACACCCTCGTCATAATCGTGCCGCTCCCCCGTCCACCTCCCACCGAGCGCGACGACCTGCGCGATCCCCTGATCGATATCGTCCACTGCGACATCGAGATGCACACGTACCTTGCCGCGCTTGGGCTCGGCCACCGGCTGGAAGACAAGGCGAGGCTGCTGATCTCCGGGATCCCCGAGATAGACCCAGCCGGGTTCGGAAGGCCCCCGCGGCCGGTCCAGCAGCACACTCCAAAAGCCCGCCACCCGTTCCACGTCGACGCAGTCGATGGTCACCCCAACCCAGCGATTAGCCATCACTTCAGTGTCCGGCAAGGTCACCACTGCCGCTGGCCGCAGGACCGCGTCGGCCTCGGTGCCGCCCTGCGCGCCCGGGCGGCACCGTCAGCGGATCCGATCTATCGGCGCCAGAAGAAGTGGTGCGTCACGCCGCTCGGGCTTGGGATCTGCTCCAGGTGGAAGCGGTCGGTGAGTTCGCCGGGGCTCGTCCACAGTCTTTCACCGTGGCCGAATTCGACAGGCGCGACAGCGACATGGAGGGTGTCGATGAGGTCGGCATCGAGGAATTGGCGGACCGTGGCCACACCCCCGCCGATGCGGACATCCTTACCCTCGGCGGCCTCCAGAGCCTGTTCCAGGGCGTCCTTCGGCGATGTGTTCAGGAAGTGGAATGTGGTGGCGCCCCGGGTGATCGACGGCCGGACATGGTGGGTGAGGACGAATACCGGTGTGCGAAAGGGCGGTTCTTCTCCCCACCAGCCTTCCCATTCGTAGTTCTCCCACGGGCCACGCTGGGGGCCGAATTTGTTGCGGCCCATGATCTCTGCGCCGATATTGCGGTGCCATTCCCGGGTGCAGTAGTCATCGAGGCCGTAGCTGCCGCCGGGCTCGGTCCGGGTGGGCGCGTGGGCGGTGGCGCCGGACCAGGAGAACAGCGCGGTCGCGTCGGCGTCGCCGAACGGGTGCGTAAGGCTCTGCCCCTCGCCCGCGCCGTATCCATCGCTGGAGAGATTGAAATTGTGAACCCGAACCATCTGCGCCATCGACAATCCCTTCTGGTTGCAATCTGCAATCAGTCCGGACTGTACCTAGACTGATCTCATGACGCAACCAGTTGCTCATGACAAGCTGAGGACGCCCCCGGGGAAGTCGGGCTGCCCGATCAACATGACGGTCGAGCTGCTCGGGGACCGGTGGAGTCTGATCGTCCTGCGCGACATCATGTTCAGCGGCGCCACCCACTTCCGCGAGCTACTCTCCGGATCCATCGAGGGCATCGCCTCGAACATCCTCGCGGCGCGCCTGTCGAAACTCGTCGTCGCGGGCCTGCTCACCCGCGACGACGATCCGAGCCACCGCCAGAAAGTCGAATACCACCTCACCGAAGCGGCGATCCAGCTCGTGCCGGTCATGGCTCAACTCGGCGCATGGGGTGCCCGCTGGCTCGACACAACCCCGGAACTGACCGTGCGAGCCGAACTCCTCGCCGCCGGCGGCCCCGCCCTGTGGGAGCGATTCATGACCGAACTCCGTGCCATCCACCTGCACGGCGCACCGCCCCCGACCGACGGCGTCCTGTCGGAACTGACCGCCGCCTACGAAGCCGCAGTCCGCCGAGAACAGGAAGCCACCGAATAACGGCCGCGGAGCTTCCGGAGTGCACCGGCAGCACGAACTGCGTCACCCACCTCCGGTACGCGTTGACCTCTCGACCGGCAGCCCCTGACCTGCCGCGACAACAGATCCGGGCCGTCGGCAACGCCAGCCCGCATCGATCACGCGGCGCCGACAGCGAGGAGTCGGAATCGGTTGCGGGATACCAGATTCCGGCCCCGCACCGATCCCCGTTGGTGCACACCGGGACCATGCGACCCACCTGTCCGATCTGCGGCGAACGCTCGCCGGGTGATCTGTTTCCGGTGTTCGCCCGTGGCTGCCGGACGTTTGCCGGGCAGGCTATTGCCACAGCGATCATGCCGAGGCAGGCTGAGGGGCATCGGTGGCGTCACCGAGGCGCTGCCCCCGCTCAGAGGAGGTGGATCGAACGTGTTCGCACGCTCTAGCACGATTCAGGCGCAGCTGTCCTCTATCGATGCCGGGATTGCCTACATGCGCGATGAAGTGATGTCCGAACTGGCGGACATGCCCGGTTGGGTGGGCCTGTCGCTGCTGGTCGATCGGCGCTCCGGCCGGTGCATCGCCACGACGGCGTGGGAAACGGAAGAAGCGATGCGTGACAGTCAGGGTCGAGTTCGCTCGATTCGCGATCGCGCTGTCGAAATGTTCGGGGGCGGCGGCCCGCTGGTCGAGGAATGGGATATCGCCGTTCTGCATCGGGACCACCTCGCGCAGGAGGGTACCTGCGTGCGCGCGATCTGGACCCGGACCACTCCGGATCAACTCGACTCGGCCATCGGAATCTACCGATCTGTTGCCCTGCCGGGCATGGAAGGGCTGGAAGGGTTCTGCAGTGCCAGCCTCATGGTCAATCGGACAACCGGGACCGCCGTCTCGTCTGCCTCGTTCGACAGCGCCGAGGCCATGGCCCGCAACAGCATGGAGGCCGCGGATCTCCGGGCATCCACAACCCAGCAGGCCGGCGTCGAAGTGACCGACGTCGGTGAGTTCGAACTGGCGCTCGCGCACCTGCGCGTCCCCGAGTTGGTGGGTTGACCCGCACGGGGCGGCGCCGGCACTCCGGCGCCGCCCGTCCGAGGGGCCGGAGTGTGAGAGGGCGGGCATCCGGACAACGGGCCGCCGAAGCCCCTCGCCTTCACCGCCGCGCCCGGGTGATCTCCCGCCCCGAACGGGCCGATTGGTTCTCCCGTCTGCCTTTCTGTGATTTCGATTGGGGTGCAGGCGATTACAATGGCGCGAGCCTCGGCCCCGAAGAGTTCCACCGCCGGATGTCCACGCCCGGTTGGGAATACGAAGCCGCGGATCGCAGACGTAGCGCACTATAGGATCGAGGGCCCCGATCAGGTTCTCGACCAGCTCGAACGCACTGCCCAGTCGCTGAGGGGGACACCGATGTTGCCTGTCATCTACTCGATGAGCGTGTCGCTGGATGGTTTCATCGCAGGACCGGGTGGTGACATCAGCTGGACCGCTCCTGACGCGGAGCAGATGCGATTTCACCTCGAGCAGACCCGTGACATCGCCGCTCACCTGTGCGGACGCCGTCTGTATCAGGAGATGCTGGTGTGGGAGACGGCCGAGCAAACCATGTCCGGCGACGCGGAATTGGAGTTCGCCCGGATCTGGCGGCCGATCCCGAAGGTGGTGTTCTCGCGGACGCTGAATTCGGTGGCGGGCAACGCGCGCCTGGCCACCGAGGACATCGTCACCGAGGTCGGCCGGTTGCGGGATCGGCTGGGTGGCGGCGTGGTGGCCGTCGGTGGGGCGGGGCTCGCCGCGGCCGCTATCGCCGAGGACCTGATCGACGAATACCGCCAGTTCGTGCGACCGGTCATTCTCGGCAGCGGCACCCCGTACTTCCCGCCGCTGGACAAGCACCTCGACCTGCGGCTGATCGAGTCACGGACAGTGGGTTCCCAGGTCGTCTACCTTCGCTACCAACGCATGCGCTGAGTTCGGCGCTCGATCGAGACCGATTCGCCGATGCTGACGATCTGGGGGGCTCAGCCGAGTCGGGTGTCAGCGCAGGTTGCGGTCGAACAGGTCCAGCAGTTCGCGGTAGTGCCGTTCGGCGGCCTCGGCGTCGTAGGCGGACGTGTCGGCCTGGGTGTAGCCGTGCTGCGCGCCTTCATAGACCTCGGTGCGGTGGCGGACGCCGGCGGCATCGAGTGCCTTGTCGAACTGGGCAATATGCTCCGGAGTCATGTGGTGATCCTCGCCGGCGTGGGCGAAATACAGCTCCCCCGTGATGTTTCCGACGGTCAGGTGCGGACTTTCCGGACTGTCGGTGACGAGCGGGCCGCCGTGGAATCCGGCCACCGACGCAACCCGATCGGGGAACATGGCGGCGATCATCACCGCCAGCCGCGCACCCATGCAGTAGCCGGTGAGACCGACCTTGCCGGGCGCGACCTGCGGCGACGCTGCCAGCCAGTCGAGGTACGCGCCCGCGTCGGAACGCATTCGCTCCGGAGTCAGCTCGCGGATCATCGGGAAGACCTGCTGGAAGATCTCCGGCCGCTCCGACGGGTCGATGAAGTCCGGCAGCTCGATCACTGGTGCACGCCCGTGCCGGTAGAAGGCGTTGGGCAGCAGGACGGTGTAGCCGTGGGCGGCAATACGATCGGCCAGCGACCGCAGGCTCGGCCGCAGCCCGAACCCATCCTGGATCACCAGCACTCCCGGATGGGCCGCGCCATCGTCGGGATGGACGACGTACGCGTCCGCGATACCGTCCGGAGTCCGAACGTCGACCGACATCCCGTGCACAGCAGCCATCGTTGAATCCTCCTGTCGCGCCCCCCTTTCGAACGTACCTCATTCAAGATCGTCCGATTCGACTCGGCGTCGAGCAGACCCGAACGCCGCGGCGCGCACGTCGACGACAGGCACCGGTCCCGCGCCTCGCCACCAGCTCGCGGCGTCGAACATCCGGTGATACCGCGCGGTACACGTGACGATCGCCGCGCTGTTCGCCGTTCGATTCTGCGGCAGGGGAATCACCCCTCCGGTTCCTGGTGTTCATTCGTAGCGTGAATGCACCGAATCGCCGAGCACACACGGGACCCATGACCGACCAACTGACGATCATGGCCGTACACGCTCATCCGGACGACGAAGTCCTCAGCACCGGCGGGGTTTTCGCGCGGTATGCCGCCGAAGGAATCCGGACGGTCCTGGTGACCTGTACCAATGGTGAGCAGGGCGATGCGCCCGGCGGGATCAAGCCGGGACGGCCGGGCCACGATCCGAATGCGGTACGAGCCCAACGACTCTCCGAACTTCAGGAGTCGGCGGCGCTGCTGGATATCGAGCACGTCGAGCTGCTCGGCTACCGCGATTCGGGGATGGACGGCTGGGACGCCAACCACGACCCCGAAGCCTTCCGGAATATTCCGGTCGGCCAGGCGGCCGCACGACTCGCAGACCTCATACGGCACTACCGCCCCCAGGTGGTCGTCACCTATGACGAAAATGGCAACTACGGCCACCCCGACCACATCCAGGCCAACCGTGTCGCGGTGGCGGCGGCATCGGCAACCGACATCCCGGACAAGCTCTACTACACCGCGCTTCCGCGCGAGTCCTCCCGCGAGACGTTCGCGGATCTGCGAGCGAGAGGCCTGATCGACTTCGAGCCGCCGGACAACTTCGGCACGCCCATGGATCAGATCACCACCGTCGTGGACGTGGCCCCCTACACCCGGCGCAAGATCAAGGCGCTCGAGGCCCACGCCAGTCAGAGTGACAGCGTGCCGTTCCTCCAGATGCCCGCCGAACTACAACACACGATCTTCGCCACCGAAAGCTTCGTCCGCCACTTCAACCGCGTCGTCGATGCACCCGCCCGGGAAACCGACCTCTTCGCCGGACTCCGCTGACCGGCGCAATCCCTGCCACCCATCCGCGCCGGGATGGCAGGGTGTACCAGTCCACAGTGCGGCCGATCATCGGGTGTCGTTCGTGGTGAGGACCGGCGGGCACCACATCGCCGAGCAGGCCGGCCGTCCCGGTACGTCGTATCCGACTGCGGCGGTGACGAATTCGTTGACGTCAACCGGTATCCCGAAGGCGTCGGCGACGCCGCGGGCGCGGACGGCGAGAGTGGGATGGCTGCCTTCGAGGTAGGTGCGGCGCGCCTGCGCGTAGATCGGATCGCCGTAGCGCGCGATCCGCGTGGCATGGTCGCTGTGTCCGAGGCCCGCCAGATAGGCGCCGATCTGCTCGTTGCCGCCGCGCACGGTCAGGATGCGGACCGGCATTTGGTGGCCCTCAGCGGGCGCGACAGGATCGTCACTTCGCGGTCGGTGTAGACGTACAGGAGATGGGTATCCTGGTCCACTACGGCCTCGGTAATCGAGCACCCGGTTGCGCCGTCGCGGTCGGCGCAACCGTGGCGAGACATACCGCGGCGAGACGACCGCCGTTCAGCCTGCCGAGTGCACGGCGTTGCGTCTCCTTACGCCTCCGTCCCCCTGCAAGTGATCTCGATCTGGCGGAACGCACGCTACCGCAGGGCCGGAGGACAACCTTCGGTTGTAGTGCGGGGCAAGCAATTCGATAGAGATCTTTAAGGCTGCGCCCGTAGATTTCGAGGGGATCCCACACTCCGAGAGGGTGAAAGGCTATGGCGCTCCGTATATCCGGTCGCGCGATTACCAGCGACATGACGCCCGAGACCGCGCATCTGGTATTCGGTCCCGACGGTGGGACATGGGTATTGAGCTGGCTGCCGGGGTGGGATCTGACCCGGCAGCAGGCCATCGACGGCATGGCGCTGGACGAGATCCTGAGCGACCCCTCCCCCGCCGACGGGGAGTTCGCGTTGGAGATGGCCGCGCTGCGGGCCGAATCGCTCGGCCTGCGGCTCGAGGATGCCGTGGTGCGGTTGTTCGCCCGGATCGCCGAACGGGATCGGCAGCAGCAGGCGGGAGCGGACGGGGCGGACGGGCCCCCGGGGAACTCCGAGGGACCGTGCCGCACCCGCCGCCTCGAGGCGATCCACCCCGGTGCGCTCCGGCGACACGCTGAGCCCCGCGCCAGGCGGGAGGCGGCCGACCGTGCACATCGTGGATTCACGGCGGCGGCGAGCCGCCCATCCGATGCCTGGCGAGCCGCCCATCCGATGCCTGGCGAGCCGCCCATCCGATGCCTGGCGAGCCGCCCATCCGATGCCTGGCGAGCCGCCCATCCGATGCCCGGCGAGCCGCCCATCCGATGCCCGGGAGTCGCACACCATTGGGGGATTTCTCCCTAATCAGCCCCGATGATGTGCCACCGAGCAGATGTCGGTGATCGATTTTCGACCGGCATCGGGCAAACTCGGAGGCGCAAACCGCACACGAGCTCTTGGAGTGAATGAATGCGCAAGATCCTGCCTTCCGCCCTGCTGGCCGCCAGCGCCGTGGGTGCCCTGCTGGTGCTGCCCGCCGGCACCGCCAACGCCCTCACCCCGGCCTGCCAGGCCGCCAACGACATCCTCGCCAGCTACGGTTCGCTCGGCCCGAGCCCGCAGCAGAAGCAGGATGCCGCCGACCGCCTGCACGCCATCGACGCCAGCGGCCAGGAGCGGTGGGCGATCGACAACTACGCCGACGCGCTGGCCAAGGGCGACGTCGCACTGGTCGGCAACAACGCGGCCATCCTGAACGGCGTCTGCCAGACGGGCCAGTAGTTCTTTCTGCTCCGCAGCACACTTCGGGCCGGGACACGGAAGGTGTCCCGGCCCGAAGTGTGGGGGCTCCGGCCCGCGACTCCGCTGAACAGCGCTGCACGGGAGGCTCGAATTCGGTTGGTTCCCAATACACCTCCGCGATACGTTCGAAGCTTCGCTCGGAGGGGAGGCTGAACGTGCGGATCAGGTTTACACAGCGGTGCGGAGTCGTGCGGATGGCGGGCGCGATTCTGTCGGTGTGCCTGGTGTCGACGGCGGTGGCGTGTACTTCGCACACCCGCGGCGGTGAGGGAGCGATGGATGCGGATCTGGTGCGCGCCATCGACGAGATCGTGGCCACGCATCTGGCGGCTGGGCTGATTCCGGGCGCGGAGGTCGCCATCGTCGATCCCGCGAAGGGCACCTACATCCACGCGTACGGTGTCGCCGACACCGCGACGGGCCGAACGGCGCAGGTGCGGGACCACTTCCGGATCGGGAGCATCACCAAGACATTCACGGCCACGGCCGTGTTGCGGCTGGCCGACGCGGGGCGGCTGCGGCTCACCGACACCCTCGAGCAGTATGTCCCGGGCGTGCCGAACGGGACGACCATCACCCTCGCTGATCTACTGGGGATGCGGGGCGGGGTGTGGAAGCTCGACGGCGACACGGATTTCGGCATACAGGCTGTGGCGCATGCGCCGGACAAGGTGTGGAACGACGGTGACACCCTGCGCGCGATCATCGCGCATCCGGAACACGCGAAACCGCCGAATCAGCAGACCAGTTATTCGAATTCGGAGTTCTACCTGCTGGGCCTGGTGCTGGAGAAGGTCACGGGCAAGCCGGTCGCGGAGGTACTCGACGGCACCGCACAGGGTTTCGGGCTGCACGAGACCAGCTATACCCGGGATACGGCCGTCCCCGAACCGCACTTGGACGGGTACTCCTTCGACGAGAACACCGCCGTCGATGTCACCAACCGGGTGCCGCCGTCACTGTACGGCGCGGCCGGGTCGATGGTTTCCACCATCTCGGATCTGGCCGGCTACGGCCCACAGCTCGCTACCGGCACGCTGTTGAAACCCGAAACCTTCCAGGCCCGAACGCGATTCACGCAGCTGGACGGCAGGGACATCGGCTACGGCCTCGGCATCGCTCGAATGGGCCGGTGGCTGGGGCACAATGGAGCGGTCCTCGGCTTCACCGACCAGCTGGGCTACCTACCGGACCAGCACGCCACCGTGGCGGTCGCGGTCAACCAATACGGTCCCGGGACTTCGCAGCTGTTGCCGGTCGATGCCGCCCTGCTGTGGTTCGACCTCGTCGACGCGCTCTACCCGGGCACGGGACCGGTGCCGGCCGCCGACCCCAAAGCCGTTGAGCCACCGGTCCCGGCGGCCGCGGAGGTCGACCAGGAACTGAGCGACACCCTGCGGACCGATCCCGCCGCGGGAACGCCCACACTGCGCATCGCCGGGGACAAGAACGGCGACATCAGGAAAGCGTGGGCGACCGACAACGCGACCGAATCGGCCCGCTACCAGATCCGCGACGTCCACCGTCTACGTCACGGCCTGCTGGTGGCGACGGGAGTCATGAGTTTCGGCTCGCACGCGTTGCCGTTCGAGATTCCACTCGTTCCCGAAGACGGTGCCTGGCAGATCGTCCCGAGCTGGATCTGCCAGTTCTTCACCGCCGCCGAACGCCCCGCGGCCTGCGATGCACCGCCGACCCACTAGGGATTCGACTCGTCAGTTGACCAGGCGCGCGTGGTCTCCCCAATACCGTTCCCGCAGGTCGCGTTTCAGGATCTTTCCGGCTCCCGACACCGGCATGGCGTCGACGATCTCGACGCTGCGCGGGGCCTTGTAGCCGGCGATGAGCTGTCGGGTGTGATCGCGGATCTCGGCCGGGGTCACAGCGTGGCCGGGCTTGCAGACGATGACCGCGTGGACTCGTTCACCCCATTCATCGTCGGGAACGCCGATGACGGCGACCGCGGCCACGGCGGGGTGCGCGGCGACGGCGTTCTCCACCTCGGCGGAGTAGACGTTCTCACCGCCGGACACGATCATGTCCTTCAACCGGTCGACGATGTACAGGAAGCCCTCTGCGTCGAGGTAGCCGCCGTCGCCGGTGTGCAGCCAGCCCGCGCGGAGTGCGGCCGCGGTCTCGTCGGGCTTGTTCCAATAGCCGAGCATGACGTGGCCGCCGCGGGCCACCACCTCACCGACGGCACCCACCGGCACATCCTGCCCGTCGCCGTCGACAATGCGGATTTCGCTGTGCGGCACCGCCTTTCCCGCCGAACGCAGCCGGCCGGCGCGGTGCTCGTCGGGGCCGAGCAGGGTGATGATGGGCGAGGCCTCGGTCTGGCCGTAGGCCTGCGCGAATCCGGCGCGAGGGAACAGCCGCATGGCCCGCTCCAGCACCGCCTCCGAGATCGGGGACGCGCCGTACATGAGGTGCTCGACGCTGGACAGGTCGAATTCGGGCGCCCGTGGGTGGTCGGCCAGCAGCTGGATCATGACCGGCACCAGCACGCTCGAGGTGACCCGGTGCTGCTGAATGGAACTCAGCACGGCGACGGGGTCGAAGGCGGGGATCGTCACGTGGGTGCCGCCGGAGATGATCACACCCAGCCAACCGGCCAGATCCGCCAGGTGGAACATGGGCGCGGCATGCAGGAACACCGCGTCCGGGGACATCAGGTAGCCGGTGGCGACACCGCCGAGCGCGGAGGTCATCAGATTCGCGTGGCTGAGCATGACGCCCTTGGGGAATCCGGTGGTGCCGCCGGTGTAGAAGATTCCGGCCAGCGCATCACCGCCGCGACGCGCGTCGGCGATGGGCTCGGCCGCGGCGATCAGCGTCTCGTAGGACTCCATGCCCTCGGGCGTCGCGCCGTCACCACAGTGGATCACCGTGGTCAGTCCGTCGTACCGTTCCCGCAGCGCAGGCACCAGGGGTGCGAAGGCGTCGTCCACCAGGAGGACGCGGCTGTCGGAATCCGCGAGGCTGTAGGCGATTTCGGCGGCACTCCAGCGGATATTGACCGGGTTGAGCACCGCGTCCGCCCAGGGCACCGCGAGCAGGTACTCGTGGTACCGGTCCGAGTTCAGCGACAGCATGGCCACCCGGTCCCCCGGTGCGACCCCCAGTCCGCGCAGCGCCCCGGCCAGCCGGGACACGCGATCCAACACATCCCGATTGGTGCGGGTCCGCTCGCCGCAGATGGTCATGACGCCGTCGGGCCGCTGCTGGGCGGCGCGGTGGAGCCCCTGGGTCAGGTACATCGGGTAACCCTTCGTCGAACAACTGTGGTCGGTGTCACGAGTATTCGCGGGCACTATGACGTGCGCCATGGAGATGGGGTTCAATTCGAGGTCGCCGGATTGTTGATTTCTCCAAGACACCGGTCGTAGGGTCGGGGCACCATGAGTTCGAGTCGCGCGACCGCGAAACAACGGATGATCACCGGGGTCCTGGACCGCGTCCCCGAGGCGTCCGAGCGCGTGGTCGCCCGCGCCCGAGCCGAGATGCCGGTCTACGCCCGCCTGTCCGCGACGACCGTTGTACGCAGCACCGAAGCCATTCTGGAGCGGCTGGCCCGGGCTCTGCTCGACTCCCGCCCGCTGCTGGCCGACGACCTCGACGCCCTTGGGGATTTCGGTGCAACCCGTGCCCGCCAGGGTATTTCACTGGCCGACGTGCAGAGCGGCTGGCGCATCGCGGTGCGCGAGATCCTGGCCGAGCTGACCGCGGCCGCCCATGCCGGCAAGGTCCCCGACCGGGTGCTGCTGGAGTCCATCACCGACCTGCTCGACCTCGTCGACCAGGCCTCCATCGCCTTCAGCTCCGCCCATCGCGAGGTCGAGATCGCGCTCGCCCGCCATGACGAGCAGTTCCGCGCCGAGGTCACCCGCTCCCTGCTGCTGGGCACGATCGGTCCCGCGGAGCTGCAGATTCGTGCCCAGCAGCTCGGTCTCGACGTCGACGGCGAGTACCGCGCGTACCGGGCCCGCCCGGACGAGGGACCGACAGCTCCTGCGCTGCAAGGGATCTCGACCTCACGTGGGTTCACCACCACGGTCGACGGCGACCTCGCCGGCTTTGTGGAAAACTCCAGCAGGCTCGAAGGGTCGCGCCTGATCGCCTACGGCCCCGCCACGCGGATCGCGGATCTGGACCGCTCCTTCCGCCTGGCCACCCGGGTCCTCGCCACCGCTCAGCTGTTCGACCTCACCGGCCCGCTCGACCTCGATCGCGTCGGATTGCTGCCCGCGATCGCCGCCGACACCGAGCTGGGCGCCGAGCTCGTGCGCCGCTACCTCGACCCGCTCGGATCCGGCGAGGCCGCCCGCACCCTGATCGACACCGCCGAGTGCTTCCTCGACACCGGCATGCGGGTCGACGCCACGGCCGAGCGACTCATCGTGCACCCCAACACCGTTCGCTATCGCCTGTCCCGTTTCGAGGACTTGGCCGATACCGACCTGCGCGGCGCGGGCACCGCATTACAGGTCTGGTGGGCGATCCAGCACCGCCGAGCGACCGGTTGAGGACGTTACTCAGCGTGGACGACCGCAGGCGATCTCGGCGAATTCCAGCCAGCGACCGGCGTTCGCGTGCGGCACGCACACCCAGTCCTTCATCGGCCGATGCCGCGACGACGGATCGAAGAGCTCGGCACCGGGCAACTCCAACGCCTCCCTGTGCTCTGCGGTCCCTTCGAGCAGGCGGCAGGCCAGAGCATCCTGGAAGAGGCACGCGAACGCCTTGCCGTCGACGTCCTTGTAGGCGGGCTTTCCGAAGACCTTCGCGACCGTCACGCCCCGGTCGGCAAGCCCCGCCGCAACCCGCTCGAAATCGTCCTGTGCACTCATGATCGGGAGTCTGTCACTACGCGACGGTTTCCGCCCGACGCCGCCGGCCACCGCCGAGCAGACATTGGTCCGCGCGCGACCGGTCACGACCGAGCCCGGCAAAGGGGTGCGGATGCCGATCGCGCCCGCCTGCCGCACGAATTTCCCGGCCGCGCTTCTGGTTCGCGGCGATGGCCGCCGAACTCGGGACTGGAATCGGGTGGGCGAGCGTGGGTATAGTTGGCACACGCAAGTAGTTGCACGTGCTAAGTAAGTGTGAGAAGGAACCGATTATGGCCCTCACCGCCCACGATCCCGACACCGCCACCGACCTGTCGGACGCCGGGGCTCTGGGGGATGCCGACGCGCTAGGGGCGCAACTGGTTCGGCTCCTCCGAGCCGTCGGCCGGGCCAAGCATCGGGTGATCAAACACGGTCCTGAAGGACTCGAACAGCTGGCCTACGCCATGCTGTTCACCCTGGTCCACGACGGGCCGCAACGCACCGGGAAACTCGCCGAGCTGTTGCACGCCGAGATCTCCACCATCAGCCGGCAGAGCCGGAACCTGGTGCGCCACGGGCTGGTCGAGCGCGGCGCCGATCCGATCGACGGACGCGCGTGCGTGCTCAAGGCCACCTCCGACGGGGAGCGCGTGTTCGCCGAGAACCGGCGGCTGCGCAATCTCTGGATCGCCGAAATGGTGGCCGACTGGTCCACCGCCGACCGGGCAGCGTTGACCGGTCTGTTGGCGCGGCTCGTGGACGGCATCGAAAAGACCACCGCAACAATCGATTCGAAACAGGGCATCGACACATGACAACAGCGACGACCGACGCGCACGCAGGCGCACCGGCAGGCGCTCCACCCCAACTGTCGCATCGGCAGATCCTCACCATCCTGTCCGGGCTGCTGCTGGGGATGTTCCTGGCCGCGCTGGACCAGAACATCGTCAGCGTGGCGATCGTCAAGATCGCCAACAGCCTGCACGGGTTCGACCAGCAGGCCTGGGCCACCACCGCCTACCTGATCACGGCCACCATCAGCACCCCGCTCTACGGCAAGCTGGCCGACATCTACGGGCGAAAGTCCTTCTACCTCACCGCGATCGGCCTGTTCGTCATCGGCTCCGCGGCCTGCACCTTCGCCACCTCCATGTACGAGCTGGCCGGGTACCGGGCCTTCCAGGGCCTGGGTGCGGGCGGGCTCATGTCCTTGGCCATGACGATCATCGGCGATATCGTGCCGCCCCGTGAAAGAGCCCGCTACCAGGGCTATTTCATGATGACCTTCGGTATCGCCACCGTGCTCGGGCCGGTGCTGGGCGGCTGGTTCTCCGGCTTCGACCACCTGTGGGGGATCGAGGGCTGGCGCTGGGTGTTCCTGGTGAACGTGCCGATCGGCGTGCTCGCTCTCGGTGTCGTGGCGCGCGTACTGAACGTGCCGCACCAGCGGCGTGACCTGCGCGTGGACTGGGGCGGCGCGGTGGCGCTGGCCATCTGCGTGGTGCCGTTGCTCATTGTCGCCGAACAGGGCCGCGGCTGGGGCTGGGGTTCGGGCAAGGCGATGGTCTGCTACGCCATCGGGCTCGTCGGCCTCGTGTTGTTCCTCGTCGTCGAGCACCTGATGGCGGACGCCGCGCTGATTCCCTTGCGGCTGTTCAAGAATTCCACCTTCACGGTGTGCATCGTGGGCGGCTTCATCGTCGGTATCGCCATGTTCGGCGCGATCTCCATGGTCCCGCTGTACATGCAGGTGGTGCGCGGCTTCTCGCCCACCAAGGCGGGTCTGCTCATGCTGCCGCTGGTGGCGGGCATCATGACCGGATCGCTGGTCTCCGGTCAGGTCACCAAGCGCACCGGGCGGTACAAGATCCTGCCGGTGCTGGGCACGTTCATCATCGCCTGCGGCGGTGCGCTGTACGCGACGGTGCATTACGACAGCGCGCTGTGGCAGCCGCTGGTCTACGGCGGCATCATCGGTCTCGGGCTGGGTGGCTGCATGCAGACGCTGATCATCGCGGTGCAGAATGCCGGGCCGCGTTCGGATATGGGTGTGTCGACCGCGGCGGCGACCTTCTTCCGGCAGGTCGGCGGCACGCTGGGCGTCGCGGTCTTCCTGACGATCCTGTTCAACCTGTTGCCGCACAAGATCACCGACGCGTTCGGCGGACACCTGCCGCCCGGATTCTCGGCCGACAAGCTCTCCAGCGTGCAGTCCAATACCGCGGGCATCGCGGCGCTGCCGGCGCAGGTGCGCGACCCCATTCTGATCGGGTTCACCAACTCGATGCACGGCGTGTTCTGGGCCGCGGCGGGAGTGGCCCTGGTGGCCTGCATAGTGCTGCTGTTCATGAAGGAGATCCCGCTCCAGGAGGCCCCGGCCGCTCCGGCCGAGGGCACCGATTCCCTGGCCGCGCAATCCGATCCGGCGGTCGCTGCGCAGCAGGCCGAGTCCGAGTGGGCCGAGGATCAGGTATGGGAGGGCGCGGCCCAGGCGATCTCCCAGCCCGAACCGGTGCTGGCCGCGGCCGCGGCGGCGCACGGCTCGATTGTCAACGGGCACAGCGTCATCGCGAACGGCCACGCGCTGCCGGCCGGTGAGCGGGCGGCGGCGGCCGACGACCGGGCGGCGCAGCGGATCGCGACCGCCGCACTCGGCGGGGCGGACGGCTCGTCGATCGGCGGCCGGATCCGGCGGACGGACGGCAGCCCCGTCCCCGCTGCGGCGCTCACACTGATCGATCAACGCGGGCATCAGGTTTCGCGCGCCACCGGCGGTGACGACGGCCGCTATCGCATCGACTCGCCCGCTACCGGCAGCTATGTGCTCATCGCTGCGGCGAACGGGCACATGCCGACCGCGGTGAACGTGTCGATCAACGGGCGGTCGCCGGAACTTGACCTCACGCTGGAGGGTTCGGGTGAACTGTCCGGCACCGTGCGCACCGCAGGCGGCGAACTGCTTGCGGGCGTGACCATTACGGTGACCGACCTGCACGGCGAGGTGGTCGGCGTGGCCATGTCCGGTGACGACGGCGGTTATGTCTGCCACGGCGTCGGAGCCGGTACGTACACCCTGGTGGCGGCGGCCGAACGACTGCGCCCGACGGCCACCGCACTGGTGGTGCCGGCCGGTGGACTGCTGCGCTACGACATCGAACTGACCCCGACGGCGGCGCTCACCGGCACGGTCCGGGGCGACGGCCAGACGGTGGCGAACGCTGAGGTCACCGTGCTGGACGCGGCGGGCACGCCGGTCGGGACCACCCGCACCGACGCGGACGGCCGCTACACGCTCACCGATCTGGACGCGGGCGCATACACCGTCGTCGCCCGCGGCTATCCGCCGGTGACCAGCCGGGTGACCGTGCTCGGCGGCGAGGTCGAGCACTCCGTCGAGCTCGGCTACGACCTGGAAAGCACGGAGCCCGAACCGGTTCCGGGCGGGCAGGGCGAAACCGAGCTCTACGCAACGGGTTCCGATCGGGCCGCGGAGTTGTCGTGACCGGCCTGACCGCCGAGATCCGCAATCCGGAGGGCTGGCCGGTCGCCGAGGCGGTACTCACCGTCACCGACCTCGACGGCCACCAGCTCGCCCGGGCCGCCGCCGATGCGACCGGGGCGGCGGCCACCGCGCCGCTGCCCCCGGGCACGCACACCGCGGTCGTCACCGCGCCCGGCCACCAGCCGGTCGCCCTGATCGCCCGCATCTCGGCCACCGGCGCGGGTACTCTCGGCGAAATCCGCCTGGAACGCTCCGCCGACGCGGTCACCACCCCGCCCCCGGGTCCCTGGACCATCGACCCGGCTCACTCCACCGTCCTGGTCACCGCCCGCCACCTCGGCATCGCCGGCATCAAGGCCCGCTTCGCCGAGGTCGGCGGCCGCCTCGACATCGCCGAGATCTTCGAGCGCACCACCGGATACGCGGAAATCAAGGCCGCCACCGTCGACACCGGTATCGCCATGCGCGACGACCACCTGCGGTCGGCGGACTTCCTCGATGTAGAGCGCTATCCGCTGATCACCTTCCGTGGCACCGGATTGCACCGCACCGGCCCTGCCGGCTGGTCGATGCCCGGCGCCCTGACCTTGCACGGCCGCACCCGCCCCACGGAACTCACGGTCACCTACGGCGGCTACGGCCCCGACCCGTGGGGCGGCGTTCGCGCGGCATTCCACGCCGAAACCCTCCTGCACCGGAAGGATTTCGCGCTCGACTACAACGTCATGGTGCAGGCGGGCATCGCCGCGGTGGGCACCACCGTCCGTATCGAATTGGACATAGAACTCGTCCAGGGAGACCGCTTACCCGCGATGTAGCGTGGAAACGACTGGGAGGCAGGGTAATGCGCCTTCGAGATAATGTTCAATTGCGTTATCGCATGCCTTCTCCCGTTGACGGAACAACGCGCACAGGTACTAGGCGTTCGATATGTCTGCCTGGTGAGCATGGGGGCATCCCCGGCCCCGAGAAGTCGGAATCCGGGGATGCCACAGTATTCTCGCAGCTCCTTCCAACCATGCGGAGACGTCAGTCCCTGGTCTCAGATGCACCAGACCACACTGCCCAGGGGGAAGCAGATAGCAACTGATCCGTCCGCGGGAGTAACCGCGGTCGATGTCGAACTAGGCGTTGCGGCCGAAGCTGCCGGAGCCGCGATAGCGCCCAGCGGCAAGGCAATAGCGATTGCGGCCACGAACTTGATCATTTTGCTGGACATATCTGTTCCTCGATGTCGAGTGACGTGTCCAGTGCAGCCGGGCAACCTCAGCGATTGCCGCCGAGCCGCTGCGCTGGCGATTGAGCGGCGAAGTCTGCTGAAGCAGACGGTGGTATGAATGCTGTCGCTCGCTTCGCCGCTCTCGGAAGCGGCTCATGACACACTTCGTCCGTTCTCGACCCCGACCGGTTGTCATGGTCCTACGTGACGAGCGATAGCCACACGGTGAAATTTGCCGGACCAGACCTTGTGCGAATGGTCCGGTGCCAGGCCCTGTCGCGACCGCGTCGACCTGGCGGCTCCGGTAGCTGTATTGGACCGAAGCGACGTCCTTTTCACGGTGTTGAGGCGAGGACGCTGATTCAGGTTAACCGCGATCGGCCGGCATCGCTAGGGGCCACAAGTCTTCATTCGTGGGCTAGCATGTCGGCACCCTTCGAGACTGCTCAATGGCGGAGACCGACCAATGTCCGCAGAATCATGAAGACGGCGGCCATGCCGAAGCAGCCGAGTCCGACAACCCATACCTTGAACATCTGCCGCATTGGTATCAGCTTGCCCACGTACCCTGCGTCCAGGTCGGCGATGTCTTGTTGCCTCGCGAATGCCGCGCCGTGCGCGCCCCAGGCTCCCACGTCGAGTTCATTCTGTTCGAAACGCTCCAGCCAGAGCTCGTCCTTGCGGCCGGCGAGGCGATGGCTCGCCATCAGCATGATCGAGATGATCGAGACGATCAGCGCGAGGAGCGAGGACGCGATCCGCGCGACGGGATCATTGCCTGCTCCCATGGAGATACTGAACAGGAAGGCCTGAGCGGTCAGACTGAGCGCAGGCACCTGCCAGAGCAGGTTCTCGTATTGCAGATGGCGGTCCGCCACCACGAAGTAGAGCATCTCCAAATCGGGCGAACGCGAAGATGATTCGTTCACGAAAGCCTCCGAGACCGATCGCCCTCGCCGCTCTGCTCGCCGATCAGACCGGCGCGGGCCAGCAGCATGCCGCTGACCACGAGCACCCAGACCGGAAACACCAGCGTCACCCACCGGCTCAGCTCGCTGCCGATCAGCAACGCCACAGCGAGCACGTAGCTGAGCACGACGAGCCAGCGGGGCATCAGCCTGGTCTTCGCCCAGATCGTCGCGAGCGAGATCATGAATACCGCGGCCATCCGCAGTGCGTAGGTTTGGCTCGCCGAGATCACCATCATCCTGCCGAAGTTGATCACCTCGATGCGGGCGGCCGAATCGGTGACGCTGTTGTTGCTCGTCACGAGGCCGGCGATACCAGCGGTCGCGACGAACATCATCGCGAGGAAGAGCAGTCCGCTGCCCAGGAATACCGACAGGAAGAACCGGTCCTCGTGGCGTCCGAAGCCGTCGCGGACGACGCCGATGAACCACAGGAAACTGATTCCGGCGAATGGCATCAGCACGGTCGCCGTGGTGAGCGCGCCGTGCCGGCTCTGCAGCCATTGCGCCGAATCCTCGACGTGGTCGGGCATTTGGATGCGAATCAAGACCAGCGTTGTACCGAGCAATATCGCGAAGAGCACCCCTGCCAGTGCGGCGGCTCGCGGCGTTGACAGTTGACCCAGAGGCGGCGCAGGCTTGCTGTGTTGCGACGGAGTCGGCATGGGGTCATCCTGCCAGAATGGGTTGCCTGCCCCGGGAATTCGGCGGTATTGCCACCGCGTATCGCGGTCGGCAGCCTAACAAATCGACAACAGTTTCCGACCTTTGGCCTCAGCCGATTCGCGGCATCCATTTTCGGTGCCGAGTGCGGGTTACAACACGGTCTCAATATGTGGCTTACTGCGAAAGGTGTGGGCAACATGCCAACCGCCGATCAGGACTGGAGTAAACCAGCAGCGCTTGCCATCCCCAAGGAGGGCTACTTCGAACTGCAGCGCGGCAGATACGGTCCCGCCTATCCACGAACCCCGGCCTGTTACGGGTTCTCGATCATCGCCAAGGTGAAACCCGGCCGGGAAGAGGCCATCCGCGCCCACGGCAAGCGGATCCAAGACGCGGTGGCCGCAAGCCCGGACGTACTGGCACCGCTCCGGCTGCACTACCTGAGGTGGCTGCTGTTCGACGTCGGCTTCGGACTGTACTTCCAGTATCAGGGCATCTTCGATACCGATTTCGACAAGTACACCGAAGACGCCGTGATGCTGTTCTCGCAGACCGGGATAGACACCGTCTTCACAAACCTCGAGGGATTCCCGGAGGACTGGAAGGAGAATCCGGAGTCATTCGTCGAATTCGTTCGCAAACATCAGTTTCCGAGTTTCCTCGAGTACGGCGAGTACCCTTATGTCACCTCTGACGAGATCAAGAAGGCGCTACGGGCGAAGGCGGCGTTCTCCGACATGCTCGATCAGATGCAGTAGCCGACGCCATGCTCGAACTCGAGGATATTCAGCACATCCTGCTGACCCGCACCCCGGCGGTGACCGGCCGCTATGAGTTCCTGTCCTTCGACGACCCCGCCGGGGGCCGGGCCTGGTTGACTCCGCTGCTGGACCGGGTGCAGTCGGCCGCGGACGCGCGCGCCACGATGGACAGTTCGCAGCGCTGGGTCACACTGGCCTTCACCTGGAACGGGCTGCGGGCGCTCGGGGTACCAGAGCAAGCGCTTGCCACCTTTCCCGACGAATTCCGTGAGGGCATGGCCGCCAGGGCCGACATCCTGGGTGACACCGGCGCCAATCATCCCGACAACTGGGTGGGCGGGCTGGCCGGCGCCGACCTGCACGCCATCGCAATCCTGTTCGCCCGCACCGAGGACGAACGACAGCGATGCACGGCCGAACACGAGAAACTGGTGGCCGGCTGTCCGGGTGTGCGCGTGTTGTCGTTCCTGGATTTGAACGCGACACCGCCGTTCAACTATGCCCATGACCACTTCGGGTTTCGCGACCGCTTGTCCCAGCCGGTGATGGAAGGATCCGGGGAAGAACCGACCCCGGGCTCGGGCGCGCCGCTGCAACCCGGCGAATTCATCCTGGGCTACCCCGACGAGGAAGGGCCACCCCACGGGCTGCCGCAGCCGGAGGTCTTGTCCCGCAACGGCAGCTACATGGCCTACCGGCGGCTGCAAGAACACGTGGGTGCATTTCGGGACTTCCTGCGTGAGAACGCCGACACCCCGGACGGTCAGGAACTCCTCGCCGCCAAACTCATGGGCCGATGGCGTAGCGGCGCACCCCTCGTGCTGTCACCGGACCACGATGATCCTCGGCTGGGCGCAGATCCATTGCGCAACAACGACTTCAACTACAAGCAGATGGACCCGCACGGTTATGCGGTGCCGCTGGGCTCGCATGCGCGCCGACTCAACCCGCGCGACACCGCGCCGAACATGAACCGGCGCAGGATGATTCGCCGCGGCGCCACCTACGGACCGGCGCTGCCCGAGGATGCGCCCGACGACGGCGCGGACCGGGGCATCGCCGCCTTCATCATCTGCGCCAGCCTGGTTCGCCAGTTCGAGTTCGCCCAGAACGTCTGGATCAACGACAAGACATTCCACGAACTCGGCAATGAGCACGACCCCATTTGCGGCGCCCAGGACGGCACCCTGGAATTCACCATCCCCAGGCGGCCGATCCGGAAGGTGTTCACGAGCCTGCCCGCCTTCACCACTCTCAAGGGCGGAGCGTACTTCTTCCTGCCCGGTATCAGCGCCCTGCGCTACCTGGCCACGCTCGAAAACCGAGAGGTAGGGACCTCATGAGCAGCCTGCCGACGGCACGCACCTACAACCAGAGCCACATTCCGCGCACGGCCGACGGGCGGCGGCGGATCAGCATCTACTGGACGTGGAGCTACCCCTGGGAAGCCCAACGCGATCCCGCCGAAATCTACAACCGCTTCTCCACGATGACCGAGGTCCGCAACGTCGCATGGCCGGCCTACGAGACCCCTGATTACGACAGGGACCATTTCCTGCAGGGCATCGCCGGCACCCTCGAGCTGTTCCACCGCTCGACACTGGATTTCCAGCAGCTGGCAGGGCAGGCCACCGGTCACCCCGTCGCGGTCTTCCAGCGCATCGACCAGGCCGGCTACTCCCTGCCCATCGACGAACGCGTCCTGGCCGACACCGACACCCTGATGGTGTTCGGGCTCGACCATCTCCTCGCCGAACAGCAGGCCACCCCCGAGGAGATCGACGCCATCCGTGAGTGGCTGCAACGCGAGGGCACCTGCCTGCTGCTGGCGCCACACCACGACGTCGGCTTCACCGACGACAACGCGCAGCGGCAGATCGAATACGAACATCACGGCGACCCGCTCGTGCCCCGCCAGCAACGGTTCGGCCAGTACACGCGCTCGCTGATGAAAGCGCTGGACGTGCCGGTGCACAACACCTGGGGCCTACGCCCGGCGGTCGTCGAGGGCACCGATCAGATCGCCCCCGTCACCGCGTTCCGCGACCTGGACACACCCCGGCTCCTCGACCAGGTCACCACATTCAACTTCCACCCCCATCTGCCGCACTACCACCTCACCGCGCCCGAAAGCGACTCGCTACGCGTGCTGGCCCGCCAGCGCGTCGACCCCAACCGGCCGCATCCCTTCACCACCGCCGGAAACACCGAATTCAACGCCTTGATCTGGATGCCGCCCGCCGGCCCGCGCGCCGGCGACATCCTGCTCATCGACTCCACCAACTTCACCACGCTCTTCGGTGGCACCGACAGCCTCAGACACCTCTGGCACAATCTCGCCACGATGAAATGATCAGGCCGTGCCTTATGTCGCCGATTTCGCCTCGACCAGCGTCTCGAGACAGGTATTCAGCTGGGCCCGTGGATTCCGACAAGTTTGGCAAGGAAACGGTCCAGCTGTTCGGTGACGGGCGGCCAGGGCAAATCGGGTTCGTTGATCCGTTGGGAGAGCATGCCGTTCACGGCAGTCCGCAGATCGATCGCCACGGTGGTCGCATCGTCCGACGGTGCGAGGCCAGCGTCCATGCATCGCTGCACCGAGTCGATCGTGCGTTGAACCATGACTTCTTTGAACGGCATGCCGAGCCTGCGGTGCACCGTGCTCTCGTGGAGCACCTTGTACAGCCCGGGGTGATCCTCGCCGTCTCCGGTGAACAGTGGGATCGATTCCTCGGTCGTGGGATCTGGCGCTGAGATGCGGCCGGTGAACTCGGCAGATGGAGGCCGAGATCACCGGCGGGGAATTTGCCCTGGTCGCTGAATATTTGCCATCGTGTAGGTAGTCCCCGGTCGGGGGGCCCGGACGAGGGAGCCGTACCCGGTGTGCGACAAGACGGCCTTCGGAGGTTGTCATGTCGTGGCTGGTATTGGTCGTGTCCGGGGTTTTCGAGGCCGTGTGGGCCACCGCGCTCGGGAAGTCGGACGGGTTCACCCGGCTCGGGCCGACGGTGGTGTTCGGGGTGGCGATCGTGGTGAGTATGGCGGGGCTGGCCTATGCCATGCGGGGGCTGCCCGTGGGGACGGCGTACGCGGTGTGGGTGGGGATCGGGGCGGTGTTGACCGTCGTCTATTCCATGGCTACCGGCGGGGCCGCGGTCAGTGCGGTCAAACTGCTGTTGCTGGGTGGGATCGTGGCGTGCGTGATCGGGTTGAAGCTGGTCGGGTAGCGGCTATTTCGGGGGTTCCAGCTCGACCGCGTCCGCCGGGACGCCCGGAACCGATTGCACGGTCTGGGTTTTGGCGGCCGGATCCGCGAGGAGGAGCCGCCAATCCTCGGACGCCCAGAGCACGGTCTCTGCGGTCGCGGTGATGCTGGCGTCGGAGTAAGTGGCATAGACGGTGAGGTCGGCGCGGTCGGGGGTGTAGGCGGTGAGCTTGTAGGCCGTGATGCGCGGGGCGACCACCGGATTGGCGGGGGCGGTGATCGAGACCTGCGCGCGGGCCAGCACCCAGGAGTCCTTGGCCGGACCGGGAATCAGCGAAATAGCCGCCACCTGCGGCCATGCGCCGTCCGGGGCCAGTGATAGCCGGGTGCTGTCATTGATGGCGGCCAGGGCCGCGCCCTGCGGGGTGTGTGAGAAGCCCGCCGCGGTGGTGCCGAGTTTGCTGGGACCGTCGTGACTGCCGATGGGGAGCTGGACTCCCTGGTAGTTCTCCCAGTGCACGTCGGCCGGAGCGCGGGCCGGATCGACCGGTGCGGTGGTCGTTTTCGCGGCGTTCTGATCACTGACGCCGCAGGCAGCGACGCTGAGGACGGCCGCCGAGACGAGCACGGTCGAGACCGCGGCGGCGAAGGTTTGCGCATGGTGTGCTGTCTTGGCGCGCATGAGGATTCCTCCGGGTAGACCTGGTGACGGTCGAGAAGTGTTGCGGTGACGCCGGTTCGGATGACGCGCGGGCGGGCGACGTGTCGTGATCCTACGAGTGCGAGGCACTGATCTACGAGTGTTGCTCGGCGCGGTTTAACAATTCGTCACTCCTGTCACGGAACCGGTTGTGGGAGCTCATGATCCGGGTAAGATCAGGGCCGCAACATGATCATCGCAGGTGGTGGGGTTGATGATGGATCATCGGGACCTGGTTCCGGTGGGCCACCTGTGTCGTCGGCCAGTGGTGCGGAATGCCCGAGCGGTATGGAATGCCCTGGCATCCGGGGGATTCGGGCCGCACACCCGACACTGTCCGTTCGGGGAAGGGGAATTGGGGGCATGAAGACCACACGAACTTCGATCCTGTTGTCGATGCTGCCCATCGCGCTGGTGGCCGGCCAGGGCGTCGCCGCCGCGGCCCCGGGCCAGCCGGGCCTCGCCGTACCCGGCGACGGGCAACCGGGCCTGAGCACCCAGCCGCAACAGCCGCCCGCGAATTCCGCGCCCAGCCCGGCGGATTACATCCCGGATCCACCGATCGCGCCCCCGAACCGGCCCCGGCCGAAGCAGCAGACAACGCCGCAGCAGGACACCATCATTCAGCCGCAGGTCCAGCCGACTGAACCGCAGGATGCACAGCCTGATCAGCCCGCCGCGAATACGCCCGAAGTAATGCCTGCGGACCCACACAAGCTGCGAGTCGGCACGGGCGGCGTTGAGCTGCCGGACTGGATCGACACCAAGACCCGCGATAAGGCCCAAGCCTATCTCGATATGGCGGAGTGGCAGATCGCGGCCGCCTACGACCGAATGGGGTTCTCACGAGACGATTCCGACCGAATGGCGGCCTCGAGCTCGATGGGTGCGCTCCTCGGCGCGGGCACGGTTGGTGTGGCCGCGCCGGCAGTGTTGGCACCGATCGGCTGCGGCGTTGGCGCGGCAGTCGGAGCGCTGGCCGGTGCGGCGATCGCCGGCATTCCAACTGCCGGGGTCGGAGCGCCCGCAGGCGCGATCGTCGGTGGCATCGCGGGTTGTGTCGGCGGCGGCTCGCTCGGCGGACTTGTCAGCGTCCCATTGGTAGTCGGCGGCGGCGCACTCGCTGCCCTCGGCGCGGGTGCACTCAGCGGCGGCGATGCGACGCAGCCAGCACCTCCCGCTCCCCCGGCTTTGATCGATACCGCTGCGCAGGTGCCGGTTTCGGATCCGGTGACGGGTTTGCCCGAGGTGCAGCCAGTTTCGGCGATCGCCGGATTGCCCGCGCCGATCGCGCAGGTGGCCGCGCCCGTGGTGCAGCAGGTTGTGCCAGTCGCACAGCAGGTCGCCACCACGGTCGAGCAACAGGTCGCGCCGGTGGTGGAGCAGGCGGCTACCGGGTTCGGGCAGCAGGTGGCCGCGGTGGCGCCGCAGGCCGCGCCCGTGGTCGAGCAGGTGGTGGACGGCGTGAACGCGCAGGTCGACTCGTTCCGCACCGCCGTCGCGCAGATGCCCCCGCTCACTCCCGAAGCCTTCATGGCCGCCCTGCAACCCGCCCTGCCGGGTGCGTGACCGGAACGGCACGGGCAACGCCGTGACTCCAGACACCAACGCCTCCAACTCCACCCCGGGCCACTTATTCGCCGACCCCGCCACGCCACCCTCGCACCCCGACCTGACCCCAACCGGCCGCGCCCACGACTTCCTCGCCCTCGACCCCGATCCCGCCGTCCCGGCATCCGCCACGGCTCGGACCGAAGGCCGCACAGCCCAGGCCGAAAGTGCCGCTATGGACGGTCGAGCCGGGGCTGGGCGGCATCGGGCCGCGGAAGGTTGGGAAGGGTTCTCGGCGCAGCGGGACGGGGGCGGCGGGAATGTGGGCGGGGGCGTTGGGGGTTCGGGGGCGAGTGGGGGGCGGCCAGTGATGCCGGTGCTCGCTCCGGGCGGTGGGGAGCCGGTGGGGGCGGTGGAGGCGGAGGCGCCGGGGTGGGCCTCGTGGCTGACCGAGGGGGCGGTGCCGGCGGTGGGTGAGGCGGGGCGGCAGTCGGTTCGGGCGGACGAGTTGAGGGCCGAGGATCCGATGGCGGCGCTGGTGTCGGAGGCACGGCGGCGGGCGGTGCAGACGCAGCGGCGGTTGCGGATTCGCAATCGGGCGCTCGCGATTGCCGGAGTTTCGCTGGCACTGGTGCTGGTGGCGATGGTCGGGTGGCTGGCGCTCACGCCGGGCGATTCGCAGGCGCCGCAGGCGGTTCCGGCGACCAGTACGGCGGGCACGCGCGCCTCCGGCGGGAATCAGCCGGGGCTGGTCGCCTGGTGCCAGCAACTCAGTACGCCACAGCGGGTGAGCGGCGATACCGCGGGCGACCTCATCAGCGGGCCCGGCGTCATCATGCACCTCGAATACGCCTGGTACGTGCTGCGCGACGCGGGCGCGGTGCGCGCCCTGCTCACGGCGGACGCCCGCGTCGCCCCGGAACAGGCCACCCGCGACGCGATTTCGGCCACCCCGGCCGGCACCAAGCACTGCGTCACCATCACCGGCGCGGACGCCGACCGCTGGAACGTCACCGTCGACGAGAAACACCCCGACGGCAGTCAGACCTCCTGGCAGCAGGTCATCACCACCGCCGCCCGCGACGGCCAGTTCCGCATCACCTCCATCGTCGCCGGAAGCCGGTGAGCCATGGTCGACATCGACGACCGGCTCCGCCCCACACCCCCCGGTCCCCCCGCAATCCCCAGACCCCGACCGGGTCTGGAGCACCCGAACACGAGTGCGCGCCAACCTGATTCATTACGCACAACCGAGTCGTCGAGCCACGCTGACTCAGCACACCCAACCGGTCCGACGGGGCAGATCGACTCGGCACACCCAACCGATCCTGCGGGACAGATCGACTCAGCGCACCCGGTCGGTCCGGCCGGTCCGGGCGGGTCGATACAGCGGGCGATTGTGGAGGCACGGCTGGTGGAGGCGGTGCGGGCGAATGAGGCTGGGGGCTCAGGGGATTCGGGGTGGAGTGAGCTGATGCAACCCGGGCCCGCCGGTTCGCCCACCGATGGTGTGCCGTTGCGGGGCGGGCAGGGGCGGCTGGTGCGGGCTGCCGTGCCACCGGTGCTGGTGCTGGGTGGGTCGGGGGCGTCGGGGGCCAGTACGACGGCGCTGGGGCTGGCCGCGGCGGCGGCCGTGGACAGTGACGGCGAGGTGTGGCCGGTAGTGGTGGACGCCACACTCGGGGGCGGGGACGTGGCGCTGCGCGGGTGCGATGCGGCGGCTCCCGTGGGGAGCCTGCAGAAGTGGCTCGGCACTACGTATCCGGGGCTGGCGTCGAGCGTGGGCGCATACTCGGGGCAGACGTCGACCGGGGTTCGCGTGCTGGGGCGGACGCCGGATCCATTGCCGCGCAGGGAATCCCTGGTGTCGGTCGCGCGGCATCTCGAAAATGCCGGGCTGCTCGGGGTTTTCGATGCGGGCGCACCGCTCACCAGCCGGCTGGCGGCTCCGCTGCTGGCGGATCCCCGGGTCGGGCTGGTGATCACCGTGGCCGCACGCCCTGACGCCATCAACCGCCTCCAGCCCGCCCTCACCTGGCTGGACGAGAACTTCAGCGAATTCGTCGTCGGCGACGCGGTCATCGTCCTCACCGAACAGGTACCAGGCTCGGCCGCAGCGGTTCTCGACCATGTACGCACCCACCTCGGCTCCTGGGTCCGCGCCGTGGTGCCGATCCCCTTCGACCTCCACCTCGCCACCGGCGGCCCCATCACCTGGCACCATCTCACCGCCCCCACCCGCGACGCCTACCTCACCCTCGTCGGAGCGCTGCGATGACCACGCTCCACGACCCACGCCGCGCCTCACCACAACCGGACCCGGCACCGCACACCGCCCACACCCCGACACCGCACGCCACCGGCAACTCGGGTCCAGCACCGCGAACCGCCACAAGTCCCTTCGATGGCGACGAGACAACCCCTGGTCGGCCGTCTGTGCCGAGCACCGCATGGCGACCGCTGGGCGGCGGCGAATGGCGCGGCGGCGCAGACCATTCCGACGTGCCGCCGCCGAGCCCGCCCGCGCCCGCGGCTCCTCCGGTGCCGATGTGGCATCGCGCGGTACCCAATCGCCCGTCGCGCCCGCCACTGGTCTGGCTGGTCGGTGTGCACGGGGGTGCGGGGGTCAGCAGTCTCGCGGCCAGTCTCAGCTGGGCGGGGGACGCGGGGCAGCGGTGGCCCGCGCGGATCGGGCTGGCGGGGGATCTGGATTCGCCGCTGGTGGTGCTCGTCGGGCGCAGTCATCTGCACGGGGTGAATGCCCTGCACCGGGCGCTGCTGGCGCATCAGGCCAGGGCCACGCCCGCCGGCAGTCAGGTGGTCGGCGTGGTGACCGTGTCGGATTCGGCTCGGCCGCTGCCGATTCCGGTCGCGCAGCGGCGCGAGGAGATGGAGGGCCTGGCCGTCGCGCTCGGGGCCCGCACCTGGCGGCTGGGCTGGCTCGAACAGTGGCGAGCCCTCGAACCCTACGAAATGGCGGAATGGGATCCCGCCGCCGGTGGCTCACCGGTGGACGACGGGGATCCCACTCGTACTCCCCCGCAACCGGTTCGGCTTCTGGCCGAGCAGATCCTCACCGCGGCGCGCTTTGCCGGGGCGCGGATCACCGAACGCGCGCAGCAAGGCGCGGAACCAGCCAGTCCATAACCTGATCGAGGTGCGACATGCATCGAAAACTGCTGCCCACCGTGGGGTTTCGGAGTTCGGCACTCTTGACCGCAGCCGTCTGCATCGTGGCGACGGCAGCCGTCGGGCCTGCTGTGCTGAATTCGGCGGAAGCCCGGGGCGGGCCACCGGACACCACGGTCCCCATCGACAAATGCCCGGCGCTGTTCGCGCTCGGCGTCCAGGGCACCGGCGAATCCTCCCCCGACGCCGCCGTCACCACCGACACCGGCATGCTGTCGGAAGTCTTCCGGCCCATGATGGCCGCCGCCAGCGACGCCGGTCTGGTGGACCGCGCCTACGTGCCCTACGAGGCGTCCTTCGGCGGCGCGGTGACGGTGTCCACCACCACCTACAGCCAGTCCGTCACCGGCGGCCTGGACCGGCTGCGGTCCATGGCCAAACAGGTCGCCGACCGCTGCCCCAGCACGAAACTCGCCATCGCCGGGTACTCGCAGGGCGCACACGTGGCCTCGCAGTTCGCACAGGAGGTCGGCGCGGGCCAGGGCACCGTCCCGGCCGACCGGATCGCGGCCGTCGCGCTCTTCGGCGATCCCAACCGCAATGCCAACGCACCGCTGTTCCCGGGCAAGCCGGATCAGAAGCTGCCCACCGCCGCACCCGGCACGGACGGCAAATCGGTGGCGGCACTGGGGGATCCGCCCGCCACCAAGACCGCGTCCGGGGCTGGCATCGCCCCCGACAGCGCCACACTGGAGAACTTCGGGACCCTGGTCGGGCGGGTCGCCGAATTCTGCACCGAGGGCGACCTGGCCTGCGATACCCCCGTGGGCGCGCCGCTGGTGCGGACGGTCGCCAACATCGCTGGGCAGGTCGAGATTTCGGCGGGTGACCCGATCGGGTCGCTGAAGTCCATCGCGGAGGCGCTGGCCTACACCTCGATCAAGACCGTCACCTCGGTGGTGAACAACGACGTGTCCGGCAACTCGCTCACGGATCTGTCGTACCAGCCGCAGAAGTCGATCTCGCAGCGCATCGCCGAAGCCTCCAACCCGAACAACCAGGTGGACGTCCCGGGGGCGTTCCAGGCGCTGCTCAAGGTCGGCACCATCGCCATCAATTCCATTGTGGCCGTGGTGAAGGACATTCTGACCCCGGCCAATATCACCGAGATCGCGACCGCCGGACTGGCCAACCCCCTCGCCGGACTGGCGGTGTTCGGGACCAAGCTGGTCGGCGCGGTCACCAACCTGGTGCCGCCCACCACCATCAGCCGGCTCACCACGCAGGCGTTCACGGCCGTCACCCAGAACGTCACCGACAACAAGGATCTGCTCGACATCACCACCTGGGTGCGATACTGGGACACCGCACAGAAGCACGACTACACCCATGCCCAGGGCGCGGGATTCGGGGAGAGCCCGACCGACTGGGTCGGCCAGTGGTTCGCGGCCGTCGCCCACGACCTGTCCGGGGCCGCCACCCCGGGCGCCGTCCCGAGCGGCGGCAGCGACAAACCCACGCTGGGAATGGATTTCGCGGGCACCTCGACGACGCCCACCAGCGTCGCACCCAACGGGCAGTTCCCGCTCGGCGGCGGCACCGACACCGGCACGCCCAAAAGCGGCGTCCCGGTACTGAGCGTCTCCCCCGCCCCGACCACACCCACCACCAGCGGGGCGGCACTGATCCCCGACCTCAGCCCGCGGGCGACGCCATGAGCACCACCGAATCGGAGTCGCGGACAACGGAATCGGAGCCGCCCACCCCGCCGCACGAGGGCGCGCAGGCGTACACGGGCAGCTGGTCGGACTGGATCACCGGCGCGGCCGGGCCGGGACGCGCAGGATACGGCGAGTACCCCGAGCAGTCCGGCGGCCGCAGGGGAAGCGCGGCCCGCCGCGAGAGCTATGCGGCCGGTCACGACGAGTACGAAGCCGACGAATTCGACGACGAGTACGACGATTTCGACGACGAGGACGAGTACTACGAGCCGCGGTCGGCGGAATCGAGTCCCCGGCAGGCGACCCGCTGGGCCGATGCCGCTTCGGAGTACAGCGGCCCGGGCACCCGGCCGACTTCCGGCTCGGCCCACGCTCGGTCGATCGAGGACCCGTCGGACACCCGGCGGGCGAGCGCGTCCCGCGCCCGGCTGGGTCGCGCCCGGGCAGGCGATCCGCCACCAGCTCTCACGGCCTACGACCTCGCCCGGCACGCGTCGGGCACCGACGGTCCCCCGCCGGGCTACCCGACCGCCCGCCGTCCCTTGAAGCGGGCCGCGCGGCCGACCAGGTCGCGACCGAGATTCGCGCTCCCCACGCTGAACGGCGGTCAGTGGGCCGTCCCCCTGCTGGGCCTGCTCGCCGTCCTCGCGGTGACGGCCGCGATCGCGGTCCAGATCGCCAAGGTCACCGGCGGCGACGCGCCCGCGAAACCCCATGTCGCCACCCCTGCGGCCGCACCCGCCGCATCCACACCCGCCGCAGCGTCACCCACCGACCAACCGGCGTCGGGCCCGCCCGCCAACTTCTGCCCCAATGAGGTGAACGGCGGCAATGTCCGCGGCAATGGTCCCGGCAGCACCAAATCCGGCCCGGACGCCATTCTCGCGCTGCAGAACCGCTACTACGTCGACCGTTCCGGCAAGGCGGTCCGTGAGATGTTCGCGCCGGACGCACCCACGCCGACCGTCGACCAGATCCAGGCCGGCATCGACAGCATCCCGGTGGGCACCACCTACTGCGTGCAGATCATGCCCGGCCCCTTCGACGGCCAGCACATCATGGTCGTCACCGAACAGCACCCCGACGCCACCAAACGCACCTGGTCCCCACAGCTGGTCATCACCACCAAGATCGGAGACGCGACGCTCGTCTCCGCCATCGTGCCCATGAACGAGGACACCCCCAAATAGCCACCGCGCCACAACCGGAACGCCACCACCCCGCCCTGGCAGCGCACCGGGGCAACTCGGGGTTTGCCAGGCGTTTTGGAAATGCGGGGAAGGTGGGCTAATGTTCTCTCTCGCAGCCGGGCGGGCCGAAACGGGCCGGACGGAAGCGATGCGGATGTAGCGCAGCTGGTAGCGCATCACCTTGCCAAGGTGAGGGTCGCGGGTTCGAATCCCGTCATCCGCTCAACACAGACAACGAGACGCAGAGCCTGAGCCGCGAAAGTTGTTCTCACACAGTAGATTCCGAGTACATTCGCAGCCATATCGGCGCGATTTCGCGGTAACCTTGTCAGAGTGACCATGTTGCTCAGCGCCTTCCACGACACTGTGCTTTCCCAACACGCCGTGCTCGCCCAGCTCGGCAATCCGACACCGGAGACACCGCCGGTGGCGGACAAGCTCATGAAGCTCGTCCGGTACTTCACCTGGTTCGTGTTGCTGTCGGGTGTCCTGGGCATCACCTACGCCGGTGGCCGCTTCGCCTGGGAGAAGTGGTCGGGTGGCGGGCTCGCCTCCCCGAAGATGGTGGCCGGAGCGATGATCGGCGGGATCATCGCCACCAGCGCGGGCACCATCATGAATGCCGTCATCGGATCCTGACCGTTCCACGGCAATTCCGGCCGTTCAGCGCGTGGTGCGCCGTGTGTCGGTGGGCACCGTTAGGCTCGTCGAACAGACTGGCGAAGACGGGTAGGGGCCTTGACGACGAGCGATGCACGCACCGCGCGCGCCACACCGCGCGACGACCCGGCCGAGGGAGTCGACTTCGGGCTGGAGCATGTCAATGAGGTGCTGGCCGCCATGGTCGGCGATGTCGTGGCCGATCGGCCGCGCGATGCCGAGCTGATCACCTGCCGGCTCGGACTGGACGGGGAGGGTCCGGAGACGCTCATGCTGCTGGGTGCGCGATTCGGGGTGTCACGCGATCGGGCGCGGCAGCTGTACACGCGGGCCGTGGGCACCATGCTGCGGCAGACAATGGCCACCGGGCAGCACGATCTGGGGGTGTTCGCGGAACGGTATCCCGTGGGGTGGGGTGACGAGCGACTGGTGCGGACGCTGCTCGCGGAAACCTATGCCACCGACGGCGATATCGCGGCACAGGACTGGGCGTATCTGAAGCTACGGCTCGCCGGGCACGATCTGCAGGACTCGAAACGACTGGCGGGCTTCGTCTTCCAGCGCATCGCGGGCTGGCAGCAGAAGGGACGCTGGCATCTGCTGCCCGCGGCGCAATCCGATGACACACCCGACGACATGTGGAACACGTGGCTGCGGCGCGTCGAATGGGGCGACGGCAGTCCCGAGGAACTTCCGGTCCTCCCGGCCGGACGCCTGGACTACGACGATGACGGGCGCGGGCGCATGTACTCCGAAAAGCTCGGCCGCGAAGTCACTTTCGACACCGCCCTGCAGGCGCGCCTGCTCCGCCTGCTGGACGCCAGCCCGCGCGTGGAATCCTTCCGCGAGCTGCCCGCCGCCGTCACCTACGAACTCGACGGCGCCGACCGCGTCCACTACCCCACCGCCGCAGCGCGATTCACCGATGGCCGCACCGTCCTCATCGACGTCCTCCCCCTCGCCCACACCGCACTGCACCCACAGCGCGCCCGCTCCGCCGCCACCCGTGCCCACGCCTTCTCCCGCGGCTGGGGCTGGCTCACCTGGACCGGCAGCCGCCACGGCATCCCGGAACTGCTGTCGCGCACCGTGAACCGCCACCACGAGTCCACCCTGACGAGCCGCCTGTCCACGGGTCCGATGACCTGGTCGACCATCGACGCCTACCGCACCGAGACCGGAATCGACCTCCTCGACCTGGCCGCCCTCGTCCTACGCCACAACTGGCACTGGCTCCGCGCCCCCTTCCGCCTGACCCCCTGACCCTTTCGAAGATCAGGGAGCTCTCACAGAGGAATTTCGGTCACGGCCGAATCGGCCTGTCGTGGCGCCGAATCGGTCCAGAGCGCGCCGAATCAGATTGTGGCGGTGCCGAACCAGCGGGGCAGGACTTCGAGCAGGTCCTGCTGGTCGGAGCCCGCCCAGGCGATGTGGCCGTCCGGGCGCAGCAGGAGGGCGGGGGCGGTGAGTTCGTCGCTGACGTCGACCACGTGGTCGACGCGGTCGGACCAGCCATGGACCGACAACTGGCCGGTCTGATCGAGGAGCAGGCCGCGGCCCCGGTGCATGAGCTCGTAGAGGCGGCCGCGCTTCAGGGCCACGTCACACTGGCGGCGACCGCGGAGGTCGTCGCCCAGGCCGAAGTCGTAGCGGACGCCGAGGGCGGTGACGCGCTCGATCAGGAACCGGTGGACCTCTTCGAATTCCATCAGCTGGGTGAGCAGGCGGCGCAGGGCCTGGGGGCCGGGTTCGAGCGAGGTGAGTTCGCTCATGGCGCGGGCGGTATCGAGGACGTCGGCGGCCACCGGGCGGCGTTCGGATTCGTAGGTGTCGAGGAGATCGGCCGGGGCCCAGCCGTTCACGGCCGCGGCGAGCTTCCAGCCCAGGTTGAACGCGTCCTGGACGCCGAGGTTGAGGCCCTGACCGCCATTGGGCGGGTGAATGTGCGCAGCATCGCCCGCCAAGAAGACGCGACCGGACCGGTAGCGGTCGGCCAGGCGGGTGGCGTCGCCGAAGCGGGAGAGCCAGCGGGGTGAGTGGGCGCCGAAATCGGTGCCCGCCACGGCCCGGACCTGACGCTTGAGCTCGTCGAGGGTGGGCGGGACGTCACTGTCCTCGGCCACGCCGTCGGCGGGGGCGCCCAGCCGGTACACGCCATTGCCCAGCGGCATGGCACCGAAGCGCCGATGCGTCTTGTGCAGTTCGGTGACCAGCGCCATCACCTCCTCCTGCGGTGTGGTCAGCTCCACCTCGCCCATCAGCGTCTCGAGGCGGGCGGGGGCGCCCGGGAACCCGATGCCGAGCAATTTCCGCACCGTGGACCGGCCGCCGTCACAGCCGACCAGGTAGCGCGAGCGCAGCTGGGAACCGTCGGCCAACTCGGCCGTCACCTCGTTCGCGTCCTGACTCAGCCCGGTTACCTCACACCCGCGCCGGATCTCCGCCCCCAGCTCGACCGCGCGCTCCGCCAGCAGGCGATCCGTGATCGGCTGCAGCAGACCCAGCACGAACGGAAACGTGGTGTCCAAGCGCACCGGCCGCGCGGGCACGATCCCGGCGAAGAAGGCACTCGGATCGTGCTGCTTGCCCAGCGCCAGGAATCGATCCGCCACACCACGCTGATCCAGCACCTCGACACTGCGTGCGTGCATCCCCATCGCCCGCACCACCTTGGTCGGCTCCGGATCCCGATCCAGCACGACCACATCCACCCCATGCAACCGCAACTCCGCGGCCAGCATCAATCCCGTCGGCCCGGCACCCGCAATGATCACCTCGGCCATGAATCGCCATCCTCCTGATTTCCGCAGGTAATCGCCCTTCGGCCGACGATTCTGCGGCACCCCCGGGGCCTTGCCGCAAGACCCCCTCTGCGATATACGTTGAAAGGGGAGGGAAATTCAGGTCGCAATTCGCGATACGACGGCTACTTCAGAACCATGCCCGCGGCGATGAGGGTGATGATCACCATCACCGCGAACCAGGTGATCAGCTGCCAGTGCAGGATCGCGGACTTCTGGCCGGCGACCGTGAGCCGGAGCGTGGCGTCGACCCGATTGTGGTCGGCGATCTTGCGGCGGGTCTGGGCCAGATCATCGGCCTGCTGCTGGGCGGCGATCTCCGCACGCTCCAGGCGGTGGGTCATGCGCAGCAGCTGCTTGGTCTTGTCGCGGGTGGCCTTGCGGGCCAGCGCCAGAGCGGTGCGCTGATTCATGAGTTCCTGGCGCTGCCGTGCGATGACGGCCGCCTGTGTCCGAGTGTGGCGTTCCCAGTCGGTCACCGTCGCCCATCCTCCCGTGTGCTCGTCGCGGCAGCCGAACGCTATTTCTCCGGCCACCCAGCCGGTCACGAATTCACGTAGTTCACAGGCGGATTGGCGAGCCGACACCACACCGCCCGGGCCGGAGGACAGCATGCCGCCGACCACCCGGTACTCGCAACCCTCGGCGGCGAAGTCGTCGAGGCCGAGCGCGGGCAGCTGCGCGGTCCAGAAACCCGGCGGGCAGATCCACAGCACTTCGCCGCAACCGCCGGCTCGAAGCTCTGCGGTGACCGCGCGGGCGCGCGCCAACTCGGGTGGCGCGCTGGACACCTCGATTGCGCCGCAGCGATCACCCTTGCGCCACAGCACATCCGAGAGCTGCGCGCCGACAGCGACATCCAGCTGAACATCCTCGGCACCGGCCGCCAGCAGCCGACCGCGCAGCCAGAATTTGAGCCGCTGCACATCCCAGCGGCAGTCCGCACAGTCGGTTTCCCGGCACCGTTCCCCCGCCGCATGGCCACGCCCGTCAGCACCGCGGACAGCCGCGTCCGCGTCGCCCCGCACAGACTTCTCCACCGTCCCACGCACAGACTTGTCCGAATCCCCCACGGCCGTCGCAGAATTCGCGCGCGGATCCGGGTCGGCCAGGGCCACCGACCGCTCCCGCGGAACTTCCACTCGCCTCGTGCTCACAAGATCACCCCAGCCACCACACTCACCGCAAGGACCGTTTCCGTTGTATCGGAAACCACCAGCCCGAGCCGTCACTTCCAGAGTGCCGCAGGGCATGCGCCCGAAGACACGAAAGCGACCAGATTCGTTACCCAACCGCGAGCCGCGTGTGATCAAGCACGGCGCGGATCGTAACCCGTGCCCGGGATGCCGGCCCGGCCCGCCGCCGCTACTCTTTCGAAATGCCCCCGAGTCAGTCCCCGAAGCCGCAGCTCAGCGCTCTCCATCCGACATTGCGGGCGGCGCGCTCCGCGAACTCGGTGGCATTCGCGCTGCAGGGGTTCTTCCTGGCCGTGATTCTCACCGAGCTCCCGCAGCTGAAGGACAAATTCACGCTCTCCGACGGACTGATCGTGGCGATCGTCGCGCTCATCTCCCTGCTCGCGGGCGCGGGCAGCATCACCGCCGAGCGGATCGCGCTGCACTGGTCGAGCCGCACCGCGCTGCGGATCGGGCTGGCGCTGATCGCGGTCTCCGGTGTGGCGATCGCGCTGTCGCCGAACATCATCGCGGCCTTCGTGGCCCTGGGCGTGTACGGCGTGGCCGTCGGCATCGTGGACGCCGGGACCAATATGCAGGCGGTATTCATACAACATGGCTATGGCCGATTCATTCTGGTCTCGTTCTACGCGGCCTGGAGTGCGGGATCGATCGCCGGCGCGCTGTTCGTCTCGGCGTTCGAGGCGCTGAAGGTGCCGTTGCAGGCGTCGATCCTGGTGGCCGCGGCGGTGGTGGCCATCGGCTGCCTGGCAGCGGGACCTCGACTGCTGGGCACCGACGAGGCGGAAGCCGGTCCGGCCGAACACGAACCGGCCGGCTCGGTGCCGATGCGCATCTTCTGGATCTTCGGCGCGGTGATCGCCCTCGCCTTCGCCATCGACCTGGCGGTGGGCAACTGGTCGGCGCTGTATCTGAAGGACGAACTGCTGTCCTCCTCCGCGACCGCCGCGCTGGCGCTGGCCGCCTACCAGGGCGCGTCGCTGCTCGGCCGCCTCACCGGCGACCTGTGGGTGCGCCGGTTCGGGCCGCGCGCGGTGGTGCGGGTGGCCGCGGCGGTCGGGTCGGTCGGCCTGGTGATCGTGGTCACCGCCCCGGGACCGGTGGCCGCGATCCTCGGATTCCTGGTCGCCGGAATCGGATTGCCGGTGATCGCGCCGCTGTGCTTCAGCGAGGCCGGGCAACTCACCAGCGGACGCGAACTGGACGCGCTCATCGCGCGGCTCAACCTGTTCAACTACGCGGGCACCCTGGTCGGCGGCGCGGTGGTGGGCGCGGTCGCCGACGCCGCCAATCTGCGTGCCGGATTCGCGATACCGCTCGCCTTCGCGGTGGTGCTGATCGGCTGCGCGCGGGTCTTCCACCGCCGCACCGACGACGCCCCCGCGGCCGCCCAGCCCGCCGCGGAGCCTGCTTGACTGGAACGGTGAGCGACACAATGGCCATCACATCGGCGACCGCGGACGACGCCGGCGAACTCGCCGCCGTCGCCGCCGCGACCTTTCCGCTGGCCTGCCCGCCCGGATCCACAGCCGAGGACATGGCCGCCTTCATCGCGGAGGTGCTGTCCGCGGACCGGTTCCGCGAGTACCTCGCCGATCCCGGCCGTGTGGTTCTGAAGGCGGTGCTGGGCGGCGAGATCGTCGGTTACGCGCTGCTCGATGCCACGGAGCCGGCCGATCCCGCCGTGGCGGAGGTCATCACCCTGCGCCCGGTGACCGAGCTCAGCAAGATGTACGTGCTGCCCGGTCAGCACGGCAAAGGCGTCTCGGCGGCACTCATGCAGAGCGCGCTCGAGCGCTCCCGGGCCGACAGCAGCAAGGCCGTGTGGCTGGGCGTGAACCAGCAGAACGCGCGCGCACAGCGCTTCTACGGCAAACACGGCTTCACCGTCGCCGGCACCAAGACCTTCACCGTCGGCAGCCAGCTGCACCACGACTACGTCATGCTGCACGAGTTCTGAAGCTCCAGGCGGCGACCCGAGAAGCGTTGCCGCATCCAGCGATCGTGGGTCACCCGCACCACCGCGCCGGGGTAACCGTCCAGGGCCTGCTCCAGATCCTCCACCAGGGCCGGAGGCATTGCCGTCAAGGTCGTTGGTGGGCTCGTCGAGCAACAGCAACTCCGGTGCGGAGGCCAGGGTGGCCGCCAGCGCCAGGCGGCGGCGCTGACCGCCGGACATCGTGCCCAGCGGCGGCCGAGCGTGCCGGGCGCGGTCAATTCGGCCTCGGCCGTACGCATCCGGGCCTCCGGGTCACGAATATCGCTGAGGGCCAAGTCGATTGCCGCGCCGACTGTGGCGGTGGGCGGCAGCTCCAGACTCTGGCCCGCCGCGCACCCAACTCCCCCGTGGACAAGGAAAACGCCGGGCGGTGAGACCACCCGGCGTTCGCCGTCACATCGTGAACGACCTTGTCAGGCCAGCAGTTTCGCCTTCAGCGCGGCCACGTCCGCGTCGGAGAGCCGCAGGCCGTCGCGCACATAGTTGTCGAAGCTGCCGTAGCTCTTGTCGACCTGGTCGAAGGCCGAATCCAGCGCCGAGGCGGTGACGCCGTTCATCATGTCGCCGTCCTTGGCGCCCCGGTAGTAGTTGGACAGCAGGTAGTCGTAGTAGACCGTGTCCTTGTCCACGCCCAGGATGGTCAGCAGCACTGCCGAGGTCCAGCCGGTGCGATCCTTGCCCGCTGTGCAGTGGAACAGCACGCCGCCCGGGTTGTAGGCGATGTCGCGCAGCACGTTCGCGAAGCCCTCGTTCGCGCCCGGAGCGGTGATGAAGGCGCGATACAGGTCGGTGCCCGCGGACAGGGTCGAGGCCATCACCTGCGGCGGGGCCTGGCCGATGATGTCGTCGTGGTGCTCGGCGGCGCCGGCGGGGACCTTGTCCACGCCCATGAACTGCTGCTCGTAGGTGGTGCGCAGATCGTGGATGGACGCCACGTTCAGCGACGCCAGCTTGGCCAGGTCGGCATCGGTGGCCTTGCTCAGGTCGCCGGTGCGGAAGACCAGACCGGTGCGCACGGTGTGGCCGTTCATGGTCTGGTAGCCGCCGGCGTCCCGGGCGTTGAGCACGCCGGTCAGGCCGAGGGCACGGTTGTCGGTATCGACGAGCACGCTGCTGGTGGCGGCGGGCGGGTCGGCGGCGAAGGCGGTCGCCACCGACCCGAGGCTCGCGGACAGGGCGATGGTGACCACCGCAGCGGCTTGGACAGCACGGTTACGCAAGGCAGATCTCCTTCCGGGGCCGAAAACCGAATCCGGCCCGGCTTTCGCTGACCCCCGGAATTTATTACCTAAGGAAACTATGAGAGAAACCGGGTCCTACCTGGCGGTTACGTGCGTGCCGGACCGGCAGTTACGCGTGGGCCGGTGCTGCGGTTACACGTGAGCCGGGGCTTCGAACCGCGACAGCGCCAGCAGACGCGAGATCGCGCGCAGGTACTTCTTGCGGTAGCCGCCGTCGAGCATCTCCTGGGTGAAGATCTGATCCAGCTTCGCGCCCGAGATGGTGACCGGGATGCCCGCGTCGTACAGACGGTCGGCGAGCACCACGATGCGCAGCGCGACCGCCTGATCGGTCACCGGGTGCACATCCGAGATGTACACGGCCGAGACGTCGTGGATCAGGGCGCCGTAGCGGGACGGGTGCAGCGTGCTCAGGTGCTTCACCAGCGCGTCGAAGTCGTCGAGCGTGGAACCCGGTGTGTCGGCGGCCTTCTCGGCCAGCAGCTCGGGAGCGGTGGGCTCCGGGGCGGGCGGCAGATCGCGGTGCCGGTAGTCGGGGCCGTCGACGCGGACGGCCTCGAACAGCGCACCCAGCTTCTTGATCTCGCGCAGGAAGTCCTGAGCGGCGAAGCGGCCCTCACCCAGCTGGCCCGGCAGGGTGTTGGAGGTGGCGACCACGGAGACGCCGCGGTCGGTCAGCTCGGTGAGCAGGCGCGAGACCAGCATGGTGTCGCCCGGATCGTCGAGCTCGAACTCGTCGATGCACAGCACGCTGTTGGCCGAGAGCCGCTCGACGGCATTGTTGAAGCCCAGCGCGCCAACCAGATTGGTGACCTCACCGAAGGTGCCGAAGGACTTGGGCTCCGGCACGCTGTGGAAGATCGAGGCCAGCAGGTGGGTCTTGCCCACACCGAAGCCGCCGTCCAGGTACAGGCCGATGCCGTGCACCTGCTTCTTCTTACCGAACAGGCTCTTCTTGTCCGCGGACTTGCGGAGCTTGGTCACCTGATCCGCGAACAGCTCGGCCTTCAGCACGGCCGCGGCCTGGGACGGTTCCTTCGGATCCGGGATATAGGAACCGAAGCTCACCTCGTCGAAGGTGGGCGGGGGAACCATCTGGGCCACGAGCTGGTCTGCCGGAACCTCCGGGTGGCGATCGACGAGGCGTTGTTGCACTGCGTCAGCGTAGATGCGTGGTGGGATGGGTCCTTATGCAGCGTATGCCGAATGCGATTCAGCTCACAGATCTCACCCGCGACGACCTGGTCGAGTTATACGCGTATCCGGTCGAGCCATCCGCACCGTACGTCCGTGTCAACTTCGTCACCAGCATCGACGGCGCGGTCAGCGTGGACGGGCGCTCCGGCGCGCTGGGCACGCCCGCCGACAGGCAGGTCTTCGCGCTGCTGCGGGATCTGGCCGACGTGGTGCTGGTCGGAGCAGGAACCGTGCGCGCGGAGAACTACGGTGCGGCACACACCGATTCGGAACTGCGCAAGCGGCTGCACCGGGAGGGACTCGGCGGCGATCCGGACGGGACGCCGCCGCGCATCGCGGTCGTCACCGGCTCCGCCGCGCTGGATCCGGCGAGCAAGCTGTTCACCGACACCGGGGCGCGGCCGATCATCCTCACCACCACCGCCGCGCCCGGCGACCGCAAGAAGCGGCTCCTCGACGCGGGCGCCGAAGTGATCGAATCCGACGCGAACGAATCCACCGTGACCGCCGTCCGCACCGCACTGGACGGTCTCGGACTGCGGCGAGTGCTGTGCGAGGGCGGGCCCTCACTGTTCGGCCAATTCCTCACCGCCGCGGCTGTGGACGAGCTGTGCCTGACCGTATCCCCGCAGCTGGTGGGCGGGACAGCGGGGCGAATCGCGGTGTCCCCCAAGGCCCTGCCCACCCCGATGAGCCCCCGCCACCTGCTGCTCGACACCGACGGCACGATCCTGACCCGATGGGAACGCGCGCACACCCGAGGCTGAAACCGCGTGCCGGACCTGGCAGGCTGTAGCGCATGCGCTGGACTCGGGCCGCTCTGCTGGCGTCGACACTGTCGATATTGGTGACCACCGCCTGTGGGGCCGGGCCGTCCGACCGGCCCGCCGTCGCCGTGGAACAGCCGCATCAGGCCGGAATCGCCACCTCCACCGCGCCCGCCGACGCGACCCCGCCCGCACCCGAGGTACCCAAGGCCGACCTGGCCTGGAAGGACTGCACCGCACCGACATTGAACCTGCTGTCGCTGGGCGCGCCGCCGCAGGGGCTGGTGCTCGAATGCGCCGAATACACCTCGCAGGTGGATGTGGCCGGAAATGTGGCGGGCAACTTCCGCAATGCGGCCATGCGGGCCCGCTACGACCGGACGCCCAAGGACGCCGCGCCGCTCATCCTGACCTCCGGTTCCGACCGGTCCTCGACTGCCACCCTGGCCGGGCTCGCGGCCGGGCCCGCCAGCGCGCTGCTGGCCGCGCGGCCGATCATCGCGGTCGACCGGCGCGGCATCGGCAGCTCCCAGCCGGTGACCTGCATGACCGACCCGCAACGCAAGGCCATCGCCGATCAGACCCAATTCACCCGGGGCGCAACCGATGCCGTGGACACCATGAGCACCGTCGGGCGCGACGCCACCGTCGCCTGCCTGGACTTCCTGGCCCCGGCCCAGGCCACCTTCGACGCACCACACGCCGCCGACGACCTCGAGCAGCTGCGCAAGCAGTTGCAGGTGGACCATCTCGCGCTGCTGGGCACCGGCACCGGCACGAACGTGGCGTTGAACTACGCGCGGAAGTACGGACAGCATCTGGGCCGGCTGGTGCTGGACTCGCCGCAGGGGGTCGGCACGGACGCCAACGGGCGCGCCGAGCAGCGGGTCAAGGGACAGGAGGCCGCGCTCACCGCGTTCGGGCAGCGGTGCGCCTCGCTGAACTGCTCGCTCGGGGGCGACCCGCGGGCAGCCGTCGTCGATCTGGTGAACCGGGCCGGCGCCGGACAGCTCGGCGACCTGTCGGCCGCCGTGCTGGTGACCACCCTGAGCGGCTTCCTCGGCGACTCCCGGGCGCCCGGCAACGCGCAGATCAGCGAATTCGCCGACGCCCTCAGCGCCCTCGGCAAGGGCGACCACGGCCCGATCACGCCGTTCGTGCTGCGCGCCGCCGCGGGGGTCGCCACCGACGGTCAATTCGTCAACCGCTGCAGCGACAATCACGAGCCCTCCACCCCCGCCAAGGCCAAGGAGCTCGAAACCACCTGGGGTACACAGTATCCGGTGTTCGGCAAGGTCGCGGCCATCGACCTGATGGCCTGCTCGGCCTGGCCCGCCGCCACCCCCATGACCCTGCCCGACAAGCTCGACCTGCCGGTCCTGGTGCTCGGTGGCAGCGCCGACCCCGTCACCGGCCAGGACGGCCGGCCCACCGTCACCGGCGCGCTCGGCGCGGCGGGCGCACGCACCTCCACCGTCGTCTGGCAGGGCTGGGGGCACCCGACCTTCGCCCACTCCGGCTGCGCCCAGCAGTCCCTCGCCGACTACCTGAAGGACGCCACGCTGCCCGCCGACGGCACCGCCTGCCCGGCCTGAGTACACACCTGTGAAGTGACGCCGGTCACTACTCGATGGAGTGCGGAGTGTGCTTGACCGGCTTGAGCATTCGGGGCTGGCCGGGGTTTTATCCGACCGGTGTGTGTGGTGTGGCCCGCACAACGCATTAGGCGGGTCGGCGCATGTGTGACGCGCGGATTCGGTGTACCGTGCCCGAGTGTTCCTTCGACAGCTCGAGCCCCGCACCGCTCGCACCACCGCCGAGGTGCTGAACTTCGCACTGTGGCCGCTCGCGATCCTCACCGTGTTGCACCGGGTGTTCATCAACGCTGTCAACTACCACATCACCAATGACTTCACACCGGTGTACAACGCGTCCCTCGCGTTCCTCAACCACCGGCCCGTGTACAACGCGAACTTCAGCTCCACCGATCCGGCCTATCTGTATCCGCCCAGCGGCACGCTGCTCATCTCGCCGCTGGCCATCATCGATCCGGAAAAGTCGCGGTGGGCCTTCATCCTGGTCAATGCGATCGCCCTGCTGCTGGCCTGGTATCTGCTGCTGAAACTGTTCAACTACACGCTGAACTCCGTCGCCGCGCCCGCGCTGCTGCTGGCCATGTTCGTCTCCGAGACGGTGACGAACACATTGGCCTTCACCAATATCAACGGCTGTCTGTTCATGGCCATGCTGGTGTTCATCCACCTACTCCTGAAGCGCAGAGACCTGTGGGCCGGTGTGGCATTGGGGCTGACCATCGCGGTGAAGGGTCCATTGCTGGCGCCCCTGCTGCTGATTCCGCTGGTGCGCGGACAGTGGAGGGTGTTCATCACCGCGCTGGGTATCCCGGTGGCGCTGAACCTGCTGGCCTGGCCGCTGATCGTGGACTACAAGCAGTTCTGGACCCATACGCTGCCGTACCTGTCGGAGGCCCGGGACTACTTCAACAGCGCCATCGTCGGCAATGCCGGGTACTACGGTGTCGCCGAGTGGCTGACCTGGACCATGCGCATCACCGTCGGCGTGCTGGTGTTGATCTCACTGTGGCTGCTGTACCGGTACTACCGCGAGGACGAGGTGTTCTACATCTGCAACACCTCCGGCATCCTGATCACCGCGGCCATGCTGCTGGGCCCGCTGGGCCAGATGTACTACTCGATGTTCCTGTTCCCCATGCTGATGACCGTGGTGTTGCGCAACTCGCTGCTGCGCAACTGGCCCGCGTGGGTGGCGATCTTCGGATTCATGTCCTACGACAAGTGGCTCTCGGACCGCTGGCAGAGCATCGGCCGCGATCTGGAGTACCTGCGCACGACCTTCGGGTGGGGGCTGCTGCTGATCGTGGTGTTCTGCGTGCTGGGCGACCGCTACCTCGCCGCCCGTCGCGAAGGCCGCCTCGAGGCCGGTAAGTCCCTGGATCCCGCGTGGATGCACCCCGAATGGGTCAGCGCCGAACCCGAGGTCACCCTCTCGCCCCGGACGAAGGCAACCGCCTCGTATTAGCGTGGGGCCATGAGTTCCGATGCTGACAGCTCCACAGGGACCGAGGGGCTGCCCGCCCCTCGCATCCAGCTGACCCCGCAGGAATGGCGGACCAAGCTGACCCCGGACGAATACCGGGTGCTGCGCGAAGCGGGCACCGAGCGGGCGTTCACGGGCGAATACACCGACACCGAGACCGAGGGCGTCTACTCCTGCCGGGCCTGCGGGGCCGAATTGTTCCGCAGCGCCGAGAAGTTCCACTCGCACTGCGGGTGGCCGTCGTTCTTCGATCCGGCGAAGTCGGAGGCCGTGCTGCTGGTGGAGGACAACTCGCTGGGGATGCGGCGCGTCGAGGTGCTGTGCGCGAACTGCCACAGTCATCTGGGGCACGTGTTCGAGGGCGAGGGATATCCCACGCCCACGGACAAGCGCTACTGCATCAACTCGATCTCGCTCCGATTGCACCCCTCGGACAGCGCAGCTGAGTGAGTCGCAGAAACACTATGGGGCATGCGCAATTTCGCGCATGCCCCGAATTGTGCGGGCAGGACACCGGCGATCTTCCCACTGACGACATCGGGTCCGGCCGCGGTATGCGGCCGGGCCCTTCTCATCACGGCGTCGCTACGGCAGGGCGGCGATGAGCTGCTCGAGCTCCACGCGCGGGCCGGTGAAGAACGGAATCTCCTCACGCACATGGCGACGCGCCTCGGTGGCGCGCAGGTCGCGCATGAGGTCGACGATGCGGTGCAGCTCGGGGGCCTCGAAGGCGAGGATCCACTCGTAGTCACCCAGGGCGAAGGAGGCCACGGTGTTGGCGCGCACGTCCGGGTAGTCGCGGGCGGCCTTGCCGTGGTCTGCCAGCATCTTGCGGCGCTCCTCGTCGGGCAGCAGGTACCAGTCGTAGGAGCGCACGAACGGATAGACGCAGATGTAGTTGCCCGGCTCCTCACCCGCGAGGAAGGCGGGGATGTGGGACTTGTTGAACTCGGCCGGGCGGTGCAGGGCCGCATTGCTCCAGACCGGGTTGGAGATCTGGCCCAGCTCGGTGACGCGGCGGAAGTCGGCGTAGGCGGCCTGCAGATCCTCGATCTTCTCCGCGTGCCACCAGATCATGAAGTCGGCGTCGGCGCGCAGGCCGGCGACATCGTAGATACCGCGCACCACCACGCCGCGCTCCTCGAGCGAGTCGAAGAAGGCCCGCGCCTCCTTGATCGCCGCCTGGCGATCCTCGCCGAGCACGCCGGGCTCCACCTGGAACACCGAGAACATGAGGTAGCGGATGGTGTCGTTGAGGGCCTTGTAGTCGAGTCGCGCCATGGCCTCCATCGTGCCACTGCGCCCGAACCCGCCCGAAATGGGGCACGGCGGACAGCGTGATTCAGCTCGCACCGGCGGCCCGGGCGGCGATGAGACGCCGCAGGCCGTCGTGAAAAACCGCGTCGCTGGTGAGCAGTTCACTGTTGACGTCCAGATGAGTTGCCGGCACCGGGTATTCGTCCGGGCCGAGGGCGGCCGGGCTGGACCGGGCGATGGCCTCGGGCGTCGCCTCCTCGAGCAACTTCGAGTTCCCAGGCACACGACCAGCGTCGGTTACAGTGGAACAAGGGGGGTCCATCGACTCGGGTGTGTTCCGTGAGCCGTGCCGTGCGGCCGCTCGGCGGAACGAGAATCAGCGACGGAAACGAGAGAAGCGCCAGTGCATCCGACATATGGGGACGTGACAGCGGCTGCCGATCGAATCGCCGGCCACACCCGCCCGGTGGTTCTCGCCCGCGCGGACGCCGACACCGTCCCGGTGGCCGGCGAGGTCTGGTTCGCGCTCGAGCACATGCAGCACACCGGCAGCTTCAAGGCGCGCGGGGCCGCGAATTTCGTACTGGCACAGCGGGAACAGGGGATGCTGCCCAAGGTGGGGATCACCATCGCGTCCGGCGGGAACGCCGGGGTGGCATGCGCGTGGGCCGCCCGGCTGGTCGACTCCGCCGCCACCGTGTTCCTCCCCGACTCCGCACCCGCGGTGAAAGTGGCGCGGCTGCGGGCACTGGGGGCGCAGGTGCTGTGCGGTGGCGACGCCTACGCCGACGCGGCCGCCGAATGCGAGCGCTACGCCGCGGCCAGCGGGGCGCTGCGCTCACACGCCTACGACGATCCCTACATCGCCGCGGGCGCGGGGACACTGCTCGACGAAATCGTCGCGCAGGTGCCGGAACTCGACACCGTGCTGGTCGCGGTCGGTGGCGGCGGGCTGCTGACCGGAATCACGGTGTCGGCCAATCATCACGGTGTGCGGGTGGTGGCGGTCGAACCCGAACACTGCCGCGCCTTCAATGCGGCGGTCGAGGCCGGGGAACCGGTCGATGTCGAAATCGACTCCGTCGCAGCCGATTCCCTCGGCGCGCGCCGCGTCACGCCGATGGCCCTGTCCGCTGCGAACGCAGGCGATGTCCGCTCGGTCCTGGTCAGTGACAAGCAGATCATCGCTGCTCGGCAAACCCTGTGGGACTGCCGCCGTATCGCCGTCGAGCACGGCGCGTCGACGGCCCTGGCCGCCCTGCTGTCGGGCGCCTACGTCCCCGACCCCGGTGAACGGGTGGCGGTCATCGTCTGCGGCGCGAACACCGATCCAGTCGACCTGGTACCCCGCTGAACCCAGCCGGAAACCTTTCGCGGGCAATCACATTGACCAGTCCGTCGGAATCGGTCACGACTGGCGTCTGCCCGTGCCCGCCGCGGCTCGTCGCGGTGGCGGCGTGACGGAGGGTCAGCGCCCGGTATCGACGGAGGCCGGGGTGGGCCGGGCGGGACTGGAGCCAGGAACGATAGCGGTCCCGGCGAGTGGGTCAGGACAGCTGCGCGATGATGCGGGCGGCGGCCTTGGTACCGGTGGCGGCGCAGGCGGGGACGCCGACACCGTCGAGGTAAGCGCCGGCCAGGGCCAGGCCGGGCAGGTCGGCTGTGGCGGAACGCAGATCGGCGATGCGGGTGGTGTGGCCGGGGGCGTACTGCGGGAGGCCGCCGGGCCAGCGCTGGACCACGGCACGCAGGGGACGGATGGCGGCGGCGGTGACGGTGGTGAGGTCTTCGACGGCGGCGGTGATGAGGTCGTCGTCGGACCAGGACAGCGGGGCCGGGTCACCGAAGCGGCCGAAGGAGGCACGGACCAGGGCCACGTCACGGGCGGCCAGGTGCGGCCACTTGCGGCTGGAAAGGGTGAAGGCCTTGGCGCGCAACGGTTCACCGGTGGCGACCAGGATGCCGGAGTTGTCGGGGAGGGGGGTCTCGGGCGGCAAGGCCAGGGCCACCACCGCCGAGGACGCCAGGTCGATTCCGGCGGCCAGTTCGGCGGCCTCCGGGGCCACCTCGCGCAGGAGTTCCGCGGTGACCGGGGCGGGGGTCGCGAGGATCACGCCGTCCACGTCGCCGACCGGGTCGAGCCGCCAGCCCTGCGCGGTGCGGGTGAGAGTTGTGACCGCCGTGCCGGTTTCGGCCTTCACATCGGCGGCGGCACGCAGCGCGTCCAACAGGGCGCGGTAACCGTCACGGATGCCGCCGAACACCGGTGTGGTGCTGGGCGGCGGCAGGGCCTCGGACACGGCCCGGGTCAGGCTGGTCGCGCCGCGATCCAGGGCGGCGGCCAGCGTCGGTAGCGCGGCCCGCACGCCGATCGAATCCGCAAGTCCCGCATACACTCCCCCGAGCAGCGGGTCCACGCTGCGCCGGACCACCTGCTCCCCGAAGCGATCCCGCACCAGCTCCCCCACCGACATGTCCCCGCCCCGCTCCCACCGCAGCGGCCGGGACGGCTCCGCCGCGACGGCGGCCAGGGTCTGCGCATCCACCAGCCCCGCAACCGATTCCGGCGCGGTGGGGATGCCCATCAGCGTCCGCTCCGGCAGCCGATGCCCCACCCCCTCGGACCACACCAGCGGCCGCTTGCCCGCCGGATGAACGAGCTGGTCCGCAATCCCCAACTCCCCCATCAGTTCGGGAATCTCGGGCCGCCGGCCCACGAATGCCTCGGCCCCCAGATCGACCGGATCCCCCTCGATCTCCACGGTCCGCAGGATCCCCCCGACCCGATCCCGCCGCTCCACCAGCATCAGTTCCGCAGACTCCCCGAGTGCCTTCCGCAGCCGATACGCCGCCACCAGCCCACTGATGCCACCACCGACAACCGCGACCCGCATCGACAACTCCTCGCCACTCGTCGAACGCCGCGACCACACGAACCCGCGACCCGCGACCCGCACCTCGACCTCGAGCCGCCCCGAGCCAACCTACTCCCGCCACCCGCTGTCCCCGCCTCCGGTGCCCGCCTCTCGCAGCCCCGTTCCACGTCGGCACAGCCGCCCCGAATCACGCTCACCAGCACCTTCGAGCCGTCCGCCCAGAAATGGCACGCATCGGGACGTGATCGACACCGCCCCGCGAACACCCCGCCGGTCACGGTCCTGCCCGTCACACCCGGCGCGCATCCGCCCGGTCATTCCGGCGAGCGTTCGGCCGGAATCTCGATGAATCCCGGCCGAACCGATGCCGGGCTTCGAGCAGGCGGCCATCCCTGGATGACGAGCGGAAGCTCACACCCGACGTCGTCGAGCCGGCCCTCACGCAGGCCGTCATATCGGCGGTGGGTGGCCTCGGCGACCCCACCCCGAACTCCCCACCTCCCTCGGCCGGCGGGAAGCGCTGGTCAGAGCGGGAGCGGGAGGCTGTGGATCAGGGCTACGGTCTCGGTGATGACGCCGGGGTCGGTATTCGGGAGGACGCCGTGGCCGAGGTTGAAGATGTGACCCTTGGCGCCCAAGGTGATTGCCTCGTCGGCCTCGCGGGCAATGCGGCGCACCTCGGCGTCGATCGCCGCCGGGCCCGCGAAGAGCACGGCCGGATCGAGGTTGCCCTGCAACGCTTTTCCGGGACCGACCCGGCGCGCGGCCTCGTTCAGTGGAATCCGCCAATCGACGCCGACCACGTCCGCGCCCGCTTCGCCCATGGCGCCCAGCAGTTCTCCGGTGCCGACGCCGAAGTGGATGCGCGGCACACCCGCGGACGCGATCTCGGTGAAGACCCGTTCCGAGTGCGGCAGAACGTATTCCCGGTACTGGGCCAGGCTCAGCGCGCCCGCCCAGGAGTCGAACAGCTGCACGGCGTCCACGCCCGCGTCGATCTGGGCGCGCAGGAATTCGATGGTGATGTCGGTGAGCACGCCCAGCAACTGGTGCCAGGTCTCGGGATCGGCGAGCATCATCGCCTTGGTGCGCTCGTGGTTCTTGCTGGGCCCGCCCTCGACCAGGTACGACGCCAAAGTGAACGGGGCACCGGCGAATCCGATCAGCGGGGTGTCACCGAGCGCGTCCAGCAGCAGCCTCACACCGGCGGTGACCGCGCCCACCTCCTCGGCGCGCAGGCGCGGCAGCGCGCGCACATCGGCAACGCTGCGCACCGGATTCGCGATCACCGGGCCGACGCCGGCCACGATGTCGAGATCGATGCCGGCGGCCTTGAGCGGAACCACGATGTCGGAGAAGAGGATTGCCGCATCCACCTGGTGGCGGCGGATCGGCTGCATGGTGATCTCGCACACCAGCTCCGGATCGAAACATGATTCCAGCATGCCGATTCCGGCGCGCACCTCGCGATACTCCGGAAGGGACCGGCCAGCCTGTCTCATGAACCACACCGGACGCCGATGCGGCACGCCACCGGTTGCGGCGGCAAGGAACGGGGCATCGGTCAGCAGGCGTCGGGTGTGAGTACTCATCACCGCCCATCGTAAAGGGGGCCCGGCGGCGCGCCTCGCACTACTGGGCACCGGAGAGGTCTACGGTGCCTTTCGTGACACCGCTCGACTTCCGCGACGGCGCTGCCCCCACCCCGGAGCCCGAAGAACCACCCCGGTTCCGCGCCGCGGTCGAGGCCATGGGAACCGCATCTGTGCATCCTCGAATCGAGCTGGCACCGATCCGCCCGCCGCAGCGCCTCGCCCCGTACTCGTACGCCCTCGGCGCGGAGGTCACGCGACCCGATACGAATGTGGTGCCCGTCGACTCCGAGGGCGATGCGTTCGGCCGGCTGATCCTGCTGCACGACCCGGCCGGGCAGGAAGCCTGGCACGGGGTGTTCCGTCTGGTCGCCTACATCCAGGCCGACATCGACTCCGCCCTCGCCGCCGACCCGCTGCTGCCGGAGGTGGCGTGGAGCTGGCTGGTCGACGCGCTGGACTCGCGCACCTCCTTCACCGCCCTCGGCGGCACGGTCACTTCCACCAGCTCGGTGCGCTACGGCGACATCGCCGGGCCGCCGCGCGCGCACCAGCTCGAACTGCGCGCCTCCTGGACGGTGTCCGACACCGTCATGCGGCCGCACGTGGAAGCCTTCTGCGAGGTGCTCGCCTATGCGGCCGGACTGCCGCCCGCGGGGGTAACCCCTCTGGACGTGCGCCGGGGCGAGAGCACCGAGTAGTTGGGCGCGAGATCGGGGCGGCCGATCCGCGAATTCTCGCGCCGGTCGCCGGAAAATCCCCTCTCGCCTGCGAGAACATCTGTACTGCAACGAAATCGACGGCCGCCACGTACGATTCCCCATGGCCCGACGCAGTGTCACGGCCGGTCGTTTCACCGACGTGACGCGGCCCGCCAATGCCCAACCCGTAGAGTTCAAGACCATGTCCGTACCAGATGAACCCGAAGCCACTGCCGCGGTACCGTTGCTCGCGCCAGTGGACGGTGTACCGCCGGTACTGGACTCCGCCGCCACAGTGGCCGCCGCCGCCCGCCGGCTCGCCGCCGGCAGCGGACCGCTCGCGGTCGACGCCGAGCGCGCCTCCGGCTTCCGCTACTCCAATCGTGCGTACCTGATCCAGCTGCGCCGCCAGGGTGCGGGCACCTTCCTCATCGACCCGATCCCGGTGGACGGGGAACTCGCGCCGCTGGCCGAGGCGATCAACGATCTGGAGTGGGTGCTGCACTCCGCGGATCAGGATCTGCCCGGGCTGGCCGAACTCGGGCTGCACCCCGCCCGGCTCTTCGACACCGAACTCGGTGGCCGCCTCGCGGGTTATGAGCGCGTGGGCCTGGCCGCCATGGTGGAGAAGCTGCTCGGCCGTGAGCTGCGCAAGGGCCACGGCGCGGCCGACTGGTCCACCCGGCCGCTGCCCGACGACTGGCTGAACTACGCGGCCCTCGATGTCGAGCTACTCATCGAGCTGCGCGACGCGGTCGCCGCGGACCTGGCCGACCAGGGCAAATCCGAGTGGGCCGCAGAGGAATTCGAGCACGTGCGCACCGCCGAGCCGGCCGGCCCCAAGGCCGACCGCTGGCGGCGCACCTCCGGCATCCACACCCTGCGCCGCACCCGCCAGCTCGCCATCGTCCGCGAACTATGGACGACCCGCGACCGCCTGGCCCGCCTGCGCGACGTGGCCCCCGCCCGCATCCTCCCGGACTCGGCCATCGTGGCCGCCGCCACCAATGAGCCCAGGTCCATCGCCCAGCTGCGCACCCTGCCGATCTTCGGCGGCCCCCGCCAGCGTCGCTACTCGCGTGAATGGCTCGGCGCGGTGGAACGCGCCCGCACCCTTCCCGACAGTGAGCTCCCGCCGCTCACCCAGCCCTTCGACGGCCCGCCCCCGGTCAACCGCTGGGAGCGCCGCGACCCGGCCGCCGCCGCTCGCCTGCAGTGCGCCCGCGCGGCCATGACCGACCTCTCCGCCGAGGTGTCGGTCCCGGTCGAGAACCTGCTCACCCCGGACCTGCTGCGCCGCATGTGCTGGGATGGCCTGCCCAAATCGGTCGCCAACGGCGAGGCGCCGACCCTCATCGAGGGCTACCTCGCCGCGGGCGGCGCCCGCCCCTGGCAGCGCGCCCTGACCGTCCCGCGCCTGAGCGAAGCCCTGTACCCGAAGGACTGACCCCGGGAATATCGCCCAAGAAAGTCGGGGCACACGGTTTTTCTGAAGCGAGCGCATTTCACTGACGGGCGAAGTTAGATTCTGTCGACCCCGGACAAAGGGGTACGAAAGAGGAGTCCACGAATGCACCGCGACGCTCGCACCATGCGTCACATCAACTGGGGCGCAACAACTTTGGCCCTGGCCGCTACCATCACGGCGCTGTCCACCACCACCGCTGCCGCCTCCCTCGGATTTCCCGTGCTCATCGATGCCGCAACCGGCGCGGAGGTGGGGTCCGCGGTCGTCGGACACGCGTACACGTACTACGCGGGCATCAACTTCCAGCCCATGTTGGCGAGCACAGCGGACTTCTACGACAACGGGCAATGCATCGGAAGCGCCCCGATATCGGGTCCGGGTGCACTCCAGATCACCTGGGTTCCCGCCGCCACCGGATCGCACACGCTCACCATCGTCGGCGGCGTCAAGGAGATCTCGGAGAAGTACGACGTGACTGCCGCGCCCGCGGGATCCACCCCCGCCCAGCCGCCGAAGCAACCCGGCTGCGGCGGTGGCGGCAGCGCCAACCTCATCGGATCCGGCAGCGCCGCCCTCGACGGATCCGGCAGCGCCGGACTCTGATCACGAAAGCGGAATAGACGGCAACGAAATGCGCATCACTCACCACACCGCACGGCGCATCGGCTGGGGCACAACAACTCTGGCACTGGCAGCGATCATCACCGCACTGTCCACGCCCACCGCGACCGCCGATATCGAGTACGAGGTTCCCAATGTCTGGGATTGCTCGACCGGCACCTGCACGCTGCCATCAACCTACGTCGTCGGACACACCTACTCCTTCGACACGGGTTCCCCCGGGGGCACGGACTCCTGGCAGTCCATGTACTCTTCCGCGAACTTCTACGACGACGGGAAATGCCTCGGCAGCATCTCACTCCCGCACGCCGGCCACGTGGCCGTCACGTGGGTTCCGACCACCACCGGAACACACAAGCTCTCCCTCACGCTCATAGGCGTTATCCCGTTCATGGCGTCCCAGCCGACAGTGATCCCGGTGTCCGTGGTCGCCGCGCCACCGGGATCACCTACCCCACAGCAGCCACCGCCGCAGGGCACCTGCGTCGGATCCGGCAGCGGCAGTCTGCTCGGCTCCGGCAGTGCGAACCTGCTCGGATCCGGCAGTTAGAACGCGCCGGGCGCGCGGCGGCCGTTCGCTCAGTCCTGGAATTCGGGTGGGCGGCGGTCGCGGCGGGCTCGGATGGCCTCGTCGAAGTTGTCGGTGGTGAGGCGGACGTAGAGCTGGGCCATGCCCTCGTTCTGCATGTGGGATTCGAAACTGCCCGCCTCCAAGCCATTCCAGAGGAGGCGTTTGGTGAGTTCGCCGCCGACCCGGCTCCAGCGGATGATCTGGTCGGCGGTGTCGTAGGCGGCCTCGAGGAGTTTGTCGCCGGGGACGACACGGGAGACGATGCCGATGCGCTCGGCTTCCGCGGCATCCACATCGCGGCCGGTGAGCATGATCTCGAAGGCGCGGGTGGAGCCGATGGCCCGCGGCAGTGTGTAGCTGATACCGAGTTCGGCCGAGGTCAGGCCGTTGTTGATGCCCGCCGCGCGGAAATACGCGTCCTCCGAGGCGATTCGGATATCGGTCCCCATGGCGAGGCAGAACCCGCCGCCGATGGCCGCGCCGTTGATGGCACTGATCACCGGCTGGTGCATCCGCTTGATCGTGAGCATCACATTGTTCAGCAGCTCCATCGAGCGCCGCGCAATGCTGGTGCGCGTCAACCCCTCTACCCCGGGCACCTTGCCCGCGTGCTGCAGATCCGCGCCCGAGCAGAACCCGTGCCCGGCACCCGTGAGCACCACCACCCGCACGTCGTTGTCGGCCGCCACGCCCTCGAGGGTCTCCCGCAGCGGCACCATCACGTCGAACGCCATGGCGTTCATCCGGTCCGGCCGGTTCAACGTGACCAACGCAATCCCCGGCCGCGGCTTCTCGACAAGCACAAACGACATCCGAACTCCCGTCCCGAAACTGTAACCTGTTTCAGAATCTACGCGAGAACCCCAGCTCCGTATAGAAAACGGGCCCGCGATCGGAGGATCGCGGGCCCGTCACGAGCGGAACGTCACTCGACCGCCGGGAGCAGGGCCTGCTCGATCTCGCTGCCGGAGGCGTCGGCGGCGCCTAGCCACACGTGCACACGCTGGGCCACCTCGCCCGGAGTGAGGCCGAGATCCTGGTGGATCTTGGCGCGGGAGGAGTGGTCCAGGAATTGCTGGGGGACGCCGAGGTCGCGGGCCGGGACGTCGACACCCGAACTGCGGAGCCGGGCGGAAACTGTGGAGCCGATGCCGCCGTGCAGGCCACTGTCCTCGAGGGTGACCACCAGGCGGTGGTTCTCGGCCAGCTTCACCACGGTGTCGGAGACCGGGAGGACCCAGCGCGGGTCGACGACGGTCACCGAGACGCCCTCGGCCTCCAGCAGATCCGCGACCTTGAGAGCGAGGTCGGCGAAGGCGCCGACCGCGACCAGCAGGACATCGGCGTGCACCGAGTACGCGGCAGCATCTTTCACGTCGGGCAGGCGCAGCACATCCACGCCCTCGAAGCGTTCCACCGCCGGAATCTCTTCGATCGCAGGACCCTTGGGGAAGCGGATGGCGGTGGGCCCGTCGCGGATGTTCAGGGCCTCCCCCAATTCCTCACGCAGGCGGGCGGCGTCGCGCGGGGCGGCGACCCGGATGCCCGGGATGATGCCCAGCACCGACAGGTCCCACATGCCGTTGTGCGAGGCGCCGTCGTCGCCGGTGATGCCGGCGCGATCGAGCACCAGGGTCACCGGGAGCTTGAGCAGCGCCACATCCATGAGCAGCTGGTCGAAGGCCCGATTGAGGAAGGTGGAGTAGATGGCCACCACCGGATGCAGACCGCCCAGGGCCATTCCGGCCGCGGAGGTCATGGCGTGCTGTTCGGCGATGCCGACGTCGAACATGCGGTCCGGGAAGCGTTCTCCGAACGGGGTGAGTCCGGTCGGCCCGGGCATGGCGGCGGTAATGGCGACAATATCGTCGCGCTGCTCGCCCTGGGCGATGAGTTCCTTGGAGAACACCGAAGTCCAGCTGGTGCCCGAGGATCCGGCGAGCGGTTCACCGGTCTCCGGATCGATCACGCCGATCGAATGCATCTGGTCGGCTTCATGATCCACCGCCGGCTTGTAGCCGCGACCCTTCTGCGTCACCGCGTGCACGATGACCGGACCGCCGAAGTCCTTGGCCCGCCGCAGCGCGGCCTCCAACTGCACCGGATCGTGCCCGTCGACCGGGCCCACATACTTCAGCCCGAGATCGCTGAACAGTTCCTGCGGCGCGACCGCGTCCTTGATGCCGGTCTTGATGGCGTGCAGCATCGAGTACGCCGAATCCCCCACGCGCGGAATGCTCTGGACGATCCGCTTGGTGGCGTCGAGCGCGTGCTCGTAGGCGGGCTGAGTGCGCAGCCCGGCGAGCCGCTCGGCGAGCCCACCGATGGTCGGCGCGTAGGAGCGGCCATTGTCATTGACCACCACGATGACCGAGCGGTCCTGCCCGGCGGCGATATTGTTCAGCGCCTCCCAGCACATGCCGCCGGTGAGCGCGCCGTCACCGACGACCGCGACCACATGCCGCTTCTGCCGGGTCAGCGCGAACGCCTTGGCGATGCCGTCCGCATAGGACAGCGAGGCCGACGCGTGCGAGGACTCCACCCAGTCGTGGGCGCTCTCGGCCCGGCTCGGGTACCCCGACAGTCCGCCCTCTTTGCGCAGCGTGTCGAACCCGTCCTTGCGGCCGGTAAGGATCTTGTGCACGTAGGCCTGATGCCCGGTATCGAAGATGATCGGGTCGGCCGGCGAGTCGAAAACCCGGTGCAACGCGATGGTCAGCTCCACGACGCCGAGGTTCGGCCCCAGGTGCCCGCCGGTGACGGCGACCTTCCGCACCAGGAACTCACGAATCTCCTCGGCCAGCTCGTGCAGCTCCGGTACCGACAGCCGACGCAGGTCCTCGGGCGTGTCGACCCGGGAAAGCACTCCCACGGCTATTGCTCCCTCCGGATGTCTCCTGTGTTTGCAACAGTCTACGGAGCCCATTCCGGCCCCCGATGCCAGGAACGAAACGCCACCTGCAACATCCGTAGCAGATGTGAGGCTCAACACAGATTGCGCCGGTTGCAGTGGCCCGGTGGCCCCTCCGGCGGCGTCGTCGCCCGCATCAACGACGAAGTGTACGAGCTGTACCGGGCCGACACGTCGGGAACGCTGCCCGACTGCATTCCGGAACTGGCGGCAGTACAACCCGATTCGTTCGGCATCTGCCTGGCTACCGCGGATGGGCGGATGTACGGCAGCGGAGATCTGGACGCCGCCTTCACGATTCAGTCGGCGAGCTCATCGTCGCGCGCGGGACAGTCTCCGCTGCGGCCTGTTCCTCGTGCCGGACGGTCGGGTCGCCGTCCCGCCGCCCGCGCGTTTCGACCAGCCCACCGTTCGGGCCCCGGAGATCGAACCGGCACTGCTGGAACGGCTGGCGGCCGCCGCCTGCACACAGGCCGATGCCGCCGTGCGCGGCGCACGGCGGCATCTGACCCGCCTCGGGCCGAGCCTCGTCCGACACCCCTCGTCCGGTCGCACGACGCCGCCCGTAGTCGTTCCCGCGATCAGCGGTAGCCGTACTCCTGCCAGCGGTCCAGGACGCGCTGCTGGATCTCGGCGGGCCAGCCGTTCTCGAAGCTGCCCTTGATCGGGCGGCGGCCCTGCGGGAAGTGATCGGCCAGCAGGCAGTTGTAGATCACCTTGCCCGCCATGAAGGAATGCGCTTCCTCCGGCGACAGGTAGACCGCGAGCTGATCGGAAACCGCTGCCGGGTAATGGAATTCACCACGCTCGACATCCGGGTGGGAGCGGGTGGCGAAGGCCCACACCACCTCGTCGACATTCGTGATGTCGACATCGTCCTCGACCACCAGGATCTTGGGCGCGTTGACCGACGGCTTGCCGGTGAAGATGATCTTGGCGATCTGATCCACCAGCTCGTGCGAGCCCAGGCCGGTGGTCTCGTGCCAGTCCTGCCGCACCGCCAGGGTCAGCCAGTGCACCGCGGCCTCGAAGTTGTACCAGGCCGAGGAGATCGGCAGCCCGGCCTGCCGCAGCAGGTGGAGGATCTCGGCGGCACTGGTGGTGCCGATGATGGTGTGGTCCTCCTCCACCGGCGGGCCCGCCGCCACGGTCGGCTGGATCGCGCCGTCGCGATAGGTGATCGCCGAGACGTGGAAGACCGCCTTGGGGCTGGCCTCGGTGGCGTTGTAGCCGGGGAACTCGTTGAACGGGCCCTCCACGACCGTCTCGTCGAGGGCGATATGGCCCTCGATGACGATCTCGGCGGTGGCGGGCACCAGCAGATCGACGGTCTCGGCAGGGACCAGTTCCAGGCCCTCGCCGAAGAGCGCGCCCAGGTAATGGGTTTCGTCCTCGCCCTCGGGAATCGGCATGCCGCCCACCCACGGCAGGCCCGGCTCGACGCCGATGGCCAGCGCGATCGGCATGGGCTCGCCGATCTCGGTCCACTTCGAGCGGATGATGCCCAGGTGCTGGGGGCCCGGGATCAGGCAGGCCAGGGTGTTCCGGTCGTGGATCATCATGCGGTTGATCGACCAGTTGGTCCACGAGCCGTCGGGGGTCTTGACGATGTTCATCCCATAGGTCTGGATGTAGCGGCCGCCGTCATTGCCGTGCAGCTTCGGGGTCGGGAAGACGAACAGGTCGATGTCGTCGCCGAGCATGACGTTCTCTTTGCAGGGCGCCGCCGATCGGTCCACCACCACCGGTGGGATACCGGGCTTGGCGCGGGCGTCGGCGAGCACCTCCACGATCTGCTGACCGGTGGCGTCGGCGGGCAGGCCCAGCGCCAGCGCGATGCGCGCCAACCGGTGCTGCGGACCCGACAGCGCGCCGGGCGCGCCGAGCACACGGAAACCGCCGTCCTGGTATCCGGTGATGTTGCCGAACAGCGGCGCGGGCGCTCGCAGATCGTAGGAGCGGCGAATGATCGCGCCGATCTCCAGATTCCAGTCGACCTCGGTGTCGATGTGCTGGACCTCGCCGATGGCGTCGAGCGCCTCGATGAACTCGCGCAGGCTCTTCAAATGCGGCACAGGGGTTTTCCTTAGCGTCGGGTGTTCGCCGGGGTCGGTCATTCGCCCCAGCGGGGCAGGTCGGGCACGTCGATGCCGAGCAGGTCCAGGGCGCGTCCGGCGGTGTGGTCGACGATGTCGGCGACCGATTCCGGATTCAGGTAGAAGGCGGGCACCGGCGGCATGACGATGCCGCCCATCTCGGTGACCGCGGTCATGGCGCGCAGATGCGCCATGGTGAGCGGGGTCTCGCGCACCATGAGCACCAGGCGGCGGCGCTCCTTGAGCGTCACGTCGGCGGCGCGGGCGAGCAGATTGTCGTTGTTGGCGTAGGCCACCGCGGACAGCGTGCGAATCGAGCACGGGGCCACGATCATTCCCGCGGTCCGGAACGAACCCGAGGCGATGGCCGCGCCGATATCGGCCGGCCGATAGACCACATCGGCCATGGCCGACAGATCGGCCGCGGTCAGATCCGTTTCGTAGGCCCGCGTCTGCTGCCCGGCCGGGGTCACCACCAGATGCGTTTCCACCCCGGCCTTGCGGGCCAGCTCCAGCACCCGCACGCCGTAGGCAATGCCGGTGGCTCCGCTGATGCCCACCACAAGTCGACGCGATTCACTCACCGCCTCAGCATCCGTCACGTGTCGGATAGCCATCAACGCCGAAATCCGCGAAGATCGATAAGAAATGCTGATCGAAGACTCGCCTCGAGACCCCCGCGTCGACCCGGCCGAACTGGAAGCGTTCGTGGTCCTCGCCGAAGAACTGCACTTCGGCCGGACCGCCGACCGCCTCGGACTGTCCCAGCCCCGGGTCAGCCAGCTGATCCGCAGCCTGGAGCGCCGCGTCGGCCGCCGCCTGGTGGAGCGCACCAGTCGCCGGGTCACCCTCAATCCGCTGGGCGAGCATCTGCTGGCCCGCACCCGCCCGGCCTTCCGGGAGCTGCAGCGGGCCTTCGCCGAAACCCGCACCGCGGCACGGGGTCTGCGCATCGGATTCCTCGGTCCCTACGCGTCCACCCTCGACACGGCACTGACCGGATTCCGGGCCCGCCATCCGGAATGCCAGGTCACGCTGACCCAGCTGGCGTGGACCGACATCTTCGGCCCGCTGCGGCGCGGCGAGGTGGACATCCAGATCTGCCTGGCCCCGGTCGAGCAGCTCGGCCTGACCGTCGGACCGGAGGTGGGAGTGTTCCCGCGGCTGCTGGCCATCGCCCGCAGTCATCCGTGGGCCACCCGCGACAGCATCGATGTCGAGGATCTGGCCGAATTGCAGGTGATCGGACCGCATCCGGATGTCGCGCCCGAATTCGCGCGCGCCTTCTGGCCGCCCGCCACCACCCCGCGCGGGCGGCCCATCCCGCGGGTCGCGCCCGCGCGCACCGAACCCGAGATGCTCACCGCCGTCGCCCACAACAACGCCGTCTTCGCCACCACGACCGCCATGCCCACCTACTTCACCCATCCGGAGGTGGCATTCGTCCCGCTCACCGGCCTGCCCGAGGCGCGGGTCCGGCTGGTGTGGCGCACCGACACCGACCATCCCAAGATCGCCGAATTCGCGGGACTGGCCGCCGGACAGCCCGCGGCGGGCCTACGTCGGCAGGCGTAGCCGGGATTACGCACACGCGTGCAGGCGCGCCGCCGCGAACGCGCCTACGCTGGCGGACAACGAGATTGCTTCCCTCCCCCGAGGTGGATTGTCATGACCGATTTCGATCCCGCGGTCTACGGACCGTCCACCGTCCGCGTCGGCACCGCGGAACGCGAGCAGGCCGCCGCGGCACTGGGCGAACATTTCGCCGCCGGCCGGCTCGACGTCGCGGAATACGACGAGCGGGTAGGCCGGGCGTACGCGGCCAAGACCGCGGGCGAGCTGGCGGTGCTGTTCGGTGACCTACCCCGGCCACAACCGCCCGCGCCGCGGATCCCCACCCCGCCGCCCGCCCCACGCCGCCCGATGCCGCTGGCCCCGATCGGTGCGGGCGTGCTGCTCGTGTTCGTGATCGCGTTCGCGGTGACCACCCACTTCTTCCCGTTCTTCCTGTTCCCGGTGCTGTTCTTCGTCATCGCGCGGGGGCGGCGCGGGTACGGGTATCACGGTCCGCGCTACCACCGCATGTGAGGCTAGGGTCGATTCGTGGGCGTCATAGGCGAACTGTTCCCCGGCAAGAAGCTGCAGGACGAGGGCAGCGAGGACGGCAGCGGCGAGGGCCATCGGCCCCGGGTCAGCCTCGATCTGGATGCCGGGGTGATCCGGGTGTCCCCGGCCCGGCCGGCTCCCGGCCCGGACGCGCCCGCGTCGCAGGGCTAGTACACACCCGATAGGGTCGGGCTTCGACCAAGCCGAGGCGGCTCGGTGCGGCCGGAGGGTGAAAACACGTGACCGACAACAATGATCACTGGGCAAACCCCCACGGCGGGCCACAGGGCTGGGGCTATCCCGATGCGGGACAACAGGACTGGGGTTACCCGGCCGGCGAGGCACCGCAGCCGGCCGAGTATCTCGGCTTTGCCGCGCAGCTGCCGCCGGGGTACCAACCCGCGCCCCCGCAGTACATCACCGGCCAGCAGCCCCAGTACGTCACCGGGCAGCATTCCGTCCCGAATTATCCGGGGCAGCAACCGATTCCGGGCTACGCGCAGCCACCCGCACCCGGCGGCGGGCCCCGTCGCACCCTGGTGATCCTCGCCGCGCTGGCCGCGGTCATCGTGCTGGCCGGCGGCGGTATCGCGGCGTACGCGCTGACTCGGGATTCCTCCGACAGCGATACCACCGCCGCACCCGCCACGACCGGCGCCGCATCCTCGGGCGGGCCGTCCGGCACCGGGCCGTCCCGGTCCGGCGCCCCCAAGCCCGGCAGCACCACCGTGGTCGCCCCGGCACTGGGTATCAGTTACGACGTGCCCGCCGGGTGGACGATCGCCGAGCCCACCGATATCACCGTGCAGACCGGGACCGACGGCTCGGTCATCGGGCACGCCAAGTCCACCGAGGGCAACGACTACTGCGCGGGCTCCGCGTATCGGACCCTCGCCTTCGTCGCCCACGTCGACGGCAGCGATCCCGCCGCCGCGGCCGTCAAGGTGGCGAGAATCTCGGCCGAGGGCGGCTATTCGGACGCGACCGGCGGCAGCCAGGGCGCGCCGGTCGCGGTCACCACCACGAGCGGCGTCACCGGCCAGCAGGTCGAGACTTCCGGCAGCTGGCAGCCGTCCGCGCCGGGCTGCACCACGACCAGCTACTCGATCTACACCTTCGCGTTCTCCGGCCCGAACAAGGCGCTGCTGGTGCTGGCCATCCTGGCCGACCGCGGCACCCAGGGCGAACTCGCCGCCGACCGGGCCGCGCAGATGGTCGCCAGCCTCCGCGCCTCCTGACCCGCGCCGATCAGGCTGAGGTCGTGGCCACCATGGACGACGACGAGATCTCCGCAGCGTTCGTCGGCGAGCCGACGCCCTGCGCGGTGCCGGTGATCCTCGAGGAGCCCAACCCCGCTGGCCCACCTGGTACGACGACGCCCGGGCGATCCGAGCGGCATTGGGGCCGAAGGTCTTCCGACTCGAGCACACCGGGTCCACCTCGGGGCCTCGGCTAATACACTGGCCGAATGCCCCTCGTCGAGGTGACCTACAAGCCGGAGCTTCCCGAGACCGTGTTGCGTGAGCTGGGCAAATGGCTGCCGCACCTGGTGTCCATCGCCGTCGAATGCCCGGAGGAGCCCTACGACGGCGACCTGAAGCCGGGGGATGTCGAGATCCGCTTCCATCCGCTGGGCAAGTTCGATCGCTCCGGGATGGATGTGGTCATCGAGGTCCGGTCGAAGTATTTCGCGAGCCGGGCCGAGAACCGGCAGGAGCGCTGCGACCGCCTGCTCGCCGATATCGAGAAGTTCGTCGACGCGAATATCGGCGTCTACCTGACCCTGCCGGTAGCGGCCTGGTCGCAGAGCGAGTGACCGCTCACTGCCGGCCGCCACTTCCGATAGACCAGGCCCGGCACGGCGAACACCGGACGGCGCTCCAGATGATCGCACTCGCGAGCACGAGACGCCGAAAAGGCATGGGCGACATGCCCACCAGCTGCGGCAGCATGGTGCGGAAGAAGGTGCTGAACCGCCCCACCAGGATCGCCCGACACACCCGCCGGACTACTGCGGGCCCCACTCGGTCCCGGCGCCACGCCACACGCCATCCAGCAATTTTCAATCAATGATTGAATTACTGATTGAACCGTGTTTCACTGCTTGCATGGTCGAGAAGGTGTCCGCGGGAACGCGGGAACGGCTGCTCGCGGCGGCCGAGCGGCTACTGCTGACCGAGCCCTATGACGAGGTATCGGTGCGCGCCGTGTGCGCGGCGGCGGGAGCCAATCCCGCAGCGGTGCACTACCACTTCGGATCCAAGGAGGCGCTGATCGCCGCCCTCATCGAGGCCCGGCTCGGGCCGCTGTGGGAGGACGGGTTGGCCCGGGCCACGGGCGGGCGGGATTCGGCGCCCGCGGTGGTGGACGCCATCCTCGCGCCGTTCCAGGAGCTGGCCGCGGATCCGCTGGGGCGCCTGCATCTCCGGCTGCTGGCCCGCTTCGTGCTGGGCCGGCATCAGACGTCGTGGCAGGGGCCGTGGTTCCGGATGGACTCCTGGACCGCGCTGCTGCCCGACCTGGGAGCCGGCGAGGCGCGACGGCGCTGGATGCTGGCCTTCGACCTGATCATCATGCGGTTCGGCGCTCCCGAGATCGAGGATCACGGGATGCCCGAACCGGCGCTGACGGCCCTGCGGAACTTCGTGGTGGCCGGACTCACCGCACCGGGAGAACAACCATGAACGAGATCTTCGCACCGGCGAAACTCGGCCCGATCACCCTGCGCAACCGGGTGATCAAGGCCGCCACCTTCGAGGGACGCACCCCCGACGCGCTGGTCACCCCCGAGCTCATCGACTTCCACCGCGAGGTCGCCGCGGGCGGGGTGGGCATGACCACCGTCGCCTACTGCGCGGTCGCGCCGGGCGGACGCACCGACCGGCACCAGATCTGGATGCGGCCCGAAGCCGTTCCCGGACTACGCGAACTGACCGACGCCGTGCACGCCGAGGGCGCGGCCGCCAGCGCCCAGATCGGGCACGCCGGGCCGGTCGCCAACGCCGCCTCCAATCGCGCGCCCGCGCTCGCGCCGAGCCGCATGTTCAGCCCGCTGAGCATGCGGGCCATGCATGTGCCCGGCGACTCCGAGATCCGGGAACTCATTGCGGCACACGCGAATGCGGCGCTGCTGGCCGAGCAGGCCGGATTCGACGCGGTCGAAATCCATTTCGGCCACAACTATCTGGTCAGCTCGTTCCTGAGCCCGCTGCTCAACCGCCGCCACGACCACTGGGGCGGCGCGCTCGCCAATCGCGCCCGCCTGGCCCGCGAAATCGCCTGTGCGGTACGGGAAGTCGTGGGCGACCGGCTGGCGGTCACCGCCAAGCTGAACATGGAGGATGGTCGCCGCGGCGGGCTCACGGTCCCCGAGAGCGTGCAGGTGGCCGCCTGGCTGGAGGCCGACGGCGCGCTCGACGCCCTCGAATTGACCGCGGGCAGTTCGCTGCTCAATCCCATGCTGCTGTTCCACGGCGACGCACCGCGCAGCGAATTCGCGCAGGTGCTGCCCGGTCCCGCTCGGCTGGGTTTCCGGCTGGTCGGGCGCGCCTTCCTCAAGGAGTACCCGTATCAGGAGGCGTACCTGCTCGACCAGGCCCGCCAGTTCCGCCGCGAACTGTCCATGCCGTTGATCCTGCTGGGCGGCATCACCAATCTCGACACCATGAACCTGGCCCGGGCCGAGGGCTTCGACTTCGTGGCCATGGGCCGAGCGCTGCTGCGGGAACCGAATCTGTTGCAGCGCATCCAGGCCGACGCGGCCACGCGGTCGGCGTGCGTGCACTGCAACAAGTGCATGCCCACCATCTACACCACCACCCGCTGCGTGTTCCGGCCGGAGCGGACCATCATCGATCTCGACGGAAGGCACCGAGCATGAGCGGACGACTCGACGGGCGGGTGGCGCTGATCAGCGGCGCGGCATCGGGAATGGGGGCCTCGCACGCCCGCGCGTTCGTGGCCGAGGGCGCCTCGGTGCTCATCGGGGACATCACCGACGAGGCGGGCGCGAAGCTGGCCGCCGAACTCGGTGACACCGCGACGTACGTCCACCTCGACGTCACCAGCGCCGCGGACTGGCGCGCTGCCGTGGACAGCGCGGTCGAACGGTTCGGCAAGCTCGACGTGCTGGTCAACAATGCCGGCATCCTCGACTTCGGACCGCTCGGCACCTACACCGAGGAGCAGTGGCAGCGGACCCTGTCCATCAATCTCACCGGCCCCTTCCTGGGACTGACTGCCGCCCGCGACGCCCTGGTGGCAGCCCGTCCGGCGGCGGTGGTGAACATCTCCTCCGCCGCCGGGATCCAGGGCGTGCCGGGCGCGCACGCCTACACCGCATCGAAGTTCGGGGTGCGCGGGCTCACCAAATCCGCTGCGCTCGAGCTCGCCCAGCACGGAGTGCGGGTGAATTCGGTTCACCCGGGGGGGATTCTGACCCCCATGCTGGGCGTGCCCGAGGGTTCGACCACGGATCGCGATGCGAACACTCTGACCCGCCTCGGAGTGCCCGATGAGGTCACGGCGCTCGTGGTGTTCCTCGCGAGCCACGAATCCAGCTATTGCAATGGCGCCGAGTTCGTCGTCGACGGCGGTATGACGGCGGGCCGCCCGGTCTGAGACCTACTGCTTGTAGGTCGCCAGGAAACGTCCGATGCGCTCGATGATGGCCTCGAGCTCATCGGCGTGCGGCAGCGTCACGATCCGGAAGTGGTCGGGGCGTGGCCAATTGAAGCCGGTGCCCTGCACGATGTGGATCTTCTCGCGCAGCAGCAGATCCAGCACGAACTGCTCGTCGTCGTGGATCCGGTACATGTCGAGGTCGATGCGCGGGAAGGCGTACAGCGCGCCCCGGGGCTTCACGCACGAGATGCCCGGGATGGCGTTGAGCGCCTCCCACGCGCGGTCGCGCTGCTCGCGCAGGCGGCCGCCGGGCAGGGTGAGGTCGTAGATGCTCTGATGTCCGCCGAGCGCGGCCTGAATCGCCTGCTGCGCAGGGACATTCGCGCACAGCCGGAGACCCGCCAGCATGGTCAGGCCCTCGAGATAGTTCTCGGCGTGCTCGACCGGGCCCGATACCACCAGCCAGCCGCCGCGGAATCCGGCGGCGCGGTAGGACTTGGAGAGCCCGGAGAAGGTGAGGCACAACAGATCCGGGGCCAGCGCGGCGGTCCCGGTGTGGGTCAGGCCGTCGTAGAGGATCTTGTCGTAGATCTCGTCGGAGAACACCACCAGGTTGTGACGGCGGGCGATCTCCAGCATCTGGCGCACCACCTCGGGCGAATACACAGCGCCCGTAGGGTTGTTCGGGTTGATGATGACCAGCGCCCGGGTGCGGTCGGTGATCTTGGACTCGATATCGGCCAGGTCCGGCATCCAGTCCGAGCCCTCGTCACAGATGTAGTGCACGGGCCGGCCGCCGTTGAGCGCGGTGGCGGCGGTCCAGAGCGGGAAATCCGGTGCGGGAACCAGGACTTCGTCGCCGTTCTCCAGCAGCGCGGTCATGGCCATCATGATGAGCTCGGAGACGCCGTTACCCAGGAAGACCTGTTCGACGTCGAGCTCGGACAGTCCGAGCGTCTGGTAGTACTGCACCACCGCGCGCCGCGCCGAAAGCAGGCCCTTGGAGGTCGAGTAGCCGCTGGACTGCGGCAGGTTGCGCACCATGTCCTGAAGCAGTTCGGCGGGCGCCTCGAAGCCGAAGGTCAGTGGGTTGCCGGTATTGAGCTTCACGACGTGATGCCCCTCCGCCTCCAGCCGTGCGGCGTGCTCGGCGACCGGCCCGCGGATCTCGTAGGACACGCCCGCCAGCTTGCTCGACTGCTTCACCTGCATCAAACGACCCCTTCTCGGTGTGGTTGCCGCACACTCTACTTGGAAATTCCAAGTTTGCACTTGGTATTTCCAAGTTGTTGGTTAGAGTGGGATCGTGACACGCCGAAGCTACGACCACTACTGCACCGTCAGCCGCGCCCTCGACATCGTCGGCGACCGGTGGAACCTGCTGGTGGTCCGCGAATTGTGTTCGGGCCCGCGCCGATACAGCGACCTGTTCGCCGACCTGCCCGGCATCAGCACCGACGTGCTGGCCGCCCGGCTCAAGGACCTCGAGCGTGACGGGATTCTCACCAAACGCCGCGTCGGCCCCCGCGCCGGGACCGCGGTCTACGAACTCACCGACTCCGGCGCGGCGCTGCGGCCGGTGCTGGACTCGCTGTCCGCTTGGGGCGCGGCACAACTCGGCGAGCAGCGCGCGACCGACGCCGTGCGGGCGCACTGGTTCGCGCTCCCCCTCGGACATGCCGTGGCAGAGCTGGTGCCCGCCGGCACCGTCACGGTCCGCATCGGCGAGACCGCCTTCCACTACGTGATCACCGAATCCGGCCTCACCCATCACGACGGCCCGGCCGCCGCGCCGGATCTGGAGATCCGGCTGGAACTGGCCGCGGCGAGCGAGATCGCCACCGGCGCCCGCTCGCTCGCCGCCACCCTCGACCAGGCGACCGGAACCGGGCAACCGGTCGCCTGAACCGCGTCACGCCTCGTTCGACGCGGTGACGTCGGGTGCTCGGCTGCCGTCGGTAGCATCGGCTGGGTTGTGCCCGCATCGATCGAGGAGGAATCCGTGACCAGCGAGAACACCATCGGCACCATCACGATCATCGGCTCCGGCAGTGCCAGTGCCACTCCGGACATCATGCGGGTGTCGATCTCGGTGGAGACACGCGCCGATACCGTGGCCACCGCCTACGCGCGGGCCGCGGAACGCGCCGACGCGGTGATCTCGTCACTGCGCGCGGACGGCGTGGCGGGTCGCGACATCACGACCAGCGGGCTCACGGTGCGCGCGGAAACCGTATGGGCCGAAGGGAATCGGGAGAAGCTGGTCGGCTATATCGCGGGCACCGCACTGACGGTCACGCTGCGCGAGATCGGCGGACCCGGCGGGGAGGCGAAACCCGCCGCTGACGGCGGGCCCGCCGCGATCATCGCGCACGCCGTCGACGCGGGCGGCGACGATGTACGCCTGGGCGGGCTGACGCTGACCGTCGCCGACGAGGAGAGCCTCATGGTCCGCGCCCGCGACGCCGCCTGGGACCACGCACTGGGCAAAGCCGAGCAGTACGTGTTCCGGGCGAGCCGCAGGCTGGGATCGGTCATCGAGATCACCGAGAACGTATCCGGTCCCGCGCCCGCGCCGCGAATCGCGTTCGCCGCCAGCAAGATGACCGCTCCGGGCGGCGCGGTGCCGGTGGAGCTCGGCGAGAGCGAGCTGTCCACCAGCGTCCGGATCACCTGGCAGTTGATCTGAACCTCAGAGCTCGACCTGCGCCAGCAGGGAACCGGCGCGCACGGCGGCGAGCTGAATGCGAAACCGGGTGGCGTCCGCCCGGGTTCGATGCGGGAACGGGTCCTCGACAATCATCCCGCGCAGATCGTGCAGCAGCCGCGTGCCCTGCGTGATGGTGAGGCGGCCGGTGTCCACCAGGTGCCGCACATTGCGGCCGCCGTCCGGATCACCGGTCCCCGCCGCATACGCCGTCACCTGCTGCAACGCCGACCGCAGCCGCTTCTCGCACGCCGGGAACCGGCCGCGCTCATAGTGTTCGACCGCCTTCCGCAGGTGATCCAGCGCGGTCTGCTGGCCGCGCACCTCGAGCTCGGTCACCAATAGCGCCACCCGCTCGGCCAGCCGCACAGGCAGCCACGCCGTGGGTTTCAGGCGACATCGCACGCTCGCCTCCGTCCCGGCACCGATCACCCGGTCGATCTTCATCCGGTAGCCGTCCTCGAGCAGCGCCGTGCGCAGCGCCGGCATCCACGCCGGAAGGCTCTTGCGCGCCAGGGACTCTCCCTGCAGGAACCGCGCCACCGTCACCTCGACCAGATCCAGCAGCGCCCGATCCGCCTCCGCGTTCCCGCCCTGCGCCGCCAGCCGCGCCCCGTACACCGGCGTCACCAGCCGCCCCCAGTAGCTGTCGGCGTTCACCCACAACTCGACGCCGTACTCCGGCCGCTTGAGATCCACCCCCAGCAGCAATGCCTCGAGCGAGTGGAACCGCGACTGATCCCCATAGATCAGCTCCACCACCGACGCCACAGTCGGATCCGACAACGTAGTCATGGGCAACATCTTGGCGCACCCCCAAACCGCCCGCGCCCCAACCCATCCCCCTCGACCTCGACGCGCGACACCGAGATCGGGGAGCGTCGGTGCGGAGCATCGGGCGACATTCCGCGGGGGACAGCTCCCCGATCTCGAAGGACCTTGTCAGCGCTCCAGGACCGCGATGCACTCGACGTGGTGGGTGCCGGGGAAGGCATCGAAGACGCGCAGGTCCACCGGCTGGTAGCCGGCGGCGCGGTAGAGACCGATGTCCCGGGCGAAAGCGGCTGGGTCGCAACCGATGTGGATGATGCGCCGCGGGGAACGCTCACTCAGCGCGTTGATCACGTCCTTGCCCGCGCCCGCGCGCGGCGGGTCGAGCACGACGACATCCGGTGCGGCATCCGGCTGTTCGTGAATCCACCGCTCGACACGTTCGACGGTCAGGTCCACCCACGGCAGATCCCGCAGCGCGGCACGCCCTTCGGCAACCGCGGTGCGCGCGAACTCGACACCGTGCACCATTCCGGTCACGCCGACCTGCTCCGCCAGCCGCGCGGCGAACACGCCCACACCGCAGTACAGGTCCCAGACCAGCGCCCCGGGCGCGCAGTCGGCCCACTCCGCCACCACATCCGAATAGCACTGCGCCGCACCGTAATGCGGCTGCCAGAACCCGGTCGCCGACAGCTCCCACCGCCGTTCGCCCACGTACTGCACCGCCCGGCCACTGCCATCCACCACGCGCTCGGTCCGCGCACTGTGCGCCGCCGCTCGCCGCGCGGCGGTACTGCGCCGATCACCCCCGCCACGCCGACCGGAACCCCCTGTCCCACCGCCTCTTTCACGACGCCCGCGCGGACCGCCCTCCTCCGCCCCGGCCGGAGCCAGCTCGACGAGATGCCGCACCCCGTCCCCGTCCACGGCCACGACAAGATCCGCCCCGGGCGTCCACACCCGCTCGCCGATCCCCGCCATGGCCCCCGCCATCGGCTGCGGGCACCGCAGATCCGCGATCACCTCGGTGCTCCGATACCGGTGCACCCCGGCCCGCCCCTCGGCGTCCACCACCAGCCGCACCCGGCTCCGCCACCCGGCGGTATACGACTCCGCCGGAGGCTCGCCGCCCTGCGTCGTTTCCCCGGCACCGGGACGAGCGATGAGCGCACGCGCCGAGGGTGTCGACACTCCGCCGATTCGACCCGGCGGGACGCTCGTGCCCGGGGTCGGGCGCGGGGCCGTCGCGGCGGGCTCGGCGCGACCGCCGAGCAGAGTCGAACCGAGGTCGGTCGTCACGCTGCCGAGCCGCCCGGGATGGCCGAGGTCCGGGATCGGTGCACCGAGCGAGGTTCCTTGTGCCACACCACGAATCGCCAGTCCGGGCGGTGCCGGGATCGGTTCGACGGCGAAGTCCGGTTCCCAGTCGGCGAGGCGGCGCAGCTGCTCGGCCACGACCTGGCGTTTGAGTTCGCGCTGGGCCGCGGGGGTGGCGAAGGTGAAGTCGCAGCAGCCGGCGCCGCCCGGGCCGGAGACCGGGCAGGTGGCGGGGATGCGGTCGGGCGAGGCGTCGAGGATCTCGATGGCGTCGGCACGGCAGAAGGAGCCGCCGCGGTCCTCGGTGACGAGAGCGCGGACCAGTTCACCGGGCAGGCCGTGGCGGACGAACAGGACGCGGCCCTCGTGACGGGCCACGCAGAAACCGCCGTGGCCGGGCGGGCCCAAGCGGACCTCGAAGACCTCTCCGTACCAATCGGATCCGGCGCTCATGCCTCGTCTCCGAATCCGCGGCGCACCGAACCGGGCGCATCGACCAACCGGCCGGGCCGGGCCCGGCCCGCCGAGGAGGACAGCTGCCAGGGCACGCTGGTCACCATGACGCCGGGCTCGAACAGCAGGCGGCCCTTCAGCCGCAGCGCACTCTGGTTGTGCAGCAACTGCTCCCACCAGTGGCCGACCACGTATTCGGGGATGAACACGGTCACCACGTCACGCGGGGAGTCCTTGCGCACCCGCTTCACGTAATCCACCACCGGCTTGGTGATCTCACGGTACGGGGACTCGATCACCTTGAGCGTCACCGCGACATCGCTGTGCTCCCACTCCCGCACCAGCGCCCGGGTGTCGGGTTCGTCGACGTTCACCGTGATGGCCTCGAGCGTGTCGGGCCGGGTCGCGCGGGCGTAGGCCAGGGCGCGCTTGGTTGGCAGGTGCAGCTTGGACACCAGCACGATGGAGTGCGTTCGACTGGGCAACACGCCGTCCCACTCGGACTCGTGCAGCTCGTGCGACACCGTGTCGTAGTGGCGGCGAATGAGTTTCATCAGCCCGAAGATGGCCGCCATGGTGACGATGGCGATCCACGCGCCCGCCAGGAACTTGGTGACCAGCACGATGAGCAGCACGGTCGCGGTCATGGCGAGGCCGATGGCGTTGATCACCCGCGACCGCTTCATCCGCGCCCGCACCGCCGGATCGGCCTCGGTGCGCAGCAGTCGCGTCCAATGCCGCAGCATGCCGGTCTGACTCAAAACGAACGACACGAACACACCCACGATGTAGAGCTGGATCAGGCGCGTCACCTCCGCGCCGAACAACACCACGAAGGCGATGGCCGCGCCCGCCAGGAACAGGATGCCGTTGCTGAACGCCAGCCGATCACCGCGGGTGTGCAGCTGCCGCGGCAGGAAACGGTCCTGCGCCAGAATCGAACCCAGCACCGGGAAGCCGTTGAAGGCGGTATTGGCCGCCAGCACCAGGATCAGCGCGGTGACGATGGTGATGAAGTAGAAGCCGGGCTGGAATCCGGAGAACACCGCGCCCGCCAGCTGCGCCACCAGCGTCTTCTGCTCGTACCCGGCGGGTGCGCCGATCAGGTCGTCGGTGTTGTGCGCGTACACGATGCCGACCTTCTGGGTGAGCACGATCATGCCCATGAACAGCGTCACCGCGATACAGCCGAGCAGCAGCAGAGTCGTCGCGGCATTGCGGGACTTGGGTTTGCGGAACGCGGGCACGCCATTGCTGATCGCCTCGACACCGGTCAACGCCGCACAACCGGAGGAGAACGCACGCGCGAGGAGGAACACGAACGCCAGCCCGAACAGATGCTCGTCCTCGGCCTTCAGACCGAAGCCGTACGACTCGGCGTGCACGGTCTGCCCGAGGCCGATCCGGGCGAAGCCCCAGATGAGCATGACGAACATGCCGATCATGAAGGCGTAGGTGGGAATCGCGAAGGCCGTACCGGATTCCCGCACGCCGCGCAGATTGATCGCGGTGAGGATCACGATCGCCGAGACCGCGAACAACACCTTGTGGGTGGCGACGAACGGCACCGCCGACCCGATATTGGAAGCCGCCGACGAAATCGACACCGCCACCGTGAGCACGTAGTCCACCAGCAGCGCGCTGCCGACGGTCAATCCCGCGGCGGCGCCGAGGTTCTTGGTCGCGACCTCGTAATCGCCGCCGCCCGAGGGGTAGGCGTGCACGTTCTGGCGGTAGCTGGCAACCACCACGGCCATCACCAGTGCGACCGCCAGACCGATCCACGGCGCGTAGGCGTAGGCCGACAGTCCGGCCACCGACAGCACCAGGAAGATCTCCTCCGGCGCGTATGCCACCGAGGACAACGCGTCCGAGGCGAACACCGGGAGCGCGATCCGCTTGGGCAGCAACGTATGCCCGAGAGAATCGCTGCGGAATGGGCGGCCGACCAGCATGCGCTTGGTGGCCGTCGTCAACTTCGACACTCCAGCCAGCATAAGGCAGGGCGCGAGTGACCGTGTTCGGGGCGCGACCTCGCCGTCGTAGGGTGGCGGGTACGGGCTGTGAGGTTTCCCGGTTCCGGTTTGAATGCCGTCCGGAGGGGGAAAGTGCCCGCAGTGAAGCTCGAACGGTACGGTTGCGACCCGGGCAAGCAACCAGACCGCACACCACGGTTTTCGGGAATGGGGTTCGTACGGTGTACGTCGTGATCATGGGGTGTGGGCGGGTCGGCTCCTCGCTCGCCCGCGCCCTCGTCCGCATCGGCCACGAGGTCGCGGTGATCGATCAGAACTCGAGCGCCTTCCTGCGGCTCGGTCGCGACTTCCCCGGTTCGTGCATCACCGGCGTCGGCTTCGATCGAGATGTCTTGACCCGCGCCGGAATCGAGCGCGCGGGCGCCTTCGCCGCGGTGTCCTCCGGCGACAACTCCAACATCATCTCCGCCCGCGTGGCCCGCGAGACCTTCGGCGTGGAACGCGTGGTGGCCCGCATCTACGACGCCAAGCGCGCCGCGGTGTACGAGCGACTCGGCATCCCCACCATCGCCACCGTGCCCTGGACCACCGACCGCTTCCTGCGCGCCCTGGTCGCCGACCAGTCGACCACCACCTGGCGTGACCCCACCGGCACCGTCGCGGTCACCGAACTCGTCCTGCACGAGAACTGGTACGGGCGTTCGGTGCATTCGCTCGAGGACGCGATCGGCGCGCGGGTGGCCTTTATCATCCGCTTCGGGCAGGGCGTACTGCCCAATGGCAAGTCCATGCTGCAGGCCGACGACCTGGTCTATGTCGCCGCCGCCTCCGGCACCGTCGGCGAGGCCGTCGCACTGGCCGCCAATCCCCCCGCTATCCAGGACTGATCGTGAAAGAAGCCCGAGCATGAAGGTAGCCATCGCCGGCGCCGGGGCCGTCGGCCGCTCCATCGCCCAGGAACTCCTGCGCGGCGGCCATCAGGTCATGCTGCTGGAACGCCGCCTCGACCACATCGACCCCACCATCGCGCCCTCCGCGGTCTGGACCCACGCCGACGCCTGCGAACTCGAAACCCTCGAAGAGGCCGGGCTGGAAACCTACGACGTGGTCATCGCCGCCACCGGCGACGACAAGGTGAACCTGGTGTTCAGCCTGCTGGCCAAGACCGAATTCGGCGTGGGGCGCGTGGTGGCCCGGGTCAACGACCCCCGCAACGAGTGGCTGTTCGACTCGTCATGGGGGGTGGACGTCGCGGTCTCCACCCCGCGCCTGCTCGCCTCCCTGGTCGAGGAGGCCGTCTCGGTGGGCGACCTGGTCCGGCTGATGACCCTGCGACAGGGGCAGGCCAACCTGGTCGAGATCACCCTGCCCACCGACACCCCCTTGGCGGGCAAGGCCGTTCGCACCCTCACCCTGCCCCGCGACGCCGCCCTGGTCACCATCCTGCGCGGCGGCCGCGTCATCGTCCCGCAGGCCGACGACCCCCTGGAAGGCGAGGACGAGCTGCTGTTCGTCGCCTCGACCGAAGCCGAGGACGAGCTGCGCAAAGCGCTCGGCGTCAACGGGTTCAACAGCACAGCCGACGCTCCGGCCTGACCCGCGCCGACCACCGATCCGGACACAACAATGGGCCGGGCGCACCCCCTGCGCCCGGCCCACTCGCCGTTGTCCACACCGAACCGTCAGGACGCCACCCGCAGTTCGGCCCGCAGCCGGTTCAGCGCGCGATGCTGCATGACCCGCACCACGCCAGGGCTGGTGCCGATGGCCTCGGCGGTCTCCGCCGCCGTCCACCCCAGCACGATCCGCATGACCAGCACCTCACGGTGGGTCGAGGACAGCACCTGCATGAGATCGCGTGTTGCCCGGCGGGTTTCCATCGCCAGCGCCCGCTCCTCGGGTCCCGCCTCGTTCATCGGCGCGTCCGGGAACTCCGCGACCGGGTAGGCCGGGTGCAGCTGCGCCCGCCGGAACGCGTCGGCCACCTTGTTCGCCGAGATGCCGTAAACGAACGCCAGGAACGACTTGCCCTGATCCCGGTAGCGCGGGATGGCCTGCACCGTCGCCAGGCAGATCTCCTGCGCCACATCGTCCGCGGTCACGTGCAGGTGACCCGCGCCGCCCATGCGCGCCGCGCAGTAGCGGCGCACCAGCGGATACACGATCTTGAGAATCTCCGAGACCGCGGCCCGGTCACCGGCGGCGGCCGGGCCGATCAGCTGCTCCAATTCCGCTGCGGCGCGCCGGGACTCCGACGTCGCCACACTTCCTGCTTTGCCTCCCCGCCCCGCCGGGTGCCGGCGCGAGGCTGCTGTCTGCACCGCGGTCCCGAGACCCTCGCCCCGGTCCTGCGCTGCCACTGCCTTGCCGTCGGTAACCAACTCCGCGATCCTTTCTCCGAATGAGCTGCTGAGAGCTTCTGAGAAAGATCGTGCTCGCCGGAGGCCCGACGAAATAGGTACCCCAGGGGTGGGTTGGTCACCCCCTTTCGTCCCCCGATGGCCCCGAAGGTGTTGCGCCCCTGACATCCAGCGCGATAAGGGCCCGATCGGGCGGTTGTCTAGCCCGCGGATTCGGGGGCCTTGGCGGCCGAGGAGGGCAGATGGCCCGCCTTGCGCACCGCCCAGAAGGTCACCAGCGCCGCCACCGCGGTCAGCGGCCAGCCCATGGCGATGCGCGCCACGGCCAGCAGACCGGTGCTGTTGGCGTCGTAGAGGTGGTTCTGCACCAGGTAGCGGGCCACGAACACCACCGCCCACACCGCGGTCGCGATGTCGTAGAGCCGCATGACGCGCTTGTCGGAACGCCACTCGGTGCCGTGCCCGTTCAACGCACCCCAGATCACGCCCGCCAACGGCCAGCGCACCACCAGCGACATCAGGAACACGCCGCCGTAGACCAGGCTGGCGTAGATGCCGAACAGGAAGAAGCCCTTGGCCTCACCCATCCGGTAGGCGATGAACGCGCACACGCCCACCCCGAGGAATCCGGAGATGGCCGGCTGGATCGGACCGCGGCGCACCAGGCGCCACACCAGGATCGCCGCGGCCACGCCCAGCGACGCCCAGATGGCGGCGGTCAGCCCACGCAGCGAATTCACCGGCACGAACACCAGCACCGGCAGCGAGGAGTAGATCAGGCCGCTGAGGCCACCCATCTGCTCGAGCAGCGTCTGCTCGGGTTCCTGCCCGTCCTCGTCGTCCCGGGCCGCGAACTCGGCGTCTACCAGCGCCTGCATGTCCTCGTCCAGCAGCGCGTGGTCCATGCGCAGTGGTGGTTCGTCGCCCGAGACGGCATTGAGCTGGACCGTGGGCGGATCGAACGGGGCAGGCGCGCCGAAGGACTCGGTGCGATCACGGCCCTGGTCGCCGCTGCTGGTGGGGTTCGGCATGAGTGTCAGGAGTTCCCGCGGAGTTCGTAGTAGGGGTTGTAGATGACCTTGCCGCCGTCGCGTTCGCCGACCCGGCCTCGGACCAGGATACGACGGCCCGGTTCGATTCCCGGAATGCGACGCCGCCCGATGAACACCAGCGCCACACTGTCGGTGCCGTCGAAGAACTCGGCCTCCACCTCGGCGCCCGCCGACTTGGGACAGGCCTCGACACTGCGGAGCCGGCCGAGCATGGTGACTTCTTCACCACGCCGGCACTCCGATGCCCGGCACGCCCCCGACGCCTCCGACGTCTCGGCGAGCTCCTCGGCATCCAAACGATCCAGGTCCTCTGTCAGGCGCCGGCCGAGCCGCCGGAAATAGCCCGACGGGGTGTCCCTCCCACCCGCGGATGGCATCTCGCACGCTCTCCTGTAGAGCTCTACGGCGTGGGTCTCACGTCGTTCGTTCCTTCCACGGCGCCCGGCGGTCTGCCACCCGGCCGCCAGTGGCCGTACCTCCGCCACTGTAGATGGGACGGCCTGTACCCGCCACGCACGCACGTCACCAGTACTCTCGATCGGTGCCCGATCTACCACGTCCGGCGGTCGCCGTCGCCCTGCCCGGAACCGGCTCCGACGCCCATTTCGTCCGCCGCGCCTTCGGATCCGCCTGCGCCGCACTGGATCTGCCGTTCCTGGCGGTCGACCCGGACCCGCGCGGGGTGATCGACAGCTACCGCAGCGCCCTGGACGCCGCCGCGCGCTCGGGCCCCGTGCTGATCGCGGGCATCTCGCTGGGTGCGGCCGTCGCCGTCGACTGGGCCGCGCACCACCCGGAGTCGGTATACGGCGTGGTCGCCGCTCTTCCCGCCTGGACCGGCGCCGACACCACAGGCTGCCCCGCCGCCCTGAGCGCCGCCGCCACCGCCGCCCAGCTGCGCGCGGACGGCATCGACGCCGTCCTGACCCGCATGCGCGAGTCCAGCCCCGCCTGGCTGGCCGAGGCCCTCACCCGCTCCTGGACCTCCCAGTGGCCCGAGCTGCCCGCCGCCCTGGACGAGGCCGCCGCCTACCGCTGGCCCGAACCCGAGGTCCTGGCCGCCGTCACCGCCCCCGTCGAGATCATCGGCGCGATCGACGATCCCGTCCACCCCTTCGTCGTCGCCGAACGCTGGACCACGCTGCTCCCGCACGCCACCCTGCACTCGATCACCCTCGACGAGCTGGGCGCGGACCCGTCGGTCCTCGGCGTCCGGGGGATCAACGCCCTGCTCCCCCGCCGCATCCCCACCCCCTGACCGGAATCCGTCCCCGCCACAACGCCCGTCCGTGACTGCGGTAGGTCGTGCCCACGACAGCCCGGCGACCGCGCTGCGTACCTTCATGGCGCTGACAGCGAAACGGGGCTCCGCCGCTATGGCGGAGCCCCGTTTCGCTTGTCGTGCAGCCGAATCCGGGCAGACCGGTCCGGACCGTCCGGTCAGTTCAGGCCGAGCTGCTGCATGGCCGAGCCCTCCGCGCCGCGACGCGGTTCGGTGGGCGCCTGCTCGGGCTGGAAGGCCGGGCCGCCCTGCATGGCGGCCATCTGGGCCTGCATGGCCTGCTGCTGGGCGGCCAGCTGCTGCTGGTGGGCGGCGGCGAGCTGATCGGCCAGCTCCTGGGGTAGGACCACCGGCAGCGGTTCGCGCACCGGCAGCGGCTCGTCCCCGCGGCGCACCACGGTCTCGCTCATGACCGCGCGAGCCGCGGCCACCAGCGGGGTGTTCTCGTCTGCCGCACCGGTCGGACCGGCCGCGACCAGGCGCACCATCCAGCGGTAGCCGTCCACGCCGATGAAGCGCAGATCCGCGCCCTGGGTCACGGCGTGCAGCTCACGCCCCCACGGACCCTGCACCACCGACACCTGCGCGCCGTCCTTGCGCAGCGTCTCGGCCAGATCGGCTGCCACCGAACGCCATTGGCCCGAGGTCTTGGGAGCGGCGTAGGCCGCCACGGTGATCCGGCCGTGCTGGGTGGCCAGGTGCACCGCCTGGGGCGCGCCTTCGGGGGTCATCTCGACCTGCAGCTGCCCGCCCGGCGGCACCGGCACGATGACCGAGCCCAGATCCAGACGCTGCTCGGCGATCGACTCGAGCCGGTCGGCGACGTCCTCGTAGTCGTAGGGACCGGTCTCCGGGCCACGGACCGCGGGTTCGTCGAACTCCTCGAATTCGTCTGCCGCGTAACCGGTCTCGTCGTACTCGTCCGCGTCCTCGTACTCGTCGTACTCGGTGTACTCGTCGTCGTACTGCGACGCGTCGTCTCTGTCGCCGCCCTTGTTCTTCTTGCGTCCGAACACCATCGTTATGCCTCCTTGCCGGTCGCCTGACCCGCCCCACCGGACTGCGCGGACAGGCTGGCGTGCCCACCGCTGGATCCGTATCCTCCTGCGCCGCGTGCGGTGTCGTCGAGCGCCTCGACCTCCACGAAGTCCACCAATTCGACCTTCTGCACCAGCAACTGCGCGATGCGGTCACCCCGGCGGAGCTCGATGGCCGTGCGCGGATCGTGATTGATCAGGCACACCTTGATCTCACCGCGGTAGCCCGCGTCGACCGTGCCGGGGGTATTGACAACCGACAGTCCCGCCTTCGCCGCCAGGCCCGACCGCGGGTGGATCAGCCCCACCGTGCCGATCGGGAGCGCCACCGCGACGCCGGTGCCGACGAGCACCCGCTCCCCCGGTTCGATGATGACGTCCTCGGTGGTGCACAGGTCCACGCCGGCGTCGCCCTGGTGGGCACGCGTCGGTACGGGGATGCCGGGATCGAGCCGCAGCAGGGGAATAGGTGGAATACCGGTCACGTAGGCCGAGCCTACGCGTTCACCCTCTCGGTCATTGACCTAGTCTGATGTCGTGTCCGACCAGCCCCCTCAGGTGACCATGGATCCCAAGCAGCAGACCGAGCCCCTCTACACCGAGCGCCTCTGGGTGCCGCTGTGGTGGTGGCCCGTCGCGCTCGTCGTGACGGGGCTGCTGGCAGCCGAAATCCACATGGGCGCACCGGGAGTGCGGGCCTGGCTGCCGTACGTGCTGCTGTTCCCGGTCCCGGTGTGGGTGCTGCTGTGGTTCTCCCGCCATCGCGTGGAAGTGGCTCCCGACGACGCCGGTGTCCCGGAACTACGCACCGATCGCGCCCACCTGCCCGCGACCTTCGTCAAGCGCGCCGCGCCGGTGCCGACCAGTGCGAAAAGCGCGGCGCTGGGCCGACAGCTCGACCCCGCCGCGTTCGTCCAGCATCGGGCCTGGATCGGGCCACTGGTGTTGCTCGTGCTCGATGATCCGGATGATCCGACGCCGTACTGGCTGGTCAGTACGCGTTATCCGGAACGCATCATCACCGCCCTCGGCCTGAAGAACGCGGCCGAGCAATCCTGATTCATCGAGGTTTCCGCGCCCTGCTGCGAAGAGATCTTCCGCCCTGCCTCGCAAAGGGTTTTCCGCGCAGCCCCGCCCGGTCCGCGCTCGGCGGACCGAGCGCGGGCTGACGGATTACGCTCCGGGACCGTGCCTTACGCGGCGCAGTCCATGCAGATCAGCTGACCGCCGGACTCGGTGGCCAGTCGGCTGCGGTGGTGCACCAGGAAGCAGCTCGAACACGTGAATTCGTCCGCCTGCTTCGGGATGACCCGGACCGAGAGCACTTCCTCGGAAAGGTCCGCGCCGGGAAGCTCGAACGATTCCGCGGTATCGGATTCGTCGATATCCACGACGGCGGACGCGGCTTCGTTGCGGCGAGCCTTCAGCTCCTCCAGCGAGTCCTCCGACACGTCGTCGGATTCATTGCGCCGCGGTGCGTCATAGTCGGTTGCCATGTCGTCTTCCCCTCGTCCTTACTCCGTATATCCCGGACCGGCACCCTCCTGACCGGCTCCTGGCAGGAGCCGGATCGGGTGGGATGCCGCCCCGCCCGTGGTGTACGTCACGCGTACACCGGTCACAGATCCGAGCCGGATACTCCTCATCCGCACCGGATCGCGCTCGGTCAACGCAGGACATGCCCTTGTTGTTCCCGAAATCGAACCCCAGTTTCACCTGGCTTGTACGATCTGGGCCGCCAGACAATAGCGGACCCCGGGACAAAAGTCGCAATCAAAACCCCCGCGAGTTGAAACTGAGGGGTAATCGTCACCGACAGGGGAACTCTTCGAGATCTTCCCGGCATCGTCCGAGACCTCCCCGCCACACCCAGCGGCCGACTTGCCGTAGCCGTTCACACGACAATCCCGACGTTTTCGTAGAGTGTGGGCGTGGTTTCACTGATCACCCAAGGTAACTCGACCGACCCGAACGGACGGTCCTTCATCCGGCGGCGCTGGGAGCCGTGGGCGGCCATGGTGGGCGTCATCGCTCTCATCTGCGTCGGCGTGTGGTACAAGGCGCTGACCACGAGCGAGGGTGACCAGGGTGCGATGGCCTGCAACTCCCCCAGCCCCGCCTCGAGCACGTCCACGGCTCCGCCCGCCCCCCTCGGCGAGCGGGTGTCGGCGTCGCGATTGCGGGATGTGGAGCCGGCGGCCCTCAGCCAGTCGAAGGTGCGCGTGTTCAATGCCAACGGCCAGCGCGGTCAGGCCGCGCACGTGGCCTCCGAGCTGGGTGACCTCGGTTTCGCCAGCGCGCCGGACGTGCAGATCGGTAACGATCCGGTATACGTGAACGGCGACCTCGAATGCACCGGGCAGATCCGTTTCGGCGCGAAGGGCCGGCCCGCCGCGGCGTCGGTACAGCTGGTGGTTCCGTGTGCCGAGCTCATCGAGGATCAGCGCCAGGACGACACCGTGGACATGGTGCTGGGCTCGCTGTTCCGCGATATCCGGCCCGGTACCGACGCCGAGGAGGTGCTGAAGTCCCTGAAGAACCCGACGCCCGGCACCGCGCCGGCCATCGACCCGAAGCTGCTGGAGGCCGCGCGGCACGCGAAGTGCTGAGAATCTCTTTCGCGGGGTGTGCGCTCTGACCGACAGACCCGGCGCGAAACTCCAACCGGCGCAACCATATATATGAATCCGGATAACAGTAATCGCCGCGATCCTTCGATCGCGGCGATTCGTTTTGCCCGGTCCGGAGCGACGGTCAGCCGGGCCCCGTGGTCGTCCAGCCCTCTGTCACGACACCGGGATAGGGGTGGTGACGTCCAGACGCCCGAACAGACCGAAAAGCTCGTCAGCAATGCCGGGCGCGGCGGCGGACACCAAATCGCCTGCGGCGCCCGGCGCGTCGGGTCCGGGCGGCAGGATCAGACGCGCACCCGCCTCGGTGGCGATGAGCGCGCCCGCCGCCCAGTCCCACAGGTTCAGGCCGTGCTCGTAGTAGGCGTCGGTACGGCCCTCGGCGACAGCGCACAGGTCCAGCGCCGCCGAGCCGAAACGGCGGATGTCGCGAATGTGCGGCAGCACCTGCGCCACCAGCTCACCCTGCCGGGTACGCCGCTCGGTGGCGTAGGCGAAGCCGGTGGCCACCAGCGCCATGGACACCACGTCGACGCCGTTGGCACGCAAGGCGATCGGCGCACCGCCCGGAGCGGTGCCGTCCACGCTGGAGTCGGCGCGGTGCGCGCCCAGCCCGAGCCCGGCACTGTAGGTGACCACGTGCGCGACATCGGCGACCGCGCCCGCGACCGGGCGGCCTCCGCGCACCGCGGCCACCGACACCGAGTAGGACGGGATGCCGTAGACGAAGTTGACGGTGCCGTCGATGGGATCGACGACCCAGTGCACCCGATCCGGGTCCTCGGCCAGGGTGCCGCCGTCCTCCTCGCCGACCACGCGGTCGCCGGGGCGCAGTTCGGCGACCAGTTTGCGGACCAGCTGCTCGGTCTCGGTGTCGACGATGGTGACGGGGTCGGTGGGAGTGCTCTTGGACTGCACAACGTCCTGCTCGTGCGCGCCCGACCCGAAGACCTGCGGCCGGCGCTCGCGGACGTGCGCGGCGGCGGTCTCGGCCAGAAATACCGCGACGCGGCGCAGTTCGGCAATATCGGACGTGTCGGTGTTCGTGGCTGGGGTGGGGACGGTGGAAGTGAAATTCGATTCCGGCACGAGCACCATCGCAGCACAGATCCGGCATCCGGCGCATTAGGCTTGTCGTGCACGACACAAGGCGGAGGTCGATCGAGCGGTCATCGGCCGGTGGCTTCGACTCGCCGGCATCCCTGGAGAACGAGGAGTGGTCCATGTCCGATCCCGGACGCGCGTTCGGCATCGATATCGGCGGCAGCGGTGTGAAGGGCGCCGAGGTCGATCTCGCGACCGGCGAACTGGTCTATGAGCGCATCAAGATCGCCACACCGCACCCGGCCACTCCGAACGCGGTCGCCGAGGCGGTCGCCAAGCTCGTCGCCCAGTCCGGCTGGGAGGGCCCGGTCGGCATCACCATGCCGAGCGTGGTGCTGCGCGGGCAGATCCGCACGGCCGCCAATATCGACCCGACCTGGATCGGCATCGACGCGCGGCACCTGTTCTCGCTGGCGCTGGGCGGCCGCGAGGTGACCGTCCTCAACGACGCCGACGCGGCGGGCATGGCCGAGGACCGGTACGGCGCGGCAAAGGATCTCGACGGTTTGGTAATGCTGCTGACCTTCGGCACCGGTATCGGATCGGCCATGATGTACAACGGCGTGCTCATACCGAACAGCGAGCTCGGGCACATGGAGGTCGACGGCCGCGAGGCCGAGCACCGGGCCGCCGCCTCGGTCAAGGATCGGGTCGGCATGTCCTACCCGGAGTGGGCGCGGGAGGTCAGCAAGGTGCTGGTTACCTTGGAAAACCTGTTCTGGCCGAACGTGTTCGTGGCGGGTGGCGGCATCAGCCGCGACTACCAGGAATGGATTCCGTTGCTCACCAACAGAACCCCGGTGGTGCCCGCCGCGCTGCGCAACACCGCCGGCATCGTCGGAGCAGCCATGGCGGTGTCAGCCGGGATCGCACCGTAAGTAAGCTGGTTCGATCGTTACAATGGAACACATGCCCGGCGGTAGGCCGGAAACCGACACCGGCACGAGAGCCGGTTTACCCCCCGACAGAACGCTCCGCCGGATCACCACTCTGGCGTGACGCCGCACGAGACCGTCACGAAAGGGCGTACGTGGTAGCCACGAATACCCGAGAGACCGCCGAATCGGCCGAGGCCGCCGACTCAGCAGACACCACCGCAGCACGGCCGGTCAAGAAGGCTGCCGCGAAGAAGGCCCCGGCCAAGAAGGCCGCGGCGAAGAAGACTGCGGCCAAGAAGACGGCGGCGAAGAAGGCCACCAAGGCCACCGCCAAGAAGACCGCGGCGAAGAAGGCTTCGCCGAAGAAGGCCGCGGAGCCCGGCGCCGAAGGCGCTGAGGGCGACGAGGTCATCGACGACGACTCGCTGGAGCTCGACGACGACCTGGGTGACATCGAAATCGACGAGGACGACCTCGGCGAGGACGAGGACCTGGTCGACGAGGTCGAGGAGGACGAGGAAGGGGAAGCCGGCCCGGCCGCTCCCGCAGCCGAGGGCGAGGAGGCCGAAGAGGCCGAAGAGCCGTCGGAGAAGGACAAGGCGTCCGGCGACTTCGTCTGGGACGAAGAGGAATCCGAGGCGCTGCGCCAGGCCCGCAAGGATGCTGAACTCACCGCCTCCGCCGACTCGGTCCGCGCCTACCTCAAGCAGATCGGCAAGGTCGCGCTGCTCAACGCCGAGGAGGAGGTCGAGCTCGCCAAGCGCATCGAGGCCGGCCTCTACGCCACGGAAAAGCTGCGCGAGTTCGCCGAGAAGGGCGAGAAGCTGCCCGTGCAGTCGCGCCGCGACTTCCAGTGGATCATGCGCGACGGCAACCGCGCCAAGAACCACCTGCTGGAAGCCAACCTGCGACTGGTCGTTTCGCTCGCCAAGCGCTACACCGGCCGCGGCATGGCGTTCCTGGACCTGATCCAGGAAGGCAACCTCGGTCTGATCCGCGCGGTCGAGAAGTTCGACTACACCAAGGGTTACAAGTTCTCGACCTACGCGACGTGGTGGATCCGCCAGGCCATCACCCGCGCCATGGCCGACCAGGCCCGCACCATCCGCATCCCCGTGCACATGGTCGAGGTCATCAACAAGCTCGGCCGCATCCAGCGCGAACTCCTCCAGGACCTGGGCCGCGAGCCCACCCCCGAAGAGCTCGCCAAGGAAATGGACATCACGCCCGAGAAGGTGCTGGAAATCCAGCAGTACGCGCGCGAGCCCATCTCCCTGGACCAGACCATCGGTGACGAGGGCGACTCCCAACTCGGCGACTTCATCGAAGACTCCGAAGCTGTCGTCGCGGTCGACGCGGTGTCCTTCACGCTGCTACAAGACCAGTTGCAGTCGGTCCTCGAGACCTTGTCGGAGCGCGAAGCGGGCGTCGTCCGTCTCCGCTTCGGCCTCACCGACGGCCAGCCCCGAACCCTGGACGAAATCGGCCAGGTCTACGGCGTCACCCGCGAACGCATCCGCCAGATCGAGTCCAAGACCATGAGCAAGCTCCGCCACCCGAGCCGCTCCCAGGTCTTGCGCGACTACCTGGACTAGCGATCACCCGAGTTCGGGCCGCTGAGCTGCAGCTCAGCGGCCCGAACTCGTATCAAGACCCGAGCACAGTGCTGTCAGTTCGGGTTGGGTGCCTGGGATGGTCAGGCGCTCGAGGCTCGGGTGGCAGGAACGACGTCACCGATCCAGCGACGAAGCTGAGTGTCGTCGGCGGATTCCGGCCAGTACACGAAGGTGTCGAAGCCGGTCTCCATGGCGAGATCGGCCAGAATGCGGGCCCAGCCCGCGGCATCGGTGCGGATCGGTTCCTCGCCGCGCAGTGTGACCGGCCCCGGAGTGTCGGTGATCGTTCCAACCAGTTGTGCCATTCGGGTGATGTCGGCCGGTTTGCGGCCCACGTCGATCGCGGCGTCAGAGATGATGTTCTGTGTCGCTTGCCATTTCTCGTACGGTAGGTAGTGCGGGATGGGCGCGGCCCACCCGTCGGCGATACGCCCGGTGAGGGCGTTGGCCTTCGGACCGACGCTGCCGAACCAGATCCCGACCGGATGCGCGGGCGCGGGCCCGGACTGCACACCCTTCACGCTGTAGTGCACGCCTTCGACTTTCGCCTTCGTCCCCGGCCGCCACATGGCCCGGATGATCGCGGTGGCCTCCTCGAGCGCCTGCAGCGCTTCGGGATTCGACCGCACCGGACCGCCCATGGCCCCGATCGCTGGCCAGAACGCGCCCGCTCCGACGGCGAGTTCGAATCGCCCGCCGCTGAGCACATCCAAGGTCGCGGCCTGCTTCCCGAGCATCGCGGGCCCGCGCAACGGCAGGCTGGCCACATCCGGAAACACCCGCAGCCGTTCGGTTTCCGCCAGCACCGTGGCGATCACCGCGAACGTATCGGCCAGCCCGCCCGAGTACGGATGATCCTGAATGCCGAGCAGATCCAGACCTTCCCGGTCCGCCAACCTGGCCATCGCGCGCAGCTGTGGCAGCTCGGTCACCGTCGGTGCCAACTGAATACCGAATCGTAGCTTCACCCCGTGATCATGCCAGCCGCGTCCGCGCGCCTTCGGCCAGTCGACGGTGATGATCCCTGATCTTCGGCTCAGGGACCAGATTCTGTTTCTGTCCCGTGCAACTCGCTGTCAGTCCGAGGCCGCGGCTCACGACATCTTTCGCCTGCGGCATCGCTCACCACTTTCGCGTCCGGCGAGAACGTTGTGCCCTGGGAGGTCGAGCGTGGTCGATCGATGTCGATCTGTGTATCGCGCATCAAGTTTCGAAGCCACTGCGCGTCTGGGGTGTTCGTTGTGTCGGGGGCGGTAGGGTTCGCGCGGTGGAAGGCATGGCATCGATGAGACGGCTGGCGGTTGTGGCGGGGGCGGCGATGGTGGTGGCTGCGGGACAGTTCGGGGTGGGCGCGGCGGAGGACGATTATTCAGGGGCCCTGGATCGGCTGGTGGGGCTGCTGAACGAGCGGCTCGATACGGCGGATACTGTCGCGGCGGTCAAGTGGGAGGGTGCGGTGCGGGATGGGAGCGAGCCGGTGATCGACGATCCGGTTCGGGAACAGGCGATCTGTGACGCTATGGCTCAGTTGGGGGCGGAACGGAATCTACCCGCGGGGCTGGTCCGGCAGGTGTTTCAAGGTCAGATCGAGGCTAGCAAGATCGTCCAGCGGGGGCTGGTGACCGAGTGGCGGTATGGGCTGGTGACTGCCCCGGTGCCGGCGACGGATCTGGCCGGGGTGCGGCCGGTGATCGATGGCCTCAATGTCGCGATCATCGACGAATTGGATAGGGAGCGGCCCGAATTGACGCGCTCCGACTGCCCAGCGCGAGTCGCCGCCGGGGTACTCGCTGTCGCCGGGCACGACAATCTCGACGCCCTCCACGCGGCGGCGCTCGTGCGCGCGTCGACTCCGTTGTGTGGGAGCTGACGCATCTCCCCCGGCACAGGAGACGTTCACCCCGATAGGGCCTGCCTCAACCGGCATCCGAATTGAGCTGCCGAGCAACAGCGTTCGTGGCGACTCAGTCGAGACAGAATTCGTTGCCCTCGATGTCCTGCATCACGAGGCAGGACTCGTTGCCTCCGCCGGCCGGCAGTAGCCGCACACGCACCGCGCCGAGCGCGACCAGTCGTGCACATTCGGCCTCGAGTGCGGCCAGGCGCTCTTCACCCACGAGCCCAGTGCCGACCCGCACGTCGAGATGCAGGCGATTCTTGGTGACTTTCCCTTCGGGCACGCGTTGAAAGAACAGTCGCGGGCCGACACCTGAGGGATCAACGCATGCGAATGCTGAACCCTGACGCTCAGGCGGCAGGGAGCAGTCGAATTCGACCCAACTGGCAAACCCCTCCGGCGGCGGCGGAATGACGTACCCGAGCACATCGCACCAGAAACGCGCGACACGCTCAGGCTCTGCGCAGTCGAAGGTGACCTGGATCTGTTTGACCGACGTCATCGGTTCACCATAGCGGCGGGTCCTTCGTCCTCCGCGCGGCCCGGCCTCCGTGGCGTTCAACGGATTCCGCGATAGGTCCGCTGCACACGGCCGGACCAGGCCGGCACGAGGCTAGCCGAGGCGGCGTTGGAGCTCGGGGCGGTAGTCGTCGAAGGCGGCGGCAACCTCGTCGAGGTAGACCAGTTGAGGGAAGTCGATGATCGACTGGTGATCGACCAGGAAGGCGGCCGTCAGTTCCACGACGCGCCCCTCGTCGGCCGCGGCGAAGCCCAGATCAGCGAGAACGTCTGGGGCGACTATGAATTGGGATTCGGCGGATTCGGTGCCGTCGTCGACCAGGACTCGGTATTCGTGGTCGACGACGGGTTCGATGGTGATCCGGGGGTTGATCATCGGGGCAGTGGGCTGTAGAAGACCAGGCCGTTGCCTTTGTTGTCGCAGACGACAGCGCGGCGCTCGTGGGCGTCGTCGTAGGGGGCCTTCACGATGCCGCCGCCGCTGGCTTCGATGGCTTTGGCGGCCGCGTCCACATCGGCGGTTTTGATGCCTACGACTACCTGGCCATGGATGGGGTGGTCTAACGCGGTGGCGAGGGCGAGGGTGATGGGGCCGCCGTCGAGGGCCGCGAAGTGGGGGCCGTCGCGGAATTTCAGGGGCATGCCCAGGGTCTCGGTGTAGAAGGCGATGGATTCATCGAGGTCGTCGGTCGACAAGATGATCATCTTCACTTCGTGGTCGCTCACTACTGCCTCCTGCTGCCGAGGCGCAGCCGGCTGTGGGCTGCGCGGGTTCCGTACGCCAACCATGATGGCCGTTGCCCGGCGCCGGGGTTCGCCACCGACACGCCGCCTGTGGCACTTCTCGCGCCATGCCTGTTAATATAAGTCAGAACTTATAAAAAGGAGGCGCTATGTCGCTACTGTCCGATCCCACCCGCCTTGCGGGATTGGTGACTCGCGAGGTGCGGACCGGTTCCCGGGACGGGGTGCCGACCCGGATCGCCGTCGCTCGGCGCAGTTACCAGACCGATCCGGCCGATCTGTGGAATGCGCTCACCGATCCCGAGCGGATCCCGCGGTGGTTCCTGCCGATCAGCGGCAGGCTGGAGGTCGGTGGGCGCTATCAGCTCGAGGGGCACGCCAATGGGGTGATCGAGCGGTGCGATGCGCCGAAAGCGCTTGCCGTGACATGGGAATGGGACGGCAAGGTCTCCTGGCTGGAGATGGGCCTCACGCCGGTGAACGACGGCACCCAGCTGGAATTGACGCACGAGGTGCCGTTCGAACCGGAGATGTGGGGGCGGTTCGGGCCGGGTGCGGTCGGTGTCGGGTGGGATCTCACGCTTGCCGGGCTGAGTTCGTATCTGTCGAGCGGGGAGGTGGTGGATCCGGAGGAAGGGCAGAACGTGCACCGGACGCCGGAGGGCCGCGTGTTCATCCGAGCCTCCGTCACCGGATGGGGCGAGGCGGCCATCGCCGACGGCGACGAGCCCGCCACGGCACAGACCGCGGCCGATGCGGCGTACAGCTTCTACACGACCGAGCCCGACAGCGGCCCGGAATCCTGATGGCCGCTTCTCTCGCACGGATTTTCGAGGCGCTCGGCGATCCGATCCGCCGCTACATCCTCGAGCTCGTCGCCGGTGGCGAACAGCCCGCCGGCGCGATCGTCGAGACGGTCCGCGCTCAGGCGTCGATCTCCCAGCCCGGTGTCTCGCAGCACCTCAAGGTGCTGCGCGATGCCGGATTGGTTATCGTGCGTGCTGAGGGCACGCGTCGCTTCTACGCCCTCGATGCCCAGGGCGTGGAAACGGCACAGGCGTGGCTCGCGGGCCTCGGAGATCCCTTGCACCAGATGGCGAATCCGCTCGACGCTCTCGGCACCGAGATCGCCCGCGGCAAACGCGCCGGCCGCACCGCCGAGCCCACACGGCGGTCCCGGACCGGAGAAGCCCGGCCCGCAGCCGGGTGACTTTCACTCGGATTGCGTTGTCACCGAGGCTGTTCGGGTGGTGATGACGGCGGCCAGCTCGGCGGGCCGTTCCTCCGGAATCCAATGGGTGCCGTCGAGAACTTCATGCGCGAAGGGCCCCTGGACGTAGCGCGCCGTCAGCATGGAGTTCCGGTCGACGATGTAGTGGTCCCGGGCACTGGACACGTGCGTCGTCGGAGCGATGACCTTGCGCAATACCCGGCGCGGATCGACGATCATCATCGCGCGATACCAGTTGATGGCGTAGGGCAGTGCTCCGGCCCCGATCACCTCACGCGAAACGCGATCGATCTGGGCGTCGTCCATTCCCGACAGGGCTCGGGCGCGACGGCGCAGGCCGGGGCGCGACGGAGAGTTCACCGCGCGGAAGACTCTGGAAACCACCAACTCCGGCACCCACGGGATCTGGAACAGCACCAGATAGAAGGTCCGGAACAACTGCGTGGTGGTGAACATGGTGCGCGCGAAGGCCATCGGATGCGGAACCGACACCGAGGTCAGCGTGCGCACCAGCTCCGGGCGCGCCGCGGCGGTCGACCACGCGACGGCGGAACCCCAGTCATGACCGACCAGATAAACCGGGTCACCGCCGAGCGCCTCGATCAGCGCGACCGTATCGCCGATCAGGGCGCTCATCCGGTACGCGAACCGGCCGCGCGGGCGTGCCCCCGGCGAATAGCCGCGCTGCGTGGGAGCGATTGTGCGGTAACCGCGTTCATGCAGGTAGGGCGTCAGCCGGTCCCATTCCGAAGCCGTCTGCGGGAATCCGTGCAGCAGCACGACCGGGATGCCGTCGAGCGGGCCCGCGTCGACGACGTCGAAGGTCAGGCCGTCATGGGAGAACACCGTCAGTCTCGTATTCATGTGTCCCCCAGGGATTCCGATGCGGAGTACCTCGTCCGCACGCTACGCCGATCCGGGGCTCAGCCGGTAGCGGCACGGGCGGCCTCGATGAAGGCGAGCCGCACCTCATGAGTGCGCAGCCCCGCCGAGGGGTCCTCGGCGGTAGCGACCGAGTCCCACTGCTCCATCGCTGAACGTCCGTTTTCCGCCACACTCTTTTGTTTCACGGAATCAACTTTTATAGTTGATTCATGGAAGCAAACAAAGACCAGGTTTCGCGACTGGCCCGGAGCACCGCGCGGTTCGCGGAAGCCATGCGGCAGGGCACTTCTCGCGCCTACGACCCGGTCCGGGTCGGGGTGCTGCAGTGCGCGGTCGAGTCCGGGCCGCTGCGGGCCGGGGAGATCGCCGAGTGCCTCGACGCGTTGCCGTCTTCCATCACCCGGCATGTCCAGGCGTTGATCGACTCCGGCCTGGTCAGCACCTCCCCCGATCCGGCGGATCGGCGGGCGGTGCTGGTCGAGGCCACCGAGGCGGGGCGGGCCGAGCTCGCGCAGTTCCTGGAGATCGGCGACCAGGTCTTCGGCGAGGTGATCGCCGACTGGTCCGCCGAGGATGTCGACACTCTCACCCGGCTGCTCGATCGCATGATCGATGCCTGGGCCGCGGCGGGCACACACCAACAGCAACGGGCGAACCGCAGACGTCCGGGCCGATTCGGCTGGAGCCGAATCTGACTTCAGGAGAGGACCAATTGCCATGGCCACCAACACACCCCTGCACGTGATCATCGCCGGCGGCGGCATCGGCGGGCTGGCGCTCGCCAACGGCCTGCGCCGCGCAGGCGTGAGCGTCAGCGTGCACGAACGCGAAACCCAGCGCACCGACCGCCTGCAGGGTTTCCGCATCCACATCAACCCGCACGGCAGCAATGCCCTGGCCGAACTGCTGTCGCCGGAGCTGTATTCGACCTTCGTCGCATGTGCGGGCAAGGGCGGCAACGGGTTCGGTTTCGTCACGGAACAATTGCGCGAACTGCTCCAGATCGATCCGGAGGAGGGTGAGCACACCGCCGGCGGGCACTACGGCATCAGCCGGATCACCCTGCGACAGCTGCTGCTCGCCGACCTGGGCGACGCCGTGCACTACGGCAGCATGTTCGACCGCTATGAGCGCCTGCCCGACGGCCGGATCCTGGCCCATTTCGGCGACGGCGATTCCGAGATCGGTGATGTGCTGGTCGGCGCGGACGGCGGCACCTCCCGGGTGCGGGCGCAATACCTCCCGCACGCCGAGCGCGTGGACACCGGAATCGTCACCATCGCAGGCAAATACGGCCTGACGCCGGAATCGCGGGCGCGCCTGGACGCCCGGCTGCTGCGCAATCCGCTCAGCGTCATCCCGCCCAGCGGCTGCGGAATGTTCCTCGCCCCGCACGAGTTCGACATCCCCGCCGGCGCCGAGCGCATCGTCGGGAACCGGCCCGGCCTGGAGTCCGGGCTGCTCCTCGACAACACCCAGCCGTATGTCTTCTGGGCCTTCGCGGCCAAACGCGAACGCTACGGCGCCGATCTGGAGGCGCTCTCGCCCGTCGGCCTGCACGATCTCGCGGTGCGGATGACCACAGGATGGGCGCCCGAATTGCGGGCGCTGGTCGCCGATTCCGATCCGGAGACCGCCACCCTGCTGCCGATCAAGACCTCGGTCCCGATCCCGGCCTGGCAGACCACGAATGTCACGGTGCTCGGCGATGCGGTGCACAGCATGACCCCGTTCGCCGGTATCGGTGCGAACACTGCACTGCGCGACGCCCGGGGGCTGTGCCGCGCACTGGTGGCCGCCGAACGCCGTGAGCTCGGACTGCTCGAGGGCATCCACCGATACGAAACGGACATGATCGACTACGGCTTCGCGGCGGTGCAGGCCTCGCTGACCGCGGCCACCCAGTCGGTGTCCGACAGCCGGTTTGCGCGCGGTGCCGGCAAACTCGTCTTCCGCACCGCCAACGCGGTGCCCGCCATGAAGCGAAAGATGTTCGCCGACCTGGGTGCCGAGTAATAGCTGCCGTGCATGTGCCGCCCGCGTGCCGAGCGGGCGGCACATGCGGATCACCACCCCCGGATGTCCAAAGTCCAACGCGGACATGACATTCAGAAGGCTCGCAGATTGCTGACCCGGTGGAGACGTCCCAGCCGGAAGTAATTTGAATGAAACGTTCCTTTTCAATTTCCCAATCCGAACCTTGCCCGGTAGTGTGCCGTCGTCGCCTCCGCGATTGCGAAACCCCTGTTCTGGCAATGGAGTTCGAGTGCTGGAAATTCACCACTTCAGCTACGGTTGGATCACCCCCGTACTGGCGTACATCATGTCCGTCACCGGATCCCTGCTCGGCCTGCGGTGTACGGCACGTGCCCGGTCCGGGGAAGGACGCAGCAGCTGGCTCGTCTCGGCGGCCGTGGCCATCGGCGGCACCGGCATCTGGGTGATGCACTTCGTCGCCATGCTGGGTTTCACCATCCGCGGTGCGGTGGTCAAGTACAACGTGCCGCTCACCCTGCTCAGCGCAGTCATCTCGGTCACCGTGGTGTGGATGGGCCTGTTCATCGTGGCCCGCGAGCCATTCGGCCGCTTGTCACTGTTCGCGGGCGGCGCGGTCACCGGGCTGGGCGTCGGCGCCATGCACTACTCGGGCATGTACGCCATGCGGTCCGACGCCATGATCGACTACAACGCCGGCATCGTCACACTGTCCATGGTGATCGCGGTGGTCGCGGCCACCGTGGCGCTGTGGTTCACGCTGGTCATCACCGGTATCTGGGCCACCATCGGCGCGGCCCTGATCATGGGTGTCGCGGTCTGCGGCATGCACTACACGGGCATGGCGTCGATGAGCGCGCACCACATGGACAATCCGACCACCCCGCAGGGCACGGGCCCGATGGAATTGCTGGCCCCGCTGATGATCAGCGTCAGCATGGTGACGCTCGTCCTGCTCATTCACGTCGGCCTCACCGAGGTGGACGAGCGCTCCATGATGCCCGAACCGGAACGGCCCGAACCGGCGGCGCGCGCGGGCTGGTCGCTGCGGGCGGCCTCGGCGGTGGCGGAAACGCGCGGCTCGGGCCAGGACGAGCCCGGTCCCCGGGACTACCGGACCGCGGGCTTGTACGCACCGGCCGCTGACTATCAGGCACCCGGCCGCCACGAGATGTCCCCGCACGGCGACGGGCGTTCGGACCAGTTCTACCCGGCGGCCGGCGGCCCGGCAGCGCGCCACGACCGGAATCCGGTTCCGCCGCAGCGCAGTACCCGCTACTCATAGCCGTACCCGCCCGACCGTGGGCAATCTCCAGTACCAATCGGGCAGGCTGAGAATTGCCGACCCGGTTCGCTGAGAATCCGGTCCCAGTGTTCGACTTTCGGGCACATCGGCAGCAAACTGACTGCCGTGGAGCACCACCAGCTGGAGTTGATCTTCGCAGTCCTGTTCGCGACCATCCTGGCCCAGCCGCTCGGGCGGCGGCTGGGCCAAGCGCCGGCGGTCCTCATGACCGCCTTCGGCGTGGTGCTGGCCCTGATCCCGCAGGTGCCGAATATCGAGATCGATCCCGAACTCATCCTGCCGCTGGTGCTGCCGCCCCTGCTGTACGCGGCCGCGCGGCGCACCTCATGGCGGCAGTTCGCCGAGAACTGGATAGCCATCAGCCTGCGCGCGGTGGTGCTCGTCATCGTGACCACGGCGGCCGTGGCCTGGGCCTTCCACCTCTGGTATCCGGGCGTGCCGATCGGTGCTGCGGTGGCGCTCGGCGCCCTGGTCGCGCCGCCGGATCCGGTGGCGGTCTCGGCGCTGGCGGGCAAACTGGGCCTGCCCAGACGGCTGGTCGCGGTGCTCGAGGGCGAGGGCCTGTTCAACGACGTGACCGCGATCGTCCTCTACACGGTGGCGATTCGGGCCGTGGTGACCGGTTCGTTCTCGGCCTGGGGCGCATTCCGCGATTTCCTAGTGTCGGCCCTGGTCGGGGCGGTGGTTGGGCTGCTGTTCGGCTGGGCCGGAAGCAAACTCATGCAGCGGCTGGAGGAGGCCCCGTGGCGGGTGGCGCTGGGCCTGCTGCTGCCGTTCGCCGCCTACGGGCTCTCGGAGTCGCGGGGCGGGTCGGCGGTGCTGGCGGTGCTGGTGTGCTCGATGTATCTCACCGATGCCGCAACCGATTTCAGCGACAGCGACTACCGGCTGGTGGGCGACTCCTTCTGGGAGATCACCGAAATGCTGGTCACCGGTTTCGCTTTCGGCCTGATCGGACTCGAACTGAGCACGGTGCTGCGCGACGCCGGACCCCATTGGCCGCGCTTCATCGGCGGGGCGGCGGTGGTCATCGCGGTGGTGGTGGGGTTGCGACTGATCTGGCTGCTGACCACGACCGTGATCTTCCGATCCTGGCGGCGCACCCGCGACAAGGACGAGCCCCACACCTGGCGCGAGACCGTGGTGACCTGGTGGGCGGGCATGCGCGGGGTCGCCACGGTGGCGCTGGCCCTGGCCGTGCCGTTCACCACCGACAGCGGAAAACCGTTCCCGGGCCGCACCGAAATCCTGTTCACCGCCATCGCGGTCGTGCTGTTCACGCTGCTGTTGCAGGGCCCGACCCTGTCCGCCGTGGTGCGGGCGATGGGCGTGCACGCCGATACCGGCACCGAGCGCGCCTTCGAACGCCAGCTCTGGACCCGGGTGCTGGAGGCCGAACTGGCCCGGCTCGAGGAGATCTCGGAAACCGAGCACCTGCCCGAGGAGGTCTACGACCGGCTGCGCACGGGATTCGAACGCCGTCTGGCCCAGGCGGATCCGGAGGCAGCCCAGGGCGATCCCCGGACGCACACCGATCGCACGCTGGCCTTCACCACGAAGATGCGGTCCATCACCAATGACGTGCTGGAGGCAGGCAGGGCCGAGGCGCTGGCCGCACGCCGTGAACCGGGAGTCCCGCCCGACGTGGTGGACCGGGTCATGCGCCGGCTGGACCTGCGCCGGTGACCGACCGCTACCCGGTCCTGCCCAGCTTGACCAGGACGGCGACGAATTCCCGCAGGAAGGATTTTCGGGTCAGCAGCCGGGAGGTGCGTGCGCCGGTCACCTGGGCACGCAGCCCCAGTCGCCGGACCAGCCCGGCCGTCCGCAGCACGTGAAAGTCGCTGGTGACCACGGTTATTCGCGCCCGCTCCGGATCGATTCCGCGCCCGCGTAACTCCCGGACGGTGAACCGCAGATTCTCCTCGGTATTGCGAGACCGGTTCTCGCGCAGGATTCGATCATCCGGAATACCTTGCGCCACGAGATAATCCGCCATCGCCTCCGCCTCGGCCACGGTTTCGCGGCCGCTCTGCCCGCCCGAGGCCACCAGTAGTGGCGTACGCCCCCGGCGGTGTTCCTCTCCCATCACCTCGAGCGCCCGGTTCAGACGCCTGGCAAGCATCGGTGCAACCCGATCGTGGCGCAGCCGACAGCCGAGCACGACCACCACCTCCGCGCCGGGGCGCGGGGAAAGCCGCGCACGACCGACCGTATAGCCGGTGAACCCGAGGAACGGCACCAGCATCGTGGTCCCCGCCAGCGCCAGGACCACTCGCCATCGTCGCATCCCGCCCGTACCTCCTGCTCCGCGCCGAGTCGGCACTGTTCGAGCGGCCTGTCACAAGCCCGGGTGAACAGTACTTCCCGCGCCGGCGGGGAGGCCGGGCGGCAGCGGATTCGGTCAGAACGCGAAGACGTAGGTGCTGCGGTTCTGGGCCTGACACTTGTTGGCATAGGTGTGCCGGTAACTCACCGGGTTGCCGTGCCAGACGCCGTCCGCCGCCACGGTCACCGGGTCGTAGATCATGGTGCAGAACCGCATCGGATGGCCGGACAGCTTCTCGAAGTCGCCTCCAGCCGCGGTCAGCTCGTCACACGCCGACGCGGCCGCCGGGTGGGTGCCCGCCACCACCGGTGAACAAGCCAGCAGCACCGTCTGCTGACTCGACGAGCTCTCCAGCGAATCGCCCTGTGCCAGGGTCAAGGTCAGCGCGGACGGTGATCCGTCCGCGACCGGGTCCGCCTGTGCCGCCGGCACCGCGACCAGCGTCGCCATCACACCCAATCCCGCTCCTACCACACGAACACCAAAGGACATGAGTCACCTGCCTCCTCGAATACGACTTCCGCCGAATACGGCTTCCACCGATCGATCGTTCGCGCACCGCTCAGTGTTTCGCCCGGGCACGCACCGCCCCCGCGACGGGCCATGGCGCTTCCACCGAGATGGCGCCCGCATCGGTGAGCGCGCGGTCGGCCGACGTGTCCTTCAGATCGACCCCCGACCTGCCGAGTCGACGAGCACCATCGACCAACCCCGTGACGACGTGAGCCGCACGCTCGTACGAAAGCCCTTCCGGCGGATGAATATTCGAGATGCAGTTCCGCTCGGAATCGGATCTTCCGGGTCGCGGGCAATGGGTCAGATAGATCCCGAGACTGTCGGCGACCGAGAGCCCGGGCCGCTCCCCGATCAACACCAGCACCGTCCCCACACCGAGCGCGGCACCGATGTGATCCCCCAGCGCCACCCGGGCCTGCGTGGCGATCACCGGCGGAGCGAGCGTGTACCGCCCCTCGAACGCCGCCAGCAACGCCGCGAGCATGGGAACCCCGTGATCGGCCAGCGCCTTCGACGAAAGCCCGTCTGCCAGAACGAAACCCACGTCCTTCCCGCTGTGCGGCACCGCTGGTTCATCGGTCCCGGGCAGCCGCCCGAGATCCGGACGCCGCAGATACTCCGAGCGATCGCTCGCCCTGCTGCGCACGTGCACCGGCTCATCGAGCCCGAGACCCGCCACCTCGGCGGCCAGGACCGCGATATCGAGCGGACTGTGCACGGCATCCCGGGCCGCCGCATGCGCCGCACGGAATTCGAGGACCTCGGTGGTCGACAAGGCGTCACCGGTGCGCCGAAGTCCGATGCGTGCCTGGGTGGTTCGCCGCAGATCATGCCAGAAGGCGTGTGCCGCAGCGTGCTCGGCGCGTCCGATGGGAGAGAGCGGTTCGCTGTAGCTCACAGATTTCCTTCCTGATACGGCCAGGGATACGCCCACCGGCTGGCATCCCGTAGGTGCGCGCTGCCCACCGCGTATTGCCGCGAGTGGCGATCCGGGCACTGCCGGGCGATACCGATACAGGCGGACCGGGGCGGAGCGCCGGGGCCGATGGTGGAGCCGATGCCACGAATCTCGTTGTGATCCCAGAGGTTTCGTCGCTCATGAAAGGCGCGCGCCGACACAGGGCCGATCGTCATGCCGCCCCCTTGGCGAGGGCCCGGAGTGGGGAGGTCAGCGGCTCGACGGGGAGGATGCGGCCGGCCGGGCCGAGCATGCCGAGGTGGTCGAGCCAGGCGGCGAATTCGGGAGCGGGACGGAGGTTGAGGATCTGGCGGGCGTAGAGCGCGTCGTGGTAGGCGAGGCTCTGGTAGCCGAGCATGACGTCGTCGGCGCCGGGGACCGCGATGACGAAGGGGCAGCCCGCGGCGGCCAGCAGGGTGAGCAGGGTGTCCATGTCGTCCTGGTCGGCTTCGGCGTGGTTGGTGTAGCAGACGTCGACGCCCATGGGGAGGCCGAGGAGCTTGCCGCAGAAGTGGTCCTCTAGGCCGGCGCGGATGATCTGCTTGCCGTCGTAGAGGTATTCGGGGCCGATGAAGCCGACCACTGTATTGATCAGGAACGGGTCCAGGTCGCGGGCGATGGCGTAGGCGCGGGCCTCGAGGGTCTGCTGGTCGACCGGCTTGCCGCCGGCGCCCAGGTGCGCGCCAGCCGAAAGCGCCGAGCCCTGACCGGTTTCCAGGTACATGACGTTGTCGCCCACGGTCCCGCGGCGCAGCGACCGGCCCGCCTCGTTGGCCTCGCGCAGCAGCGAGATGGTCACGCCGAAGCCGGAATTCGCGCCCTCGGTACCCGCGATGGACTGGAACACCAGATCCACCGGCGCCCCCGCCTCGATGAGCCCGAGCGTGGTGGTGACGTGCGAGAGCACACACGACTGCGTCGGAATCTCGAATCGCTGCCGCACCTCGTCGAGCAGGTACAGCAGATCCGCCGTGGCCCGCGGCGAATCGGTGGCCGGATTGATGCCGATCACCGCGTCCCCGCAGCCCAGCAGCAGCCCGTCCAGCACCGCCGCGGCGATCCCGCGCGGATCATCGGTCGGATGGTTGGGCTGCAATCGGGTGGCGAGCGTGCCCGGCACCCCGATGCTGGTCCGGAATCCGGAGCACACCTCGGCCGCCCGCGCGACCGCGATCAGGTCCTGATTGCGCATGAGTTTGCTGACGGCCGCGGCCATCTCGGGCGTGACCCCGGACGCGACCGCCCGCAAGGTGGCCGCGGCGTCGGGCCGGGCGGCCACCGCAAGCAGCCAGTCCCGCAGCCCGCCCACCGTCAGATGCGAAATCGCCTGGAAAGCACCCCGATCGTGCCCGTCGATGATCAACCGCGTGACCTCGTCGGTCTCGTACGGCACCACCGGCTCCTCCAGGAAGGCGCCCAGCGACACCTCGGCCAGCGCCCACTGCGCCGCCGCCCGCTCGGCGTCGGAGTGCGCCGCGCACCCGGCCAGTTCGTCCCCGCTGCGCCGCGGTGTGGCCTTGGCCAGCAGTTCGACCAGCCCGTCGAAGGTGTAGGTGCTGCCGCCCAGGCGCTGATGGAAGATCACCCTCCCGATGGTCCGGGCCCATATTGCCGGTCGGTAACCATCATTTTCCCCCGGCATTACTGCGCGTTACGCGTGCCGGACCGCCGCGGGACCGGTGTCCTCCCCCACGATGCGCAGGTCGGCCGGCGACCCCGCCGGATACCATGGCGCCATGGCAGGCACCTATCAGCCGCCCTGGCTGCGCACCGTCGATCTCGGCGAGCAGTTCCGCACCCTCGGTGTCTGGTGGCGGCAGCCGCACCGGCTGCGCCGCGCCGTCCAGGCCTATCGGGATCTGCTGGCGGTCACCCCGGCGTGCATCGCCTACGCCTTCACCCTGTTCATCACCTGGTGGACGCTGCGCGGCGCCAGCGACATCGTGGGCCGGCGGCTGATCTTCTCCGCCTCCACGAACCTGCGCAATATGCAGAAGGATCCGATCCAGGTGCTGGTGGCGTCGGCCTTCTGGACCGACGGCGGCTTCCCCTGGGGCGATATTCTCATCCTCATCACCCTGATGGCGCTGGCCGAGCGCTGGCTGGGGTCGCTGCGCTGGATCCTGGTGGTGGCTGCCGGCCATGTCGGCGCCACCCTGATCACGGTCATCGGCATCGCTCACAAGCTCGACAAGCACCTGATCCCGACCCGGGTGGCGTTCGCCTCGGATGTCGGACCCAGCTACGGCATCTCGGCCATGATGGCCGCGCTGACCTTCCGGCTGCGCGGCCCGGCCCGCTGGCTGTGGGTGCTGGCCATGGCGGTCTGGTACGCCTACGGCGTCTGGGACGGCCGCACCTTCACCGACTACGGCCATTTCTTCGCGCTGCTCATCGGTTTCACGGTGGGCGCGATTGCGGTGGCGCTCTCCCACCGCCTGGTCGCGGTGCGGGCGCGCAAGGCCGCGGCGAAGCCGGCCCGGGCGGCAGCGATTCCGGCCGCGACCATCGGGGATTCAGCCGGGGACGGGATCGACGCGGCTGCGCCCACGCTGGGCGAACCGGACGGCCGGCTCGACGAGGCGCGCCACGATCGGGCCGAGCACGGCCATCATTAGCACGTAGGCCGAGGCCAACGCGGCCAGCCGCCCGCTCACGCCGCCCAGCGAAACCGCCAGGCCGGCAATGACGATGGAGAATTCGCCGTGTGCCACCAGCGCCGCGCCCGCACGCGCCCGGCCCATCCGGCGGATGCCCTGCCGCGACGCCGCCCACCAGCCGGTGCCGAGCTTGGTCAGCGCGGTCACGAAGGCCAGCAGGATCGCCCAGCCCAGCACCGGCGGGATCGCCCGGGGATCGGTGCTGAGCCCGAAGGCCACGAAGAAGATGGCCGCGAACAGATCCCGCAGCGGTTCGAGGAGTTTCACCGCCTCCTGCGCGGTGGACCCGGAGATGGCGATGCCGAGCAGGAACGCGCCCACCGCCGCCGACACGTTCAGCGCCGAGGCCGCGCCCGACACCAGCAGCGCGGCGCCGAGCAGCTTGAGCAGGAACACTTCCCGATCGTTGCTGTCCACGATGGCCGACACGTAGCGGCCGTAGCGCAACGCCACGATGAGCACCACGGTGATCCCCGCCAGGGCGATGGCCAGCGAGCGCAGCCCGCTGGCGAAGCTCAGCCCGGCCAGCATCATGGTGAGGATCGGCAAGTACACCGCCATGGCCAGATCCTCGAACACCAGGATGGACAGCACCACCGGCGTCTCGCGGTTACCGAGGCGACCCAGGTCGTTGAGCACCTTGGCGACGATGCCGGAGGACGAGATGTAGGTGACGCCGCCCATGGTGACCGCGCCAACCGCGCCCCAGTCCAGGATCAGCGCCACCACCACGCCCGGCGTGGCATTGGCGACGATGTCGAGCAGACCGGCCAGCCAGGAGCGGCGCAGTCCGGTCACCAATTCGGCTGCGGTGTACTCCAATCCGAGCAGCAGGAGCAGCAGCACCACGCCGATCTCACCGGCCATGTGCCCGAATTCGGTGGCGGCGCGCATCTTCACGATGCCGCCCTCACCGAAGGCCAGGCCGCCCAGCAGGTAGAGGGGAATCGGCGACATGCCGAAGCGGGCGGCCAGTCGTCCCAGCATGCCGAGCGCGAACAAGACCGCGCCGAGTTCGAACAGGGCTAGACCGGTCGAATCCACAGATTCAGCCGTCGGCCAGAATGCGAGCGGCGGCGTCCAGCCCGTGCGGCGTGCCGACGACGACGAGTACGTCCCCGGAGTCGAGCACCTGATCCGGTCCCGGTGACGGGTGCAGCTGCCCCGCCCGCATGATGGCCACGATGGAGGCCTTGGTCCGGGTCCGCATGGCGGTCTCGCCGAGCATACGTCCCCGATACGGCGAGTTGCCGCCGATGGTGAGCTGTCTGGTGGTGATCCCGGGTAGGTCCGAGTGTTCTTCCTTGAGCTGCTGCACCAGCTGAGGTGCGCCCAGCAGATTGGCCAGGACCGCCGCCTCGTCGGTCGTCAGGGGCACCTGCGCCATGCACGCGTCGGGGTCGTCCCGCTGCGACACGATGAGATCGATTCCGCCGTCCCGGTGCGCCACCACCCCGATCCGCCGCCCCGATCTGACCTCGAAATCCTTCCGCACACCGATACCGGGCAGCGCTGTCACATCGACGTTCACGCAGTCCAGATTAGGACAACCCGCGCGAATCCCGGGGAGCTACGGCCCGGCATACCCGCCTGCAGGAGGCGGGCGCGCGCCGGGTCACTCCGCGGTGAGCGGCGCGAACGATCCGTCGGAGCCCGGCAGGAAATCGGTGACCTCGACGACCGCGGTCAGCGGCAGCGGGCCGTAGAGGTGCGGGAAGGTCATGGAGTCCGGGTCGGTGGGCACGCCCGGCTCCCACTTCACCGGGGAACCGAGCAGGGCCGGATCCAGGTGCAGCAGCACGAGATCGGTGCGGCCGGCGAAGAGTCGATTGGCGGGCAGGTGGGCCTGGTAGGGCGCGGAAAGGTGGATGAATCCGGCCTCGTCCAGCGAGGGGGCGCGGTATTCGCCTGCGGCGCGGGCGTTTTCCCATTCCGCCCGGGAGCAGATGTGCAGCAGGGTCGGCGCCGTCGTGTCCTGTTCGGTTCCCACCTGTCCAATCTAGGCGAGTGCCGCAGGGTTCAGAACGGTTCGGGCAGGGCCATGTGGACCGACGCCGGGAATCAGCGCTCGCCATCGACCGCCGGAACGGCTCCAGGGCTGCGGCGGCCCACGATGATCCCGGGAGAGCACGGCCGTAGGAATTGACGCTCCTCGAATGCGAAACCCTCATAACCCCATCGACCAAAGGTCAGGGAGCGAGCTTGAACCATTCCACGCAGTTGTCCCACATCTGAGGTACCGGGTAGTGGGCGGCCCCCGCATGTCGCGTCAACTGCAACCGGCCAGCGTAATCGGGGTACCTTTCGGCGAGGGCGGCCAGGAAACGTTGGGCCCCATCCGAGGGGACGTGCTGGTCTTCTGCTCCGCATTCGATAGCAATCGCGGGATTGTGGTCGTAGGACGCAAGGTTTGTCAAAGGGTTGATTCGGTCGTAGAAGAAGCTGCCGTACGAGTCGGGGGTGCCCGTGGGCAGGAGTTCGCCTGTCCGGACGGGGTGGTGCATGCCGGGGCGGAGCCAGTCGGGTGTGGCGAGCATCGCAGCTACCGAGGTGATTCGGGAGTCCAGCCCCGCAGCGGCTATGGCGATGTCACCGCCCATGGAGATGCCGCCGACACGGATGCTGGAGGTGACGCTCAAATGCGTTACGGCCCAATCGATGACGCGCAGAGTGTCGAGGGCGGTCTGGCCGAGTACAGGCCACATATTGCGTCGGAAATCGCCGAAGACCCTTGCCGAGAGTTGTTCTGAGGACTCACTGCCGCGTTGGCCGTGTTGCCAGGGGTCGAAGCTGAGGGCGACGAACCCGGCTGCGGCGAGCTGCCGGAGCTGAGGCAGCATGTCCTCTTTCGTTCCCGTGAAGTACGGAAGCCAGAGGACGAGGTGGGCGGCCTGCGGCTTGTCCACGGGATCTACCCAGATGACAGGGATATCGTCCACTGTTGCCGATGAGGTCGGTTCCTCGGGTGAGCTCTGCATGATCAATTCCTTTCCGCCCTCTGCCACATCAGGGCCAGATGAAGCTAATCGAGATAGCTAACAAGCTATTAGCATTAGCTTTGTTGGTCAAGCCGTTGCCCGAGCAACCCGCCGCTGTGGACAGCCCTTCCCGAGACGACGTCGTAGCCACCCGTCCGATGATGGTGCGCCGCAACCGATCTCCCCCGCGCCTGGCAGAGCGTTCGATGCGGGCGCCCGTACCGAGCCAAAGCGTCCGAAGACTCGAGTTCACAGCGGTGGGGTACCGCCGTGGGCAACCGCCGATGCGGTCCTGCGCCCGGACCGGCGATCCTCCCCCGCGCCCTCGGACGGTCCCACGCCATCTGGTAGACCGGCAGGTACGACTCCCCGTACCCGACCGTCCGAGGAACCATGAATCCGTCCAGCATCATGTCCGCCCGCGACCTCGAGTTCCTGCTCTACGACTGGCTGCAGGTGGATTCGCTGACGGCCCGCGACCGCTTCGCCGACCACTCCCGCGACACCTTCGACCAGGTGCTGCGGCTGTGCCAGGACCTGGCCACCACCTACTTCGCGCCGCACAATCGCGCGAACGATCTGCACGAGCCCACCTTCGACGGCGAGCGTGTGCACATCATCCCCGCGGTGGGCAAGGCATTGCAGGCCTTTGCCGACGCCGGAATGATCGGCGCGGCAATGGATTACGAGATCGGCGGCATGCAGCTGCCGCACTCGGTCTACACCGCGTGCATGTCGTGGTTCCACGCCGCCAATGTCGGCACCGCCGCCTACGTGCTGCTCACCACCGGCAATGCGAATCTGCTTGCCGCGCACGGCAGCCCGGAGCAGATCGACGCCTATGTGCGCCCGATGCTGGAGGGCCGCAGCTTCGGCACCATGGCCCTGTCGGAGCCGCAGGCCGGGTCCAGCCTGGCCGACATCACCACCCGCGCCGTGCCCGCCGCCGACGGCTCCTACCGTCTGTTCGGGCACAAGATGTGGATCTCCGGCGGCGACCACGACCTCTCGGAGAACATCGTGCACCTGGTGCTGGCCCGCATTCCGGGCGCGCCGGAGGGCACCCGCGGCATCTCGCTGTTCGTGGTCCCCAAGTTCCTGCCCGACGCCGAGGGCAACCCGACCGTCCACAACGATGTCGCGCTCTCGGGCATCAACCACAAGATGGGCTGGCGCGGCACCGTCAACACCGCCCCTGTCTTCGGCGACGGCAACTTCACCCCCGGCGGCGAGCCGGGCGCGATCGGCTATCTGGTGGGCGCGCCGAATCACGGTCTGGTCCAGATGTTCACGATGATGAACGAGGCCCGCATCGGGGTCGGCCTGGCCTCGACGGCGCTGGGCTACACCGGCTTCCTCAAGTCCCTCGACTATGCCCGCACCCGCCCGCAGGGCCGCCCGGTCAGCGCCCGTGGCGGCGCGCAGGTGCCGATCATCGAGCATCCTGATGTGCGGCGCATGCTGCTGGCCCAGAAGTCCTATGCCGAAGGCGCACTCGCGCTGCAGCTGTACTGCGGCAAACTGATCGACGAACACCGCACCGCGACAGGCGAATCCGACCGGGCACGCGCCGCCACCCTGCTGCGCATCCTCACCCCCATCGCCAAGTCCTGGCCCAGCCAATGGTGCCTGGCCGCCAACGATCTGGCCATCCAGATCCACGGCGGCGCCGGCTACACCCGCGACTACGACGTCGAACAGCACTACCGCGACAACCGCCTCAACCCCATTCACGAAGGCACCCACGGCATTCAGAGCATGGACCTGCTCGGCCGCCAGGTCACCCTGGACAATGGCGCGGCCCTGGCCGCACTGCTGGAGACCATGGCCGCCACCATCGCCGCCGCCCGCGCGACCGGCGACGCCGAGCTCGCCGAGTACGCCGCCGCCCTGCAGGCCACCACCGGCCGCCTGGCCGCCACCACGGCGGGCCTGTGGCGCGCGGGCAATCCCGAGGCGGCCCTGGCCAATTCGGCGGTCTATCTGGAGGCGTTCGGCCACGTTGTGCTGGCCTGGATCTGGCTCGAGCAGGCGGTCACCGCCACCGTGCGGTCCGCCCAGGACCGTCCGCGCGCAGGCGAGTGGGAGACCTTCCGGCAGGGGAAGCGGCTGGCCGCCCGGTACTTCTTCCGCTGGGAACTTCCGCGCACCACACCGCAATTCGACCTGCTCGACTCCGGCGATCGCACCACTCTGGAACTCGACGAGTCCTGGTTCTGAGCCCGGCGGCGCGAATCCGCCGTTCGCGCTGCGCGAACAGCTCCGGGACCCCGTGCGCCACTACGGCGTCGGCGCGGAGCCATGGATCGAGGTCAGGCCGGTCGCGGACCGGCCTCCAATCCAGCCGCCTTGATTACGGTTTGCTGGCGTCCCAGCCACAGAGACCAATCGGAGTGTGAGTGTCGGTGTGCCCGGGTATTCTCCGGGTAGACAACTCGATCAGCGTGTTCGAACGGGAGGTTTCGACATCTCCGGGGGCAGTCACCAGGACCTGTTCGCTTTCAGCGAACTCGCAGGTCGTGTTACGGAAAACACACGGGAAACTGCACGGGAACAAAGTGCTCGCGCCGAACGTCTGAGAGAGTAGTCAACAACCACTGCTGGGAAGTAGCGGTAGCGAGGTTCGCGGAATGGACCGCGGGCCCCACACCAGGCGAACGGTGCGTGAGCACCCAGAGCCAGGACGGAGGAGTCATGCCAGGAACCCTGACAAGCACCCCACTGACCGCGGTCGATCGTTGCGACCGCTGCGGGGCGGCTGCGCGCGTGCGCGCAACCCTTCCTGCCGGTGGAGAGTTGCTCTTCTGCCAGCATCACGCCAACGAGCACATGGATCGTCTTCGTGAGCTCGAGGCCGTGATCGACACGGAGTCGGCACCGGCGCTGTAATAGCTCCTCCACCTCGGAGAGACTCGATCGGGAGTCGCCGTTCTCCGAGAGCCCGCTCGACAATTGAATCTTCCCAACAGAAAACCCGGCAGCGGGCGACCAGCAGGTCGCCCGCTGCCGCTGTGTACGGGACCAGTCGACGCGAGATGTGATCAGGGGCACACCAATTTCGCTGTGGCCGGGGACACATGAATCCCGCCGTGCGCAACGCGAGATTCGTCATGTGCGCACAGCGAGATCGGGCGGGTACAACGGATGGGTGCCACAGACCTCGCAAGCCACCTACCTGCAGGATCGACATATGGTCGCGGTCTGGACGTGGAACGGCCACACCCCCGGAAGCGCACCGCGAGACCTGGGCGAGGTGGAGACCCTCGCCCTTGCCGTTCCCGGCCGGGACGGCATCGGCGTCACGGACGTGGAATGTGCTCTGGTGGAACCGGAACGGTTATGCATTCTTGCTATTGACAATCCTGGGGATTCGATACATCTGCTCCGCGAGGCCCTCGAGACGGAGGTCGAGACGCGGCGGCTGCCCGTGGCCGCGCACGCCGTCCCGAATGCCACCGGGACCGCGATCGTCTCGGCGGGCCGGACCCTGCGGGCGCTGCGGGACACCGTGACGCTCGGCGCCGAACTGCGCTCCGGGCTGAAGGCCGAGCTGCGGCCCTACCAGGCGCGCGGCATCACCTGGTTGCGCGAGACCATCGCCGCGTACGGCGGCGCGGTGCTGGCCGACGAGATGGGCCTGGGCAAGACGGTGCAGGCCATCGGGTACCTGCTCGGGAAGGCCGCGGACGGGCCACAACTCGTAGTGTGTCCAACCTCACTGGTGGGCAACTGGGCGCACGAGATCGAGCGATTCGCGCCCGGACTGCGCGCGGTGGCCTGGCGGGGCGGGCCGGCGCCGGAGGCCGAGCCGGGAACGATTGTGGTAACCGGGTATCCGACCCTGCGCGGGCACGGTGCCGCACTGGCCGGGCAGCGGTGGGCCACCGTGATTTTCGACGAGGCGCAGGTGCTGAAGAATCCGCACACGCAGGTGGCGAAGGCGGCGCGGGCGATTCCGGCCGAGGCGCGGATCGCCCTGACCGGTACGCCGGTGGAGAATCACCTCGACGAACTGTGGGCGCTGCTGAATCTGATCGCGCCGCAGGAGTTCACGCACCGGGCGCAGTTCCGGCGGCGGTTCGTACGGCCGATCAGCGAGGGGTCGGCGAGCGCGGTGCTGCGGCTGCGGGACGCCGTCGAGCCGATCGTGCTGGGCCGCCGCAAATCCCAGGTGGCCGCCTCGCTGCCGGCCAAGATCCACTGCGATCTGGTGTGCGATCTGAGCGCGGAGCAGGAGCAGCTCTACGACCGGCTGCTCGATCGGGCCGAGGCGGCCGGGTTCGGGACCGGTGCGCAGCGGCACACGCGGGTGCTGGCGGTGCTGACCGAGCTCAAGCAGGTGTGCAATCATCCCGGGCTGATCACCGGGGAGCTGGACGAATTGGCCGGGCGCTCCGGGAAATTCGACGTCTGCTCCGACATTCTGGCCAGTAACCTCGATGTGGACGCGCCCACGCTGGTGTTCACCCAGTACCGCAAGACCGGTGAGCTGCTGGTCCGGTACTGCGCCGAGGAGTTCGGGGTGCGGGTGCCGTTCTTCCACGGCGGGCTGAACCAGCAGCAGCGCGGGGAGATCGTCGCGGACTTCCAATCACCGGACGGCCCACCCATATTGGTGCTCAGCCTGCGGGCCGCGGGCACCGGGCTGACGCTCACGCGGGCCGCCGACGTCATCCATTTCGACCGCTGGTGGAATCCGGCGGTGGAGGCGCAGGCGTCGGATCGCGCGCATCGCATCGGACAGACCCGCACCGTCACCGTCACCACGCTGACCTCGGGCACCACCATCGAGGAGCACATCGCGGGCATGCACGACCGGAAGTCGGCGCTCACCGACCTCAGCGATGCGGCCGGAGTCGCGGAACTGGCGCGACTGGACGACGAACGACTGCTGGAGCTGCTGCGCCGGAAGCGGGAGAACTGAGATGGCCGACAACGAATTCGGGTACACCGCCTGGGGCAAGGACTGGGTGCGGCTCGCGGAACCGCTCAGCCTCAGCAAACCCGAGCCGCTGCTCCCCCGCGCGCGTAACATCGCCCGCAACAACGGGGTCCGGACCGAGATCGAGGGCACCGTGGTGCGGGCGCACATCCATCGCGGGTCGGAGGCGTCGGTGACGCATCTGGAACTGACATCGTTCCCGCGCGCCACCATCGACGCCATCGCCGCCGTGGTGCCCGCCGACACCCTCACCCTCAGCGACGACCTGCACGCCGCGGTCGTCGCCGCGGGGATCTCGGTGACGCCCATCCTCGCGAGCACCGACTGCTCCTGCCGCGCCCGCAACGCCCGCTGCCTCCACATGCTCGCCACCTGCTACGCGGTGGTCCGCCTGATCGACGAAAACCCCTGGCTCGCCTTGGATCTCCAGAGCTATCGGAGCGCTCCACCCGCCACCGACGCCGCCACTCCCGAATCGATCCCACGCTGGACGCCGATCGACGCCCTCGATCCAGCCGTGTTCTTCGGCTGAGCAGGGCAGCCCGCTCGGCCGCCCTGGTTGTCGGACCCGGCGGCTACCGTCGGCCCATGGCGATCTCCACATACGCGTTCACCGCCGAACTCTGGGAATGGGAGGCACAGGCCTCCTGGCATTTCGTGAGCCTGCCCGAGTCCGTCGCCGACGAGATCGAGGAGCGCTTCGGGCACACCGCCGCCGGATTCGGCTCGGTGAAAGTGAAAGTGGTGGTCGGCGGCAGCCGGTGGTCGACCTCGATCTTTCCCGACGGCAAGCGCGGAACCTACGTACTGCCGGTGAAGAAGGCCGTCCGCGTCGCCGAGGGGTTGAGCGCGGGCGACCCGGTCGAGGTCGAACTGCAGATCGTGTAGTCCGCGCTGGTCAGAGGCGGCGCAGGGCCGCGATGCGCTGGGAGAGCTGATCGGCGGTGGCGAGAGCGGTTGGGGGGCCGCCGCATTCGCGGCGTAGGTCGCCGTGGATGACGCCGTGCGGTTTACCGGTGCGGTGGTGGTGCATGGCGACCAGGCTGTTCAGTTCGCGGCGCAGCTCGGACAGGCGGTCCGAGGTGGCGGCGCGTTCGACGGCAGCCTCCACGCCGGCGCCCGAGGGGCGAGCCTCGGCGGCGGCGCTGCGTTCCTGGAGCTGACGGGACTGGCGTTCGCGCAGCAGGGCACGCATCTGATCGGCGTCGAGCAGGCCGGGGATGCCGAGATAGTCGGCCTCCTCGTCACTGCCGGAGAAGGTGGCGGTGCCGAAGGAGTCGCCGTCATAGATGACCTGGTCGAGTTCGGCGTCGGCGGCCAGGGCGATGAACTTCTTCTCCTCCTCGCCCGGCTCGTCCTTCTGCCGGTTGGCGTCGATGAGCAGTTCGTCCTCGAGCGCGTTCGCCTCGCGGTGCGGCTTGCCGATGACATGGTCGCGCTGCAATTCCAGCTGGGCGGCCAGATCCAGCAGCACCGGCACCGACGGCAGAAACACGCTGGCGGTCTCACCGGTCTTGCGGGCACGCACGAAACGGCCGATGGCCTGCGCGAAGTACAGCGGGGTGGAGGCGCTGGTGGCGTAGACGCCGACGGCCAGGCGCGGGACGTCGACGCCCTCGGACACCATGCGCACCGCGACCATCCACGGGTCGGTGTTCTCGCTGAACTCGCCGATGCGGTCGGAGGAGTCCGGGTCATCGGACAACACGATGGTCGGTTTGGTGCCCGAAATGTGTTCCAGCAGTTCGGCGTAGTCGCGCGCCTTCTCCTGGTCGGTGGCGATCACCAGGCCGCCCGCGTCGGGCATGCCGGTGGCGCGCAGCTGGCGCAGGCGGGTGTCGGCGGCGGTGAGGACCTTCGACATCCAGTCGCCGGCGGGGTCGAGGGCGGTGCGCCAGGCGCGGGCGGTCTGCTCGGCATTGAGGGGCTCACCCAGGCGGGCCGAGTATTCCTCGCCCGCGCTGTCACGCCAGTGCGCCTCGCCGGAGTAGGCGAGGAAGACCACGGGTCTGACCACGCCGTCGGCGAGCGCCTCGGAGTAGCCGTAGGTGTGGTCGGCGCGTGACTTCTCGAAACCGGACTCGTCGGCCTCGTAGGTGATGAACGGGATCTTGGAGTCGTCGCTGCGGAACGGGGTACCGGTCAGCGCCAGTCGCCGGGTGGCGTCACCGAACGCCTCCTCGACCGCCTCACCCCAGCTCTTGGCGTCACCGGCGTGATGGATCTCGTCCATGATCACCAGTGTGCGGCGGTTCTCGGTGCGCACCCGATGCTTGAACGGATGCGACGCGATCTGCGCGTAGGTGACCACCACGCCGTGGTAGTCCGACGAGGTGGACCCGGTGGAGTTGGAGAAGTTCGAATCCAGCTGAATCCCGTTGCGCGCGGCCGACGCAGCCCACTGATGCTTGAGGTGCTCGGTGGGTGCGACCACCGTCACCTGGTCGACCGTGCGGTCGTTGAGCAGCTCAGCCGCCACGCGCAGCGCGAACGTGGTCTTACCCGCGCCGGGGGTGGCGACGGCAAGGAAGTCGCGTGGCTTGGTCGTCAGATACTTGGTGAGTGCCCTGCGCTGCCATGCACGTAACGAACCGCCACCACCCGAAGTCACTCGGTAGAGATTAGCGATCGAACCCGACAGCTTTCCAATCCGACACAACCCGGCGGAGTGCCGCACGACACATCGCGGGTCCGGTCCCATTCGAAGCGCTGGTAGGCGATGCTTAGGCCACGATGAACGCGCACGACGAATCTCCGCAACGCGCCGACGCGTCGGTGCCGACGGCGTCCGTTGTGCTCGCCGCCACACGCTGGGGCCGCGTCCGGCAGCTCGTGGTCCACGTCGCGGCGAAGGCGTGGAACGACGCGATCTTCGCCAAATCCGCGGCGGCCGCCTTCTGGCAGACGCTCTCACTGGCCCCGCTGCTGCTGGGACTGCTCGGCAGCCTCGGCTATGTCGGGCACTGGTTCGGCCCGAACACGCTGAACATCGTGCAGTCCAAGATCGTCAGCTTCGCCCGGAAGGCCTTCAGCCCCAGCGTGGTCGACAGTCTGGTGCAGCCGACTGTCAACGACGTACTGCAGCGCGGCCACGGCGGGGTGGTGTCCGTCGGCTTCGTGCTGTCACTGTGGGCCGGCTCCTCGGCCATGGCCACCTTTGTCGATGCCATCACCGCCGCGCACGGCCAGGCCACTGCCCGCCACCCGGTCTGGCAGCGAATCTTCGCGCTGCTGCTCTACGTCGGCTTCCTCGTGATCGCGGTGCTCATCCTGCCGCTGATCGCCTTGGGCCCCACCCTGATCGGGCGGGTCCTCCCCCACGGCTGGCGCGAGCCGGGCCTGCGTCTCATCGACGCCTTCTATTACCCCGGCACCGGCCTGCTGCTGATCATCGGCCTCACCTTCCTCTACAAGACCGCCCTCCACCGCACCCTGCCCTGGCATCGGCTCTTCGGCGGCGCGCTGGTCGCCGGCGTGTTCTTCATGGCTGCCAGCGAGGGCCTGCGCCGCTATCTGGCGTGGGTGACCCGGACCGGTATTTCCTACGGCGCGCTGGCGACACCCATCGCCTTCCTGCTGTTCACGTTCTTCCTGGGTTTCGCCATCATCCTCGGCGCCGAATTCAATGCCAGCATCGAGGAATTCTGGCCCGCCCGCGCCACCCGGCTGGCCCAGTTCCGCCACTGGTGGAACGCCCGCAAACAGTCCCGGCCGGCGGACCCGGCGCCCACCGCACCGAAACCGCAGGACCCGCCGCCCGCGGCGGAGTCGCGGTCACTGCGATCCAGCCCGTAGGCCCGGTTCGGCCGGCTCCCCCTCGGTGCGACGCGCCGAGAAGTACGCGGCAGCCGTGATCGCGATCGCGATCACAACAGGCGCGAAGGCGATGGCGGGGTTGTCGGGCCGATCGGCCATCAGGAAGGCCGCGGCCAATGTCTGTGCGGGAACGCCCCATTGGACGGCAGCCAGAACCCCCGCGCCATGGCCGGCCCGGTGCGACCCCGGCTTGGCCAATCGCCGCCGAGTCCACCCCGAGCTCGCCCCGATAACAGCGGTCGACACCAGCCCCGCCCCGATCCACGGGCCGCCCTTCGCCCCGTCCGCCAGTACCGCGAACCCGGTGACCGCGGTCAACAGCGTGAACACCGGAACCGACAACAGCGTGAGCCGCACGGCCCGAACAGCCCCGTCAACCCGAATTCCGCTGGGTTCCAGCCGGATTCGAGCCAACTCGGCGCACTGCACCCCGACGAGGATCGTCAGCGCGAGCGCAATGGTGATGTGTGTAGCCAACAACAGCGGATTCGCCATAGGACCAACCTTTCCTGAGTTCCGACTCAGAATAACCATTTACTGAGTAAGAACTCAAGAAACCGGATCCGGTTGACGCCCAACGCTTCACAGCCGCGAACCAGCAAGGAAGGCCCCGAGAGCGGCTCTATACCGTGGTTATCCCTCGGCGCACCAACCGCACCCACGATCAGGACCCCGTTGGCGCCTATACCGGCCCGTACGAAACCGGCCCCGCGCCGATCGGTCCCGCCCCGGCAACTCCCTCGACCCGAACGATCCCAACGGCTTCTGCCAGGGCAGCGCCTCCGACAACCCGCAGAGCCAATACCCCCGGTGCCCCGCCTATATCCCCGGCCCGGACGGCAGACCCCAGCAGTAATGCAGCCCGCCAACCTGCCACTGACTCGATGACCGGCCTGCCGACATTGCCTCCGAGGCGGGCAGGGGTGACGATCGCTGCATGAAGAACGATCGGCTGGACGAGATCTTGGGGCTGCTCGACAACAACACCTGCATGCTAGAGGCGATCCAGGACGAATTGCTCGGTGACGAAGGGCCGGACGGGGTCAACGAGAGCCGAGCGGCCGGGGACGATGAGGCGGGACAGCGCGGCACGTGAGTTCCGCGCATGCCTCCGGATCCCGGCCCATTCGCACCCGTAATGACATGAAAATGGACAACCGGATTCCCGTCGTTCCCCGGAATTCAGCCTGGAATCGATACAACGTCGAACCTGGACGGGCTGGGATGTCCCCGTTGGCGAATGCCCGTGTCGCCGAGACGAAGTGCCAGCTGTTCGAGGAGGTTCGGCATCGATCTGCTCGCCGGCCTTACAGAGACTTTGATCGTCGCGGATGACAATGCGCCAACCGGGGATGCGACGGCGCGGGCAGCCGCGTCCGGCGGCAACTCGGGATCGGTCTCGACGAGATCGATCTGCGCCGGCTGCTGGTGCGGGAGCTCGGAATTCCCCGGCTCGCAAGATCTTTCGCGCGGACATTCCTGGCCGGTGGGCAGCGGCCCCCGGACGGCCGGTTCTACCTGGTGCATTTCACGACTCCCGATCACGAGATCGCCGCCCGCTTCGGCACCGTGTGGCATCTGCAGTCGCCAGAGGGGTGGACCGTCATCTCCCAGGATCGCGGCCGCTGAGCGAAAGGTGCCGCTCGACATCGTCGATATCCGTGACCCACACGCCCGCGCCCTCTACGAACGCGACCTCGTTCTGATTCGTCCCGACCAGCACGTGGCCTGGCGCGGCAACGCCGCACCCGCCGGGCCACTGGCAATCATCGACCGCGTGCGCGGCGCTTGAAGGATCCCCGACAACAACGGAGAAGATGACAGTGAGCACCCCTGAAAACGTCTGTTCGAGAAGGGTTTTCATGGTCGGCGCGACGGCGGCGGGCCTCGCGGCCGTCCTGGCGGCCGGCCTCCCCACGGCAGCCGCGGACACCTCGACCGATGCGATCAAGATGACGTGCGTCCTCCGCCGCCGGGCCGACCTGACGCCCGAGCAGTTCCACGACTATTGGCTGAATCACCACGGCCCCTTCGCCGCAGAGCAGATCAAGATCCTCGGCGGCTACCGCTACGTTCAGAGCCACATCCTGGATTCTCCGCAGAACGCTCTGCTCGCTGCCACCCGCGGTACCGGCGAGCCCTACGACGGCATTGTGGAAGTCTGGTTCCCCTCGGCACAGGCCATGCTCGCGGGCCTCGCCACCCCGGACGGAATCCAGGCCAACCAGCGACTCGCCGATGACGAGAAGAACTTCATCGATCTCCCTCGCTCCTCGTACTTCTTGACCACCGAGCACGTCATGCTCGGCGAGCCGCGTCCCTGATCAGTTGGCAACCACCCGAGGCGCTTCGGTGTCGGTATCGTCCGTGAAACGGCGTTCGAGTTCGGCGCCTTCGATGTCGAAGTCGGGCACGTAGCGAGCGAACCACCGCGGGTGGTACCACATGCGATCGCCGATCAGGGCCATGACGGCGGGCACCAGGGTCAACCGGACGATGAAGGCGTCCAGCAGCACCCCCGCGGCGAGCGTGAACGCCAAGGGTTTGACGATCGGGTTGTCGACGGTGGCGAAGGCGACGAAGACGCCGAACATGATCAGCGCCGCGGCCGTGACGACGCGCGCCGAGTGCGCGATCCCGTTGCGTACGGCCGCGGTCGCGTCCGCGGTGCGGGTGTGCTCCTCCTTGATGCGGGACACCACGAAGATCTGGTAATCGCTCGACAGCCCGAAGATGATGGCCAGGGTGATGATCGGCAGGAAGCTCAGCGTCTCCGCCTTTGTGACATGCAAAAGGCTTGCGCCCCAGCCCCATTGGAAGACGGCGACCTGCGCTCCGAGGGCCGCGAACACCGAGAGGATGAACCCGACGATCGAGGACAGCGGTACCAGCACGGTCCGGAAGGCGATGGTCAGCAGCACCAGCGCCAGGCCCACGACGACAACGAGGAAGACCGGCAGCGCCTCACCCAACCGGCGTGAGGTATCGATGTTCGCCGCCGTGGTGCCGCCCACCAGATACGTTGCCCCGGAGCCGCTCTCGACGGTCGAGCGGTCATCGCGCAAGCGGTTCACCAGATCGGCGGTCGCACTGTCGTCGGGACCGGTCTTGGGCACGACCTGGATCAGGACCAGGTTGTCGCCCGTGCCCGCCGGCTGCACCACCGCGACGTCGGGCTCCTGCCGCAGCCGGCCCATCACGGTCTGCGCCGCGTCCGGGCCGGTGGCGTGCGAGAGGTCGGTCACCACCAGCAGCGCCCCGTTGAACCCGGGGCCGAACGACCGGCTCACCAGGTCATATGCTCTGCGGGCGGTACTGGACTCCGATTGTGTTGCGCCACTGGGTAATCCGAGATCCATGCGGGTGGCGGGAAGCGCGATCGCCACGAGCACCGCGATGCCCAGCACCAGCAATGGAACCCGGAAGCGGGTGACGAACCGTCCCCAGGCGTGGCCCGCGGTGCGCTCAGGCTCGTAGGCGGCGATGCGCGCCACCTCCTCCGGCTTTCCCGGGCGCAGCGGCGGCGAAATGAACTTGGCGACCGTGCCACCGGCGAGGCTGAGCAGTGCGGGCAGCAGGGTCAGCGCGACGAGCATGGCCACCAGGACCGCACCGGCGGCGGTCATGCCCATGACGGTGAGGAACGGAATGTTCGCGACCGCCAGCCCGCAGAGCGCGATGATCACGGTCACCGCCGCGAACACCACCGAACTGCCCGCGGTCCCGACCGCCAGCGGAATCGACTCCGCCACAGCCATTCCCAGCACCACCTGGTGGCGATGCCGGGAGAGGACGAACAGCGCGTAGTCGATGCCACAGGACAGGCCCAGCATCAGTGCCAGCGAGGTCGCCGCCGACGGCACGTCGGTGTAGGCGGCGATGCCCAGAATGCCGGTGAGACCGATACCCACGCCGACCAGCGCCGTAATGATCGGCAGTCCCGCCGCCACCACCGCGCCGAAGGTGATCAGCAGAATGATGAAGGCGGCAATGACACCGAGCATTTCGGGCGTGTGCGGGATCTCGGCGGCGAAGCCCGGATAGACGGCACCGGAGAACTCGACCTGCAGACCGGTGTCACGCGCCTGGTCGGCGACCCGGGTCACCTGGTCGAGGGTGGACTGCTCTACCTCACCGGCCGACACGGAGAACTGCACGCTGCCCAGCGCGACATGTTGATCCGGCGAGACCGCCTTGGCCTGGAACGGGTCGACCACCGCGGCGACCTGCGGCAGCCCCTTCAACTCGGCCATCACCCGCTGGATCTCGCCGGTCACCGGTTGATCGGTCACCCTGGCCAGGTTCGACGTCGCGAACACGACCTGCATCTGCGCACCCGAGAAAGCGGGCATCCGCTGCTCCAGCAAGGAGACCGCGTCCTGCGATTCGGTGCCCGGAACGGTGAAATTGTCGTTGGTTCTTCCGCCTGTCGCGGCGGCGAATCCGATGGCGGCGGCCAGCAGCACGATCCATATCGCCAGCACCCACCAGCGGCGGCGGACAACGACCTGGCCGAGTGCGTACAGATAGCGGGACATGCGGGTCCTCTCGTGGAGACACCATCCGACCTTCGACCCAACGCAGCGATCACAGACCTATCGGTACGGTAACACGACAGATGATGATTTCCTCATAAACGTTGTTATGGTCAGCAACCGGCTCGTCATCTTCGCGCCTGCGCGCCCGAATGGAAAGAAGGCCCCGGATGGAAAGAAGGCAATGCCGCGCACAACGACTGCACGTCCCCACAGCACTGCGCGGTGCCGTCCGGGCGGACCAGCGCCGCGACGGCGCGACCCTGCCTCACCCAACGATGCAGCTCGGTACCGGGCTCCGCGACGACGATGAACCCGCCGCGCTGCTCGACGATCAGTCGGCACTGCGGCTCGGGCTCGCGCACGGTGATGACGGTGTAGCGCCCGTTCATGGCCTCGTCGAGGCGGCGCCCGTCGGCGAGCCGCACGTTGGGAACCAGCCGACCCGTCAACCGCCGGCGCAGGCGCGGCCCGCGCCCGGGACCCGAGAGGTGCAGGGGCGGGGATTCGCCGCTGGTGATCATCTGGGTGAGGCCGGGGATCCGGTGCAGGCGCGGTACCAGCAGACTGCGCAGCCGGCTGCCCAGCTCCCCACCGTCCGTCATGGTGACGCCGGTGAGCTTGGCCAGCCGGATCATGGCCCGTGCGTGTGGTTTCCGCTCCGTCTCGTAGGTATCGAGCACGTCCTCCGGGAGTTCCCCGCGCAGCACGCCCGCCAGTTTCCACGCGAGGTTGGCCGCATCGCGCAGGCCCGCGCCCATGCCCTGGCCGATGAACGGCGGGGTGAGGTGCGCGGCATCGCCGAGCAGGAACACCCGGCCCCGGCGCCAGCGGTCGGCCAGCTGGGCCCGGAAGGTGTATTCCGCGACGCGGACCAGTTCGAGATCCACCTCCGGAACGCCGCCGAGCCACGGGTCGAGCAACGGGCGCAGCCGACCCGGATCGCCGAAATCGGCGGCGGTCTCGCCGGGCAGGAGCCGGAATTCCCAGCGGTAGCGGGTTTTTCCGATGCGCATGAACGTGGCCGCGCGCGCCGGATCGCACACCTGGTGCACGCCTTCCCACTGCCCCAGGTCCCATGGCGTGGCGACGTCCACCACCAGCCAGCGCTGCTCGAAACGCAGATTCCGCATGCGCACGCCGATCGCGGCGCGGACAACACTGTTGGCGCCGTCGCAGCCCAATACGTAACGCGCACGGACAGATTCGGCATCACCGGTCACCCGATCGGTGAAATCAACTCGGACACAGCCTGATTCCTCGGTGATGGCGGCGACCTCGACGTCACCGCGCAAGGTCACCCCCGGATACCGCTTCAGGTTGACCCGCAGGATCGCCTCCAGTTCCGGCTGGTCGAAGAGGTTCGCCTCCGGATACCCGCTGCGCCCACCGGCCGGGTCGCGATCGAACTGGGCCAGCACCCGCCCGCTCGGGTCGAGGAGCCGCAGCCCCAGGGCGGGACGGGAGATCCCGTCGAATTCCCGGCCGACTCCCAGACGTTCCAGAATCCGTCGGATCTCGCCGTCGAGGTGCACTGCCCGCGGTTGTGGATAGACATCCGTCCACCGCTCCAGCACCAGAGTGTCGATCCCATGGTGCGCGAGCAACGTGGCCGCGGTGATACCGGCCGGGCCCGCGCCGACGATCACCACCGGGATCATCGCGGTGCTCACGGCGAAACCCCGGCCAGCGCGGCCAGGTAGCCGAGTGTGACCAGTCCGGTGCCCGCCGCGGGCGCGTACTCCGCCACGCCGTCGCCGTTGCGGACATGGGCGGCCACCGCACCGGCCATCAGCAGTGCCAGGCCGATTCCCGCGGCAATCCCGATCGGCGGCCGGGCCGGACCGATCAGCAGCCCACTCGCGCCGGCGATTTCGAGCGCTCCGATGCCCCGGTAGGCGGCGATGGAGTAGCCCAGACGCGCAGCACGTTCCCGCATCGACGCGAGGGCGAGCGTCTTGGCCGCACCGAACGCCAGGAACTCCACCGCGAGCACCGCGGCCAGCACGGTCGACACGATCTTCATCGGTGCACCTCGACCTTCCAGGTGATCGCGTAGCGACCAAGGATCGCCTCGACGGCCCCCTCAGCGGCCCCGGAGCCGAGCTCGACGGCGGTCACGATCGCGCCGTCCTCGACCTGCGCGGCGACGCCGAGCACGGCCTCGACTCCGGCCAGCGCATCCAGTACCTCGCGACGAGTGGCGTCGGCGCGCAAGCCGAGCTTGTACGGCTTGCCGACGTCGGTCACCGGCAGGACATCCAGCACCGTCACGGTTTTCGGCGCGGCGGCGCGTTCGGGCACCCGCTCCCCCGCCCAGGCAACGAGATCCGCCTCGCTCACCTCCGCGCCGGGCACCAGGGTCACATAGGCGACGGGCACCTCCCCGGCATGTACGTCCGGGCGGCCGACCGCACCCGCCGCTGTCACCTGCGGGTGGGACAGCAGCGCGTCCTCGATGACCGCCGGATCGAGATTGTGCCCGCCGCGAATGATGAGATCCTTTGCGCGACCGTGTAGATGAATGAAGCCATCGGAATCGACGTGCGCGAGATCACCGGTGCTCAACCACCCGTCCACCACGGCACCGAGCCCGTCCAGAACGTGCCCGTGCTCGGTGCGGCCGGTCACGTAACCGGCGAAGACCGTCGGTCCGCCGATCACCAAGATGCCGGTCTCACCGGCGGGGAGTTCGGCCCAGACCCCGTTCTCGGGCGTGCCAACAACCTTGACCTGCTGATAGGGCATGCGCTGTCCGACCGAGCCGGGACGCGGCAGATCCGGGAAGCTGCGGGCGGTCGCGCACGTCGCCTCGGTGAGGCCATAGCCCTCGACCAGTGTGACCCCGGTGTGCGCTTGGAAGTTCTCGCGCACGGCGGACGGCAGCGGGGACGCACCGACCATCGCGTAGCGCAGGCTCGAGATGTCGGTGCCGATCGGGCACTGCGCCAGCACCGCGTACACCGTCGGCACCGCGCTCATGGCCGCGATCCGGTAGTGCGCCACGATATTCCAGAACTCTCCGTAGAGAGCGAGGTCCCGGTATCCGAGCGGTCCGGCCCATACCACCGGCTGACCGCGGAACAAGGGCGCGAGGAGAGTCACGACGAGTGCGTTGACATGGAACAGCGGCAGCGCGGCGAAGATCACCGAGTCCTCGTCGAGCAGGGAGTTGGCCGCGATCATCCACGCATTGACAACCTCACCGGACTGCTGGTGCGCGGCCAGTTTCGGCACACCGGTGGTACCGCCGGTGTGGAACAGGGCCGCCAGATCCGTAGCGGCGGGCGGATCCCCGGCGAAAACCGACCAATCCTGTTCTGCCGCAAGGGCATCGAGATAATCGATGCACACGCCGTCGACGACGGGCAGCGGCACGGCATCCACTGCGGCTGCAGTCGGCCGTAGCACCAGTACCGCATCCAGCAGACCCTGGGACGCGAGTTCGTATGCCGACTCCCAGATGTCGGCGGCGAGTTCGGGGCCGGCGGTGATCAGCACCCGAGCACCGGAGCGGAGCAGGAGCTCCGCGATGTGCGCCTGCGACAGGCCGCCGTTGATCGGTGCGGCGATGCCCGCCAGCTGCGCGGCCAGGGTGGCGGGAATCAACTCGGCGCAGTTGGGCGCGATCAGGGCAACAGCGTCGCCTCTGCGCACGCCGAGTGTGTGCAGCAGGTTGGCATAGCGGTGCACCTCGGCGAGCAACTGAGAGTAGGTGCGCCGCACCGGTTCCCGCCAATTCGCGGCATCGGACAGCACGGTGACGGCCGTACGTTCCGGCCACTGTCTCGCGGCGCGTGACAGCAGCGCGTAGGTCGACTCGGGCAGCCAGCGCTCGGCCAGGGGCACCGATTCGATAGCGCTCAGGTCTTCCGGACCGGTGTAGCGCGGCCACAGGAGGGCTTCGGCGTCGGTCTCGAGAGTCGGGTTTCCGGTCACCGCGCGTACCTCACGACCGTGCGCTGGCGGCCCAGATCGAGAATTTCATCGTCGGTGCCGATGGTCGCCTCGACCACGTCGCCGTCCTGCAGGTACTTCGGATTCTTGGCCTGGCCTTCGAAGAACAGTTTCCACTTCAGCTTCGGTGGCAGCAGCGACGCGATGATCTCGACCGGCTTCGGCGGAGCGCTGAGCGCGGTGCCGATCGGGGTTCCGGTCAGCAACAGGTCTCCGGCATCCATGCGCTGGAACCGGCTCAGTGCCCGCAGCGTCTCGACCGGCCGGTAGATCATGTCGGCGACCGTCATGTCCTGGCGCACTCGGCCGTTCACCCACAACCGGAGGCGCAGATCGGTGAACCGCTCGAGTTCGTCGGCGTCCAGCAGCACCAGCGCGGGGCCGACGGGTGTGAAGGTCGGGTACGACTTCGCCTCGTAGAACTGGGTTTTCGGCAGCTGCACGTCCCGGGCCGACACGTCGTTCGTCACGACCAGACCCGCGATGTAGTCGCCGAGGGAGTCATCGTCGATCTCGGCGCCGACCGGCATCTCGCGGCCGAACACCAGGCCGATCTCCACCTCGTAGTCCAGCAGCTCGACATGCGCTGGTCGGATCACGTCGTCATAGGGACCGCTGATCGATCCGGAACTCTTGCGGAAGAAGGTCAGCGGCACGGTCTCGGGGTTCATCCCCGAGTCCTTCACGTGGGATGCGAAGTTCGTCATCTGCGCGACGACCCGACACGGTGCGGTCACCGGAGAGATCAGCGAAAGACCTTCGACCGGAACAACATCCGAGCTCGTGGCGGCCGCGGTGATCGCCGCCCGATCCGCCAGCAGTTCGCGCGTCGTGGTCGCGACCGTATCGATGCGCGCCGCACCGGCAGGTGTCCGGACCCACCAGGCGTCCGCGGTACGGAGAACGGAAATGCTCATGAGTTGGCTACTTTCAGCAGGCCGCGCAGGCGGCGGAGATCGAATTCGTTGTCCTCGCGCAGCGCGTCGAGGATGGAGCGCACTTCTCTGAGCGATTCCCGCCCAGGGGAGAGACCCAGGAAATCCTTGGTGGCGGGCGGCCCCCACTGCGCCAGACCCGACGCGCTCATCGGCGCCCAGCCCGGCTCGAGGGTGCAGTCGAACATGTCGCCGTCACTGAAATGCTCGACCATGAAGCCGTCGGGATCCCGCCAGTAGTCGAAGATCTGACTGCCCTGGATATGGCGTCCGATTCCCCACGACCGCTGATAACCGTGGTCGAGGAGGTACTCGCCGCCGGCGGCGAGCGCGTCCAGATCGGCGACCTGGTAGGCGGAGTGCACGTACCGGTTGGACGGCCCGAGGGTGAGCGCCAGTGTGTGATGGTCGGCCGGAGTCGCGCCGCGGTCGCAGCGAATGAAGCTCATCACCGGCCCGCGTTCCCGCTGTCCCGGGTAGAAGAGGAAGTCGCTGACGATCAGGCCCAGATAGTGCAGGTACCAGTCGAGAGTCTCCCGGTACTTCGTGGTCTGCAGCACGACGTGGCCGAGGCGCTGCACCTGCGCCGGAACCCGGGGCGGCCGCTGGGCGGCATTGACACGCAGTACCTCGTGCCCGCTGTTGAACACCTGCGGCCGCTGGGCGGGCAGGCCGGGCAGTTCGTGGGTTTCGGCGACGACTCGGACCCGCAGCCCGCTCGGATCCATCAGCCCGAGACCCAGCCCGCCGAGCGACTCCGGCAGCGGCTGCGGCCGCAGACCGGTCTGCTCGCCCAGACGCAGCAGATCGCCGGTCTCGGCGGCCCGGAAAGCCGGGCCGACGAACCGGGACCGATCACCGCGCCGCACCAGCACACAGGGCGACCCGGCGTCGGTTCCGCGCAGGTGCAATTCCTCGGATGTCCGCGCGGCGGTGGTGAAACCGAAAGCGCGAGAAAAGATCTCGGCGCGCTCCAGATCGGGCTTCTCGAACTCCAGCCAGGCCAGATCGAGCACCTTCACCACGGGATTGCGGGCGCGGCCGGGGTGTTCACCCCGCGCTGCGCCCTGCTCACTGTGCAGGCCGTTGTGCACGTCGTGATGTCCACTCATCGACGCTCCCTTCAAGTTCTGACGATATCGTCATTCACGAACTGATAGTCAGTCAAGACCTTCTGAAAATTTCGTCAGAACTGACCCCGGGAGCTATGCTGGTCGACCTACGGTGTCAAGGAAGAGGTGGACAGCGATGGTCACGCAATCCGGGCAACCCAATCGCCTGGAGCGCCGGAAGGCGCGTACCCGCGCGGCGCTCGTGCGGGCGGCGCAATCGTTCCTCGCGGCGGGCAAACTCAGCGTGCCGATCTTGGAGATCACCCAGGCCGCCGACGTCGGTATGGGCTCGTTCTACAACCACTTCCAAACCCGCGAAGAACTGTTCGAGGCCGCCGTCGAGGAAGCGCTCGACCTGTACGGCGTCGTGCTCGACACCCTCTGCGAAAACCTCGACGACCCGGCTCAGGTCTTCGCCCAGAGCTTCCGGCTCACCGGGCGCCTGCACCGCCGCAACCCGATGCTCAGCAAGGTCCTGATCAACAACGGCCTGCAGCTCGCGCGCTCCGAGAAGGGCATCGCTCCCCGCGCCCGCCGCGATATCGAGGCCGGTGTCCGTGCCGGACGATTCGATGCCCGCGATATCGAGCTGATCATGACCATCGTCACCGGCGCCGCCATCTGCCTGGGCCAGCTTCTGCACGAGCAGCCCGAACGCGACGACGCCGAGGCGACGGATCAGGTCACCGAAGATCTGCTGCGCATGTTCGGACTCTCCGCAGACGACGCGCACGAGATCTGCGGGCGTCCACTGCCGTCACTCGACGCAGTGCCGCACACCGACACCGCGGCCTGAACACGCCCGCCGGAATCGGCGCAGCGCGCACGCGACGGTTTGGGATGCTGTTCGTGCCGCACCGGGGCTCACTGCGCTTTGCGAACCAGGGGCACTCGCCGGCGCCGACGACGGCCCGGCACCGGTTTCGGCGGGCGTCGAGGGCGGCCGTAGCGCAGCAACTCCATCAACAAATCCTCCGCCGCGCGATACCGCGGGAGGTCGACCCAGAGCCGGAACACGACCTGCGGATCGCCGGGCTCGAGCACAGTCGCGCGCACAGGCAGGACGTAGGCTGCGATTCCTGCGTCGATCAACGCGAAGAGCACTCTGTAGACCTGCGACTCGGCCAAGTCGGCGAGGACTCCCCAGGAATGCGCGTGCAGCCCGTTGGCCAATCCGCGGGAGGGAACCCAGTGCGGAGTGCTGCGCGACCCAGACCACGGATCGGGAACTTCACGTGCCGTCGTCATCGCGCCCGGCCTTGCACGGGTTGCCGATCGATTTCCACCGCGTCCCACCCGTTCCGACTGCCGGACAGGCGGATTGGTGCACGGAACCGAGGCATACCGCAGTCTATCCACCCGGTTGCGCCTCCGCGCGCGGTCGGGCTGCACCTGCGCTTGCATACGAGCGCCACCGTTAGAGCTACATCATGTAATAGATACCATCTGGATCGTGGCTAAGCTCAAGGTCTCCGTAGACGTCCCGATCCTGCCCGAGAAGGCCTGGTCGCACGCCTCCGACCTGCCAGAACTCGATAAATGGCTCACCCTCCACGAGGGCTGGCGCGGCCCTGTCCCCGACACGCTCACTCCCGGGACCTGCCTCATCGGCGTCGCCACCGTCAAAGGCTTCCGCAACCGCGTCACCTGGATCGTCGAAACCGCGGAACCCCCGAACCGCTTGGTCCTCAACGGTTCCGGTATCGGCGGCACCAAATTCGGCATCGAACTCCGCGTCTCCCCCAGCCCCACGGGCTCCAAGGTCACCGTCGACTTCAACCTCGGTGGCGCACCTCTCTTCGGCCCCATCGGCTCGGCCGTGGCCCGCGCTCTCCGCGGCGACGTCGAACGCTCCCTCGACCGCTTCGTCCAGCTCTACGGCTGACCCCGCGCAGAATGGCACGGTTACGACCCGAGAGTTCGGGTTACTACATTCGATTGCCGTCCATGGCGTCGCGGCGGACCGCGGTGACGGCCTTGCGGGCGGCGACCTGGATGGGGTCCCAGACCGGGGAGAAGGGCGGGGCGTAGCCGAGGTCAAGTGCGACGATCTGGTCGACGGTGAGGCGGGCGGTGAGAGCCACGGCGGCGATGTCGATACGCTTGCCCGCCCCTTCACGGCCGACGATCTGGACACCGAGCAGGCGGCCGGTGCGGCGTTCGGCGAGCATTTTCACCGTCATGGGTGCGGTGCCGGGGAAATAGCCGGAGCGACTGGTGGATTCGATGGTGACGGTGACGAATTGCAGTCCGACCGCGCGGGCGTCGCGCTCACGCAGGCCGGTGCGGGCGACCTCCAGGTCGCACACCTTGCTGACCGCGGTGCCCACCACGCCTGGGAAGATGGCGTAGTCGCCGCCGACGCCCGAACCGATGATCTGGCCGTGCTTGTTGGCGTGTGTACCGAGGGGAATGTGACGGTCGGAGCCGGAGACGAGGTCGAGCACCTCCACGCAATCGCCTCCCGCCCAGATGTTCTCGTGCCCGCGCACCCGCATGGCGAGATCGGTGAGCAGACCGCCTGACTCCCCCAGCGGGAGACCGGCCGCGCGGGCGAGGTCGGTGGCGGGGCGGACGCCGATACCGAGAACCACCACATCGGCGGGGTATTCGCCGTCAGCCGTCGCGACGCCGGTGACCCTGCCCTGCGCATCGGTGTGGACGGCCGTCGGCTCCGCATTGCCGATGACCTGAATCCCCATGCCCTGCATGGCCTTCCGGATCAGCACACTCATATCGGGATCGAGGGTGGACATGGGCTCGGCGCCGCGGTTGAGCATGGTGACCTGGAATCCCCGCTGGATCAGCGCCTCCGCCATCTCCACGCCGATATACCCCGCGCCCACGACCACCGCACGCCGTCCCGCGATCGACTCGAGGGTGCCGATGAGGGCTTGCCCGTCATCGAGTGTCTGCACCCCGTGCACCCCGGCCGCGTCGATGCCCGGCAGCGCGGGCCGGATCGGCATCGCGCCGGTGGCGATCACGAGCTTGTCGTAGCCGGTCCAGCTCTCCCGGCCGGTGTCGAGCTCGCGAGACCTCACCCGCCGCCCGGTGACATCGATCTCCACCACTTCGGTCCGCAGCCGCAGATCGATATCCCGCGCCCGATGCTCGGCGGGCGTCCGCGCGATGAGATCGTCCAGGTGACCGACGTCTCCGCCCACCCAGTACGGAATCCCGCACGCCGAGTACGAGGTGAAGTGCCCTCGCTCGAAAACGACGATCTCGAGGTCCCCCGCACCCTTCAACCTGCGCGCCTGTGACGCCGCCGCCATTCCCGCAGCATCCCCGCCGATGATCACCACGCATTCGCCCATGCCTCACACGTTACGAGCGTCACGAGCCGCCGACCCGGTACCGGGCCCCTTCGGCGATCGATACGGTCGGCCTGATCGTCGAGAAGGTGCACCTGATGACGCCGACGGTGGCGCAGGGTTTTCGGATGTCGGCTACCGAGATCCGGCGACGGTCGCGCTCAGGGTCCGAATCCACCAGTCGATCATGGGATCGGATGCGGTCGCTTCCAGTCCGGCGCTGCGGCGGAACTCGTCCCCGAACAGGGGTTCCATCACCATGGCCTGGTGCAGGGCGGCCACGGTCAGCTGGATGTCCTTGCGGGACGGCGACTTCCGACCGGCCGCCGCGCACTCCTGCCGCGCCCGGGCATACAACCGGTCGACGACCTCGTTGAGCATTCCGCTGCGGGAATCGCGCCAGCCGGACCGGTTCAGCGCGAGCGCCAATTCGGCATAACCCCCGGCGTACAGCCGGTGCAGCGCCTGCACCAAACCGGCGGGATCGACCGGGCCTTCGTTCCAGGTCTCCAGCACGGCGTGCAGCTGGGCCCGCAGGGTGGCTCCGCCGAAGCGCAGCAGTGCTTCCAATAACTGGTCACGGGTGCCGAAGTGGTGGTTGATCGCGGCATCGGTGACGCCGATCTCGGTGGCGACGGCGCGCACCTGGACGGCGGCCGGACCGCCCGAGGCGAGCAGGCGGCTCGCCGCTTCGAGGATCATCCGCTTGGCATCGTCGGGGTTGCGCCGGATTCGCGTGGCCACCGCCCGATATTACCTTGACAGAAAAAGGTAGCTTCCTTACCTTGGATATCCAAGGTAACCGTGTCGTGCACGGCCTCGGCCGAGACGAGGAGTCACCCATGACCGAAACCGACACGACACTTCGGGCGCATCCACGCCGCTGGGCGGTGCTGGCGGTGATGTCGTTCTGCATGTTCATCGTCGTCATGGACAACACGATTCTCGTCGTCGCGTTGAAATCGATTCAGCAGTCGCTTTCGGCGACCAATGCGCAGCTGCAGTGGGCGCTGGACGCGTACACCCTGACCTACGCCGCGCTGATGTTCAGCACCGGCGTCCTGGGCGACCGCTTCGGCCGCCGCACCGTATTGATCTGCGGCATGGTGTTTTTCGCCGTGGTGTCCACCGCGGGCGCATGGTCCGCCGACACCGCACAGCTGACGCTGTGGCGGGCCCTGATGGGTATCGGTGCGGCCGTGGTGCCCGGCTGCAGCATGGCGGTGATCACCACCGCGTTCCCACCGGCCGAGCGCGCCAAGGCAATCGGGCTGTGGTCGGTGGCCAACGGCATCGGCATCGCCTGTGGCCCGGTGATCGGCGGGGCCCTGGTCGGTACGTTCTGGTGGGGATCGGCGATGCTGGTCAATGTGCCGCTGCCGGTACTGGCCGTGATCGCGATCTTCCTGCTGGTCCCCAATACCAAGGATCCGCGGCCGGGGCGCTTGGACATCGTGGGCGTGGGCCTGTCGATCGCCGGAGTCGGGCTGCTGGTGTACGGCGTCATCGGCGGCGGCGAGCCCGGGGGCTGGCTGCGCGCGCAGGTGCTCGGCCCGATCGCGGTCAGCGTGCTGCTGCTGGCGGCACTGGGGTGGCACTCGCGGCGGGCGGCGAACCCGGCGCTGGATCTGATGTTGTTGCGTACCAAGAAGTTCGCGGCCGGGGCCGCCACCATGTCGACGACCTTCTTCGCGGTCAACGGCGCCAGCTTCGTCCTGGTGTTCTATGTGCAGATCCTGCGCGGCTTCTCGCCGTTGGCGTCGGGGCTGCTGATGTTGCCGGTGGCGGTGGGCGCGGCACTCACGGGCCAGCGGAGCGATGTCCTGGTGGCCCGGTTCGGCTCGGCGGCCGTGGTCACCGCGGGAGCGATCGCCCTGTGCGCCGGATGCATCGGGTTCACGCTGCTCGGCGCGCACACCAGCATGTGGGTGTTCGCGGTGCTGCAGTTCGTCGCCGGTCTCGGTTTCGGCGCGACGCTGGCGCCGTCGATGGCGGCGGCGCTGTCGGTGGTGCCGGGCGATCGGTCCGGCGCCGGCTCGGCGCTGGCGAACACCTTCCGGCAGTTGGGAACCGCGCTGGGGGTGGCCGTGCTGGGGTCCTCGCTCGGGACGGTGTACCGGGACCGATTGGGCGCGCGGATCGACATCCTGCCCCAGCCCGCGCGGGCCGAGGCCGGTAACTCGCTCGGATCGACCTTGCTCGCCATGGGGCAGGCGCAGACCGGAGCACACGGGTACCAGCCGGCCGAGCTGGCCGAATTCTCCCGCCGGGCACCGGAATTGGTCGCCGCCGCGCACAGCTCGTTCCTCACCGCGATGCAGGTGACCATGGTCATCAGCGCCGTGGTCTCGGCGATCGCGGCGGTGATCGCAATGCTGTGGTTGCCCCGCGCCACACCCCGGGAACAGCCGTCGGCCTGGAAGGCCACGGCGCCCGTGGGTTCCGAGGTGGGGCTGTCATGACGCCGGGACGACCGGCCGAACCGGTCACCGCGCCGCTGTTCGTCGACAGGTCCGGGACCGGCCCGCCCGTCGTGCTCGTTCACGGCGGGCTGCCCGCACGCCAGTCCTGGGCCCGCCAGCGGGAACTGTCGGCGGCCTGGTCGCTGCTGATCCCGAGCCGACGGGGCTTCTCACCGAGTCCCGCCGCGCACCGGCAGGACTTCCTCGTCGATGCCGACGACCTGGCGCGGCTCATCGAGAACGTCCCTGGCGGAGCGCATCTCGTCGGATTCTCCTACGGCGGCTTGGGCATGTGTGTGGCGGCCGGGCGTCGGCCGGTGCAGGTCCGGTCCCTGACCCTGATCGAGGTACCGCTCTGGACGGCCGCCCGCGCGGACGCATCGGTCCGCGGACTGGCGGCCCTCGCCGATCGCTTCGCCACCGGCGCGCACGATGCGCGGACGGACCGAGAATTCTTCGCCATGGCAGGCATCGATCGGAAGCTGCTCGAGGCGGCGGACGACGACCTGCGGCAAGCCATCCGGCTGGCCCGTGACTTTCGTTCCCCGAGTGAGGCGAACCCCCGGTTCGATCGGATCGTCGAGGCGCGCATACCGGCGCTGGTCGTCTCCGGAGATCACAACCCGGCGATCGAGGTGCTGTGCGATGCCATCGCCACCCGGATCGGCGGGCGGCGAGTCCGCCTGCCCGGTGCCGGGCACGCGGTCCAGCGTGCACCGGGATTCAACGCGGTGCTGGAGACCTTCCTGACGGCGGCGGAACACCGCGGTCGATGACCGCCGGAAGACGGTGCGGCACCGATGAATCGGCGCCGCACCGGAGATCGGAGGTCAGGGTTTCGGCAACTGGATGACCTGGATGGTGGAGATCGCCGTCGCCGTCAGCTTGCCGTTCCCGTTGTGGGCTTCCGCCGCGATGTAGATCGCCGTCTGCCCGGGCTTGCGGATGGTAGCGGTCAACGTCAGGTGTTCACCGACGAAGACCGGGCGCAGGAAATGCGTCGTCAGGTCCATACTCGTGGTCGGGTTCTTCGCGGTCAGGTAGCTGAGCGGCGCCATGAGGTCGTCGAACATGGCGGCGAGGAAGCCGCCCTGGAGCATGCCCATGACATTGCCGTACTTCGCGGGAATCTCGACCGTCGCCGAGATCGATTGGCCTGGAACGAATTCCTCGTAGTTCAGTCCCAGGGTCGTGGTCGAGGGCGGCGGCAGCTTCAGCTCGATGCCGGGCGGGACCGGGAGCTGGTCGAAGGCCGCGATCGCGTATTTCACGATCTCCTCGTGCCCCTTGATGACGGTTTCATTGGCCATGGACGGCTCCTGTCTCGCCTCGAACGATGTGCAGATAGCGCTCTCGCGTGAGTTCGGTGTAGGCAGGGTCTGCGCCATCACGGATATAGATGGGTTCCCCCTTCCGTGGCGCGAACCCCTCGCGCTGGAGCGTCAGCTTGGAAAGCTTCAGTGTCGCTGTGGTTTCCAGTGTCGAACGTACCCGAATGAAGACCGGTTGTGCGTAGGTCGGCAAGGCCGCGTCGAGGTGCGCGGCCAGGGCCCCACCGTCGAATCGGGCACCCTCGCCGAGCACGATGGCCGCCATGCCGGCCCGGCCCTCGCGACCGGGGACGGTGACGCCGTAGACACTGGCGGCGGCGATCCCGGGCCAGCGTGCGAGCTGTTCGGCCACCTCGGTGGTCGAGACGTTCTCGCCCTTGTTGCGGAAGGTGTCACCCAGTCGATCCACGAAGAACAGGTTCTTTCGCTCGTCCAGGCGGAACGCGTCGCCGGTGTTGAACAACGCGTCTCCGTCGCGGAAGGCATTCGTGAGCACTTTCGCGCGGGTGGCCTCGGTATCCCGATAGCCCGAGAACGGGGTGCGCGCACGGATCGGGCCGAGCAGTACACCGACGTCCCCCGGCCCGCACGGCACCAGGCGTCCCCTGTCCCGCACGAAATCGTCCAGCTCGAAGTCCCATTTGGCGAGTTTGCCGCCGAGCCGCAACTTACCAACCGACCCGACCGTCCCCGACAGATTGAGCGTGGCGATATTGCCCTCGGTGGAGGCGTACATTTCGACTATCCGCGGTATCGCGAACCGGTCCTGGAGTCTCCCCCAGACGTCGGACTGCAGCCCTTGACCGACGATCACCCGCACCCGGTGCCGATGGTCATCCGCACCCGCCGGGGTATTGACCAGATACCGGCACATTTCACCGATGTAGTTGAAACCTGTTGCCTCGTAACGCCGAATGTCTCGCCAGAACCCGCCCGCGGAGAATCGGCGGCCGAGCGCCAGGGTGGATCCGTGCGTGAGGACGCTGGCCAGCGAGATCACCAGGGCGTGGGTGTGGAACAGGGGAAGGCAGTTGTACACCACGTCCCCGGGTTCGAAACGCCATGCCAGAGCGCCGAGCACCCGGCCGACGGTGGTCAGCCGCTGGTAGCTCATGACGGCGGCTTTGGGGAGCCCGGTCGTTCCGCTGGTGAAAACGTAAGCGCCCGTGTCCCCGAGCGCGCGCTGGGCGGTTTCGACCGGATCGGTAACCATCTCGCTCGGCATGAATTCAGCGAAACCCGATGTGCCACTGTCTGTTACACCGGGCTCACAGTCGATCACGCATCGCTCGGCCAACTCGTGCGACAGCCGGTCCCCCATCGCCAGGAACGCGGGCAGGCATTCCGAACCGACGATCACCCGGGCGGCCCCGCACACCGCCAGCGCATGCGCGAGCCCGTCGCCTCTGGTCTGCGTATTGACAAGCGCCACAACGATTCCGAGCTTGCCGGCCGCCAGGTAATGCCAGAGGAATTCCGGCCGGTTCTCCATGACCAGGGCGAGGACATCGCCCTGCGCCAGGCCCGCGACCCGATACGCGTGCGCAATGCTGTTGACGATGCGATTGGCCCGCGCGTAGTCGAAGCGCTGGTCCTCGTACAGCAGGAAAGCCTGCGTCGGCTGCGTGCGGGCGCGCCGCTCGAGCTCGAGCGCCAGGGTCCGGTGGGACCCGGCGCCCTCGAGCAGCCCCCGGGCGAGAATCGCGTACGACCCGAGTCGGTGGGACGGCACGCTAGACGCCCTCGGGCTGCGGCACTGCCTTCGCCCGGTCGGCCGAAGCCATGGCGGCGAAATACATCTGCTGGGCCACCTCGGCGACGAGATCCCAGCGCTCCCAGGTCATCGGCGTCGGCTCGGTACCGGGCACGAACTGGTAGCGCGACAGATCCTCGATGCCCCTGAACCGGGCCAGGATCTCGTCGTCGATCAGCGCATTGCCGGTGAACTTCGCCGGATCCTGTTCCAGCACAGCCATAATGGCGTCGACGACGATGTCCTCGGTACGCCAGTCCGCCGGGCTGCCGATGCCGAGATTCTGAGTCGCCAGCGTCCCGATCAGCGTGCGCGTCCAGATCGTGTTGCAGGCGATCCCCTCCGCCGCAACCTCCTTCCCCAGACCCAGGGTCAGCAGGGTGGCATTGAGTTTCGACGACATGTACGCCACCTTGCCGCCCATGTGCTGTATCCCTTCGGGATCCAGCGGCGGGCTCAGGTTGACGATGTGACCCCAACCGCCCTGCCGCATGTGCGGAAGGCAGTGGTGCGCAAGGAGAAACGGCGCCCGGGCATTGATGGCCATTACCAGGTCGTATCGCTTGTGCGGGGTGCCCTCGACCGATTGCAGCCACATCGCGCCGGCATTGTTGACCAGGATGTCCACCCGGCCGAAACGCTCCACCGTCCGATCGACCAGATTCTTCAGATCCGCCTCGTTGCGCACATCGCACCGCAGTCCCAAGGCCTGCGCGCCGCGCGCTTCGACCTCCCGGACCGTGTCCGGCACGCTGCCCGCCAACCGCCCGCCGGCCTCCATCGTCTTCGCGCCGATGACAATCGACGCGCCCTGCTCGGCCAGGGCCAGGGCCAGGGCCTTTCCGATACCGCGACTGCCACCGGTGATGATCGCCACCCGGTCCTCGAACTGCTTCACCTTCGGCTCCTTTCCTTCATTTCGACCGTGTTCGTTCCGACCGCGGTCACTCGGCGACGGCCGCGACGGGCTCGGGCAGGTCGAACCGCTTGGCGACCTCCTGCTCGAACGACTCCGCCCAGGCCTCCAGCCGGTCGACATTGCGCCGCATATCCCGGAATGTCTGGTCGGCGGTCTTCTCGGTGAGCAGGTCCAGGTGCAATTGCGCGCAGATCGGCACCTTGCTGTATTCCACGAACAGGTACTTGTCAGGCTGCGCGGCCTGCGCCCCGAAGGCGCGCAGATTCGCCTGCATGCGGGCCTGGATGCCCTTGAATCGGGTTGCTATGGGATGGAATTCGGCCGCCGCCTCCTCGTTGCCGAGCAATTCCCGGAACAGCAACTGCGAGGGCAGCGCCCAGTAGAACGAGGTATCCCACATCACCTTGGTGAACATGGCGGGCGCACTGCCGAAGATGGAGTAGTTCTGGTGGTACATCCCCAGGTAGTTCGGCCACATGTCGTCGAGCATCAACTGGTTGAAGGTCTGGGCGGCCTCGGGGGTCAACCGGTCCTTGCGATCGAGTTCGATCAGGCGCGTGGTGATGGTGTTGGTGTAGGCGATGTAGTCCGAGCCCGGGCTGTAGAAGGCGTCCAGGAAGACACCCGCCTCACCGACGCAGGCCCACCGATGGTGCGAGAAGATCTGCTCGGAGGCATAGCTCGCATTGCGCACCTGCAGGAAGTCGATCGGCTCGGCCCCTTCGATGAACGATGCCAGTGTCGGCTCGTGCTCGGAAATCCATTGCCGCGCCTTCTTTTCCGTCCCATAGCCGCGGAAGGGATGGATGTTCTCGTCGGTGACGATCCCGATGCTGGTGTTCCCCGAGGACAGCGGGATCATCCAAACCCAATACCCGGTGCCCATCAGGTGATTGGTCGAGAACCACCGGCGCTCCTGGGTGGGCGGTCGCCACGTCGGGTCCGTGGTGCCGGTCATCCGTTCGACATCATATTCGCCACGGAAACGCCACCAGGCCGCATTGATCTTGTGCGGGCTCGGGGCGCTCAGGCCGAGCTTGCGCTGCAGCAGTCGCTGGCGACCGGACGCGTCGACGACGAATCGCGCCCGCACGGTCTGCTCGCTCCCGTCGGCCACCGCGAAGTGCACGAGGTGGTCGTCGTCGGCGGTCGACACGTCGACGTCGAGCACCTTCGCCTGCTCGACCAGATCGATCCCGAGTTCGCCCGCGCCCTCGCGCAGATCGCGTTCGAATCTGCCGCGGTCGATCTGATACGACGTCACGCGCGGGAACCGCCGCGCCCCCAGTTCGGGTCGCGCCTCGAGCGGCCCGAAGGCATCGCCGAAGAACATCCGCAGTCCGAGCTTGTGCAGATGCCGCCGGTTGAGATACCCGGTCAGGCCGAGCTGTTCGCTGAAATAGTGCGCACCTCCCTCGACCGTCGCCTCACCCACCTTGTAGGCCCCGTCGGGGATTTCGCCGCCGCTGCGTTCCAGCACCAGCACGCTGAGATCGGGCATGGCGCGCAGCAGCTGTCTGGACAGCGTCAGCCCTGCCAGGCCGCCACCGCAGATCACGACGTCGTAGCGTTTCGCCGGATTCATGATTTCCTCTCCGTTCAAAGCTGTTGGGCCGCGGACCGGCTCAGTGCCCGTCGACCAGACTCGTGAAACTCGGGAAGGCGTCCTCGGCCGACAGCTCCTGCGCGATCGTGCGCATGACCTGTGGGTCCGGGTTCTGGATGAACAGGTGGCCGCCGGGGACGGTGGTGAGGGAGAACTTGCCGCTCGTCAACTTGCCCCAGCCCTGTAGCTGGTCCAGTTCGAAGACCGGATCATCGGCGCCGCGCAGCACCGAGATCGGGGCGCGCAGTGTGTAACCGTTGCTGAAGCGGTAGTCGCCCAGCATCTTCAAGTCCGCCCGGATCGACGGCATCCAGTGCAGGATCGAGGCTTCGTCCTCGACGGGGATGTCCAGCAACTGGTTGTCCCGCAGCACCCCGAGCACGCGGCTGTCGGATTCGGTCTCCAACTCGAAGCCGTCGCGAATGTGATTCAGGTTGCGCACATAGTTCTCGACCAGTGCCGGGGCCGGCCAGCCACCGATGATCAGCTTCATCGGCACCTCGTTGTAGTGCTGTTCGAGGTATCGGGTGAGCTCGTAGGCGAGCAGCCCGCCCATGCTGTGCCCGTAGACCACGAAGGTCCGGTCCAGGTGCGGCAGCATGGCCTCGGCCAGCTCCGCGATGAACTCCGGCATCGAATCGATCGGCACATCGTCGAGTCGGTCCTCGCGGCCCGGGAACTGAATTCCCACCACCTCGACCGAGTCCGGCAGGTCACCGGGCCACGGGTTGAAGACCGAGGCGCCACCACCGACGAACGGCAGCGCGAACAATCGCGTCGAGGCGGTGTTGGAGCGGCCGATGACGGTGCGGATCCACCGTTCCGGACCGGTGGCCTGCGCCGCCGATGCCGGTGCGACACCGGTGGTTTCGCCGGAGACCAGCGCGAGCACCTCGCCGGAGAGTTCGGTGATCGTCGGGCCGCGCATCAGACCCATGGTCGGGAAGTCGATCTCCAGGTGCTTGGCCAGCATATTGCGGATCTGGCCCGCCATCAGCGAATCCATGCCCAGATCGGTCAGGCCGACGTCCTGGGCGAGGCGATCGACCGGCATGTCGAAGATCCGCGAAATCTGTTGCGAGAGTGCAGTTATCAGCCGCGGCAGCCGCTCGTCTTCGGGCAGTTCGAACAGTTCGGCACGCAGACCCTCGGTGCCGAACCCGGCCATGACGCCGGCCGTTTCCTGCGTCGCGAGGTGGGCGAGCCGCGGCGAGCTCCGCACGATCGGCATGACCTGATTCATCTTCGCCCAGTTCACGCCGAACACGCTGGCGCGGCCGACGCCCTGCACCAGGCAGCGTCCGATGAAATCGAGGGCCAGGTCGGGTGAGATCGGCGTCCACCCCAACCAGGACAGCGTGTCGAGCTTGGTGCGCGCGACGAACCCGACCTCGCCGATGGCGCCCCAGTTGACCGTCAGGGCGGGCAGGCCGAGCTGGCGGCGATGTACGGCCAGCGCGTCCAGGAACCCGTTCGCCGCAGCGTAATTCGACTGTCCGGGCGTGCCGACGTTCCAGCTCATCGAGGAGAACATCACGAACGCGTCCAGGGCCAGGTCGCGGGTGAGGTTGTGCAGATGCCAGGCGCCGTCGACCTTCGGCCGCACCGCCCGCAGAAACTGTTCCTCGGACATGGTGGCCAGCGGGCCGTCCGCGATGACCATGGCGGCGTGGTAGACCCCGCGCAGCGGCGGCAGCGACGAGATCCGCTCGAGCAGATCTTTGACCTCGGCCTCGACCGAGACGTCGGCGCGTTCGAGTACCACCTCGACACCCGCTTCGCGCAGCGCCGCGATCGGCCGCTCGTTCTCGTCGTCGATCTGCGCCCGGCGTCCGACCAGCACGATGGTGCGAGCGCCCTTGTCCGCCAGCCACTGCGCGGTGCGCAGGCCGAAACCGGTGTAGCCGCCGGTGATCAGGTAGGCGCCCCGGGGATCGACGCCTTCCTCACCGGTCGCGGTCGGATAGACCAGAACCTCTGCGTCGGAATCGAATTCGACGACCACCTTGCCGATCTGCTTGGCGCCCGCCATGAACCGGAACGCCGAATCCACCTCCGCGGCCCCGAAATCGGTGTGCGGCAGCGGGGGCAGTGTGCCCGCGATAACGTGCTCGAGGACCTCGGTCATGGCCTCGCGGCACCGGGCCGGGACCTCGAGCAGCATGCGGTCGATATCGACGGCCGAGTAGCTCAGGTTGTTGCCGAACGGCTTCAGACCGAGCTTGTAGTTGTCGTAGATGTCCTTCTTACCGATCTCGACGAACCGGCCGTGCGGGCGCAGCAGCTCGAGACTCTTCGGAATCGTTTCGCCCTGCAGGGAATTCAGCACGATATCGACCCCGTCGTAGCGCGCCCGGATCTCGTCCGCGAAGGCCAGCGAACGGGAGTCGAAGACCTCCTCCACGCCCAGGGAGCTCAGGTAGGACCGCTTCTCCGGGCTGCCCGCGGTGGCGAGAACCGTTGCGCCGAGCCGTTGCGCGATGTGGACGGCGGCCAGGCCGACGCCACCGGCGGCCGCGTGCACCAGCACCCGCTCGCCCCGCCGCAACCGGCCCACGTCCACCAGCGCGTACCACGCGGTCAGGTAGGCCATCGGCAGCGTCGCGGCATCGGTGTCCGACAGATTGCCCGGCGCCGGGTAGACCTGTTGTGCGTCGGTGACGACCCGAGAGCCGAAACAGCCACGGGCGAAGGCGATCACGCGGTCGCCGACGGCGAGCCCGGTCACCTCGGACCCGATGTCGGTGATGACACCGGCGCATTCCACACCGAGGTTCTTCTCGTAGAACCCGCCGGACGTCGCGCCCTCCGAGAGCACCCCGAGGGTCAACATGATGTCGCGGAAGTTCAGACCGGTAGCGGTGGGCCGGATGGCGACATCGTTCGGTCCCAGGGCCGGCAGGGTCCGTCGCTCGTAGCGCAGTTCATCGATTCCGGGCTCGAGGGGAACGGTCAGCGCGAACGGGGTTTCGTCCGACCCCCGCACCGGGGTCGCGACCGAGGCTTCGAACTCGGCGAGCGAGAGGTGCTCGAAGCGGTCGGCGAAGCGGACGCCGCCGCGATAGGCGATCTCTTCCTCCGCCGTGCGCACGTGCAGCAGCTCGTCGAACAGCTCGGCCGCGCGGGTGCGGGCCGGGGCGGCCGGATCGAAGTCGATGATCTTGGCCCGCAGGCTGCTGTGCTCGCTGAGCAGCACCCGCAGAATGCCCCAGCTGGGCAGCTGCGACGGCGCGGTGCGATCGGCCGGATCGACGACCGGGCCGCCGGCCGTCGCCACCCAGAACCGCGGCGGCACAGCCCAATCCAGCTGTTCGACCGCCTGCGCCAGGGCGATCACACTGTAGGCGCCCTCGGACTCCACCCGCGGCAGCAGCTCGGTCGTGAGCTCGGTCCCCGCGAAGTCCAGATTCCACAGGTGCAGTACACCGACCACGGTGCCGTGGTCCGCGCGGACCTGCTCGAGCACCCGCCGCAGATCGGCATTGCTGGTCGGTTCCACCCCGTAGGCGTGGTCGCCGATCCGTTCGAAAGCCGCTGCGCGAGTAACGATCACGCTGCCTTCGGCCGCCTCACCGAGCACCGCGAGATACTCTTCGCCGACGCCGTCGGCATCGGCGAGCACGACCCAGGGGCCGGGTTCGATGCGCGGCTGATGGGGTTCGAGATCGACCCGCGGCGCCCGCGCGGCGATCACCGAACAGCCGGTCTGCTCCGGGCTCGTCATATCGGAGAAGATCTGGACGCATACGAAGCCCGCGGTGGGCAGGAACTCCCGCCAGTTCGCCTCGGAGAGCAGCGGATAGCTCGGCCGCAGGTCGCGGTCGGCGAAACGCCACCAGCCGTCGGTCATACCGAAGGTGAGATCGACCCAGTGCGGCGGATTGGTCTCCTCGACGACCAGCATGAGCCCGCCCGAGGTGAGCAGCTGCTCGACATTGCCGAGGGTGGCGCGCAGATTCTCGGTGGCGTGCAGGACATTCGCCGCCACGACGATGTCGTAGTAGTGCGAGTCGAAACCCTGCTCCGCGATGTCGTGTTCGATATCGAGGATGCGATAGTCGACGAAGTCGAACTCGGTGAACCGCTGTCGCGCCTTGTTCAGGAACAGCTGTCCGATATCGGTGAAGACGTATTCCGCGCGGTCGGCCGGAAGCTCCTTCAGGATCCAGCCGGTGGTACCGGCCGTGCCCGCGCCGATCTCCAGCACCCGGATGGGCCGATCGCCCGGCAGCGCCCGCACCGCCCGCGCGACCACCTCGGCGACCGTGCGATTGCAGCGCTCGAACGAGAACGAGGTCTCGTAGAGATCGACGACCGATTGGTACTCGCTCTCGGGGAAGATGAGTTCGATCGGATTGATCTCGTCGCGCAGGACGGCGGCCACTTCGCTACCGCAGCGTTCCAGTACCGCGTACTCGGACTCGCATTCGGGATGCCGCTCACGCAGCAGGGCCAGCACCGCTACGGTGTCGACTCGGTCGGGGACGATCTCCGGTCGCCAGTCGTCGCCGTCCCGGCTCGTAATCCCGTGCCGGGTCAGCAGTTCCAGCAGGCGGGCGAGGTAGTTCCGGTGCTTCTCGTGCACTCCCAGCTCACCGGCGATCGCGTCGAGGGTGACGGCCCGCCCCGGAGTGAAGTCGAAGCCCAGCCGATGGAAGGCCTCGGTCACGTACGCGATGCAGAGCCGGTCCATCTCCGCTTCGGTCGTGGCGTAGTACTCGCGGTTGAGCGGCCAGTCGCGCACCTCGTCGAGGATCGGGTCGACGGCCGCCGTCAGTTCGGCTTCCCCCGGCACGAAATCGGCCGACAGCAGCGTCTTCACGCGCACCGCGGCCGGACGCCACCGGTACTCGTAGAGCCATTGCAGCAGGGACTCGCGCTCCCCGGCGGGCTGGGTGATGGATTTGCCCTTGAACCCTTCGAAGTGGGCCACCAGCGAGCCGTCCTCGTTGAGCAGCCACAGATTGCCCTCGCAGTAGAGGGGGTCGTCGAGGATATCGGCCTGCCCGTAGCAGTACACGCGCTTCCCGGCCTTGGCGTGGAAGCTGAATCGCTTGACGTCGAACGGAATATAGAGCGTCTTGTCATCGGTGTTGGGATCGTTGCCCATCGCGATGGACAGCGATTGGAAGCAGGCATCGAGCAACGCCGGATGGATCATGTGCCGCGATGCCTCATCGGCGATGGCTTCCGGAGTGTCGATCCGCCCGAGCGAGCGGAGCTCGCCGTACTTCAGCTCGGTGATCGCACGGAAGGTCGGGCCCAGCATCAGGCCGTTGTTGCGGAACTTCGCGAAGACCTTCGCGGGATCGAACTCGAGCGGGCAGTGCGCGTCGAGTTCGGCGAAGGGCACGGGCAATTCGGTGTCGGGGGCGCCGCGGCGCACCGTGCCCGACGAGTGCAGCACCCAGTCCTTGTCGCCGTCCTGCAGGCTGTACACCCCGAAGTGCAGCGACGGATTCAGCACCACCTGGACCAGCGGGGCCGGGCGATCGTCGAAAATGAAGAGCGGGCGGCGGAATTCGACGTTCTCGATCGAATAGCGGTCCGGACCGAACACATCGGTCAGGCAGCCGACGATGAGGTCGAGGTGGCCCGCGCCGGGGAACACGATGGGCCCCTGGACACGATGGTCATCGAGCCACGGAAACACCGCCGTGTCCATGACCAGTTCCCAGACATGCTTGTCCGGCTCGTCCGCGGCGGGAGTGCGGGTCCCGACGAGCGGATGCCCCACCGACGGGAAGCGCTTACCGCGCGACAACGGCGTTTCCAGCCAATAGGTTTCGCGCTGCCAGGGGTAGAACGGCACCGGCGCGCGCTCGCCGCCGGACGCGAAGACCGTCTCCCACGCCGGGTCGAAACCGGCGACATACAGGGTGGCCAGCGAGCCCAGCAGGGTCGCGCGGTCGCTCTGCTTGCGATGCAGCGACGGCACCGCGACACCCTGCACCTGCCGCTTGGCCAGCAGCTCGCCGATGGCGGTCGAGTGGATGGGGTGCGGACCGAGCTCGACGAAGGTCAGGTGCTGATCCTCGATGAGGTGATCGACGGTGGGCGCGAACCGGACGGGTTCGCGGATATTGCGCCACCAGTACTGGGCATCGAGTCCACCGGTCGGCACGATGTCGGCGGTGACCGTCGAATACATCGGAACCGTCGCCGCACCCGACGTGATGCCGGACAGGGAGGCCAGCAGCTCGTCGTGCAGCGGATCCATGTGGTGGCTGTGGAACGCCACCGCCACCTGGAGCATGCGGCAGAAGATTCGGTCCTGCTCCAGCTCGTGCCGAATCTCCTCGAGCGCGTCGGGATCGCCTGCCAGCGCTGTCGATTCGGGGCCGTTGAGCGCCGCGACCTCGACCCGCCCGCGATAGGCGGTGATGCGCTGCTCCGCGGCGTGATACGGCAGGCCGACCGCCAGCATCTTGCCCTTGCCCGACGCCCGCTGCTGAACCCGGCTGCGGTGGAAGATGACTCGGACCGCGTCCTCGAACGAGAGCGCGCCCGAGACGCACGCGGCGGCGACCTCGCCGATGCTGTGACCGACCACGGCCGCGGGGGTGATGCCCCAACTCTGCCAGAGCGTGGCCAGGCCGAGCTGTACCGCGAACACCGCCGGCTGCGCGATGAAGGTCTCCCCGATCCGGCTGTCGGCTTCGTCCCGGTCGAGTTCCTCGAGCACGCTCCAGTCGGCATGCTTGCGCAGTTCGGCGTCGACGCGCTCGATCACCTCGCGGAAGACCGGGCTCTGGGCGAGCAGTTCGCGCGCCATGCCCCACCACTGCGGACCCTGGCCGGAGAACACGAAGGCCACATTCGCCGTGCCGGAGGTCCGCACACCGGTATGCAACTCGTCGGGCTCGGTCCCTCTGGCCCAGGCCCGCAGGGTATCTCGCAGTTCATTCGCGGACGAGCACACCATGGCCAGCCGCTGGTCGTAGTGTGAACGGGTGCGGGCCTGCGCGGCGGCGACCGCCGGGAGCGCGGCCGCGGTCTCGGGATCGGCCAGGAAATCGGCGTAGGTATCGGCGTAGGCGTGCAACGCGTCCTTGGTTTTGGCGCTGAGGGTGAACAGCACCGGCTCATCGACCGCGCTCTCGATCGAATTACTCTGCGGCGCAACAGAATCCGTCTTCGATGCGACGACCGGCGGACCCTCCAGGACCACGTGTGCGTTGGATCCGCCGAAGCCGAACGAATTCACACCCGCGAAGCGCGGCGCGGCCGTCGGCCACGACTCGCGGGTCTGGGCGAGCCGCAGCCCCAGCTCATCGAACGGAATCTTCGGATTCGGCTCGGCCGCATACAGATTCGCGGGGATCTCACCATTCTTGACGACCAGGCAGGCCTTGACGATACCGACCATGCCGGCGGCCGACTCGAGGTGGCCGACATTCGACTTCACCGCGCCGACAATGCAGGGCCCCTGCCCGTTGCGGCCCGCGCCCAGCACCTTGCCCAACGCGCGCGCCTCGATCGGATCGCCGACGGCGGTTCCCGTCCCGTGGGCTTCGATATATCCGATGTCGGTCGGTGCGACGCCCGCGTCACGGCAGGCGTCCATGATCATTTGCGCCTGCGCGTCCTCGCTCGGCACCGAGATGCCATTGGTGCGGCCGTCCTGATTGGTCGCGCTGCCGCGCAGCACCGCGTAGATGCGGTCGCCGTCGGCGACGGCCGCCGACAGCGGCTTGAGCACGATCGTGCCCGAGCCCTCACTGCGGATGTAGCCGTCACCGGTACGGCTGAACGACTGGCAGCGCCCCTCGGGCGACAGGAATGTCCCCTGGCTGAATCCGATGGTGGCCTCGGGCAGCAGCAGGGTGCTGACGCCGCCGACGATCGCCATCGTTGCCTCGCCCGATCGGATGCTGCGGATCGCCAGGTGAATCGCGACCAGCGAGGACGAGCACGCGGTGTCCACCGTCATACTCGGACCACGCAGATCCAGCAGGTACGAAACACGGTTGGCCACAATGCAGTTCGTCACGCCGGTCATGGTGTGACCGCCGATCTGATACCGGTTCTCGGGATTGAGCTGGATGATGCCGTAGTCGTGGCCGGAGACGCCGGCGTACACCGCCACCTTCTCGCCTGCGATGGCCTCGGGGACTATGCCCGCGTCCTGCAGGGCCTCCCAGCTGGTCTCCAGGAACAGTCGCTGCTGCGGATCGATCCGCGCGGCCTCGGTCGGTGTGATGCCGAAGAACTGCGCGTCGAACGACGACACATCGTCGAGATACCCGCCCGTGCGCGTGCGCATATGTCCGGGCCGCCCGGCATCGTGGTCGTAGAAGGCGGTGGCGTTCCAACGATCCGCCGGGACCTCGCGCACCGCGTCCCGTTCCTCGATCAGCAGTCGCCAGAAGTCATCCACATTGCGAACCTGCCCCGGGAATCGGCATCCGATCCCCACGACCGCTATGCCTTCGTGCCCGGTCGGCTTGCCCTCTGGCCCGGTCGGCTTGCCCTCTGGCCCGGTCGGCACGGAATCAATCGGGGAGCTGTGGACAGCATTCATCACATAACCTCGTTTGTAACAAGAAATCGATCGACTGCACGCACAACGTTGTTCATTGCACTCGTCATCGACGACGATTCGTCTCCAGAACACGCACCCGGGGAGATGATTCCCATAGAGCAGCTTTCCGCCCCACAAGTCGTTTCGAATTCACGACTCGCTTCCATGGAAATCATATGTGGATAATTTCGGCGGTACATCCCCCCGATCGGGTGGGAACATTATTCACCGAAAATAATTAACTACAATTTAATGGCTGGAAGTGGCATGCACCGCGGGTCCGAGCCGGACCGGCACCTGCGCGTAGCCACGGAACGTCAACTGCTGCCTGAGCCGGGGCGGGCCGGCAGGCCGCATATCGGGGAACCGCTCGAACATCGCACGCAGCGCGTAACCGGCCTCCATCCGGGCCAGGTTGGCGCCGAAGCAGGCGTGCACGCCACTGCTGAACGCCAAGTGCTCGTTGGCGTTCGGACGCGTGACATCGAATCGGTGCGGATCATCGAATACCGCCGGATCACGGTTGGCGCCCGCCAGCGACAGCATGATCATGGCGCCCTGCGGCAGCTGTACGCCCTCCAATTCGAGCTCGGTCAGCGCGGACCGGGCCGTAATGAACACCGGCGGTTCATAGCGCAGCACCTCTTCGACGGCATTGGGCCACAACTCCGGTTCCGCGCGCAGCCGGTCCAGCTGCTCGGGATGATTCAGCAGCAGGGTGATGGCGTGACCGATCAAATTGGCGGTGGTCTCGAAACCGGCGCCGATGATGATGCTGGTATTCGCCTTGAGCGCATAGTGGTCCAGTTGGCTGCCCGTGATCATATTGCTCAGCACGTCCTCGCCCGGTTCACGGCGCAATCGCTCGATGTGCCGGTCGAGGTAGTCGTTCAGCTGCCGAGCCGATCGCATGGCACGGTGGTATTTGCTCCAGGAAATGCCGACGTCGAGCATCGGTGTCATCTCTTCGCCCCAGAAAAGGAACTGCCCCATATCCGCCCGCGGCAGGCCGAGCATTTCGAAGATGATCGCGATCGGTACCCGCGAGGCGAACGCCTCGACCATATCGACCGAGCCGTCCGAGGGCATGGCGTCGAGCAACTCCTCGGTGACGGTCTCGACCCGCTCGCGCAGCTTCTCGACCGCACGCGGAGTGAACGCCGAGACGACCGGCCTGCGCATCGTGGTGTGTTCGGGTGGATTCATCCGCAGCATCGCGGGCGGATCGGCCGGATTGGCGGGCGGCGGCATGCGATTGGCGAACTTCGCCAGCACCTTGGGGATCTCGATCCTGGCAGAGCTGCGCACACCGAATCGATTATCCCGCAGGATTGTTCGAACCAGCGAGTGGTCGCAGGTCACCCAGGGTAGCGGCGTCTTCACCAACTTGCCTTGCGCGCGAATCTGTTCGATGTACGGGTGTGGATCCCTGATTCCCTCCGGGCCCATCATCCGGGCGAAGGTGTCACCGCGCCGGGACTGAACGCGCAACACCAGCCGTGGCACTCCTTGCAGCGACAACCAACGTAGCCAATATTGCAAGGTCATCGTATCCACCTCATCCGCAGGCACAACCGAACGAATTCTAAGCGGGTCGAAATCGGGTGGACATCCCCCCGATTCGGTGAAAGTTGGCTGGCCCCTGACACTCTCGTCGATCGACCACCGGACTCGCGGACTGCCGGAGTTCCGCGCGCACGGCGGCGACCGCCGCCTCGATGCGGCTGGCCACCTCGAGCTTGGTGAGGATCCGGCTCACGTGTTCCTTCACCGTGTCCGGGCTGATGTACAGCCGCGCACCGACTTCGCGATTGGACAGTCCATCGATGATGAGCAGCAGGATCTCACGCTCTCGCTCGGTCAGACTCGACAATCGTTGTTGCGCTTCGGGATCGGCGAAGTAGGAGGCGAGCGGCCGGCGGGTCGACGGGGCCGCGGACACCATGACACCCGAGGCCACCAGTTGCAGCGCCCGCAGGACCGCGTGCACGCCGAAATCGGCCGCCAGCACGAGGTCGACGTGTTCCATCTCGGCGCGCGCGGCGCCGCTCTGCACCAGCAACCCGGCCAGCGGCGGATGCGCCAGCGAGCGCAGGTGCCGCACGACGGTGGGCAGCCCGGGCAGCGGCGCCACCGATGCGTCCAGTAGAACGATGTCGGGGCGCCAGCGCAGCGCCTTCTTCACGATCTCGCGACACGATGACGTCCCGGCCAGCACCAGCCCCTGGATCGAGGCCATCGCTTGCTCGAAATCGTCATGGAGATACGGGGAATCGGAGGCGACCACCAGGGTGTGCCGGGTCGGCCGCGCCGGATACGGCATCTCGCTGATGGATCGGTGGCGATTCAGCAGTTGGCGTTCCAGTCCGGTTCCGCGTGAAATCTGCATGCCAGGCTCCCAGTTCGAAAATCGACCTCTGGTCCGCCAGCCGGAACCGATGTCCACACCATCGGGGAGAATCACGTCACCGTGCATCGAAGGTCACGACCCGCTTGAAAAGAAATCCTAAACACACTGCGGGCGATCGACATCCCCCCGATCGGGTGGGCGCCGGCACCGGCTGCGAATTCGCGCCCGGCCGACGGGGTCAGCCCGCCTCCACCGGCTCACCGATGCGACACCGCTTGCCATCCGCGGTCAGCCCCAGCATTTCGAGCAGTACCGCGGCGCACAGGTGCGCGGTGATATCGGCATGATCGTAGGGCGGTGACATCTCCACCAGCGATACCGTCTTCAGATTCGGTGGCCGCATTCTGCGCAGGGTGGCCAGGGCAAAGGCCGACGAGGGCCCACCCACCTCCGGCGCCGAGGTGCCCGGGGCGAAGGCGGGGTCGACGAAGTCGATTCCGAACGACAGCGCCGCCGGCCGGTCGCCGACCACGGAGGCGATCACGCGCGCCACGCCGGCCGGGCCGAGCGCCAGCGCCTCGTCCGTGGTGACGGTCCGCATCCCGAAGTCGCTTCCGCCCTCATCGTTCATCGCGCCGGTGCCCCGGACGCCGATCTGCACACTGGTGCGCAGATCGATCAATCCCTCACCCAGCGCACGCACCGTGGCGGGCGACTCCGCGCGGCCGTGCGCGGCGAACTGGACCAGCGACATCGGGCCGTATTGCTTGACGGCGGAACGTAATTCGGCCACCGCGAGACTGTGATCGCCACCGATGAGGACCGGCAGTATCCCGGCCCGATGCAGCTGATCGATATGCTTCTCGATGAGTTCCAGGGTCTGCGCGTGGTTTCCCGGGGTGATGTCGACATCGCCGCCGTCGACGACGGTGACGGTATCGCCCACCACCAGATTCCGCACCCGACCTTCGTAATCGACATAGGCGCTGGCCGAACGCACCGCATCCGGTCCGAAGCGTGCCCCGCCGCGATAGCCCGCCATCCCGTCGACCGGGACACCCAGGATCATCACATCGGCGCCGTCCCCGAATTCCACCTGCTGAATCTCCCTGTGCGGCAACCGGAAAAAGGTTCTAGGCCCACAGCTGAGTCCAAAGTTCGCTTGCCCGAGCATTTCTGATACCCCCTTGAAGACATAGGTATGTCGAACCGATCAGCATTCGAAGCCGCAGTGCCCCCACTATCTGGTCTCGAATCAAGACCAGATAGTAGCAGCTCTGATCTCAATTTGAAACCGATCGATCGATACGATGTCCCCCATGCGATACGAAGAGCTCGAGAATGTCCCCTGCTCCATCACCCGGCCGCTGGTGGTACTCGGCGACCGCTGGACGCTGCTGATACTCAAGGCCGCCCTCAATGGGGTCAGCCGCTTCAACGCCTTCCAGGCAGCGCTCGAAATCTCGCGCAGTCGCCTGCAGGATCGGCTCGACCGGCTCATCGAGCACGGCATCCTCACCAAACAGAAGCAACCGAACAGCGCCTACGAGGAATACCGCCTGACCCAGAAGGGTCACGAAATCCTGCCTATACTCATGGCTTTCCGGGAATGGGGCGACCGCTACATGGCGCCGGACGGCCTTCCCATGTACTTCAACCATCGCCACTGCACCGGCCAGGCGCACATCACGCTGACCTGCGACGCCTGCGGCGCCCCGCTCACCACGCCGGACATCGTCGCCGTTCCCGGGCCGGGCCTGAGGTTCCAGAAATTGTGATGGCGCAAAGGAATTCACGACCGCTTCAACGGCATGCCCTCACGGAAGGCCGCATGGCCGGGCGGCGGGGTCGGGGCGTCGAACGGATTCAGCCACAGCCGCAACAACTCCCGCGAGATCTCGGCGGAATCGACGAATGCGTCGCGCGCATGGACGACGACATTGTTGTTGAGTAGTTGGATGTCACCGGGGCGAATCTGCATGTTCAGCTTGAACTCGGGCCGATTCGCGATCGCCTCGAAGGTGTCCAGCGCCAGTCGTTCCACCGCTGACACCTCGATACCGTACCACTGGTGCGCGGACTCGATGAACTGGCGCAGGTAGTACCGGCAGGTCAAAATCCCGTCGTGCCAGGCGTAGACCGAATTTCGGTAGTACGGCCGTTCACCGCTGGCCTGTTCGTCGCGCCGATCGTAGTAGAACCCGGCGTAGTAAAGGCCGAGCAGCTCACGATGATTGCGCACCAACTCGTTGTGGATCGTCATCGAACTCGTCAGGCTGCTGACGCCACCCTCGCCCGACGACGTCAGGCACAACAATCCGACGATATCGGGACTGTCGGTATGAAACGGCAGCGGCTCGTTCGTCTGGTAGCCGCGGGTGGCCGTGTTCGACAAGCCGCCATTGCGGTAGTTCCTCACCGCGACGATGATCTCGCCCAACCCGTTCTGCGTCACCGCGATCCCCAGATGCGCACACAGACCCCAGTACATCAGCTCGACATCGGCGCGGGGGATGTCATCGCCGATCGGGAACCCGTTCAGCACAACGAATCCCCGGCCGAACACGAGTTCGCGGGACACGTCGGCGAGCTTGCGCGCCAGACCGTCGAGCGGGAAATCCGACCGGGTGATATCACGCATCTCCTTGCCGGTACTCCGGGCATGTCCGAGCGCGGCGAACAATTCGGCGGTGTCGTCGGCGGTGATCGAGATGGTCCACAGACTCGGGTCGGAGAAGTCATCGGGCACCCACGCCGCCGGTCCGGTAATGGTTTCGGTGCGAATGAAATCCGATACGGCAGTCATGTCGGATCGAGCCTCTCTTCCCGGTAGTGTGTCCTATCCGAACTCCGCGCGCACCGCGACCACTGCGGCTTCGAGTCGGCTCGCCACCTCCAGCTTTCCCAGAATCCGGCTCACGTGCTCTTTGACGGTGTCCGGGCTGATGCGCAATCGGGAGCTGACCGCTCGATTCGACAGACCATCGGTGATCAGCAGCAGGATCTCCCGCTCCCGGCTGGTCAATGCCGAAACGCGTTCTCGCGCATCATAATACGAAACAAGATCGTCGTCATGAGGAACGGCCGGGCGCGGGCCCACCGATACCACCGCACCCGAAACCAGCACCTGCAGCGCCTCGAGGATCGCGGTGATGCCGAACTCCGCCGAGAGCACCGCGTCCAGCTCCTCGACACTCTCCTCACCCTCCGCACCGCCCAGCAGGAGAGCGATTTTCGAGTCCTGGTCCAGCTCGCGCAATCGGCGGACAATGCCCGTCCAGCCGATCGCGGGCTCGACGGACCCGTCCAGCACGACCAGATCCGGGCGCAGCCGCTCACAGCAGGGCAGCACCTCGCGCCAGCTACAGGTGCCCGCCAGTTCGAATTGTGCGCCCGTGGTGACGGTCTCCTCGAATTCCTCACGCGCGTACGGGGAATCGGATGCCAACACCAGCCTGATGTGGCGTAATACAATGGGGCGCTGCATGTTTGGAAACATGTCCGGCACCGATCCGGGCGACTCGATCGCGGTCGGTCCGACCGCTCCGTATAACTCCGACTCAGTGCCCATGGGTCAACTCCCAAAGTTAATCAGTCTCGTTCCAAGACCAAAACTACCAACGTTCGGTTTAACCGGACACCGCCCGAAAGTGACTTCGGTCACTCTGCCCAGCATCTGCTACCGGACTGTGAGCATCGAGAAACACTGCAACACAGCACTATTCGAGGCCCACCCGATTGGGGGGATGCGGTGAGGTCCGTGTGGCCACAAGATCGCTTCGTGGCATGAGTCACGTTCGTTCACACCGGGTTTCGGAGGATGCTGAATGAATTCACGTGCGGCACAACGATACACCGCCACTATGTCCGGCACGCGCCTGAAGCGCGGTAGGCGTTTCGACGGTGCCTCCTACGAGCATCCGGCCGCCTTCCGGATCGGCGTCGGCCTCACGATCCTCGGCGTGCTGCTCCAGCTGCCGATGTTCTATTCGGCGCGGTCGATGCACTACCAGCTGGCGGGCATGCCGGTGACCGGAGAGATGGCCATCGGCATGGCCCTGACCGTCATCGGTGTGGGATGGACCGCCTACAGCCTCTTCCCGCGCAGGCAACCGGCCGGCCTCCACTCGAGCCAGATCAGCGTGGCACCACTCGACGACGCCCCCATCCGGCCCGCGCACATCGCTCTGCTCGCAGTCATCGCCGTCGCGATCACGATCGACGTGATGAAGCCGGTCGCCTTCGCCTTCCTCACGCCCGGCGCCGCAAGCGAATACGGCCTTCGCGGCCCGCTCAACCCGCACGCGCACGCGTTGCCGATCGGGCTCTACCCGCTCTCCGGCATCGGCGGCACGATGGCCGGGTCGTTCCTGTGGGGATGGCTGGGTGACCGGATCGGCCGCCGCGCCTCGATCCTGCTCAGCGCGGTCATCTTCATCGCGACTTCCTGCTGCGGCACCATGCCCGAGTACTGGATGAACCTGGTCACGTGTTTCATCATGGGGCTCGGTGTCGGCGGCATGCTGCCGATCACCTTCACGCTGCTGTCGGAGACGGTGCCGCGCAAGCATCGCGGCTGGATGATGGTGCTCATCGGCAGCGACATCGCCGGCGCCTACATCATTGTCAGCTGGCTCGCCGCGACGTGGGCGTCGCCGGAGCATTTCGGCTGGCGACTGCTGTGGCTGATCGGGCTGCCCACCGGTCTGATTCTGCTCGTGCTCAACCGCTGGATTCCCGAGTCGCCCCGATTCCTGCTGCAACACGGCCGCGCCGAGGAGGCCCGCGCGGTCATGCGCCGCTACGGCGCGGAAGTCGTGGAAACCGAATCCGAACCGAGTGTCGAGCAGCGGCTGCGCAGCGGATCGGCGCAATTGTTCACCGGCCCTTTCCTCGGCCTGTCCGCGGCGATCGTGCTGCTCGCGGTCAGCATCGGCACCACGCAATACGGCTTCCAGCAATGGATGCCGTCGAATCTGCAACGCCTCGGGTTCTCCGAAGCCAACGCCAGCATCGTGCTCCGCAATGCCGCCATCATCGGATTCCCGCTCAGCGTGCCGATCGCGCTGTTGTACGGATTCTGGAGCAGCAAGAAGACCGTGATCCTGGTCGGCGCCCTGATGAGCGCCGCGCTCGCCGCCTTCGCGATACTCGGCGACCACGTCGCCGACAACCACGCGCTGCTCTACACCCTGCTCGTCGTCCCGGTCTGGGGAATCAGCATCCTCAACTCCGTGCTCGCCGCCTACACCGCCGAGGTCTACCCGACGGTCGTGCGCGCCCGGGGCAGTGGGCTGTCCGCGGGCGCGACGAAAGCCGGCGGGGTGTTCATCCTCGCGACCGTCGCGATGGCGATCGCCGCCCCGTCCAGCCGGGTGACCGCGGTGCTCGGGGTCGTCCCGCTGGCTCTCGCCATCGTGGCGCTCATCGCCTTCGGCCCCGAAACCCGGCACCGGCAACTCGAAAGCATCACCGCCGCCGAACTACTCCGTACCCACTAGCCCGCTCGGCTGTCCGCGGGACACATCGCCGCCGCGGGCAGGATCGCGACGCACGCGAGCGTGCCCATGATCCCCAGCGCCCGCCCGAGGCCCGCGGCGGCGTAGACGCTGCCGAAGAGCGCGACCCCGAGCACGAAACTGAATTGGAATGTCGTGGTGGCGATACCGGTGGCATCGGGCACCTGGTCGGGGCGAACGTGCGCCACCGTCAATCCGAGCAGCGGCGTGAAGCAGGCGCCGTAGCCGAATCCGGCCGCCCCGAGCAGCAGCACCCCCGCCGCGCTCGGCCGGAGATGATCGGCCGCGCCGAGCGCGATCAGGCAGGCGCCGAGAATCCCGAGGCCCACGATGGTCAGCGCAGGGTGCCGCCGGTGCGGCACCAGTGATCCCGGCGCCGAGCCGACACCGAAGCCGACCGCGAAAGGCACCAGCGCGAGTCCGGCCGCCGCGGCCCCGTACCCGTGATGGTCCTGGAGATCGGCGGCGACACAGAACAGGACGCCGGTGTAGGTGGTACCCGACAGCAGCAGCGCGACCAGACCCGGCCGCACGCCGGGCACCGCCATGATGCGCAGGTCGAACAGTGGGGAACCATTGCGGGCCAGTTGAATTCGCTGCCACGCGACGAACGCCGCCACTACCGCGATGCCGAGCGCCGCGATCGCCCAGTCGAGCCTGCTCCACCCGGTGTCGGGGCCGAGCGCGAGCGCACCGGTGACAGCCGCCGCGCCGACGGTCAGCGCGCCCACCCCGATCAGGTCGAGCCGCCGCGGAGCGACCGCGATCGCGGGCAGCAGCCTGGCCGCACCGACCAGGACGACCAGTCCCACCGGGAGGTTGATCAAGAAGACGATCCGCCAGCCGAGCCCCAGGATATCGAGACCGATGAGCGCGCCGCCCAAGGCGAGCCCCGCGGTCGCGCCGAGGGAGATCATCGCACCGTAGGCGGCCAGTGCCCGCGCCCGCGCGGTGCCGACGAAATCGGCCTGGATGAACGAGATCGCTTGCGGGACAGCCATTGCCGCGCCGGCACCCTGCACCGCCCGCGCTCCGATCAGCACGATCGCGCCGGGCGCCGCGCCGGTGACGACGGAGCTGACGGTGAACACCGCGATCCCGATCAGGAACAGGCGCCGCCGCCCGCGATCGGAGCCGAGCCGCGCGCCGGTGATCAGCAGGCTCGCATACATCAAGGTGTAGGCCGCGACGGCGAGCGCGGCCGTGCCCGGCTCGATCCCCAGATCCCGCTGGATCGACGGCGCTGCGATATTGCCGACGGTGGTGTCCATCGAGGCCATGAATTGACCGGCCAGCACCACCGTCAGCGCCAGCCAGCGCCGCCGGGCCCCGATGGTCGCGACAACCGTCATCGGCGCGGGCCGCCCTGAACCGTCCCGACGGTGTCGTCGGCGAGCAGTCGTTCGAGCGCCTCGACGCAATCGAAGACGTCGACATACCGGATGTAGAGCGGCGCGAGCCCGAAGCGCAGCAGGTCCGGTGGCCGCAGTTCGAGATGGAAACCACGGGCCGCCAAGCCTTCCGCGAGACGCGGGGCCGATGCACAGCGCAGCGACACGTGACTGCCGCGCTGTGCGCTGTCGGCGGGTCCGGTCACCTCGACACCGAAACGGGCCAGCCGGGCCTCGGCCAATGCGACGAATTCCGCGACGAGCGCACGGGATTTGGCGCGTACCGCCCGTGGATCGGCCCGTGCGGTGAGCCGCACCCCGGCATCGAGGGCGAGCAGGCTCAGCAGCGGCGGGCAACCAGTGGTCAAGCGGGCTATCCCGGGATCGGGCCGATGGTCGGCGGTGAAGTCGAACGGCCGCGCGTGCCCCAGCCATCCGGTGATCGGCTGCTGAAAGCCGGGCAGCAGCCGCTCGGCGACATACATGTACCCGGGTGCGCCCGGCCCGCCGTTGAGATACTTGTATCCGGCGCCGACCGCCAAATCGGTGCCCGCGGCATCCACCTCGACGGGGACGACGCCTGCGCTGTGCGACAGGTCCCACAGCACGAGCGCGCCGGAGGCGTGTGCGCGCTCGTTGATCCGGCGCATCGGTAACAGTCGCGCGGTGCGGTAGTCGACGTGGCTGAGCAGCACCACCGCCACGTCCGCGTCGAGGTGATCGACGATCTCCTCGGTGGGCACCCGGCGCACCGTCGCCTCCGGGCGGACGTATCGCGCCACACCGTCGGCGATGTACAGATCGCTCGGGAAATTGTCGTGGTCGGTGAGGATCACCGACCGCGCTCCCCCGGCCGCGCGCGATTGCAATTCCATTGCGCCGCACAGCAATTTGAAAAGGTTGACCGAGGTGGATTCGCCCACCACCACCTGGCCGGGAGCCGCGCCGATGAGGCGGCCGATCCGGTCGCCGGTGGTGACCGGCAGTCGCAGCCACTGGTGATCCCACCAGCCCGCGTTCATGTCGTCGCGCCAGCGCCGCATGGCCTCCTCGAGCCGGTCCCAGGTTTCGCGCGGCGGCGGGCCCAGCGAATTCCCGTTGAGGAAGACGCGGTCGTCTCGCAGATCGAACAGCGCCCGCAGGTCGGACAACGGATCGACGGCATCGAGCTGTTCGAAGTGCCGGCGCTGGTCGGCATTCGTTTCCACGCGTCACTCCGTAATCTGTTGCATCAGACCGTAGATGTCCTCGTTGTGCCACCACTCCGCGAGCCGATTGTCGGCATCGAATCGCATGATGTCGATCCCCGTCAGCGATACCGCACGCCCGGTCCCGGCGACACCCGACAGCACACCGGTATGCGTGCCCGAGGAGTTGTATCTGGCAACGAGTTTGTCACCGTCGATGAGCACGTCTTCGATGACGAACTTGAAGTCGGGAAAGGCCTGGTGCCAATCGAGGGCCATGGCCACGTGTCCCGGTTTCGTATTCGGAAACGCGTCGATGGGGCGGTGATCGAAGAAATCCTCGGCAAGCACTCGGCCACCCGCCGGATCACCGTGGTTCCAGAGTTCACCGATCCAGATTCCCTCGTATACGTGCCGCATGAGATCGCGGCGGCTCCATGCGTCGGTCATGATGTCTCCTTCGAACTACCGGAACTGGCCATTCGGTCCCGCGACGAATGCCGCACGCCCGCGTTTGATCCATTGGACGGTGGCACGTTTCGGACGAAACGCGGCTTCCAGCACCGGAATCGCCGTTTCCGGGTCCGTGGTACCGCAGGTGAAGATATCCACCGCAGCGTATTCGTACTCCGGCCAGCTGTGGATGCTGATGTGTGATTCCGCGAGCACCGCGACACCGGTGACCCCGCCGGCGCCACCGAAATGATGCACATAGATGTACAGCAGCGAGGCCTCGGTGACCCGCACACATTCGCGCAGGGTCCGCTCGACCAATTCGGGATCGTCGAGACGGCTCGCGCCGATGAGATCGACGAGCAGATGGGTGCCCGCCGCACGCAGCTGTGGTATCGATGCGGCCACTATCTCCGTCATCGGGGCTGCTCCGCGGGAAGCGGGTTGAGCGAGAAGCCACACACGTCACGGGCGGCTTCAGTGGCGTCGGCGGCCACCGTCACCGGTGTCACATCGTGCAGCAGTCGCGGATCCTCGAACACCACGGTGTCGATCGGCGCCTCCAGTTCGAGTTTGCGATACACCACGCCGTCCAGATCGGCGAAAAGGCTGCGCCCACCCGCCACATTCGTTCGGTTGATGAGCGAAATCGAGGTGAAGGCATGTCCGTCGTGGTGCATTCCCTCCGGCGCCGGATATCCGGGTTTACCGGGCTGCGCGACGATCCGGATCAGGTGCACTCCGATCTCCCAGTACCGCGCCGCGCTCAGGCGCTCCGCCGGGAGCACCGCGAGCACGTCCCACATCAGTTGATGCAGAAAGGGATTCCTCCTCGTTCGCTCCGCGAGCGGTTCGAATTTCCGCTCGAATCCGCCCGCATAGGGATTCAGCTCCGAATCCTGGTAGAACGCACGGTGTTCCAGCAGGTCGATGCGACGTTCGGCGGTATCCGCCGCGAAGAGGCTGAATCTGCGCTTCCGGAAGGCGTATTCCGTCTTCAGCCACCGGTCGTCGGCCAGATCGTCGAAATCCTCGGCCAATTCGGCGAGTCCGGTGACGATCTCCCGCGGGAGCGCTGCCGTCGGTTTTCCGGGCAGCAGGATCACCGGGTCGCTGTCGAAGCGGTCGGTGGGTAGGGCGTCGAAGAGCTCGGTATCAATTGATGAGGTCATCGTATCCTCTTCTCTGCGAGCCGCTCGGTGTCGATACCGAACGGACGATCACGACACGTAGTCGAGATAGAAGTCGAAATCCCACTCGCTGGTCGTCGCCAGGAATCGTTCCCATTCATCGAGTTTGTGGGCGGTGTACACCCGATACATATCGCCCGGCAGCGCCGACCGCAGGACCTCGTCGCGGTCGAGTGCCTCCAGTGCCGCACCGAGATTCATCGGGAGACTGCGCTGCGGGTCCGGCGTGCCGTCGTAGCTGTTGGCGGCCGTCGGCGGACCGGGGTGCAGGTCGTTGCGCAGGCCGTCGTCGATCGCGGCGAGCAGGCCCGCCGCCATCAGATAGGGGTTGACCATGGAATCGGCGGTACGGTACTCGACCCGATCCGGCGCCGATACCCGGACCGCGCAGGTGCGATTCTGGAATCCCCAGCCCGCCGCCACGGGCGCCCACAACCCGGTATCCAGCAGGCGGCGGTAGGAATTCACCGTCGACGCGCCGAGGGCGGTGAGCGCGGGCAGATGCGTGACGATCCCGCCAACCATGCGCTGGGCAATATCGTTGAGCTGCTGCGGATTCGAGCCCGCCGATCGGCCTTCGGTCAGCAGGTTCACGCCACCGCCGCGGTAGCTCCGCACGGCGGGCATGGTGGTCTCGGCTTCCGCCGGGACGATCTCGTTGTCGCCGTCACGCCACAGCGAGAGATTGTGATGACAGCCGGATGCCGACAGCCCCGGAAACGGCTTGGTCATGAAGCAGGCGATGACATCGAATTCCCGTGCCACCTGACGGCAGATCTGCCGGTAGGTGAGGAGCCGGTCGGCATTGCGCAAGGGATCGTCGAACCGGAAATTCAGCTCGAGCTGCCCGGGCGCGTCCTCGTGGTCGCCCTGGATCATGTCCAGACCCAGTGCCCTGCCGTAGGAAAGCACCCGCAGGGTGATATCGCGCAGCTCCTCGAGCTGGTCGACGTGATAGCAGTACGGTTTGGTGACGCCGACCAGGTCGTTGTCCTCGGTACGGCGCAGCCACATCATCTCGGGTTCGGTGCCGACCCGAAGCCGCATGCCGTGCCGGTCGGCGAAGGCGTCGTGCAGCTGCGCAAGATTGCCACGGCAGTCGGAAGTCAGTGCGGCGCCGGGCATTTCGTGTTCTTCCCGGTTACGGAACAGCCGGGCGAACACCCGCGCGACGCGGCCGTCCCACGGTAGCTGGGCGAAGGTCTCCGGTTCCGGAATCGCGATCAGCTCGGAGGCTTCCGGGCCGTATCCGAGGTAGCGACCGCGTCGGTCGGTGGCGACATTCGACACCGATCCGTACACCAGTTGCACGCCCCGGTTCGCCAACTCCTCCCATCGCGAGGCCGGCATGCCCTTGCCGACCACACGGCCGGTCACCGACACGAATTGCACGTAGATGTACTGGATGTCGAGTTTGTCGATGAGCTTACGAACATCGTTGCACGCGTCGCTGCGTCCCGGCTCGGACAGAAAGACATCGATGTCCACGGGGTTGCCCCCCTTCATTCGCGCCGCAACGCTTGTCAGATCGACGTCACGACGGGGGTGGTCGGATTACCCTGTATCCCAACCGTTTTCCACGATCGGTCCAGGAACCAATCTCGTTTTAGCACCTGCCGCACGGGTCGCGCAAGGCTCGGCAACCCGGTGAGCAACCCCTCGCACAGGTGCGAGATCGAGCCCTGTAAGCACGGATTCGCTTGCACCAAAGCAGATTCCATGTGCGATGGGCCCGATCATGAGTTAGCCTCGATGCGACTGATTCGCGAAACCCATTGCGGCATCACCCCATTCGACGCCGAGCCAAAGGTCATGCACAAATGACGACGGCAGGTTGTTCGGATTGGAATCCGGAAAACCTGCCGTCGCGTCGTCGGCCTACGGTGTCATCGACTCACGTTGGACGCGATGCCGCTCGACGAGGACGGGCCCCCGCCGCCGGCGGCCGCGCGCGCCGAGGGCGGCCATAACGCAGCAACTCCATCAGCAGATCCTCCACCGCGAGATACCGCGGGATGTCGCCCCGGAGCCGCCGCCCGCCATCCGGATCCCCGGCCTCCAGCACGGTCGTGCGCACCGGAAGGACATAGCCCCCGATTCCGGCGTCGGTGAGCGCGAAAACGTATCCGGCAGTGTGATTCGGTCGAGTCGGCAAGAACTCCCCAGGCCCGGGCATCCAGCCCGGGCGCCAACCCCCGAGCGGGAACCCGATGCGGAGCGCCAGGCACGGTCCAGGCGATTTCGACCGGCAACCGGAGCATGAGCTCGGCGATTGGAGGGTTGGACTGCGCCCCGCACCGACAGCGGTCGAAGCGGAGACGATCGCTACCCTCGCGACCCCCGTCGATGGCCGACAGGAAACGTCCCCGAGCCTCCGCCTGCGCCACGGGGATCACCGCGGCTACACGATTGTGCATAGTCAGCAGCGCGGTGACGATGTGGCCCAGCTGCCGCGCACTGCACCCGGCTGTGCCGTCCCGGTCCGACACTGCCCCGCCACTGTTGTTTTTCGCCATGCGGCACGACCCGACCACCCCGGTCGGGGAATGCTGAGTGGATGGCCCGCTATCTGCGCCTGAACCGCTGAGCGTCCGCGACACGCGGGCCGATACCGGTCAGGCGGACCGGTCAGCCCTTCTTCATCATCTCGTAGATTCGCTTGCAGTCCGGGCACACCGGGGAACCGGGCTTGGGGGAACGGGTGACCGGGAAGACCTCGCCGCAGAGGGCGACCACGTGGGTGCCCATGACCGCGGACTCGGCGATCTTTTCCTTCTTGACGTAGTGAAAGACCTTGGGAGTGTCGTTGTCGGTCGACTCGTCGGTGGTCTCGTCCGGACGGACCAGGGTGTCTGCGCTCACGGTTCAATCATGCCAGGCGGCGTGTGCATCCGACGCGCGGTAGTGGAAGACTCGGGGTATGCAGCGTGACGGCGAATCCCAGACCGACGGCATGAGCGGTGAGGATCGCCCGGACGTCGAGTTCCATCCCGCCGGTTCCATCCCGAAGCCGCCGCGCCAGTCGCAGGGCTACTTCCCGGGCGAGGAGAAACAGCATCCGGCGCTGATCACCGAGGCCGCCCCATCGCTCGAGCAGCAGCATCGCGACCGGGTGCGGCGGTACATCACCATCATGTCCCTGCGCATCCCGTGCCTGATCGGCGCGGCCGTCGCATACAGCGTGTGGCACAGCTGGTGGCTCTCGCTGCTGATCATCGGCGTTTCCATTCCGCTGCCGTGGATCGCCGTGCTCATCGCCAACGACCGCCCGCCCCGCACCAAGGACGAGCCCAGCCGCTGGGACGGACGACGCGATCAGGCGGCGCTGGAATCACAGCCGCACAAGGCAATCGACGGTTAGCGCGGCGCTCGGTCAGTACACCATCGGCCAACAGCGAAAGTGTCCGCGTCGACGACGCGGTCACGCTGTGGTCACCACTTCGCCGGGCGTGACATCGGTGACCGCGACAGGACGAATCCCCGCCGACAGCAGAGCCGCCAGCCCGCACAGCCCGCCCGCGATGAACCAGGCCATGGTGTAGCTGCCCTGCACGTCGCGGATGACGCCCGCGCCGAAGGCGGCCAGGGCGGCGCCGATCTGGTGGGAGGCGAAGACCCAGCCGAAGGCGACGGGCCCATCCGCGCCGAAGTGGGCGCGGCACAGGGCGACCGTGGGCGGGACGGTGGCGATCCAGTCGAGACCGTAGAAGATGATGAAGGCCCACATGCTCGGGTGTACGTCGGGTCCGAAGAGGATCGGCAGGAACAGCAGTGAGATGCCGCGCAGCGAGTAGTAGGCGACCAGCAGGTAGCGGGAGTCCACGCGGTCGGTGAGCCAGCCCGAGGCGATGGTGCCGGCGACATCGAAGATGCCCACCGTCGCCAGCAATCCGGCCGCGGTGGTGGCGGGCATGCCGTGATCGTGGGCGGCACTGACGAAGTGGGTGCCGATCAGGCCGTTGGTCGATGCCCCGCAGATGGCGAAACCGCCTGCCAGCAGCCAGAACACGGGCTTGCGGACAATGGTCGCCAGCACCGTCACCGCGCGCGCCGCGCCGCCGGCCGCCGAAGTGCGCACTCCGACCTCGCTGCCCGGCTCGGCGCCGTAGGCCCGCACCCCGGCGTCGCTGGGGAAGTCGCGGATGAACAGCAGCACCAGCGGCACCACCGCCAGCGCCGTCGCCGACACCACGAGAGAAGGTGTGCGCCAACCGTGATCGCGCGCCAGGCTCGCGATCAGCGGCAGGAAGACCAGCTGCCCGGTCGCGCCCGCGGCGGTGAGGACGCCGGTCACCAGGCCGCGGTGCTTCACGAACCAGCGCCCGGTGATGGTGGCCACGAACGGCATGGACATCGAGCCGACGCCGACGCCCACCAACAGGCCCCAGGTCGCCATGAGCTGCCACGGCCGGGTCATGAACACCGTCAGTCCGCTACCCGCCGCGATCAGCACCAGCGCGCACGCCACCACCCGGCGAATACCGAAGCGATCCATGAGCGCCGCCGCGAACGGCGAGATCAGGCCGTACAGCAGCACATTCACCGACACCGCCGCGCCGATGGTGCCATGCGACCAGCCGAACTCCTCGTGCAGCGGGTCCATGAGCACACCGGGCACCGAGCGGAAGCCGGCCGCGCCCAGCAGCGCGATGAAGCCCACCACCGCCACGATCCATGCCGGATGCGGCCCCGAGCGCAGGGAGGGCACCGAACCACTCGCCGCCACCGTCGGTTCCGCAGCGCCGGTGGACTGCGCAGCGTCCAACGGGGTTGTGCCATCCGATGATTCCCGGCCCAGATCGTCCTTCAGTTCGCTCACCCGATCGAGCGTGACGGAAATGCCCTATCGCCACGAGTGGCCAGAATGCCACAATGCGTCAAGATCCAGCCATCGCGAGAGGAGCATCGTGCCGGCACCCCATCTTGTCGCCGTCCTCGTCCTGGAACCGACCGTCGGCTTCGACATGTCGATTCCGCCGGTGGTGCTCGGCGCCGCCGTCGACGACGGCGGCAACCCGCTCTACGAGGTGCACACCTGCGGCGTCGGCACCGGCGGTGTCGCCGCCACCGGCGGATACACCGTCATCCCGGAATTCGGACCCGAACTGCTGGCCCGTGCCGACACAGTGATCGTCCCCGGCACCCGCATCACCCAGCCGCGGCAGGAGGGCACGCTGCCGCCCCGGGTGGCCGAGGCGCTGGCCACCATCCGCCCGGACACCCGCATCGTCTCCATCTGCACCGGCGCGTTCGTGCTCGGTGCAGCGGGCCTGCTGGACGGCCGGCGCGCCACCACCCACTGGCAGTTCGCCGACCGGTTCCGCGCCCTCTACCCGAAGGTCCTCCTCGACGAGAACCTGCTGTTCGTGCAGGACGGAAACGTCTGGTCCTCAGCGGGATTGGCGGCCGGCATCGACCTGTGCCTGGATCTGATCCGCACCGATCACGGCAGCGCCGCCGCCAATGGCGCGGCCCGCTACTGTGTGGTGCCGCCGTGGCGTGACGGCGGGCAGTCGCAGTTCATCGAGCGGCAGGTCCCGGAGTCGGGCAGCGAGGGCACCGCACCCACCCGCCGCTGGGCGCTGGACCGCCTGGACCGGGAGCTGGACCTGAACTCGCTTGCCGCGCATGCTCATATGAGCGTGCGCACCTTCACCCGCCGGTTCAAGGCCGAGACCGGCATGGCGCCGGGCGCGTGGATCCTGCAGCAGCGGGTCCGGCACGCGCGGCACCTGCTGGAGACCACCGACCTGACCGTCGACGAGGTGGCGCGCAATGCGGGCATGGGCACCTCCGCCTCGCTGCGCCACCACATGCGTCTGGAGCTGGGCGTGCCGCCGCTGACCTACCGCAAGACCTTCCGCAAGCACGAAACCCTGGAGACAGCATGATGATTCGCTGGATGTGGGCCTTCCTGGACCGTCCCGCCGCACAATTCGACGAGAGCGCCCGGTTCTGGACCACGGTCACCGGCACCGAGCTCTCGGCACCACGGGGCGAGCGCGACGAATTCGTCACGCTGCTACCGGATTCCGGGGCCGCGACGGTCAAGATGCAGGTAATCGACGGCCCCGCCTGCGTGCATCTGGACCTCGACGTCGACGATGTCGGCGCGGCCACCGAGCGCGCCCAGCAGCTGGGCGCGACTCTCGCCGCGGACTACATCCTCACCTCGCGCATCGGCTACGCCGTCCTGCACTCCCCCGCCGGAATGCCCTTCTGCTTCACACCTTTCCGCGATGCCGCAGGCCCGCTCACCCCGACCGTGCCCGGCCCGGCCGGCGACCGCAGCCGACTCGACCAGATCTGCCTCGACATCGGCGCCGGCGACTACGAGACCGAGGCCCGTTTCTGGACCGATCTGACCGAATGGTCCTGGCGCCCCAGCACCCTGCCGGAATTCGCCCGCCTCTCCGCACGTCCCGGCCTCCCGATCGACCTGCTGCTGCAACGCCTCGGCGATGACCGCCCCACGTCGGCGCACCCGGACATCGCCTGCACCGACATCGAGGCCACGGCAACCTGGCACGAACGGCTGGGCGCACACCGCGTCGAGCTCGGCAAACACTGGATCGTCATGGCGGACCCCGCTGGCCAGCCCTACTGCCTGACCAGCCGCTCGCCGGCCTGATACTCGGGATCGCCGAAGCCCCCGAGTACTTCGAGGCTCCTCGGAGCCGGGAAGCACGCAGGGGCTTCGACGTACTTGGTCTCGCTACTTCCGCTCGGTCTGCGGCTGGCGGCGTGCCGCTTCGCCGGAGTTGGCCAGCGCCTCGAGGTCCTCGAGGAACTTCTCGATGCTGTCGGCCCGTGCCTGGGGCGAACCGATCTGCTCGCGCACTTTCTCCTCGGTGAGAGCGAGCATGGCGGCGGCCAGATCCTGCTCCAGGTCGCGGATCATCTGCCTGCGGTACTGCAGGATCTGATCGCGGCCCTGCTTGCGCACGCGCTCCACCTCGGCCGCGGCGGCCTCGCGCATCTGCAGGATGATGCGGTCGGCATCGGCCCGGGCCTCTTCGCGCATGCGGTCCAGTTCGGCCTGCGCCTCGGCGACGGCATTGTCGTAGGCGGCCTTGGCGGTGGCCAGTCGCTGCGCCGACGCCTCGCTCTCCTCGAGTTGCCGCCGGATCTGGTCCTGAGCGTTGTTCATGATCCTCTTCACCGGTGGCACAACGTATTTCACGAAGAACCACACGATGACAGCGAAGCCGAACAGCTGGCTGAAGAAGACGGGCCAATCGAAGGTGATGTTGTAAATACCCTCGGCGAGATGGGTATCGGTGAGGATCATGCAGACCCCCGTCCTCTCTGCTGGCCCGCGCTGGTCCGGGCACGATCGTTCCCGCCCAGGACCCGGCCGGCCAGGTCCTGAGCGAGTGGTTCGACGGCTTCGCGTAGTTCGGCGGCGACCTGGTCGGCCTCGGCGCGAAGGTGCGCCGTGGACTCGGCCACGATCTGGTCGGCCTCTTTCTGTGCCTCGCCGCGCATTTCCTCGAGGATCGCGCGCCCTTGGGCCCGGGCCTGGTTGCGGATGTCGGCCGCTTCCGCACGGGCTTTCTCGAGCGCGGACTCGTAGCGCGCTTCGGCTTCGGCGAAGGTTTCGCTGGCTTCCTTGGCGGTCGCCGTCGTGACCTCGACACGTGCCTCCCGCTCCGCCAACACCTTTCGTATGGGCGGAACCACGAAGAACCAGATGACTCCGAGCACGATCAGGAAGATCAATAACTCAGCGAAGAAGGTGCCGTTGGGAACCAGGAAGTTCCCCGCGGCCTCCACATCCGTTCTGGGAGACATCATGACGTCTACTTACCGGGAGTAGCGAATACGAACAATGCCATGAACGCTAGATTGATGAAGTATGCCGCTTCGACCAGACCCACGGTCAGGAAGAAGTTCACGCGCAGGCGGCCCTCCGCCTCCGGCTGCCGGGTGACACCGTTGATCAGAGCGGCGCCGGCCAGACCGTCACCGATACCCGCGCCGATGGCACCGCCCGCCAGAATGATGCCGCCGCCGATGAGAGCGCCCTGGACGATACTCGCGGTTGCTGGGTCTGCCATTTTTCACTTCCTTTGACAAAGGGTTATAGCCCTGAACAGCTGAAGCCGCTCAGTGGTTTTCACTCTCCAGCGACATCGACTGGCTGAAGTAGAGGATGGTCAGCAGGGCGAAGATGAATGCCTGAATGGCTCCGACGAACAGGTCGAAGAGCTTCCAGATGGCATTCGGACCCCAGCTGATCCAGAAGGGGAACAACGTGATCACCGAAACCATGACGCCGCCCGCGAACATGTTGCCGAAAAGTCGCAACGAGAGCGACAGCGGTTTGGCGATTTCCTCGACCACATTGATGAAAACCATGGGGCCCCAGCCGGTGTGGCCCTTCAGCAACTGTTTCACGTGCCCGCCCGGGCCGCGCCGCCACGCGCCCGCGGCGTGATAGAGCAAGAACACGAACAGCGCGAGCGACAGCGTGAAATTGAAATCGGACGCCGGCGGCGCGATCAATTCCCCCGAACCGTACTGAACGGGCAAGACGGACAACCAGTTCGAGAGCAGGATGAAGGTGAACAACGTGACCGCCAGCGGCAGCACGAACGGCGCGACCTTCATGCCGATGGCCGTCTCCACCTGGCTGCGCATCTGGACCGTGATGGTCTCGAAGAACAGCTGCACCCCGTTGGGCACCCCGGAGGTGATCTTCATACGCAGGTAGAAGGCCAGCCCCAGCACGATCAGCGCGGCCACCCCCGTGGACACGATGGTGTCCACATTGAAGGTCATGCCCAGCAGATGCGCCTGAGCGTGGTCGCCGACATGGATCTTGGACTCGCCCGAGGAATCCTCGGCGGCCAGCAGCGCCGGGGCCGACAAATGGGCGAGGAAAGCGACGGGAATGCTCATGACTGCTGTCGAAGCCCTTTCACCTCGGGCAGAGCGGTATGGAGTACCAGAATCAGCTGAAAGGCCGCCAGCCCGAAGAAGATTCCGACGCCGTAGGGCCGGGTCAGGAATGCCACCACAATCGACAACGCGGTCAGAATGAGCAACCGCGACGCCGAGGACAGCGCCAATTTCTGTTTGCTGGGTGTTTCCGCATCCGTGATGCGCACGATGGACATCCAGGTAAGCCGGGCGTTCACCCAGCCGAGCGTCAGACCGGTGGCCACGAAAACACCCAGCAACAATCGATCGAACGCCCCTGTGACCATCAATGCCAGTATGCCGAAAGCGATTGCAATAGCGCTCGCCCTACGCATCCGTAGCCTGTTGAGGTCCAATACGACACCGCCTCGCCGTCATCCCACCTCGTAGTGGGGCCGTGCATGATCAATAGCATACACAGCCCAACCTCGTTGCGGGGCAGTATTTTTGATCTTCAAATTGTTGATCTTGAAATTCTGAAACGCTTTTCAGCGAACTTTCGGCCACTTCATTCGGACATCAGTGTTGCACAGCTTTTTCCGCTCCGGTGCCGGTCAGCGACCGCACCTGCATCTCGGCGTACTTGGCGACGTCACGTTCCCTCGACAGCACGGTTCCCAGCCAGCCCAGAGCGAACGAAACCGGGATGGACACCAGCCCGGGGTTGGCGAGCGGGAACCAGTGGAAGTCATGGGATTTGATCATCGCGGTGGGCGCTCCGGAGACCGCCGGCGAGAACACGATCAACACGATCGTGACGGCCAGTCCGCCATAGATGCTCCACAGTGCGCCGGCCGTGTTGAAGCGCCGCCAGAACAGTGAATACAGAATGGTCGGTAGGTTTGCCGAGGCCGCCACCGCGAATGCCAGCGCCACCAGGAACGCCACATTCTGATTCTTTGCCAGAATGCCGCCCACGATGGCCAGCGCCCCGATCACCACCGCGGTGATCCGCGCGACCCGCACCTCGCCGTCCCTGCTGTCACCGTTCCCGCGCTTGATGACATTGGCGTACACGTCATGGGCGAAGGACGCCGACGCAGTGATGGTCAGGCCCGCGACCACCGCCAGAATCGTCGCGAACGCCACGGCCGCAACGAATCCCAGCAGCACCGGCCCACCCAGTTCCAGGGCCAGCAGCGGCGCGGCCGCGTTCTCCTTACCCGGCGCCTTGGCGATCTTCTCCGGTCCCACCAGTGCGCCCGCGCCATACCCGAGCACCAGCGTGAACAGATAGAAGACACCGATCAGGCCGATCGCCCACACCACCGACCGGCGCGCTTCCCTGGCCGTCGGCACCGTATAGAACCGCATCAGCACATGCGGCAGCCCGGCCGTCCCCAGCACCAGAGCCAGAGCCAGTGAAAGGAAGTCGAGCTTGCTGGTGCCGTTCCTGCCGTACTTGAAGCCCGGCTCGAGCAGCTTCGCGCCGGTCTTGCCGCCATGGTTCACCGCGTCGTGCAGCAGGCTGGAGAAGTTGAAGTCGTAGCGCCCCAGCACCCACACGGTCATGGCCGCGGCCGCGCCGATCAGCAGCACGGCCTTGACGATCTGCACCCAGGTGGTGCCCTTCATCCCGCCGACGAGCACGTAGACGATCATGATCGCGCCGACGACGGTGATCACCAGATTCTGTCCCGCCGAACCGGATACGCCCAGCAGCAGCGAGATCAGCACGCCCGCTCCGGCCATCTGCGCGAGCAGGTAGAACAGGCTCACCGCCAGCGTGGAGGTGGCCGCCGCCGCCCGCACCGGCCGCTGCCGCATGCGGAAGGCCAGCACATCACCGAGGGTGAATTTGCCGGTATTGCGCAGTAATTCGGCCACCAGCAGCAGCGCCAGCAGCCAGGCCACCAGAAACCCGATGGAATAGAGGAAGCCGTCGTAGCCGTACACCGCGATGGCCCCGGCGATGCCGAGGAAGCTGGCGGCCGACAGGTAGTCGCCGGAGATGGCGATGCCGTTCTGCGGCCCGGAGAAGGCGCGCCCGGCGGCGTAATAGTCTGCGGCCGTGCGATTGTCGCGACTGGCCCACACCACGATGCCCAGCGTGATGACCACGAAGATCGCGAAGATGGTGATGTTGAGCCCGGGCCGGCTGCCCTCCACGGCCGTTGCCACATACACGGTCATCGGGTCGGTCCTTCCAGTTCGGCGCGGATCTGCTCGGCCATCGGGTCGAGCGTGCGGTCGGCGTAGCGCATATAGAGGCCGGTGATGACGAAGGTCGAGAAGAACTGCAGCAGGCCGAAGATCAGCCCGACGGTGATGTTCCCGCCCACCTTGTGCGACATGAAGCCGTGCGCGTAGTCGGCGAGCAGCACGTACAGCGCGTACCAGGCCAGGAACAGAGCGGTCATGGGGAAGACGATGCGCCGGAAGCGATGCCGCAGACGCTGGAACTCGGGGCTGTCGTAGACCTCGGTCCAGTCGGGATCCGGACGGCCGGGCTGGGATTCAGTTGTCAACTGCGATACCTCCTGGTGATCCCGGTCACAGTAGCAACGAAGGTGGTTGCGAGCGGGCCGAATAACCGCAGGTGAGATCGCAAATTCATCGATAAGTGAGCCGAAATTCATGGGGTCCGACGGCCAGCTACCAAGCGGTTTCCCCGCGATCCGATCGGACGAACCGGGCCCGCTGCCGGATGCCCATCGGTAGCGGTGGCAGAGTTCGATGTCATGCCGACGAATCGCTCCGTCGTTCCGCGCTCGACGACCACCTCGTCCCTGCTCGCCGACCTCGCGCCCGACCTACGCGCTGCGCTGACCCGCGTCCGCTACAACGCGGACACCCTGCTCGAGGCGCTGGGCGACGCCGCCCACGCCGCTCTGGGCCGCGGCGAACCGGTCCCCGTCCGCCGCGCCGCCGCCGACCTCGGCGAGCTCGGCACCCTGGTGCGCCTGCTGCTGCTCGGCGATCCGGTCCTCGAACGCGAAGCGGCAGCGGCCCTTTCTCCGGTGAGCATCGACCGCGCCACTGCGGCCGGGCTGCTGGAGCGCGACGGCGAGGAGATCCGCGCCGCCCTGGATCTGCGTCCCCTCGATCTCGGGGAGGGCACCCGCTGGGTGCTGTCCGACCTCGACGACTCCATGCGCCGCCGCAGCCTCGACGCCGACCATGTGCTCGGCGTCGGCCATGCCTCGCTGTCGCTGCTGCGGGCCACCCCGACCCGCCCGGTCGGCACCGTCCTGGACCTGGGTACCGGCTGCGGAGTGCAGGCCGTGCACGCCGCCGCCTACGGCCGCACCGTCACCGGCACCGACGTGAACAAGCGCGCCCTCTGGCTGGCCGAGGCCACCGCCGCGCTCAACGACCTCGATATCGAACTGCTGGAAGGCTCCTGGTTCGAACCGGTGGCCGGCCGCCGCTTCGACCAGGTGGTGGCCAATCCCCCGTTCGTGGTGGGCCCGGCCCGCGTCGAGCACACCTACCGCGACTCCGGCCTCGCCCTCGATGGCGCGAGCGAACTCGTGATCTCCGGCATCCCGGAACTGCTGAACCCGGGCGGCACCGCGGCTCTGCTCGCCTCCTGGGTGCACCTCGACGGCCAGGACTGGCGCAGCCGCGTCGCGAGCTGGCTGCCCGACCACGGCATCGACGCCTGGATCGTGCAGCGCGACATCGCCGATCCGGCCCTCTATGTCGGAACCTGGCTGCGAGACGCCGGGTTGGATCCGCGCGAGGGCGCCGCCCAGGCCCGCGCCGAACGCTGGCTCGACGCCTTCCGCGACGCCGAGGTCGAGGGCATCGGCTTCGGTTTCGTCTACCTGCGCGCCACCGACGGTCCGACCGAACTGCTCGCCGAGGACCTCACCCACGGCTTCGACGACCCGCTCGGTCCCGAGGCCATCGCCTACTTCGAGCGCTCGGCCTGGCTGCGCGCCGCGGCCGCCGATCCCGACCTCATCCTCGATTCGCGCTACCAGGTCGATCCGGCCACCGCGCTCGAACGCGTCTACCTCCCCGGCGACGCTGGTTGGGCGCAGGCGGTGGCACGGCTGCACCGCGGCGACGGCCCGCGCTGGCAGCACGAGGTCGACGACACCACCGCCGCACTGCTGGCCGGGATGCGCCCCGACGGCCTCCCCCTGCGCGAACTCCTCGAACTGCTGGCCTTCAGCGAGACCGGCGACGCCGCGACCCCCGACTTCGAGAGCGCGGCGATGACCGTGGTGGCCGGACTGGTCCGGCACGGTCTCGTCCACCCGCGCTGAGTGAAGCCCCCCTTGACGGCCGCCGGGCCTGCCCCGGCGGCCGTCGCCATATCCGCCGGAAACCGGCCCCCGACGGGCGGTGAGGTCTGTCACGATCGCATGTCACGCACATACCGATACGGACCGCCGCGGGAATGCGCCCGAGCCGCGATTCGTTTAACTGCGTGCTCGAATCACGACGTCCAGGTAACGCCTGTTCACGCGTATTCGCTTGTCGCGTCAGGAAGTTCGGGCGCGGCGGTGGGCAACCACCCGGTCACCGAGGGTCGTCCGCCGGCGGCGCGCGTTCCCGGAGATGCGCGCTTCTCAGGAACTTCTCAGCCGTGCGCCGCAAAAACCGCAGCTCAGGTGCGGTTTACCGGTGGTCTGGCGGGGAACTTTCCTGAAGTCGGGTCCGTTGAACGGAGCGAGACACCACCGACAGGAGGCAAGTCATGACAAGCCCCGCCACCACTGACGTGCGCACCAGCGAACAAGACCTCGACGCCCAGAGCCCCGCCGCCGATCTGGTACGTGTGTACCTGAACGGGATCGGTAAGACGGCGCTGCTGACGGCGGCCGACGAGGTCGAGCTGGCGAAGCGCATCGAGGCGGGCCTCTACGCTCAGCACCTGCTGGAGACGAGCAAGCGTCTGTCCGCCGCGAAGAAGAAGGATCTGGCGATCCTGGTTCGCGAGGGTCAGGCCGCCCGCCAGCACCTGCTGGAAGCGAACCTCCGCCTCGTGGTCTCCCTCGCCAAGCGCTATACCGGCCGTGGCATGCCGCTGCTGGACCTGATCCAGGAGGGCAACCTGGGTCTCATCCGCGCCATGGAGAAGTTCGATTACACCAAGGGCTTCAAGTTCTCGACCTACGCCACCTGGTGGATCCGTCAGGCCATCACCCGCGGCATGGCCGACCAGTCCCGCACCATCCGCCTCCCTGTCCACCTGGTCGAGCAGGTGAACAAGCTGGCCCGCATCAAGCGGGAACTGCACCAGCAGCTCGGGCGGGAGGCCACCGACGCGGAACTGGCCAATGAGTCGGGCATCCCGGTCGACAAGATCGCCGACCTGCTCGACCACAGCCGCGACCCGGTATCCCTGGACATGCCGGTCGGCAATGACGAAGAGGCCCCGCTGGGCGACTTCATCGAGGACTCCGAGGCCACCTCCGCCGAGAGCGCCGTCATCGCCGGTCTGCTACATCGCGACGTGCGCAGCGTCCTGGCCACCCTCGACGAGCGCGAACAGCAGGTCATCCGCCTGCGCTACGGCCTCGACGACGGGCAGCCGCGCACCCTCGACCAGATCGGCAAGCTCTTCGGCCTGTCCCGCGAGCGCGTTCGCCAGATCGAGCGTGAGGTCATGTCCAAGCTCCGCAAGGGCGAGCGCGCCGACCGCCTGCGCGCCTACGCCAGCTAGTTCACACCCGTGGAGCCGGTCCCCCTGCCCGGCTCCGCAACCCCCTGATCGTCGGGCCATCTTCGAGGCGCTGGCCCGATTCCGCCGGCCGATTCAGCGCGCCCGAACGTCCCCTCCGGGCGCGCAGAGTCGGCCGGCGTCTCCATGCGCCGGGTTCTCATCCGGCCGAGTCCTCGGTCACGCGAGTGCGGTTGCGCGGGGTCCCGGCTTCGGCGATGGGCGGTCAGTTCATGAAGCGGGTCAGGGACTGGCAGGGCGTCGGGGCCGGGATGTCGCCGCGGAAGTAGGCCGTGGGGGGCACGCCCATGAGCGAGCGGAAATCCGCGGTCATGTGCGATTGGTCGTAATAGCCGTTGGCGGTGGCGACATGGGACCACGGGGTATTGCCAGCGGCCGAGACGATACCCCCGGCGGCCGAGAGCACCTGGCGCACCCGGGTGATCCGGGCGTAGTGCTTGGGCGAGACGCCAATTCCAGTGGTGAACAGGTTGCGGAGCTGGCGTTCGCTGATGGCGAGGCTGGTGGCCAGATCTGTGATGGGTGCGGAGGCGTCCATGGCGGCGACCGCCGAACCGAGCAGCCGGCGATGGTCGCGGCGGGTGCGGTCCTCCGAGAGCCGTTGCGGCAGCTCTGATTCCAGGAAGGGCAGGATGTCCTCCGGGGCCAGCTCGGTGAGGGCGCCGGCGAGATCGGCGGCGGTACCGGGCAGGTCGGCGAGCAGGGCGACGCGGTTGGTGAGGTCGGCGGCGGGCAGGCCCAGCAGCGGCTGGGACGCGCCTGGCGCCAGGCGAATTCGCGTGCACCCGGCGGGCTTGCTGGGATTCGCGTAGCTGGCGCGCGTGCGCGGTCCGACGACGAGAGCATCGCGGCGGCCGGATTCCTCGGTCCGCAGCACGATCGTGGTGACCGCCTGCGGGACGTGGGTGAAGGCCATGGCCTCGGGGCGGACGGTCGGGATGTGGGCGATCTCGGTGATCCACGGCCGCAGGGACTCCGGTGGGCTCAGCCGGTGTTCGAGTTCGTCGGCGGTGACGACAGGGGCCGGGAGTTGCGTGATGGTCACCCGATCAACTCTAGGCAGTTTCGTGGGTCGCGGCTGTGCCGGTTTTTCCTAGAGTGCGGGCGTGCCGGCTCGGCAGGCTGGTGAGCATGATCGTTATCACCGGTGCCACGGGCACCATCGGTAGTGAAGTCGTCCGGTTGCTGGCCGAACGGGGTGTGAAAGTTCGTGCGGTGACCCGGGACCCGGAGGGAGCGCGGGTGCCTGCCGGGGTGGAGGTGGTGCGCGGCGACTACGCGGACACCCCGTCCATGGCCGCCGCGTTCGACGGCGCGGAGGCGGCCTTCCTCATCGGGCAACTCGGTCCCGAGTATGTCGAACTGGATCGCGCACTGGTGGCGACAGCCCGCACGGCCGGGGTGCGACGCCTGGTGAAGCTGTCCGCCATCGGTACCGGCGAGCCGGGAGTGGGCCGGGTCGGCACCTGGCACCTGCCGGGTGAGCAGGCGGTGCGCGACAGCGGGGTGGCGTGGACGATCCTGCGGCCCAGCAGTTTCGCCTCGAACACATTGAGCTGGGCGGCCATGGTGGGAGCGGGACAGCCGGTGCCGAACATGACCGGTACGGCTGGGCAGGGTGTCATCGATCCCCGGGATGTCGCCGAGGTCGCGGTGGCCGCGCTGCTGTCGGATGCGCACTCCGGGCAGGTGTACACGCTCACCGGTCCCGAGGTGCTCAGCACCCATGATCAGGCGGCGGTGCTGGCCGCAGCGCTCGGCCACGGGGTTGACGTCACCGACGTGCCGGAGGCGCAGGCGCGCGAATTCATGCTCGGCGCCGGCCTGTCCGAGGAGTTCGCCGACGGCGCCCTCGCCGGACAGGCGTATGTCCGTGCGGGCGGCAACGAGATCGTCACCGGTGATCTCGAGCGGGTACTCGGCCGCGCCCCACGCACCTACGCCGACTGGGTGCGCGATCACGTGGCGGCCTTCACGGCCTGACGACGCGCCCTGACCGGTCTCGATCAGGGCGATGCCGATGACTCGAGCAGGGGGTCCTGCTGGACCGGCTAGGCGTCCGCGAGGACGGACTCCAGCCGGTCCAGCATGCCCTTCCAGCCGCCGCCCATGATGCTGCGCGCCCGCTGCATGACCGGATCCTCCGGATCGAAACCACGGTGGCTGAACAGGATTCGGGTGCCGTGCCCCTCGGGCCGCAGGGTCCAGCTGATCACCCAGCCATTGTCCCGATCGGACTTCGCGTCGTTCCAGCTGACGCTGAGCAGTTGCGGCGCAACGACTTCCAGCACCTCGCCGCGGATCTCGCCGGAGAAGTTCTGGCCGGGCATGGGCTGGGTCTTCATCGCGAAGACCGTGCCGACCACCGGCTCGAAACCGATGGGCTGCATCATCCACTGCCCCATGAGTTCAGGCGTGGTGAGTGCGCGCCACACCTTCTCCGGCGGATGCGGATAGTAGTGATCGAGTTCGATCGTGGTGATGTCGTCGGTCATCATCGGTCCTTCTCCTCGGAATCGTCGGGCATGGCGGCCAGCACCGCGCCCAGGTCGCGCAGCCGGGCCCGCCAGAACCGTTCGAACGGATCGAGCCAGGACTGCAAGTCGTGCAACGGCTCCGGCTCCACCCGGTAGAACCGCTGCCTGCCGCGCTTGTCCTCGGCCACCAGCCCCGCATCCCGCAGCACCTTCAAATGCTCCGACACGCTGGGCCGCGCCATATCGAAGCGCTCCGCGATCACCTGCACCGACTGCTCCCCCTCGAGCAGCAGCTCGAGGATGTCGCGCCGGGTGGGATTGGCCAGCGCCCCGAACACCCGATCGGCGGTTCCGGATCTAGTGCGGTACGGCATGACCCGACAATAGGTAGGATTATCCCTACCTGTCAACCGTAGGGTTTTTCCTACGCATGACTTCGATCAATGGTCACGGCATTTCGACACCGTGGCGACTGCGATCGGAACGCGGAGTTCAGGAACCGAAGCTGCTGGTACCGAAGCTGCCGACGCCACCGGATCCGGTCTTCGTCGTGGCCGGAGCCGACGCGCTGCCACCGGGGGCCGCACCGACCGTGACCGGGGCGGAGTCCGACGAGCTACCCTGCGAGACGGTGAGGGTGTGCTCATCCGCCACTTCTGTCCGTGACCCCACCGATGAGTCGACGACCACTAGCGTTCGTAGAGTGTGAAATTTTCGGATTCCACTCAACTCGGCTGCCCCAGCCTTCCGGGGCAGCCGAGTCCCTCCGAGGGCAGCCGAGTCACGGCCGTGTGCGGCTAGCCGGAGTTGCGGAGTGCGGTGGCGAGGCCGTTCATGGTGAGCAGGATGCCGCGCTCGACCAGTTCGGAGGTGTCGCCGGCACGGCGGCGGCGTAGCAGTTCGACCTGGAGCTGGTTGAGGGGTTCGAGGTACGGGAACCGGTTGTGGATGGATTCGGCCAGGGCCGGGTTGTCGGCGAGGAGTTCGTCGGTACCCGTGATGGCGGCGTGCATACGGGCGGTACGGGTGAACTCGCCGCAGATCATGTGGAAGACGGTGTCGCGCAGGGCTTTATCGGGGACCAGGTCGGCGTAGGAGGCGGCGATGTCCATGTCCGCCTTGGCCATCACCTGGGCCAGGTTGGAGAGGACGGTTCGGAAGAAGGGCCAGCGGCGGTAGAGGTCGGAGAGGGTGGCCAGGCGGGCCGGGTCGTCGCCGATCCACTGTTCGAACGCGGTGCCGGTTCCATACCAGCCGGGGAGCATGACGCGGGACTGGCTCCAGGCCATGACCCACGGGATGGCGCGCAGGTCGTAGACGGAGTTGGTGGGCTTGCGGGAGGCGGGGCGGCTGCCCAGGTTCAGGTCGGCGACCTCCGCGATCGGGGTGGAAGCCCGGAAGTAGTCGACGAAGCCGGGGGTCTCGTGGACCAGCTTCGAGTACGCGGTGCGGGCCAATTCGGCCAGCTCGTCCAGCATTTCGTAGGCGGGTTCGGCATCCGCGCCCAGGCCCTCGACATCGAGCAGGGTGGACTCCAGGGTGCCCGCGACGAGCGCCTCCAGATTGCGGTAGGCGGTGCCGGGATCGGCGTACTTGGTGGAGATGACCTCGCCCTGCTCGGTCAGGCGCAGCGCACCGCGCACCGCACCGGCGGGCTGGGCCAGGATGGCGTCGTAGCTGCGGCCACCGCCGCGACCGACGGTGCCGCCGCGACCGTGGAAGAGCCGCAGGCGGATTCCGGTCTTACGGGCCACCTCCACCAGGTTCAGCTCGGCGCGATACAGCGCCCAGTTGGCGGCCAGATACCCGCCGTCCTTGTTGGAGTCGGAGTAGCCGAGCATGACCTCCTGCTGCATGCCACGCGCGGCCACCAGGCGCTGATAGGCGGGCACTTCCAGTGCGGCGCCGAGGATTTCGGCGCCGTCGCGCAGGTCGTCGATGGTCTCGAACAGCGGCACCACCCCGACCGGACTGGACGGCGGAGTACCCGCGTCGCCCGGATCGAGGATGCTCGCCTCCTTCAGGAGCAGGGCGGCTTCGAGCATGTCGCTCACCGAGGTGCACATGCTGATGATGTAGTTGGGCACGGTGTCCGGGCCCAGATCGTCGAGCGCGGCCTTGGCGGCGCGCACCACTCCGAGTTCCTTGGCGGCGAGCTCGCTCAGCACCGCGCTCGGTCCGACCAGCGGCCGCCGTGTGGTCAATTCGGCGGACAGCAACTCGACCCGCCGCGCCTCGTCGAGGGAGGCATAGTCGGGATGCACTCCGGCCCAGGCGAACAGCTCGGCCACGACCTGCTCGTGGGTTTCGGAATTCTGGCGCATGTCCAGGCCCTGCAGATGAAACCCGAAGGTCTGCACCGCGGCCCGCAGCGTGGCCAGCTGGTCATCGGCCAGCAGCCCGTCACCGGACGCGCGCATGGACGCGTCGACCACGCCCAGGTCGGCCAGCAGCTGCGCGGGCCCGGCGTACGGCTGCGCGCCGACATCGATGCCGTCCGCGGGGATCTCCCCCAGCGCCCGGCACGCGGTGGCACTCAGCCGCGCGCGGATACCGCGGAGGGCGCGGCGGTACGGCTCGTCGGCGCGCTGCGGTGAATCGTCGAATCCGGCGTCGGCGAGAGCCGACAGTTCCGGGGTCACCGGCACCAGCCGCGCCGACTGCGACAGCGTCTTCTCCAGTTCCAGCAGCGATTTGAGGTAGCGGTCGAACGCGACCGCACCCGCGCGGTGGGTGGCCCGGTGCACCACGTCGGCGGTGACGAAGGGATTGCCGTCCCGGTCGCCGCCGATCCACGAGCCGGGCCGCAGGATCGGGCGCGCCAGTAGTTCGTGTCCGGGCCACCGCGATCGCAGCGCGGCCCGCACCTGGTCGTTGATGCGCGGGATGACATCGAACAGCGTCAGGTCGTAGTAGCGCAGCCCGACCTCGATCTCGTCCTGAATCCGCAGGCGCGCCAGCCGGATCAGCGCCGCCCGCCACAGCTGCAGCACCTGCCGGCGGATATCGACCTCGAGCTCGGCGAACTCCGGCTCGTATTTGTTGTAGCGCTGCCGCTGCCGCATGAGCTCGGTGATCCGGGCCTGCACATCGAAGATGGTGCGGCGCCGGGTCTCGGTCGGATGCGCGGTGATGACCGGCGACACCAGGGCATCGGCGAGCAGGTCGGCCACCACGTCCCCGTCCGGTCCGGTGGCGTCGAGCTTGCGGTAGGTGGCGGCCAGGCTGGAATCCTGGGGCGGCTCCCCCGCCGCCACGTGCACCGCGCGCCGCCGATCCCGCTGCAGGTCCTCGGCCAGATTGGCCAGCAGCAGGAAGTGGCTGAAGGCGCGGATCACCGGGATGGCGGTGCGGATGTCGACATCGCGCAGCATGTCGGCCACCGCGCTGCGCTCCACCTCGGAACGGCGAATCCGGAAGGCCTCCACCCGGACCCGCTCGATCAGGTCGAAGATCTCCGCACCCTCGTGGTCGCGAATGGTGTCACCGAGGATCCCGCCGAGGAACCGGATGTCGTCGCGCAGCGGCGCGGTCGCTGTCTCGATCTGGTTTGCCTGCACTACGTTCGCCTCTCCGAAGCACTGCTTCTTGGTGTCCCGGGCCGCTCGGGGCGGCCGCTCAACCCATCCGGCGCGGACCGATGTCGAACCTGTTGGGTTCCGGCCCGATCCGCACCCGTCCGTACAGCACGGCCGCGCCCTCCGGCGAGGCCAGTACCGGTTCGCACTGCAGCTCCCGTACCTCCGGCAGGTCGTCGCAGAGCGCCGAGATCCGTTGCGCCAGTTCGGCCAGCGCGCCCTTGTCCACCGGTTTGCCGATATCGCGGCCGCCCACGGTGCCCGACAGCAGCGGGGCGGCGCGGGGCGCGTCGATGAGTTCGGCCGACTCCGCCTCGGTCAGCGGCAGCGCCCGGTAGACGTGATCGCCGAGCAGATCGATGATGGTGCCCGAGAGCCCGAAACTGATGACCGAACCGAACGACGGGTCGTCCTGCACCCGGAAGGTGCAGCCCACGCCCTTGGTGGCCATACGCTGAATGTGCACCGGATTGCCCGAGATCTCGCTCAGGTCGGTGAACGCGCGCCGCACCGCGTCCGGGCGCCACAGATCCAGCCGCACCCCGGTGAGATCCGGCCGATTGCGCCACATTTCGCCGGTCGCCTTGGCCGCCACCGGGAACCCCAGCTCCTCGGCCGCGTCCACCGCGGCGTCGGCGTCGAGCACCTCGCGGAACTCCACCACGCGAATTCCATAGCAGCCCAGCAGTTCCGCCGCCTGCAGGTCGGTGAGCCAGTGTGCCGAGTCCTCGTTCATCCACTCCGCCACCAGTTCCCGTGCCCGCGCGGTATCGACGCCGCCCGGACGGACCACCGGCGACAGCGGGCGGGTACGCCAGTCGGCGTAGCGGCGCGCCCGGGCCAGCGCCCGCGCGGCCCGTTCCGGATCCCCGTAGGAGGGAATGGAACCGCGCTCGAGAACTCCGCCCAGCCCGCGCGTGGCGAGCAGGTTGGGCATGCCCTGATCGGCGACGAAGGTGGCGAGAACCGGTGTGGCGGGATCGGATTGGGCGCCGGAGCGAATGGCCTCGGCATAGGAGGCGACCGCCGTCGGCACCGGCGGCGAATAGATGACGATAACCGCGTCCACGGCCTGGTCGGTGACCGCCGCGGCGACGGCGGTCAGGTAGTCCGCCGGACTCGCCTGCGGCCCGAGGTCGGTGGGCTCATCGACCTCGAGTCCCTCCCCGCGCGCCGCGTCGACCGCCAGCCAGCTCAGTGCGGCGCTGTTGCCGACCACGGCCAGGCGCGGCCCGGCGGGCAACGGCTGATAGGCCAGCAGCATGGCGCAGTCGAAAAGCTCGGTGATGGAATCGACCTGGATGATCCCGGCCTGCGCGAACAGATTCCGCACCAGCGACCGATCCAGGTCGCGGTCCCCGTCCACCGGTGCGGCGTTGCGGCCGCTGTTCACGGCCACAATGGGTTTGGTGTGCGCGACCCGCCGCGCGATGCGGGAGAACTTGCGCGGATTGCCGAAGGTCTCCAGGTACAGCAGCACCACATCGGTGTCCGGATCGCTGTCCCAGTACTGGAGCAGGTCGTTGCCGGAGACGTCGGCGCGGTTACCGGCCGAGACGAAGGTGGACAGTCCCAGCTGCCGCGCCGCCGCCTCACCGAGAATGGCCGCGCCCAATGGTCCGGACTGGCAGAAGAATCCGATGCGCCCGCGCCCGGGCAGCACGGGTGCGAGGGTTGCGTTCAGGGCGATCCGCGGATCGGTATTGGCGATACCGAGCGCGCTCGGCCCCACCACCCGCATGCCGTGCGCCCGCGCCGCGTCGACCAGCTCCCTCTCGGCCTGATAGCCGTACGGCCCGGTCTCGGAGAATCCGGCGGTCAGCACCACCAGACCCTTGACGCCCTTGGCCATGCAATCGTCGAGCACCGACCCGATCTCGGTGGCGGGCACCGCGATCACCGCCAGATCGACCTCGTCGGGAATGTCGCGCACCGTCGGATACGCCCGCACCCCGCGCACCGCCGTGCGATTGCGGTTCACCGGGAACACCGGTCCCTGGTAGGCCCCCGACAGCAGGTTGGCCAGCACCGCGCCGCCCACTCGGCTGGTCGACGGCGTCGCCCCGATCACCGCGATGGACTTGGGCGACAACAGGTTCCCGACACTGCGCGCCTCCGAGGCCCGCTCCCGCGAATCCCGCACCGACAGCAGCGCCTCGGTGGGGTCGACGGCGAACTCCAGATGCAGCACCGACCCGTCGCGACTGCGCTGCACCTGATATCCGGCATCCCGGAACACCTGCACCATGGCATTGTTCTCGGCCAGCACCTCGGCCACGAAGGTCTCGATATCGTTCTCGGCCGCCGCGCCCGCCAGATGCTCGAGCAGAATCGAACCCAGCCCACGCCCCTGATGGCCATCGGCGACCACGAAGGCCACCTCGGCCGCACGGGGTCCCGGCCGATCGGCCAGGTACTCGTAGCGGCCCACCGCGATGATCTCGTCGCCGAGCTCGGTCACCAGCCCGACCCGGTCCCGATAGTCGACGTGCGTGGTCCGGTACAGATCCTTCGGCGTCATGCGTGGGTACGGACCGAAGTACCGCAGATACCGGGTGCGGTCCGACAACCCCTCGTGGAAACGCTCCAGCGCCTCCGCGTCGTCGGGGGTGATCGGCCGCAATCCCACCACGCCACCGTCGGAGGCCAGCACGTCGGCGAACCAATGCTCCGGCGGCGGAGGCGGATTCACGGGTGTGCCGGGCATGTCCGACGGCAGGGGCGGGGCGGCGGAGTCAGTCACGGGGATCCTCCGGATCCAGGCCGAGCAGGCCGAAACTCGCCCGGCGCGTAGCCAATACGGATATGTCGAGAGCCCGGCGGGCGCGGTCGGCGCGCTCGTCCCCGGTTTCGCGGCCGCCCCCGGGGCCGTCCCAGCGCGCGAAACCGATGTCCGCCCCGTCGCCCATGCTCTCGGGCACGGCGACCATGGGCGCGTAGGCGCCCACCTGCTCACGCCACTGCGGCGGCGTCGGGGTGGCGGGATCGATGGTGCGGTCCAGAGCGGTTGCCAGCAAATGGGTCCAGGCCCGGGGCACCACCCGGATCAGCCCGTACCCGCCGCCGCCGACCGCCAGCCAGCGGCCCTCGGCGTACCGGTCGGCGAGATCGCGCATGGCGATGAAGGCCGTGCGCTGACCGTCCACGGTGAGCTCCAGATCCGCCAGCGGATCCTCGCGATGAGTGTCGACCCCGCACTGGCTGATCACGATCTGCGGCCGGAACGCCGCCAGCGCGCCCGGCACCACGGCATGGAAACCGCGCAGCCACAACGGATCCCGGGTACCGGGCATGATCGGCAGATTGATCGCGGTCCCCTCGGCCGGACCCGAGCCCGTCTCCTCCGGCCATCCGGTGTTGGGCCACAGCGTCGCCGGGTGCTGGTGCACCGAGATGGTCAGCACGCGCGGGTCGCCGTAGAACACCCGCTGCACGCCGTCACCGTGGTGCACATCCACATCGACATAGGCGATGCGGTCGAACCCGTTGTCCAGCAACCACGAAATCGCCACCGCTACATCGTTGTACACACAGAACCCCGCTGCCGAGGCCGGCATGGCGTGATGCATGCCACCACCGATGCTCACCGCCCGCCGGGTGCGCCCGGCCGCGATCTCCTGCGCCGCGGCCAGGGTGCCGCCCACGATCACCGAGGCCGCCTCGTGCATGTGCGGGAAGACCGGATTGTCGGCCGAGCCGAGTCCGTAGGGCGGCGCGGTCGGAGCGGGTCCGGGAGGTTGCTGAGCGTGCTTGACCGCCTCGATGTAGTCGTGGGTGTGCACCCGCAGCAGTTCCGATTCCGCGGCCGCCCCGGGTGTGATCCGCTCCACACCGTCGAGCAGTCCGAGCCCCTCGGCGAGCGCCATGGTGAACTGCAGCCGCACCGGCCGCATGGGATGCTCCGGGGTCCAGGTGTAATCGAGGAACCGGTCGGACCAGACGATGGTTCCATCGCCGGCAGCGGTTCCATCGCCAATGGGGGTTCCGTCACCACGAACTCGGCCAGGCATACCTGCCACGCTAATGCGTCGCACGAGTTCGTACGCTTTGGGCACCGCAATGCTGTCGTACCGGGATGGCAGGGTATCGCCGACGCTGTGTGCGCTCGAAGAACCCGCAGGGAACACGCTGCCCGTCCTGGGTGTTGACAGTGCGTTCGCGAAATAAGCTGTCGCCCGGTGCAGCCGCCGTGCATGGGTAGAATTCGTGCCGACGAAGGGGTTTAACAGGTGAAGGATCTGGTCGACACCACGGAGATGTATCTCCGTACCATCTACGACCTCGAGGAGGAGGGTGTCACGCCGCTGCGCGCGCGCATCGCCGAACGTCTCGAGCAGAGCGGCCCGACCGTGAGTCAGACGGTCGCGCGGATGGAGCGCGACGGCCTGCTGACCGTTGCCGGTGATCGCCACCTCGAACTGACCGAGAAGGGCCGCGCCATGGCGGTCGCAGTGATGCGCAAGCACCGGCTCGCCGAGCGGTTGCTGGTCGACATCATCGGGCTGGAGTGGGAGAACGTCCACGCCGAGGCGTGCCGCTGGGAGCACGTGATGAGCGAGGAGGTCGAACGCCGTCTGGTCGAGGTGCTCAACCACCCCACCACCTCCCCCTACGGCAATCCCATTCCGGGCCTGGACGAACTGGGCCTGCAGGCCAATGCCTCGGCCGACGAGAAGCTCGTCCGGCTCAGCGATCTGCCGACCGGGCAGGCGCAGGCCGTGGTGGTGCGCCGGCTCTCGGAGCACATCCAGACCGATCCGGAGACCATCAATCAACTCCGGGAGGCGGGCGTGGTGCCCGATGCCCGCGTGACCGTGGAGACCAAACCGGGTGCGGTGATCATCTCGGTGCCCGGCCATGAGGGATTCGAACTGTCCGACGAGATGGCGCATGCCGTCCAAGTGAAGTTGGTCTGATACGTGAAGCTTCTGGTTACCGGAGGCGCCGGCTACGTCGGTGGCGTCTGCGCGCAGGTTCTGCTCGAGGACGGCCACGAGGTCGTGGTCGTCGATGATCTGTCCACCGGCAATGCCGACGGCGTCCCGGCCGGGGCCAAGTTCGTCGAGGGCGATATCGCCACCGCGGGCGCCGAGCTCATCGCGGCCGAATCCTTCGATGGCGTGCTGCATTTCGCGGCCCAGTCGCTGGTCGGCGAATCGGTGGTAGCGCCGGAGAAGTACTGGCACGGCAATGTGGTGAAGACCCTCTCGCTGCTCGAGGCCATGCGAGACGCGGGCACCCCGCGGCTGGTGTTCTCCTCCACCGCGGCCGTGTACGGCGAGCCGGAGCAGGTGCCGATCGTCGAGGACGCACTCAAGCAGCCGACCAATCCGTACGGCGCATCGAAGCTGTCCATCGACTACGCCATCACTTCGTACGCGGCGGCGCACGGTCTGGCCGCGACCAGCCTGCGCTACTTCAATGTGGCCGGCGCGTATGCCGGGCTCGGCGAGAACCGTGTGGTGGAAACCCATCTCATCCCCCTGGTGTTGCAGACCGCACTGGGTCATCGTGAGTCGATCTCGGTGTTCGGCACCGACTACCCGACGCCGGACGGCACCGCGGTGCGCGACTACATCCACATTCGTGATCTGGCGCAGGCGCACCTGCGGGCGCTGGTGCAGTCGCAACCGGGCGTGCACCGCATCTTCAATCTGGGCAGCGGCACCGGTTTCTCGGTGCGCGAGGTCATTTCGGCGTGCGCGCGGGTGACGGGCCTGCCGATCAATTCGGCGGACGCGCCGCGCCGCGCCGGTGACCCGGCCGTGCTGATCGCCTCCAGCGCCAAGGCCATCGCCGAACTCGGCTGGCGGCCCGAGCACACCGATCTCGACGAGATCGTCTCCGACGCCTGGGATTTCCTGCGCTCGCTGGGCGACCGCGCGCACAGCGCGCGCTGAGTCCGCGGCGCCGGTCGCATTGTCATCGCGGCTCCGGCCCGAGGTGGATGCCGAGTTCGGCGGCCGCCTCCCGGCCGGAGTCTGCGAGGCGGCCCAGCCGCTCCGGTCGCAGGCCCGTCTGTAAGCCGAGGTCCAGCAGCATCGCCATGCGGTGCTTCGGATCGGCGGCCAGCGCGGCGTCCAGCGCCACGCCCGCGAGCGGGCCGTCCCCGCGCGTGTAGGCGCAATAGCCCACCAGCGCCGCCGCTTCGGCGCGATCCGGATCCGGCAGCGCCCGCGCCAGCTGGAGCCACAGCGCCTCCGCGCCGTCGGCGCGCGGGCCCGGAGCGAGCCCGAACATGATGTCGCGCAGTGCCGAATCCCGCAGCGCCACGGCCACATCCGCCACCTCGGCCGGCGTCAGCCGGGCACCGGCCTCGACTCGTTCCAGGTAGCGCAGCACCCGGCATACCTCGACCCGTAACTGCACGCGCGGATCACCGTGCTGCACAATCCGGGCCAGCCGGCGGACCGCGGCAGCGACCGCCGCATCCAGGGCGGTGGCGGTGGCGTCGCGCGCCACCGGGTCGACGGCGAGGATATCGGTCAGCTCCCGCCGGGAACCACGCAGCGGCCGGCCCGCCAGCACGTGCCGCAGCGTCACCATCGAGGCCGTCGGATCCGGCTGCAGTCCGCGCGACCACGGTCCGGTCAGCGTCCACCACGGAAGTTCCGCACCGATGGCCTGCACCGCCCAGGCCCCGGCCAGCGACACGGCGTCGACATCGAGCCGATGTTCCAGCGCCGCAACGAGATCGTGGTGCTTACGCGCCCGCACGCCCCGGTGCTCGCGGGTCGGCACCGTGGCCCGGTCGTCGACGACGAGGGCGAGCGCCGCGACGGCCCGGTGCCGTACGCAGATGCCCGCGACCCGCTCGACCAGCATCCCCATCGCACTCCGCCCGGGATTGTCCAGATCCATCCGGGTCACCACCTCGACCGCCGCGATGTCGGGCGCGGCCGGATCCGCTCGCAGCACCGTCACGACCAGCGATCGGGCGGGCATGAACCCGAGCATGGCCGGGACGGCCGCGATCAGATCACCGGGCGCCCGCAGCCGCTCCCCGGGATCTTCGAACGGAGGATCGGCGGCATGTTCGGGGCGATCTGGTGGCTCGGGCTCGACGGCCGACTTCGACTCGACGGGTGGAGTGGGCTCGACGGGCGGGGTGGGTTCGTTGGGTGCGTTCATGCCGTCGAGAGTGCGCCGCGCCGCAGACCGCCCCGGGCGGCCGACCTCGGGTTTCGCCGAGGCTGTGGATGTTCCGGCGCGCCGTGGACTGCTCGGCGCGCCCCGGGCCGCCACGGCCGCGAGCTGTCGGTGCCCGCTGCTACCGTGCGCCCGAACTGCCGAACCCAGACTTGAAATGTATTCGTTTCATTTTGGCCGAGCGGCCGCGGTCACGCTGTTACAGTCCGCCTCGGCACTGATCCTGCGCAGCGCCGGAAGGAGTACCGCGCCATGCCGAGAACGATTCATCACGGCCGCGACTCACCCAGGATCTCCAGGTAGTGCGGATTGGACATGATGCCCAGGACATTGCCGAACGGGTCCACCACCGAGGCCGTCACGAACCCGGTCCCCTCGCCGCGTTCGATGATCGGCTCGTAGACGGTGGCTCCCATGTCGAGCAGTCGCCCGAAGGTGGCCGCCACATCGTCGACGTGCCAGTTCACGATCTGGCCGCCCGGGACATCCGGGTGGGAGGGCGCGAACTTCCTGTTGATGATCCCGAGCTCGGCCTGGTAGTCGCCGATGCGGAACTCGTAGTACCCGCCCGGCACGGTGAAATACGGTGCGACACCGAGCAGTTCGCTGTACCAGTCCTTGGCCGCCTCCAGATCGTCGGCGAAGTAGTTCACGGTGGCCATTCCACGCAGCATGGTCGTCCTCCTGGGTCGGGGGTGGTTCTCGGTCTGAATCCATCATCGTGCTCAAAGTGCTCACCGAATGAGCACTTTTCCGGGCAGAATTCCGGATATGCGCGCGGATCGATTGGTGGCCACCCTGCTGTTCCTGCAGACTCGGGGCCGGGTGACCGCGGCCGAGGTCGCGACCGAGCTCGAGGTGTCGGTGGCCACCGCGCGCCGGGACCTGGAGGCCCTGTCCACGGCCGGGATTCCGATCTATCCGCAGCCCGGACGCGGCGGCGGCTGGGCGCTGGTGGGCGGCGCGCGCACGGACCTCAGCGGCCTCACCGCCGCCGAGGCCCAGGCACTGTTCCTGCTGCTGGGCCCGGTGGCGACGGCCACACCCGCGGCCAGGTCGGCCCTGCGGAAACTGTTGCGCGCCTTGCCGCAGCCCTTCCGCACCGAGGCCGAGGCGGCGGTAGGCGCGATCGCGGTGGACCCGGCCCGCTGGGGCGGTTCGGATCAGCGGCCGCCCGCCCTTGTGGACGAGTTGCAGCGAGCGGTGGTGCGCCGCCGACGGATCCGGTTCGCCTACGACCGGGCCGGGCAGCGGACCGAGCGGGTGGTCGATCCGTGGGGCCTGGTGGACAAGGACGGCAACTGGTACCTGGTGGCCGGAACCGAGCACGGGCAGCGGACCTTCCGCGTGGATCGGATCTCCACCCTGGCGATCACCGACGAGATCGCCCACCGGCCGGAGGATTTCGACCTGCCGACGGCCTGGTCGGAGGTGGTCGAGGAGGTCGAACGGCAGCGCTCCGCCCTCTCGGCCACCGTGCTGATCCCGGCCACGCTCGCGCCGGTGCTGCGCAAACAGCAAGGGCGGCACTGCGTTCTGGACGGCACGGCCGGCGACGGGCGGGTCCGAGCCCGGGTCACCGCGCCGACGCCGCTCATGATCGCCCAGCAGCTGGCGGGCTGGGGCGCGGCCCTCGAGGTGGTCGAGCCGGAGTCGGTGCGCGCCGAACTCGCCCGGCTCGGTGCCGAGCTGGTACAGCGCTATCGAACCGGCGGGTGACCGCTTCGCTGTTATGCGATAACCGAATCATGTTGCAGCAGTGGCGATTTCGCTCAATTGAACGGCCCGCCACTGTTACAGTCCGCCCGGCGCGACCCCTTCAACGCGCCGAAAGGATTCACCCATGAGTAATCAGCTCTCCCCGGACCTGCGACGGGCCGCCGCCGGCGCCTGCGCGGCCGCGGCGCTCGCGGTCGTGGCCGGTTCGGTACTGGCCGCCCCGGCCGGGGCGGCGGTCGACAACATCAACGTCGCCGGGCTCACCAGCGACAAGACGTGCTCTGTCGCCAACGGCTGCTCCATCCAGGCCTCGCTGTCCGGCTCCGACCAGCTCAGTCCGGTCGACTTCCTGGTGAACGGGGCGGTCATCGGCACCCTCACCCCGACCTCGTACGGTGCCGGAGCCGCGGCGAACATGCCCTGGCACCCCACCTCCGACGGCACCTACACCGTCGGCGTCCGGCAGGGCCTCGCCCAGGCGACCATCGTCTACGTCGTCGGCCAGGGCGGCTCCTGCCCGCCGGTTTCCTCGCTGTTCCCGGGCTCGTCGAGCAGCGGGTCCGCGGGTAGCGGCTCGGGCGGAAGCGGTTCCGCGGGCAGCGGCTCGGCCAGCGGCTCGGGCGGAAGCGGTTCCGCGGGTAGCGGTTCCGCGTCGGGATCGGCCACCCCGCTTCCCGTCTGCTGATCGGGCCCGGGAGCCGAGATGGGCAGAGGTCGGCTCCTTCCCCGGGTCCGAGCGCTTGCGCTTCCCCGGATCTCAGCCCTTGCGGACCTTGCGCACCGCGGTGGTGAACAGGGCGTCGAGGGCCTCGCTGTCGGAGGTGGACCCGGAGGTCATGTACGTCACCGCGATTCGCACATCGCCGATCTGGCCCACCAGCGTCTGCATGGTCCTGGTGAGACCGATCGCACCCTTGTCGGTGCCGACCGTGCGGCGCAGCGCGAGTGAGTCGTCGGCATTGACCGGCGGCGCCGGATCCAGCTGTGTGGTCACCACCGAGGTGACACCGGAGTGCCCGACGCGCACGGTCTCGCAGCGCTGCAACTGATCTCGCAGGGCCGACAGCGGTTGACCCGACCGGGTGAGCGCCACGGTGAGGGTGGCGCGGGTGGTGTCGTCGGTGCCGACCGCCACCGCCGGGCCCGCGGTGGGCGCGACGGGGGCGCAGGTGTTCGGATCCACTTGCGCCCCCGGCAGGTAGCCCTCGAGATCATTGGCGGCCTGGTTCGCGGCCGCGGCGGGCAGCACGATAGCGGCGTACCGCGACGGGAATTGCGAGGGATCTGGCAGCAGTTCGGCCAGGCCGGTGGCGGAGGTGGCTGACGGAATCGGATTGCGAGCGGCGATCGGATGACCGGAAACCGTGCTCCCGCATGCGGCGAGCAACCCGCCCAGCGCCACGATCCCCACGGTGTGCGCGGTCCTGAGGCTGCTGCGTGCGGGGGTGTGGAAGGGCGCGATCACTCCGCCCAGTATGCCGAAAATCGGCTGTTCACACCGAATGCCACGCCGCGCGGCACACTCCCGGGAATGCGTTTCCGGGCCTGGCTTGTTGCATACCCAGTGCGGGTGGTGCACACCTGTCATGCGCATGAGGGACAATGTGGGTTGGTCGCGTAAGTGGGCCACGCAGGAAGGAGTACGCGATGGACTACGAGTCGCGAATGTACGAGCTGGAGTTCCCGGCTCCGCAGCTGTCGTCCGCCGACGGCTCAGGTCCGGTGCTGGTGCACGGCCTCGAGGGCTTCACCGATGCCGGGCACGCGGTACGCCTCGCCACCACGCATCTGAAGGAGAGCCTCGAGCACGAACTGGTCGCCTCGTTCGACATGGACGAGCTGCTCGACTACCGCTCGCGGCGGCCGCTGATGACCTTCAAGACCGACCACTTCTCCGACTACACCGAGCCGGAACTGAGCCTGTGGGCTCTCAAGGACACCGCCGGCACGCCGTTCCTGCTGCTGGCCGGGCTGGAACCGGACCTGCGCTGGGAGCGGTTCGTCACCGCGGTGCGACTGCTCGCCGAGCAGCTGGGTGTGCGGCGGACCATCGGTCTCAGCGCGATTCCCATGGCGATTCCGCACACCCGCCCCCTCGGCGTCACCGCGCACGCCTCCGACTCCGATCTGATCGGCGATCACCAGCGCTGGCCGGGTGAGCTGCAGGTACCGGGGAGCGCGTCCTCGCTGCTGGAGTTCCGGATGGCCCAGCACGGCCACGAGTCGGTCGGGTTCTCGGTCCATGTGCCGCACTACCTGACCCAGACCGCCTACCCGGAGGCCGCGCAGACGCTGCTGGAGAACGTCGCCGAGAACGCGGGCCTCGAACTGCCGCTGGCCGCGCTCACCGACGCCGCCGCGCGAGTGCGCGAACAGGTCAACGAGCAGATCGCCGGCAACTCCGAGGTGGAGACCGTGGTGGCTGCGCTGGAACGCCAGTACGACAGCTTCGTCACCGCCCAGAAACGCCAGTCCAGTCTGCTGGCCAGTGAGAACGACCTGCCCACCGGCGACGAGCTGGGTGCGGAGTTCGAGCGCTTCCTGGCCGAGCAGGCCGGCTACGCCGACGGCGACGGACCGGAGAACCCGCCGCTGCGGTAGTGGTCGCTACCGGCGTCCACGGCGGCTACCGGTAACGTTGGGCGGCGTGCAGCTGTCCGAATTGGTTCCCGACCGTGCCGTATCCGACGTGGACCCGGACTGGTTGTACGAGACCTTCGCCGACTGGGCGAGCTCGGCCGGCCTGAATCTGTATCCGGCGCAGGAAGAAGCGCTGCTGGAGCTGGTCACAGGGTCGAACGTCATCCTGAACACCCCGACCGGGTCCGGGAAGTCGCTGGTCGCGCTGGGCGCGCACTTCGCCGCGCTCAATCGGGGCCAGCGCAGTTACTACACCGCGCCGATCAAGGCGCTGGTGAGCGAGAAGTTCTTCGCGCTGTGCGACGTCTTCGGGGCAGACCGGGTGGGCATGGTGACCGGCGACGCCGCGGTGAATCCGGAGGCGCCGATCATCTGCGCCACCGCGGAGATCCTGGCGAATCTGGCGCTGCGCGAAGGCGCTTCCGCCGACATCGGCCAGGTGATCATGGACGAGTTCCACTACTACGCCGACCCCGATCGCGGCTGGGCGTGGCAGGTGCCGCTGATCGAACTGCCCGGGGCGCAGTTCCTGCTCATGTCGGCCACGCTCGGGGAGGTCGACTTCTTCGCCGAGGACCTGACCCGGCGCACGGGCCGCGAGACCGCCGTGGTGTCCGGTTCGGAACGGCCGGTGCCGCTGAGCTTTTCGTATGTGCGCACACCCATCACCGAGACGCTCGAGGATCTGGTGACCACCAGCCTCGCGCCGGTGTACGTCGTGCACTTCACCCAGGCCGCGGCCATGGAGCGGGCGCAGGCGCTGATGAGCGTCAATGTCTCGTCCAAGGCCGAGAAGGAGGCCATCGCCGCGGCCATCGGCGAGTTCCGCTTCGCCACCGGCTTTGGCAAGACGCTGTCGCGGTTCATCCGCCACGGCATCGGCGTGCACCACGCGGGCATGCTGCCCAAGTACCGGCGACTGGTCGAGAAGCTCGCCCAGGACGGGCTGCTGAAGGTGGTGTGCGGCACCGACACCCTCGGTGTCGGTATCAATGTGCCGATTCGCACCGTGATGCTGACCGGACTCACCAAGTTCGACGGCGTGCGCACGCGCAGGCTCAATGCCCGCGAGTTCCATCAGATCGCGGGCCGGGCGGGACGCGCGGGTTACGACACCCTGGGTACGGTCGTCGTGCAGGCTCCCGAGCACGAGGTGGAGAACGCGCGACTCATTGCCAAGGCGGGCGACGACCCGAAGAAGCTCAAGAAGGTCCAGAAGAAGAAGCCGCCCGAGGGTTTCGTGTCCTGGTCGGAGGACACCTTCGACCGGCTGGTGGCGGCCTCGCCCGAACCCATGGTGTCGCGGTTCAACGTGACCAACTCCATGCTGCTGAATGTGATTGCACGCAAAGGCAATTGCTTCTACGCCATGCGACATCTGCTGGAGGAGAACCATGAGCCGCGGGCCGCGCAGCGCAAGCACATCCTCAAGGCGATCCGGCTGTACCGGGCGCTGCGGGACGCGGGCGTGGTCCAGCAACTCGACGAACCCGACCGGTACGGACGCCATGCCCGGCTCATGGTCGACCTGCAGCGCGATTTCGCGCTCGACCAGCCGCTCTCGCCGTTCGCACTGGCGGCACTGGAACTGCTCGACAAGGAGTCGCAGACCTACACCCTCGATGTGATCTCACTCATCGAGTCCACCCTCGAGGATCCGCGCCAGCTGCTCATGGCACAGCAGCACAAGGCGCGCGGCGAGGCGGTCGCGGAGATGAAGGCCGACGGGATCGAATACGAGGAGCGCATGGAACTCCTCGAAGAGGTCACCTGGCCCAAGCCCCTGGCCGCCGAGCTCATCGAGCCCGCGTTCGAGACCTACAAGGCCGGGCACCCCTGGGTGTCGGAGTTCGAGCCCTCCCCCAAATCCGTGGTGCGCGAGATGGTCGAGCGGTCCATGACCTTCGCCGAATTGGTGTCGGGCTACGAGCTGGCTCGCTCCGAGGGCGTGGTGCTGCGGTATCTGGCCGACGCGTATCGCGCACTGCGGCGAACCGTGCCCGAGCAGGCGCGCACCGAGGAACTCGACGACATCACCGAATGGCTCGGCGAACTCATCCGGCAGGTCGACTCCAGCCTGCTCGACGAGTGGGAGCAGCTCACCAATCCCGGTGCGGAGTCCGACGATCAGCAGGTGGCGTTCGGGGCCGAGACCGTACGGCCGATCACCGGCAATGAGCGTGCGTTCCGGGTGCTGGTGCGCAATGCCATGTTCCGGCGGGTGGACCTGGCCGCGCTGCGGCGCTGGGACGCGCTGGCCGAGATGGGCGACGATCTGGACTGGGCGGCCGAACTCGGCCCCTATTTCGACGAATACGAGACCATCGGGACCGGTCCGAATGCCCGTGGACCACAGCTCTTCCGGGTCGAGCAGCGGCCGGGATTCTGGGATGTCCGGCAGGTGCTCGACGACCCCAACGGTGACCACGGCTGGTCCATCGACGCCATCGTGGATCTGGCCGAGTCCGATGCCGCGGGTGAAGTGGTGTTCGACGACCTTTCGGTCACCGCGGGCTGACTTTCCGTCACCGCGAGCCGCTCCCGGCGGTCCGAGGTCACACTCTCGTCAGAAGTCGCACGGGCCAGCTGAACGAATCCCGGCGTTAGAGTGACGTAATCGATCGTCCACCGGTTCGTTTTTCGAGGCCCAACGCGTGTATTGTCGCGCAGGTTGCCTGAGTCCCTGCCGTTGCGGCCGACAGAAAAGAGTTCCCTTAGATTGCCCGGTCGAAACCTGCCCGAGTCACCCTGTCTGGTCATCGACCTCGACAAGGTCCGCGCGAACTACCGCGCACTGCACGCCGCACTTCCCGCGGCACGAATTCGCTTCGCCGTCAAGGCGAGTCCCGTGCCGGAGATCATCCGGCTGCTGAACGACGAGGGCGCGGAGTTCGACGTCGCCAGCGTCGGTGAGATCGAGCTCTGCCTGGCGCAAGGTGTCGATCCGGCCGTCATGTGCTACGGCAACCCGATCAAGAAGGCTTCCCAGATCGCCACCGCCTACGCGGCAGGCGTGCGGCGCTACGCCTTCGACACCGAGGACGACCTGGAACGCATCGCCGAGCACGCGCCCGGTTCCGAGGTCGAGTGCCGGTTCCTGTCGTCGGCCCCGCAGTCGCAGACCCCGTTCGGGACCAAGTTCGGCTGCGCTCCCGGTGAGGCCAAGCGGCTGCTGGTGCGCGCGCACGATCTCGGGCTGACCGTGGTCGGCCCCTACTTCCACGTCGGCTCGCAGCAGCTGGACCCGAAGGCCTGGGGCATCGGCATCGAGCAGGCGGGTGCCATCGCGGAAGCGTTGGCGATCAAGGACATTCCAGTCACGGCGGTGAATATCGGTGGGGGACTTCCGATTTCGTACGCCGATCCGGCTCCCGGACTCGCGGAGCTGGGCGCCGCCATCGCCGAGGCGGCGGGCCGCTATCTCCCGGAACACACCGAACTCGTCGTGGAACCCGGTCGCGCCCTGGTGGGCAACACCGGTGTGATTCACGCCGAAGTGGTGAATGTTCGCATCGCGCCGGACGGGCGGCGCTGGGTATACCTCGATATCGGCCGCTACAACGGCATGGCCGAGACCGAGAACGAGTACATCGCCTACCGATTCCAAACCGATCGGGACACGGATCCGAAGGACGAAGCTGTGGTAGCCGGTCCTACGTGTGACGGCGACGATGTACTCTATCAACGCACGCGTGTCCTCCTTCCGACCACGTTGCGAGCCGGTGATCCCATTCGGATCCTCGAGACCGGCGCCTATACGGCGAGCTATTCGTCGGTGTCCTTCAACGGTTTTCCGCCTTTGACTGTTCATGTCACTGGCGCTGAGCGAGAGTGAGTTTTAGCCATGATCACGGCAGAATTCACCGGCTGGCACGTGCTGGCCGAGTTCGGTGGTGTCGACGCCAGCCTCTGCGACGACCTCGAACGACTCGAAACCGCGCTTCGAAAATCGTTGGTCGCCGCGGGGGTGACCATCTGCGATGTCGTGAGCAAGAAGTTCGAGCCGCAGGGTGTCACCATCCTGGCCCTCCTGGCCGAGTCGCATGCCTCGATCCACACGTACCCTGAATCCGGCGACATCTTCGTCGACGTATTCACTTGCGGCAGCATCGGTTCCGGCGCCACCAAGGCCGTCGAACTGCTGCAGCAGGAGCTGTCTCCGGGTTCGGTCAATATCGAGGTCATCCAGCGCGGCCACACCGCCCGCCGGATCCACGAGCCGGTCGGCGAGGGCCTGACCCGGGTGTGGAACACCACGGAAACCATCGTGGACACCAACACCCCGTTCCAGCACATGGTGATCGCGCGTACCGAGCAGGGCATCTCCCTGTTCTCCGACGACGACCGCCAGTCCACCGAGTTCTCGCAGCTCACCTACCACGAGGCCATGCTGGTCCCGGGTTACGCGCTGGCCGAGAAGCTGGACAGGGTGCTGATCATCGGTTCCGGCGAGGGTGTCGCCTCGCAGATGTCGGTGGCCGCGGGCGCCTCGCTCGTCGACCACGTCGACATCGACCAGCTGGAGGTGGAGCTGTGCGCCGAGCACCTCCCCTACGGCTACAGCCAGGCCGATCTGGCCGAGGCGGTCGCGCAGACCGGCCCGATCAAGATGCACTACGCCGACGGCTGGGACTTCCTGGCCAAGGCCGAGGCCGCGGGCGTGCGCTACGACATGATCTGCATCGACCTGCCGGACGAGCGGGTCGAGGACGCGCAGCACAACCGCCTCTACGAGGACGACTTCCTCAACCGCTGTAAGGCGCTGCTGGCCGAGGGCGGCGTGCTCGCCGCGCAGGCCGGCTGTCAGACCATGTGGCGCAACGAGACCCTGAAGCGCTCGTGGACCCGTTTCCACAACCTGTTCGAGACCGTCGTGCCCTACGTCAGCGACGAGCACGAGTGGACCTTCATTTTCGGCACCCCGAAGGCGATCGCGGATCCGGTTTCCAAGATGACCGCCACCCTCGCGAACCTGCCCTACCGGGCCGAGACCATCGACGCGCAGGCCCTGGTCCGCGGCGCGATCGAGCCGCACGCGCTGCGTGTGGGCGTGAGCGTCTAGCCGATCAGCTCCACCCCGAAGCGCCCTCGCACGGACTTCCGTGCGAGGGCGCTTCTCATTGCTACGGTTTCCGTCGTTTCACACAACGGATTTCGTTGTCTGCGGGCCGATCGTCAGGCGATGGCGGGGAGTTTGACCACCTGACCGGCGTAGGCCAGGCCGGCACCGAAGCCCAGCAGCAGCGCGGTGTCGCCCGGCTTGGACGCGCCGGAGCGCAGCAGCTGCTCCATGGCCATCGGGATCGAGGCGGCGCTGGTATTACCGGTCTCGGCGATATCCCTTGCGACAGCGATCCTTTCGGGCATGTGCAGGGTGCGCACCAGCGCATCGGTGATGCGACTGTTGGCCTGATGCGGCACGAACGCGTCCAGATCCTCGACGGTGACGCCGGCCTGATCCAGCGCATCGCGGCACGCCTTCTCCAAGAACGTGACGGCCCAACGGAATACGGCGGTACCATTCATGCGGATGTACGGCCGCACCGTGGTGCCGCCGGTCGCCTCGGCCTCGGCGACCTCGGCGAAGTACTGCTGAAAGTCCTTGTCCTGTTTGATCGCCGCGGTCTGGCTGCCGTCCGAACCCCAGGCCACCGGCCCGATGCCCTCGGCCTCCGACGGTCCCACCACGACCGCGCCCGCACCGTCGGCGAAGATGAACGCGCAGGTGCGGTCTTCCTGGTCGAGCAGGTCCGAGAGCCGTTCCACGCCGATCACCAGCACGTGCCGGGCCTGTCCGGCGCGCACCAGGTTGGCGGCATTGGCCAGCGCGTAGCAGAAGCCTGCGCAGCCGGCCGACACGTCGAAGGCGGCGGTGTCGTGCATGCCGAGTTCGGTGGCGACCACGGCACCGGCCGACGGTCCCAGCACCATCTGGGAGGACGTGGCCAGGATGACCGCGTCGATCTGCTGCGCCGTGACCCCCGCGGCCTCGAGCGCGCTGGCGGCGGCGGCAGTGCTCATGCTGACGATGGTCTCGTCCGCTTCGGCCCAGTGGCGGGCCTCGATGCCGGAGCGGGTCCGGATCCATTCGTCCGAGGAGTTGATGCGGTCGACGATCTCGGCGTTGGGGACCACCCGGCGTGGTCGGTACACGCCCAGGCCGAGCAACGCGGCGTGGGCGACCGGGGTGGCGGTGGCGATCTGGGCTGACATGCGCGGAGTTCCTCTTTTCCCATATGAACCGATCGGTCCACATGGGAAAGGTTTAACATGGACCGATCGGTTCACACAAGTGCTGGAGGGATTTGCAATGACGGCGGGACCGCGCGCCCGATTGATCGCGAGCACCATCACCACCGTCCAGGAGCAAGGTGTGCACGCGGCCGGTCTGAACGAGCTGCTCAAGCGCAGCAATGCCTCCAGAAACTCGCTCTACCAGCACTTCCCGTCCGGCAAGAGCGAATTGGTGGCGACCGCCGCCCGCATCGTGTCCCGCATGGTCTACTCGCACGTGAGCCGCATGTCCGACGCGCTGCCGGGCGCTCCCTCACTGGAGGTGTGGGTGGACGAACTACTCGGCTTCTGGCGCGGCCAGCTGGAGACCAGCGAGTTCCGGGCGGGCTCGTTCATGATGGCCGCCGCTCTCGACGAACTCGACCCGACACTGCAGTCGGCGGCCGGGCAGGCGTTCTCCGAATGGACCGCGCGGCTGGCCGACGGTTTGGTGGCGGCCGGGGTCGAACGGTCGACGGCATGCTCGCTGTCGGGTTTCGCACTGTCGGTGATCGAGGGCGCGATCGTGCAGAGCCGGGCACTGAAATCCGCCCTGCCCTTCATCGACGCGGGTACCCAGCTCACCGTCCTGCTCCGCCACCACATGCCGAACCGCCGGTGAGTGTGCGGCTGCGCGGTTTCCAGGTTGACCTGGAGCGCACTCCAGGTCGTAGCGTCATGTCCGTGCGCGGCTCCCGCCGCGAATTCCAGCCCTACCGAGGAGGATTCACCGCATGATCGCGACCAGGAAGCTCGGCGAACTGACCGTCGGTGCGCAGGGCCTCGGCTGCATGGGAATGAGCCACGCCTACGGCGTGCACGACAATGACGCCGAGTCCATCGCCACCATCCACCGCGCCCTGGACCTCGGCGTCACCCTGCTCGACACCGCCAACGTCTACGGCCCCGAAACCAATGAGCGACTGGTGGGCCGCGCCATCGCCGACCGCCGCGACAAGGTGGTCCTCGCGACCAAGTTCGGCATCGTCTGGGGCGACAAGGGCGCGATGGGCGCCCGCGGCGACGCCGCCTACGTCGAGCAGTCCTGCGACGAATCCCTCGCTCGGCTGGGCGTCGACCACATCGACCTCTACTACCAGCACCGGGTCGACCCCAACGTGCCGATCGAGGAGACCTGGGGCGCCCTGTCGGAACTGGTCCAGGCAGGCAAGGTCCGCTACCTCGGCATCTCCGAAGCATCGGTGGAAAGCATCCGCCGCGCCCACGCCGTCCACCCGGTGACCGCCCTCCAGAGCGAATGGTCACTGTGGACCCGCGACATCGAGGCCGAGATCCTCCCCGCCTGCCGCGAACTCGGCATCGGCATCGTCCCCTTCTCCCCCCTCGGCCGCGGCTTCCTCACCGGCGCGATCACCTCCACCGCCGACCTGCCGGCCGACGACATGCGCCGCCGTCTCCCCCGCTTCGCCGACGGCAACTTCGACGCCAACCTCGCCATCGTCGCGGCACTGCGCAGCCTCGCCGACGAAAAGGGCGTCACCCCCGGTCAATTGGCCCTGGCCTGGGTCCAGTCCCGGGGCGAGGACGTGGTCCCCATCCCCGGCACCAAGCGCCGCACCTACCTCGAGCAGAACGTCGCGGCCGCCGAGATCACGCTGACCGCCGAGGACCTGGCCCGGATCGAGGCCGCCGCCCCCTCCGGCGCCGTCGCGGGCGCCCGATACCCCGAGGAACTGGCGCGCGCGGCCGGTCGATGACCATCCGCTCGCCGCAGCGGCGATACTGCATCCATGAGGATTTCGGTCGCCGCTGACGAGGACACCGGAGTGGCCGCGGCCGTGGTCGAGGAATTGCGGGCACGCGGGCACGCGGTGACCGTGCACGGCGCGCTGGAGCCCGCGGAACGGGACGACTGGGCCTGGGCCAGTGAGGCTGCGGCCCGGGATGTCGCGGAGGGGCGGGCCGAGCAGGCGGTCGTGTGCTGCTGGACCGGGACCGGCGCTTCCATTGCGGCGAACAAGGTGCTGGGAGTGCGGGCGGCGCTGTGCGTGGACGCGTATACCGCTGAGGGAGCACGGAAGTGGAATGACGCCAATGTGCTGGCATTGAGTCTGCGGCTCACCTCGCGGGCGCAGCTGGCGGAGATTCTGGATGCCTGGTTCGCCGGGGCCCCGAGTGCGGACCCCGGCGATCGCGCGAATATCGCGCATGTGGATGGGATCGGGGGATCAGGCCTCGGTGGCGAGATGGGCGTGGGCGGTGCGTAGTTCGCGTTTGAGGATCTTGCCGCTGGGGTTCTTGGGGAGGGCCTCGACGAACGTCACGTACTTGGGGACCTTGTAGCCGGCGAGCCGCTGCTTGCAGTGCGCGATGACGGTGGCAGCGTCGGGGTCGGTTCCATTGCGGGCCACCACGATCGCGGTGACGGCTTCGATCCAGTGCGGGTGCGGGATGCCCACCACGGCGGCCTCGGAGATTTCGGGGTGCTCGTAGAGGACCTCTTCGACCTCGCGGCTGGCGACGTTCTCGCCGCCGGTCTTGATCATGTCCTTCTTGCGGTCGACGACGCTGAGGTAGCCGTCGGCGTCCAGGACACCGAGGTCGCCGCTGTGGAACCAGCCGTTGCGGAAGGCTTCCGCGGTTTTCGCGGGGTCGTTCCAGTAGCCGAGCATGGCCTGCGGGGAGCGGTGCACGATCTCGCCGACCACGCCGACACCGACCGGGATGTCGTCGTCATCGACCACGCGGGTCTCGACATTGAGGGCCGGGCGGCCCGCCGAACCGGGCTTGGTCAGCTGGTCCTCGGGCGCGAGGACCGTTGCCAGCGGCGCGAGTTCGGTCTGACCGTAGAAGTTGGTGAGCCCCACCTCCGGTAGCCGCTCGGAGAGTTCGACCAGCACCTCGACAGGCATGATGCTGGCGCCGTAGTAGCCCTTGCGCAGGGACGACAGGTCGTAGCTGTCGAAGTCGGGATGCCGCAGCAGCGACACCCACACGGTGGGCGGGCAGAACAGTTTGGTGGCGCGCTCGGTTTCGATGGCGCGCAGGATCGTCGCGGGATCGGGGCCCGGCAACAGGATGCTGGTCGCGCCGAGCCACAGGTCGGGCGTGAGGAAGCAGTGCAGCTGGGCGCAGTGGTACAGCGGCAGCGCGTGCACCTCGATGTCGTCGGCGCTCATCCGCCCGTCCACCACCGCGCTGGTGTACTGCGCGATGAGCCCGCGGCTGGACAGCACCGCGCCCTTGGGACGGGACTCGGTACCGGACGTGTACATGATCTGGATGGGATCGTCGTCGCCGACGAACACCTGCGGAGCCGAGGCGTCGGGGTGGTGCTCCCACGCGCTCACGTCCTCCCATCCGGCCATCGCGGGCAGCCCGCCCAGCCCGATCCAGCCGAACAGCCGGATCTCGCTGTCGCCCAGCTGTTTCACCGCGGCCTCGGCCGCGCCGGCCAGACTGTCCTCGGTGATCAGCGCGACGGCCCCGGAGTGTTCGAGGATGAACGCGACCTCGTCGGCGGTGAGCATGAAGTTGATCGGCACCGAGATCGCGCCCAGCCGCGCCAGCGCGAAGTACACGAGCACGAACTCACGGCAGTTGTGCGAGTAGATAGCGACCCGATCGCCCTGCATCACACCGCGATCGGCCAGGCTGTGCGCGACCCCGTTCACCGCCGCGTCGAGATCGGCGTAGCTTTCCCGCCGCTCCCGCCAGACCAGCGCGGTCTTCTCCGGGACCCGGGCGGCGCTGCGCCGCAGGAGATCTCCGAGCGCCTGCGACCGCGCGCTCGCCACTGTTAGCTCAGTGCCCTCTGCATCCATGCGATCAACTTCTACCGCACGAATGTGTCCGGCGTCATACAGTCTCGCTGAGCAGGACCAGATTTCGCCGCCACGCAGCGCATTTCCCCACGTAGCGCGACAGGTGCTCGGAGGCGAACGCCGCGGGCGACCACTCGAAGTCCTCGACCTCGGCGGTCCAGGCATAGGTCCACGCGTAGCCGACCCGCTCCCCCGCGTGCGCCGACACCGGCAGCAGATCGTATTCGTCGTCCTCGAAGGCGTCGAGCACCCGCCACTCGTCGGCGGTGAGCCCGGTGAGCAGGTATCCCGCGGTCACGGAGCCGGTCGCGGTCACCAGTCCCGGATACGCGCGGCCGGGCAGCGCGGCCGCGCGCCGCCCGATCAAGCGCGCGGGCTCCATCGCCGGTACCCGCCCGATCAATTCGGTGAGCACCGGGCCGAATTGCAGAGTCCCGTAGACGAACAGGGGCTCGCCCGCCGGCAACCGCGATCGGCTCCACCGCGAACCACGGGGAGGCGGAGTGGGGAGCTCCCGAGCGGCGGGGCTGGTCATCTGCCGACCGTACGGGCGAAAATGCCCGCGTCGTGCGAGTTGATGATGGTCACCTGGTGCCCGTGCAGCTTTCTGAGTTCCCGCAGCCGCCGCTGATTGGCCCGATACGCCTCGCCCGCAATGGCTCCGGTCTCGTACACCTTCCACCAGAACGGCGTGAACGGCTCCTCGGGATGGATGCTGGACTCCGCGAAGAACGAGTCACCCGCGTGCAGCAACCACCCGTTGCCGTGGTCGATCGCGACCCCGGCGTGCCCGCGGGTGTGCCCGGCCAGCGGCACCACCAGGATCTCCGGCGGCAGCCCGGGCAGGTCGCGCACCGCGGTGAACCCGAACCAGTCCTCGGCGCCCTCGACCTCGTTCACCATCCACTTGGGCCCGTGCGCCCACTGCGCGGCCCGGTAGCGCAACCGCTCGGACAGGGTGGGAGTGGCGGTGGCGGCACGAAATTCGGGTCCGTGGACGTGCACGGTGGCCTCGGGGAAGTCCGACAGCCCGCCGGAGTGGTCCAGGTCGAGGTGGGTCAGGATGACGTGGCGGACATCGCGCGGGTCATAGCCCAGCCGCTGGATCTGGCGCACCGCCGTCTCGGCCTCGGTCGGCTTCGCCCCCAGCAGGAAACGGCCGGCACCCAGCATGTTGCCGGGCTGCCGCACGGCCTCCAGCCCGAACCCGGTGTCGACGAGCACGAGCGCGTCCCGGGTCTCGATGAGCAGGCAGTGATCGATCAGGCCGAATCCCATGGTGCCGCAGTTCAGGTGGTGAATCCGCATAGGCCCGAGCGTTTCAGACACCCTGTGGTGACGCAACCGCGCAGGTTGCCGGAATTGTCGGTGTCATCGCCGCGCACCGCACGGGGGTCATCGCCGCGCACCGCACGGGGGTCATCGCCGCGCACCGCACGGGGGTCATCACGGCCGGCATTCCCGGATGATCTCGGCGAGCTGGTCGTAGTCGCCGCCCCGGGCGGTGGACGAGCGGAACGCCAGCCCGACCGTCCGGCCCGGCGCGGGCTCAGCGAAGGTCGCGATGTCCAAAGTACCGCGCGCGGTTTCGGCGGCCACCGCCATGGCCGGGATCAGCGTGACGCCGAGATCGCCCGCGACGCACTGCACCACCGTTGCCAGCGAGGCCGCGCGAGTGTCGCCGACCGCTCCCGGCCGCGCGTCGTGCGTCCGGCACAGTTCCAGGGTCTGGTCGCGCAGGCAGTGGCCCTCGTCGAGCAGCAGCAGCGGCTGTGCGTCCAGGTCGGCCGGTGTCAGGTCGGTGCGACCGGCCAGTTCGTGCTCGCGCGGCAGCACCAGCACGAACTCCTCGGTGTAGAGCGGTATCTCGACCAATCCGGCGACATCGGTGGGCAGCGCCAGTAGCGCGATGTCCAGGGCACCCGAGCGGAGCCCGTCGAGCAGCCGGGCAGTCTGGTCCTCGATGACGTGCGGCGCCAGCGCGGGCACCCGCGTACGCAATTCGGGCAGCAGCCGGGGCAGCACGTACGGCGCGATGGTCGGGATGATGCCGAGCCGCAGGGTGCCGCGTAGCCCCTCACCAGCAGCGGAGGCGACAAATCGGTCAGCGGCCTCGAGGGTGGCAATGGCTTGCGGCAGTAGCCGTTTACCGTCGGCGGTGACCAGGACCCGGCGCGTACTGCGCTCGATCAACTGGAGCCCCAGTCCATTTTCCAGTGATGCCAGTGCCTGCGATAGCGTGGGCTGGCTCACGCCGAGCCGCGTCGCCGCGGTGCCGAAGTGCCGGTATTCCGCGATGGCAGCGAACGCACGCAGCTGTGACAGGGTGGGCTGATAAGTTTGATCAGTCACGCCTATCAGTGTAGTGCGACCCATCACGTTTACCTCTCACCGCAGTTCGGCAAAGATCGTATATACGTCTCGACACAATCGGTACGACTACATATGAGGAGAGCAAGCATGGCCCTGCTGACCATCGGCGATCAGTTCCCCGCCTACAACCTGAAGGCTGTCATCGGCGGCGATCTCTCGAAGGTGAACGCTCAGCAGCCCGACGACTACTTCACCCAGATCTCGAGCGACGACTACGCCGGCAAGTGGCGCATCGTCTTCTTCTGGCCCAAGGACTTCACCTTCGTGTGCCCGACCGAGATCGCCGCCTTCGGCAAGCTGAACGAGGAGTTCGCCGACCGCGACGCGCAGGTGCTGGGCGCCTCTGTCGACAACGAGTTCGTCCACTTCCAGTGGCGCGCGCAGCACGAGGAGCTCAAGACCCTCCCGTTCCCGATGCTGAGCGACCTCAAGCGCGAACTGGCCACCGCCACCGGCGTTCTCAATGCCGACGGCGTCGCCGACCGCGCCACCTTCATCGTCGACCCGAACAACGAGATCCAGTTCGTGTCGGTCACCGCCGGTTCGGTGGGCCGCAATGTCGACGAGGTGCTGCGGGTGCTGGACGCGCTGCAGTCCGACGAGCTGTGCGCCTGCAACTGGAAGAAGGGCGACCCGACCATCCAGGCCGGCGAGCTCATGACGGCGTCGGTGTAACAAGGCTCACAAGGGAATTCGTCGTGACCATCGAGAATCTCAAGAACTCGCTACCCGAGTACGCGAAGGATCTGAAGCTCAACCTGTCCTCGCTGGCGCGCACCACCGTGCTCAACGAGCAGCAGCTGTGGGGCACCCTGCTGGCCTCGGCCGCGGCCACCCGCTCGGCGACCACGCTGCGCGAGATCGCCGAGGAGGCGGCCGGCGTGCTGTCGGGCGAGGCATACAACGCCGCGCTCGGCGCCGCGTCGATCATGGGCATGAACAATGTGTTCTACCGCGGCAAGGCGTTCCTGGAGGGCCGCTACGACGATCTGCGCGCGGGCCTGCGCATGCAGATCATCGGCACGCCGGGCGTGGACAAGGCCGATTTCGAGCTGTGGTCGTTCGCGGTCTCCTCGATCAACGGATGCCAGCACTGCCTGGAGGCGCACGAGCACACGCTGCGTGAGGCGGGCGTATCGCGCGAGGTGATCTTCGAGGCGCTGCGCGCCGCCGCGATCGTGGCGGGCGTGGGCCAGGCCGTGGCGTCGACCGAGGCGCTGGCCACCGCCACCGTCTAGTCGAGTCCAGCCGAAAGGGCTGTACACCTGCGGGTGTACAGCCCTTATCTGTATTGCTTGTGGGCCCAGAAGAGCGTCCTGGCCGACGAGCTCGGCATCTGCGGGCCTCCCGCGAATTGATAACTGTCGGTAAGCTCGCATGACATGACCATTCCGGAAAGTGATGGCGCTCAAATCGAGGTCGTGCGCGTTTTCACCGACGCGGCCGGGCGTTTCGGCAATCTGCTCGGCATCGTCCGCCGCTCCGCCGTCGAGAATGCCGACCATCAGGCGCTGGCGGCCCGCGTCGGCTACAGCGAGACCGTGGTGGTCGACGACCCGGTCGACGGGCGAGTGAAGATGCGCATCTACACCCCCGCCACCGAGCTGCCCTTCGCCGGGCACCCCACGGTCGGCGCCGCGTGGTGGCTCAATGATCAGCAGCAACCCGTGAAGATCATCGACGTGCCCGCCGGGCCGGTCGAGGTGACCCTCTCCGAGGGCCTGACCTGGGCCCGCGCCCGGGCCGAATGGGCCCCGGCCTTCGAATTCCACCAGTTCGAGGATCCGGCCGAGATCGCCACCCTGGATCCGGCCGACTTCCCGGAAGGCGAGCACTACTGCTGGGCTTGGACCGACGAGCCGCACGGCGCGATCCGCGCGCGAATGTTCGCCCCCGCCATGGGAGTTCCCGAGGACCAGGCCACAGGCGCGGCCGCCATCGCGCTGACCGCTCTGCTCACCCGCGGCCTGAACATCACGCAGGGCGAGGGCTCGCAGATCTTCACCGAATGGGATTCCGACGGCTGGGCCCGGGTCGGCGGCCGCGTGGTCGCCGATCACCCGATCCTGATCTAGCGGCAAAACCCTTTCGGCACACTGTGACCCGATCGGCCAGGACGGCCCGGGCCGCCGGGCCGACGCGCTGTCCGAAGGCGAGCCGATGGGCATCAATGTGATCGCCATCTTCGTGGCGTTCGGCTATTTCCTATTCGTGGCCCAGTACTTCCAGCTGGTCCTGGATATGGCGCCCATGCAGGCAGGTGCGGCCATGGCGCCGTCCAGTGTCGGCTTCATCATCGGTTCGCAGGCGGCGCCGCGCATCGTGCGGATGGTGCGGCCCGCCTACCTGATCGGCGCCGGAATGGTGCTGGCCGCAATGGGATTGGGCATTCTCACCCGGCTGTCGGCGCACGGCGGTCCGGTCCCGCCGGTGAACTCTCCGGCGGACACGGGCACTAGTGTTCGGGCACTCCGCCCGGTCCGGCTCAACCCAGGGCGCGGGCGAAGCGGTCGGCCATCTCCGCGACCTGGGCCTCGGTCATGACGAACGACGGTGAGATCTGCAGGGCGCCCTGACCGGCTGCGCGAGTCGAGACACCGTGGGCGCGCAGGGTTTTCACCATAGCCAGGGCCTCGGCCGGGTCGGCCAGCTGGACCGCGGCGACCGCGCCCAGGCCGCTGCGGACCTCGGCGACCCGCGGGTGCTCGGCCAGCGGCGAGAAGTACTGGTGCAGCAGGGATTCCAGGTTCTTGCTGGCGTCCAGCAGGTGCTCACGCTCGACGATGTCGAGGTTGGCCATGGCCGCGGCGGCCGCGCCGGCGTGACCGCCGTAGGTGTAGCCGTGCCGCCACCAGACGCCGCCGGCGAAGAACGGCTCGGCGACGCGGGGCGCGACGAAGACCGCGCCCATGGGGACGTACCCCGAGGTGAGGCCCTTGGCGGTGGTCATGAGATCCGGTTCCAGGCCGAAACGCGAGGAGGCGAACCAGGATCCGCCGATGCGGCCGAAGCCGGTGACGACCTCGTCGGCGACGAAGAGGATGTCGTTGTCGCGGCAGATCCGCCGGACCTCGGTGAGGTAGCCCTCCGGCGGCAGGTACACGCCGCCCGCGCCGATGATGGGCTCGGCGAAGAACGCCGCGATCCGGTCCGCGCCGACCTCTTCGATGAGGGCGGTCAGTGCCTTGGCCTGATCCCATTCGATGGTGCGGGTGTCGGGCATGAAGACGCCGGTGTAGCCCTCGGCATTGACCGGGATACCGGCCAGCGCGGTGCCGCCGACGTGCATGCCGTGGTACGCCTTCTGGCGGCCGACCAGGATGGTCTTCTCCGGGCGGCCCAGCTCCTGCCAGTACCGGCGGGCCAGCTTGGCGGCGGTGTCGATGCCGTCGGAGCCGCCGGAGGTGAAGAAGATCTTGCTGCCGGGCACCGGCGCCAGGGCCGAGAGCCGCTCGGCCAGGTCGCGGGTCACCGGTGAGGCCAGATCGCCGAAGTTGGAGTAGTGCGCGACCTGGGTCAGCTGCGCGGCGACCGCGTCGGCGATCTCGCGGCGGCCGTGCCCGATATTGGCGAACCAGAGGCCGCCGGTGGCGTCGAGGTACTGCGTCCCACTCTCGTCCCAGATGTACGCGCCCTCGCCGCGCGCCACCATGAACGCCCCGTCACGCTCGACCGCACCCATATCGGCGAAGCCATGCCACAGCGAACCCATCCAGAGCACCTCCATCACCCGATACCGGCCACGCCCATCCGGGCGAACCGACCTTTCCTCACCATCTCACCATCACGACGGTGAACAGGTCGGACGGCCCCCGGGTCACCCGGCCGCGGCGGCGACGAGCATGTAGGCGGTGCCGAGATCCATCACCAGGTGCGGCACCACGGCCAGCGATCCGGCCGCGCCCATGGGATGCGGGAACACCCGTGGCAACCGGCGGCGCAGCGCCGGCACCGCCATGACCGCCACGTCCGCCGCGAACAGCGCCGCCAGTACCAGGACCGGAACGGGCGCGGGCCCCGCGTGCCCGTGCCCACCGTGCTCGGGCGGCCCATGCCCGCTCATCGCGTACAGCATCGCCGCGGCCGCCAGTACGTGATATGCGAAGGCGCCGACCTTGCCTCCCCCGGTGCCCGCGTCCGAAAACGCGCTGCGCCACCGCAGCATCCGATCTCCCAGCAACACCGTGTACACGACCACCATGGCCGTCAGCACCCCGCGCACCGCATGCGGGTCGGCGACCGTCGGAAACACCAGCATTCCCAGCATGACCAGGCACATCACCAGGTGCGCGGCATCCGACTCCCGATCCGCGCGTAGCCCGGCGCACGCGCCCGGGCGCATCGTGCCCAGCCTGGCGCCCACCAGGGCGGCGGTCAGGCAGAAGGCCATCACCGCGACCCACCGCACCGCCCCGTACTGCTCCACGAATACCCCCACACCCCACCACCTCTCACCGCGGCAACCGGCTCCCTCCTTCCATGCTGACACCATCCGGCCCCGGCTCCCCGCCTTTCCCCTGCCCGGGCACCGCCACTGGGTGACCGACCTGGCCGATTCACTCCGCACGCACCCCTGAAACGTTCGTGTCGAGCGATGGAACAGAGGAGTCACCCATGCGCCCGAGCCGGACCGACGACCCGTCGACCCGATCGCCGACCCGTGCGAGAACCCGAACCCGCAGTGTTGGTCGGTCGAGCAGAGACCGGGGTGATGGAAGGAATCCTCCACGAGGTGCGGAACTTCGACGCGCGGCTGAGCACCCTGGAGGCCGGTCTCGGCGACTCGGCAGCAAACAAGAGGTACTGCAGCTCGAAACCTGTTTTCCGGCAATGTCTTTCCCGGCGGCACCGGCCGACCGGCAAGGGATGCCCTGGTCGACACGCCTTACCGCCGCGTACACAACCCGACCCGATGTCTCCGATAGGCTTGATTGCCAAGCCATAGCGGCGGTTCCTGCGATATCGAACTCTGGAAGAACGCTTGCGCATATCTTCGAGAAAGGATCCAGGTTTGCGGCGTCTACTCATCGTCGCCGCGGCGGGCACGGCCGTGGCAACCCTGGCCGTCCTGGGCGTGTGGGCCTGGGGTACCGAACTCGGCCGAGCCCAGCCGCCGCCCGGCGCGGATGTATCCGGTTCGGGAGTTCATCTGACGGCGTCGGTGGACAGCGTCGCGGCGAATGCACCCGGCAACCGGACCCCGAACTTCCTCATGACGTTCTCGCATGCCGCGCAGATGTCCGGCAACTACTCGGTCAATGTGGAGGGTGACCCGATCACGTCCGGTCAGGCCGTCGCAGGGTTCATCCTCGGCTGCGGGATCAGCGTGGCCGGCGGCGTCACCGTCGGAATCGAGCCCAATCAAGGCGTGGTTGGCGCCATTTCCCCGACAGTGACCCCTCCGACCATCTCCGTCAGCCCGCCGAGTGAGACGCCGAGCGGGACGGTCACGCCCCTGCCGACGCCCAGCGTCTCCGTCACCCCACCCACTTTCAGCCTCGGACCCAGCGTCGGTGGGGCATTGGGTCTGACGGAAGTCTTGACGGCCACCCTGGGGCCCGGCCAGGTCACCACCGCGACAACGGCCACGGCAGCCCTGGACAACAGCACCGTGTTCCCGTACCACATCACGTTCAACAACGCCGCGTTGAACGTCGCCCAATGCGCCTCGCCGGTGTCGGCCGTCCCCTTCGTCACGACCACGGTGAGTTCCGCGCAGGGGGTGGTGCAGACCACCGCCTACGGCAGTCAGTTCACCTTCTGAAGTCTGGAGCGGATTCGAGAAGGGTTGGGGGTCAGCGAATCCGGAACACCGGTCCGTGGGGGCGGAACGGCAGCGCGGCGCCCGCGGGGATCAGGAAGGCGTGTTCGTGGCGGATGCGCAGGACATCGATCATGCCGTCGGTGATGACCAGAATCGGTCCGTCGGCCGGGAAGTCGTCGGCGCGTTCGAGCAGCCGGATGCCCGGTTGCAGCACGGTGCCGCCGCGACCGCGGACGCGGACGCGGGAGGCGATCTCGTCGACCGGCAGGTATCCGGCATCGTGGGCGGCCGCGTCGCAGAACACGACTCGCGCGCGTGGCACGTCGCGGGCGAGGGCGTAGGACGCGATGGCGCCCAGTCCCTTGCCCATCAGCTCCTCCGACATCGAGCCCGAGGTATCGAGTACCACGCCGAAGGTGGGCAGCCGCACCGATTCATCCGGACGCGCCCAGGCCGGGCGCGGAATATCGGGGGTCGCGGACTGGCGGCGTGAGGCGCGGGCGTAGCTGCGGCGCTTCTCGACGGCCGGGACGTGCTCGTCGAACCATTGCGCCAGTCGGGCATCCCAGGGCAGCGGGGGCTGGTCGAGCGCGCGGATCTCCTGTTCCAGTCCGGCCGGGAGCAGTCCGCGGCCGCTGGACTGGTGGTAGGCCAGGCCGGTGTGCAGGGCATTGCGGTAGTACTCGTCCAGGTCCAGGTAGCGGCCCGGAGTGTGGCTGTGCGGCAGCGGTTCTCCGAGGATGTCGCTCTTGCCGCGCCCGCGCAGGGTGGCGATCTTGCGCAGGCGGCGCATGTCGGTCGCGATGCGGTCGTAGACCTGTTCGGCCGAAAGACCTTTCAGCTGCGGGTCGTACAGCAGCCCCTCGGGCAGCTCCCCCACGCCCATCTCGACGAGCCAGCCGTTGACCACGTAATCGCAGGCGACATTGAACAGGTAGTGGTCACGCCAGCCCGCGCGGTCACCGTGTCGCAGCGCCGCGTGCAGCATTTCGTGTGCGAGAACGAAGCGCCACTCTTCACCGGAGAGCGACGTGAACGGATTGATGTAGATCTCGGCTGCTTCGGCATTGACCGCGGCGATCGAAATGCCCCAGCCGCGAGCGAGATCCGCGTCGGCGACGATCTTCATGCCCGAGGCCAGCGCGCCCAGCAGTGGATAGCACGAGACGAACCAGTTGAGCGCCCGGTCCCAGACCCGCAGGGTCGCGGCCTGCCCGCGCGTAACATCGCGGCCGGCCTCGGCCAGCGCCTCCCGGGCCGCCTCGCCGATACCGGCGGCGAAGCGCGACTGATGATCGCGCTTGCCGGCCGTCTCGGCCGTGTCGACCAAGAAGTCCGGGAACTCGGTGCGGCGGTAGGGCTCCGGGACGCTCGACTGCCACCAGCGCACGGCCAGGCCACGTTCATCCGACCCGCCGGGCGGGGGCGGCAACTCGTGTGGCGGGCGGCCGATCTTCAGGGTCAGCAGATACTGGTCGACCACCGCGCAGCAGGCGGCTCGATAGACCGGATGGGGCTGGCTCGACGCCGTGATCCAGGTGCGCGCGTGGGCATTCGGCTCCAGGGCGCGCTCCGGCAGGCCGCGTGGATCGAGGTGACCGAACCCGGCGTGCAGCAGCAGATGCGCGAAGACCCACGCCCATTCCTCGGCGGAGCCACGCCGCTTCGAGTCGTAATAGACCGTGCCCCATGGTGATACGACCGCCCATGAATCATCGGGCAGGCGACCGTCGACGTCGATGGACCCGTTCTGGATCCGCCGGAACATCGGATGCTGACACACCTGCCGCCACCCGGCATCGAGATTCTCCCGCCATGGGTCGATCACCATGCCGCGCTTGCGATTCGAACGTCCGGCCACGGGCTACCGCCGCGCCGCCAGCCGCGGCAGATCGCGGGTGACCTCGACCAGGAACCAGGACGGCAGGACCGGCAGCCCGTTGTCGTCCGCGGCGATGACCAGCTGCGCGCATTCGACCGAGATCTCGGCCAGTTCGGTGAGCATGGTCTTGGCACGCAGCGAGAACCGTTTCACCCCGGGCGAGGCGTGCTCGCGGGATGCAGGAAGTTCCTTGACGAGCCGGGCCCGGAACGCCTCCGACAGGAAGTACAGCAGGTCACGGTCGGCGGGATTGCGAGGCCAGCCCGCGTCGCCCTTGACGACCGCCTCCAGGTCGTAGGCGTGCCGCACGGTCTTGACGAAAGCGCGAAAGCCGGAAGCGTGTGCGGCCGTGAGGATTCCGGACGACATTACGGCCAGGGTGATGTCGTCGATGTCATCGCCGTAGGAGTGCAGGGCGTCGGAGAGCATGTGCCAGCCGCGCGGGGTGGAGAACGGCTGTTCGGTCTTGGGCGGCTGCGCCCACAGGTGGTCGGGGCGTTGCATGACGTACTCGATCACCCAGGGGTGAATGTCATTGCCGGCGGCCCATTTCAGCCAGTCGTCGACGTCCGCACGCAAATGCACGTGCACCATGCGGTTGACCAGCGCGGAGGCCATGGGGCGGGCGAGGGCGTTGTCGGTGGCGCGGTTGCCCGCACCGATCACGACCGATCCGGCGGGCAGCTCGTAGGCGCCCACGCGCCGGTCGAGAATCAGCGAGTAGAACGACTTCTGGACTTCCGCGGGCGCGGCATTGAGTTCATCGAGGAACAGGCAGTACGGCTGGTCGCGGGCGATCATCTCCGGTGGCGCGAACCGGCTACGGTTATCAACGATCTGCGGCACACCGATGAGGTCCTCGGGAGCCAGCTGCGTGCCCAGCAGGGTGACGCAGTCCAGACCGAGGGCCTCGGCGAAACCGCGCACCAGCGAGCTCTTCCCGATTCCGGGCGCTCCCCACAGAAATACCGGACGCACCACCGCGACGTGCAGCAGCAGCTCCGGCAACTGGTCCGGAGTCACCGTGACAGTCGCTTCCAAATCGTCCTTTCAGGTCGGAGGTGGACCCAGGTTAGGAGCGCATACCCGAGCGCGGCCAATGATTTTCGGCGCGGACGACGTCGATTGAACAGCGGGGCGAGTCAGTAGAGCAGCGGGCCCAGGCGGGCGGCGCAGTCACGGGCCGGGTCGCGGTGGGTTTCGAGCGCCGGCAGCCGGTTGCTCGGGCCGCTCAGGCACAGCGCACCCGCGAGGCTGCCCAGGGCGTTGTAGATGGGCAGGGCCAGACAGGCGACACCGGGCACGAGTTCGTCTGCGGCCCTGGCATATCCGGACTCGCGGACGGTCCGCAGATCCTCGGCGAGGGCGGTGTGATCGATCTTGGTGCGCGCCGCGATACGCACCGGGTGCGCGACCAGCGTGCGCCATTCGGTCCGTGCGGCGAGCAGCAGTTTGCCCGCGGCGGAGGCGTGCAGATGCCGCGACAGCTCCCGCTCGCCCGGAATCGGATGGTCCGGGTCCTCGCTGAGCACCTGGACCGCGGCCGGGCGGAAGTTCATGAGGTGCACCGCGAATCGGGTGGAAGCACGGAATTCGCCGAGCAGCCCGCCCGCCGCGGCAGGCACCACCGGCACCCGGATGGCGGCGGCGAACCCGTGCAGCCGCGCACCCAGCGCGAAGCCCCGCAGATCGGCGGTGCGAACCAGATATTCGTCCGCGACGAGGGAGTTCAGCAGCCGGTATGTGGTCGCGGGCGCCAGGCCGAGCCGTTCCGCGATCTCCTTGGCGGTGACACCCACCCCGCAGTCGGCGACCGCCTCGAGAATGGCGATGGAGTTGGAGACGGTGGTGGTGCGGCGGGAGTCCTTCATCGCGCCTACCGGAAGGTCGCGGTGGGCAGCAGGTCCGCACGCTGCGGTTCGTCGTAGATGCCGAGGCCGCGCAACCGATCCGGCGCACAGACCCGCAGCGCGACGGTGAAGAGCGCGGCGGCCGTCAGCACCGCGGCGTAGGCGATCACCACGGTGACATTGTCGTTGCGGGCCGATACCGCGGCGGCGACCATGAGGATCCCGAGCAGGGTCGCGGTGACCGTGCCGAGCAGTGCCATGCCGTGGCTGGGTTCGCCGATGCGGCGCAGCAGCGCCGGGGTGGCGAGGCAGGCGGGCAGATACGAGCCCAGGTAGCCGAGCGCGCTCAGGGTGAGGAAGCTCCGAATCCCGTCCTGCGGTTCGGCTCCCGACAGCAGATACCAGACCGCGCAGGCCGTCACCGCGCCGACCGCCGCGACGATCGCGGGCGCGGGCGTGTGGAAACGCGGGTGCGTGCGACCGGCCGGGGCCGGGGCGATGCCCTCGCGGCCCATGGTGAACAGCACGCGGACCAGGGCATTGATCGACGCGACTGTGCACGCGAAGAACGACGACGCCACCCCGAGATCCAGCACCGCGCTCAGAAATCGCGAATTGTCCTGCAACACCAGGTCGGTCACCGGCGTGGAACCGGCAGCGATGCCCGGTGGCGCGGCGGCCAGCGCCACCGCCTGCGCGGACACCGTGATCAGATAGATGACGGCGGCGGCGACCGGCGTCCACGCCAGCGTGCGCGGCACCGATCGGAAGGGCCGGTAGGCCTCGGCGGACAGCGTTGTCGCACTCTCGAACCCGACGAACGCGCTGATGGCCACCACCGCGCTCATGGCGAGACCGCCGGTGCCGCCGTGCCATTCGAAGGCGCGGCCGGCCTGCGCGCCGACGCCGTCGCGGGTCAGCAGGTAGCCCATCAGGGCCAGGACCGTCACCACCGAGACGCATTCGATCAGCAGGGTCACCGAGGCGGACAGCCGAATCCCCCGCACCATGAGCACCGCCGCGGCCGCAGCCGCGATCAGCAGCAGCGCGACAATCGTTGCGGTCCCGCCGAATCCGCCGAGTCCGGCGGTCACCGCGACCTGGTCCAGATACGTGCCGACCGCGATCAGCCCCGCCACGCTGACGCTCGCGTACCCGGCGATCGCCGACCAGCCGACCGGCACGGCCACCGCGGGGCCGAGTCCCTTGGCCACATACGTGTACAGCCCGCCCGTCACCGCGAGCCGCTGCGCCATCGGCCGGATCACCAGCGCCACACCCCAGGCCAGCAGCGCCGCCGCCAGGAACGCGGCCACGCTCGCCCCGCCGCCGGCCGCGCCGATCACGAACGCCGGGGTGACCACGGCCGTCCCCGACGGGGCGATGGCCGCGACCGACTGCGCGAACACCGGCACGAAAGGCAGTTCGCGCCGGGTCAATCCGCGCACCGGCGAACGTCCGGACACCGGGGGCCGACGCGGCGCGGCAGTTCTCATGAGTGCGCCTCTCTCTGGTCCGGTTCCCTGACAACGGGTTGCCACAGCGTCGCCGATCCGTATTGCACGGGCGTAAACGTAGGTAACAACGGCTTGTCTCGAGGCGAGAGAAAAGTCCTGCGGCTTTCCCGCCGACGGTCACCGTCACACGCCCGTCGCTGTTACAGACCGTCGATAGCGTTCCGCGCCATCGGAAAATACCCCGCCACCCGGTGATTCCGGGGCGGGCGCAGCAGAGAGACGGATCCATGACGCAGCAGATCGAACGCGCCACCGCCGCGCCGCCCGGCGCCAATCCACCCGACGGGGTGCACCGCCTCAAAGCCAATGCCGTGGGTTTGCTCGGGGTGGTGTTCATGGCCATCGCCACCGCCGCGCCGATCACCGCCATGACCGGCAATGTGCCGTTCATGATCTCGGCCGGGACCGGGACGGGCACGCCCGCCGCGTTCCTGATCGCCATGGTGGTGCTCGCGGTGTTCTCGGTGGGCTTCACCACCATGTCCAAGCACATCACCGCGACCGGCGCATTCTACGGGTTCATCTCGTTCGGTCTGGGCCGCTCCACCGGGCTGGCGGCGGGACTGCTGGCCACCTTCGCATACATGGTGTTCGAGGGATCGCTGGTCGGGATCTTCTCCAGCTTCGGCACGAATACCGTTGCGGCACAGTTCGGTGTGCACGTGCCCTGGTGGGTGTTCGCGATCGTCATGCTGGCGATCAATGCCCTGGGCACCTGGTTCGGGGTGGCTGTCGCGGAGAAGTTCCTGGTCGTGCTGCTGGGCACCGAGTGCGCGGTGCTGGCCATCATGGGTATCGCGGTGGCGCTGCACGGCGGTGGGCCGCACGGGTTCTCGTTCGCGCCGCTGAATCCGGTCAATGCCTTCACCGGGCCGTCGGCGGGGCTGGGACTGTTCTTCGCGTTCTGGTCGTGGGTCGGATTCGAGTCGACGGCCATGTACGGCGAGGAATCCCGCGATCCCAAGCGAATCATCCCCAAGGCCACAATGATCGCGGTCATCGGCGTCGGGGTGTTCTATGTACTCGTGTCGTGGATGGCCATGTCCGGCAACGGTATTGGCGAATCGGCGGCGCTCGCGGCCTCCGACAACCCGATGGACCTCTTCTTCCACCCCACCCAGACCTATGTCGGGCATTGGGCGGTGAGCGCCATGCAGTGGCTCATGATGACCGGATCCCTGGCCTGCGGCATGGCATTCCACAACTGCGCCGCCCGCTACCTCTACGCACTCGGCCGGGAGGGCGTCTTCCCCGTGCTCGAGCGCACCGTCGGCCGCACCCATCCCCGGCACGGGTCACCGCACATCGCGGGCGTGGTCCAGACGGTCATCGCCTGCGCGCTGGTCGCGGGCTTCGGAATCGCAGGCAAGGATCCTTATTCCGGCACCTACACGCTGCTGGCGATTCTCGGCACCATGGCCATCCTGGTGGTCCAGGCCGCCTGCTCCTTCGCGGTGCTCAATTACTTCCGCACCCATCACCCCGAGAGCCGGCACTGGTTCCGCACCGTGACGGCTCCACTGCTGGGCGGCCTCGCGATGGCCGGCGTGGTCGGGTTGCTGGTTCTCAATATGGGTACCGCCGCGGGCGCCGAATCCAGCTCCCTGGTCCTGAAGGCCACCCCGTGGCTGGTCGCCGCAATCGCCTTGGGCGGCTTCGGTTTCGCGGAATATCTGAAACGTCGCTCCCCCGCCCGGTACGCGCGGGTCGGGCGGACCGTTCTGGAGGAAACCCACGAACGCTGACCCTCCCCGATCGGGCCATTCCGGAACTCCTCATCCCGGAATGGCCCTTTCGAGTTTCCCGCCCGCCCGAACTACAGTGGCGGTCACAGGATTGCGGGTGGGAGGAACCGACGACGTGACCATCGACAGCCGTGTCGAGGAGATGCGTGGCGCCCCGGTGACCATCGCCGACGAACGGGTCGGCGTGAACGACGCCGTCGCGGCGGTGCTGACCCGATGGGTGGGATCGATGCCCGCGCTGTACACGGTGCTGGCGGTGTTCACCGTGTACATGGCCCTGGCGGTCTGGGTCCGCTGCGGCACGTCGACCCGTATCCCTTTCCGTTCCTGCTGTTTCTGAACAATGTCACGCAGCTGGTGCTGTGCCTGGTCATCCTGGTCGGTCAGCGCGTGCTCAGCGGCGCGGCCGACCGCCGGTCGGTGCAGACCTACGAGAACGCCGAGGCGATCTTCAATCAGGTGGCCGATCTGCAGGCGCACCTGGACCGTCAGGACCGGGTGCTCAGCCGCGGGCTGAGCCTGCTCGAGACCACCGAGCATCCCTGGATCGAGCGCCACCGGGTGCAGAACCCGCCGCAGGCCGCCGATCAGGCGGTCGGCGTGAACGGCCGGATCGCGGCCTGGCTGACCGTGAAACTCGGCAGCGTGTGGGGGTTCTATCTGGCACTCGGCTCCCAGGCGGTATGGATCCTGCTGGCGGAGACCGGAATCCAGCGCATCGACCCCTACCCGTTCGCGTTCATGTCGTTCCTGTCCACCCTGGCCCAGCTGGTGTTCATGATCGTGATCATGGTCGGCCAGGATGTGCTGGGCCGCACCGGCGACCGCCGATCCCAGCAGACCTACCTCGACGCCCAGGCCATCCTGCACGAATGCCGGCGGATGGAGGCGCGACTGGATGCGCAGGATCGGGTGCTCGACAGCCTCACCGGCTATGTCACCGCCCAGGTCACCGAACTGCTCGCGCAGGCGGTGCACGAGACCCGCGAGCGCCTCGAGCATCAGGCCCGCGTGCATGCCGCCATGACCACGGGCGAGGTCCCGCCCGACGCCCACGCCCTGCGCGGCTGGGACCAACTGCCGGACCGGCAGCGCGCCTCGCATCGCGTGCAGGCCCGCCGGATCGGCGAAAACCTCGCCGCCATCGGCTGTTTCATGGTGCCCGCCTTCGACCCGGAGCAGAGCGCGGCCCTCACCGACACGGAGGTCCGGGCGCTGGCCTGCCTCGAATACCAGCGCTGGATCACCGATCGCATCGCCCGCCGCGCTGCCGAACCCCCGGGCCCCGAAGACCACGACGACGCCGAACCGCTGCCCTGGGACGAACTCCCGGACGCCGCCCGGATCAGGCATCTGCAGGCGGCGCGGCGCATTCCGGTCGTGGTGCAGCGCGCGGGTTTTCAGGTGCTGCGCGGTATGTGAGGCCGGCCGAATGGCAACGGCCCGGAGCCTTGCGGCTTCCGGGCCGTCTTCACGCTTCGAGTCGGCGTGCACGTATCCGACGCCCCGCGGTAGCACCCTCGGAACCGTGCCGTTGCGGTTCGCCCCACGACGGCCCGAACCGCCGGGCCGGATAACCCGAAATGATCACGAAACCTGCCCGACCACACCGAGTCTCACCGGTCCCGGGAGTACACACACATCACACGGGAACGGACGGCACGGTACGTCGGCGGGTTGGCGCGGGCGGTCAGTCCCCGGAACCGGCGGCGCGCCCCATACCGTCACGCTGTCGAGATCGGCGGATAGCCTGGCGGCATGCGCATTGTGATCGACGATCTGAGGGGGGACGAGGTGATCGGACTGCTCGAGGCCCACGTTGCCGAGATGCTGGTGAACTCGCCCGAAGACAGCATGCACGCGCTCGATGTGACCGCCCTGCGCAAACCGGAGATCACCTTCTGGTCGGCGTGGGAGGGCACGGAACTGGCCGGGTGCGGGGCACTCAGGGAGCTGGATCCGGTGCACGGCGAGATCAAGTCCATGCGGACCGCGACGGGCCACCGGGGGCGCGGGGTGGCGTCACAGTTGTTGCGGCACATCCTCGCCGAGGCCGCCGCACGCGGATACGCGCGGTTGAGCCTGGAGACCGGGGCGTCGGAGTTCTATCGGCCCGCGGTGCGGTTGTACGAGCACTACGGATTCGAGCAGTGCGGGCCGTTCGCGGAGTACACGCCGGACCCGCACAGTGTCTTCATGACCCGGGCGGTCTGAGCCGGAGTCAGCGGCCGACGGCCCCGGGTACCAGCCCGTTCAGCGCCCCCACGATCACGCCCGGGATGACGAAGACCACGGCCATGCTCACCAGTTCGCTGGGCAGGTGGGCGTAGCTCCGGCCGCTGGGGTCGATGAACCGAGGGGTACCCGTCGACGGACGTTCCGCACAGCAGCGTGTAGGCGCCGTAGGCCAGCGGGTAGGCCGGCCAGCCCAGGATGAGCCGAGCGGCCGGCTCCAGGCCGGCGGCCACCAGCAACCAGTCCGCGATCAGCATGATCGGGATCACCCGGTGCAGGCTGTCGTCGATCCACCGCGCGGTCGGCTGCACATCGATGGAAGTTGCGATACGAATAGTTCGGGTTGCCCACGTTGCACAGCGGAATCCAGACCAGCACCACCGAGCCCAGGATTCCGAAAACGATGCGCAGCACCCGGATCCACACGGGCGTTCCACCTCTGACGACCATGGCCCGGTGGTCGCATGCCGAACACCCGAATGCGGACGATACGCCGGTGCGGCACACTTCCGGCAAGCGCGACATCGGGCCGCCGGACACCGCGCCGACCGGCCCGGACCGACTCTTCGCTATCGTTGACGATGCAATGACCAGGACCGCCGCCACCTCTCGCGAGCTTCGTTCCCGCCTGGCCGATCTCTCGATCCGCGACGAGCACCGGTTGCGTCGCAGGCTCGACAAGGCCCGCGGCGGCGATCTCACCGACCTCGAAGCAGATATCGACGCCGCGCAGCGCCGGGTGGATGCCCGCCGCGCCGCCGTCCCGACCATCCGGTATCCCGAGCAGCTACCGGTGTCCGCGCGCCGCGACGATATCGCCGCGGCCATCGCCGCCCACCAGGTCGTGATCGTGGCCGGTGAGACCGGCTCCGGTAAGACCACCCAGATCCCCAAGATCTGCCTCGAGCTCGGGCGCGGGATCCGCGGCACCGTCGGCCACACCCAGCCACGGCGACTGGCCGCCCGCACCGTGGCCGAGCGCATCGCCGAGGAACTCGGCACCGAACTGGGCGATGCGGTCGGCTACACGGTCCGCTTCACCGATCAGGCGTCGGACCGCACGCTGGTCAAACTCATGACCGACGGCATCCTGCTCGCCGAGATCCAGCGCGACCGGCTGCTGCGCCGCTACGACACGATCATCATCGACGAGGCGCACGAGCGCAGCCTCAATATCGACTTCCTGCTCGGGTATCTCAAGCAGCTGCTGCCGAAGCGGCCGGATCTGAAAATCGTCATCACCTCCGCAACCATCGACCCGGAGCTGTTCGCGCGGCACTTCTCCGACGAGAACGGCACTCCCGCACCGATTGTCGAGGTGTCGGGACGGTCCTATCCGGTGGAGGTCCGATACCGCCCGCTGTCGCTCGAGCTGCCGGTCACCTCCGAGGACCCCGACGACGAGGACACCCGGATCGTCGACCGGGACCCCACCGACGCCATCGGCGACGCGGTGCGGGAACTGCAGGCCGAGGGCGACGGCGACATCCTGGTCTTCCTCTCCGGCGAGCGCGAGATCCGCGATACCGCGGACTCGCTGCGGGATATGCGGCTGCCGCGCACCGAGATTCTGCCGCTGTACGCGCGGCTGTCGGCGGCCGAGCAGCACCGGGTGTTCGAGTCGCACACCGGCCGGCGCGTGGTGCTCGCCACCAATGTGGCCGAGACCTCGCTCACGGTGCCGGGCATCCGGTACGTGATCGACCCTGGCACCGCACGCATTTCGCGCTACTCCATGCGCACGAAGGTGCAGCGGCTGCCCATCGAGTCCATCTCGCAGGCGTCGGCGCGTCAGCGGTCCGGTCGCTGCGGCCGTGTCGCGGACGGTATCGCCATCCGGCTGTATTCCGAGGACGACTTCGAATCCCGGTCGCAGTTCACCGAACCCGAGATCCTGCGTACCAACCTGGCCGCCGTCATTCTCCAGATGACCGCGCTCGGTCTCGGCGATATCGAGAGCTTCCCGTTCGTCGAAGCCCCCGACGCCCGCGCCATTCGCGACGGCATCGCGCTGCTCGAGGAGCTCGGCGCGCTGGCCCGGGCGGAGGCCGAAGCCGGTGCGCGCAAGGACATTCCCGACGCCGGTCTGATCCTCACCCCCATCGGCCGCGAAATGGCGCAGATCCCGGTCGATCCGCGCATGGCCCGCATGCTGGTCGAGGCGAACCGCGGCGGCTGCCTCGCCGAGGTCCTCATCATCGTCGCGGCCCTGTCCATCCAGGACGTCCGCGAACGCCCCGTCGAACACCAGCAGGCCGCCGACACCAAACACGCGCGCTTCACCATCGAGGGCTCCGACTTCCTGGCCTACCTGCGCCTCTGGGATTACCTCCGCGAACAGCGGAATACCCTGTCCTCCAACCAGTTCCGCCGTCTGTGCCGCGACGAGTTCCTGCACTACCTCCGCATTCGCGAATGGCAGGACCTGCACGGCCAACTCCGCACCATCACCCGCGGCCTCGGCTGGAACACCGAAGGCTCGGACGCCCAATTCGACCGCACCGCAGCGCCTTCCGGCGACGCCGAGGGCGCCCCGCGCAACCGCCGCGGCCGGAGTGCGAGCCGCGCCGATCGCATCGAGAGCAGAGCTGGAACCGGATCCGGCGACCATACCGCCACCAATGACGCTCGCGACGGTCATACCGGACGAAACCAGCGAGGTAGCGACGCTGCGCACGCCAGCGACCCGGGGCAGGGTCGTAACTCGAACCGCGGCAATTCTTCCGACCGCGGCGGGCAGCCCCGGCAGAGCGACGCGTCCAACCGCGCCGTACCCGCAGCGGCCGGCAACGACTCGGGCCGTGCGAGCCGATCTCGGAGTTCGCGCGGCAGCACACGCGGCGCGGCATCGGACAGCAGCAGGGCGGAGTCGGCCGAGACCCTCGCGGCGAAAGCGGGGTTGGCCAACGACTCGCTGCCGTGGGATGTGACGTCGATTCATCAGGCGCTGCTGGCGGGCATGCTGTCGCACATCGGTGTGCGGGAGGCCGAGACCCGGGAGTTCCTGGGGGCGCGCAATGCCAAGTTCATGATCTTCCCGGGATCGTCGCTGGCCAAGAAGCCGCCGCGATGGGTGATGGCGGCCGAGCTGGTGGAGACCTCGCGGTTGTGGGGGCGGACGGCGGCCCGGATCGAACCCGAGTGGGCCGAGCGGCTGGCCGGGGACCTGGTGAAACGCACATATTCCGAACCGCATTGGTCGGCGAAACGGGGTGCGGCGGCGGCCTACGAGCGGGTGACGCTGTACGGCATTCCGCTGGTAACCCAGCGGCGGGTGGACTTCGGGCGGATCGATCCGGAGTTGTCGCGGGAGCTGTTCATCCGACACGCGCTGGTGCAGGGCGAGTGGCAGACCCAGCACGACTTCTTCGCGCGGAACCGCGAATTGCTCGACGACGTCGCGGATCTGGAACATCGGGCGCGACGGCGCGACATCCTGGTCGACGATCAGGTGCTGTTCGACTTCTACGACCAGCGCATCCCGTCGGACATCGTGTCGGTGCGGCACTTCGACAGCTGGTGGCGCAAGACCCAGCGCACCGATCCGAACCTGCTGGACTTCACCGCCTCCACGGTGGTGAACGAGGATGCGGCGCTGCTGGATCCGACCGCCTACCCCGACAGCTGGCGGCAGGGCGAACTGACATTCCCGCTCACCTACCAATTCGAGCCCGGTCAGGCCGACGACGGTGTCACCGTGCACATTCCGATCGCCCAGCTCGCGCACGTGCGCTCGGTCGGTTTCGACTGGCTGGTCCCGGGCATGCGCGAGGAACTGGCCGCCGCGTTCATCAAGACGCTGCCGAAACAGCTGCGCCGCACCGTGGTTCCCGCACCCGACTTCGCCAAGGCCGCCCTGGACCGCCTCACCCCGCGTGCCGAACCACTGCGCACCGGGCTGGCCCGGGAGCTGTCGCAGCTCGGCTCGGTGACCATCGCCGCCGCCATGCTCGATCCGGCGGGCCTGCCCGACCACCTGCGCATGACCTTCGCCGCCACCGACCCGACGAGCGCCGTCGTGGCCCGCAGCAAGAGCCTGGCCGAGCTGAAATCCACCCTGGCGGAACAGGTCTCGAAGTCGGTGGCGCGCGCCAACAATGCCGCCGAGCGAGCCCCGTCCACGGTGTGGACCTCCGAATCCCTGGGCACCCTGCCGTCCTCGGTGAAGCGCCAGGTCAGCGGCCAGACCATTACCGGCTATCCGGCCCTGGTCGCCGAACCGGACGGCGTGGCGGTGCGTGTCCTCAGCTCCCCCGCCGCCCAGGCCACCGCCATGCGCACCGGCACCCGCGCCCTGCTGCTGGGGGCGATCACCACCAATACCCGCGCCGTCACCGCCGGCCTGCCGCCCACCGATCGCCTTGCGCTGAGCCAGAATCCGTACGGCACCCTCGACGCCCTGGTCGAGGACTGCCGCGCCTGCGCCGCCGACGAACTCATCGCCGCCAACGGCGGACCGGTGCGCAGCCCCGAGCAGTTCCAGGCGCTGGTGGAGAAGGTCCGCCCGCAGTTCACCACGGCCGTCGCGACCATCGTCCGCTCGGTCGTCCCGGTTCTCGCCGAGGCGCACCGGCTGCGCGCCGCCCTCGCCGAATCCCGCGACCGCGACGCCACCGACGATGTCACGCACCAGCTCGACGATCTGATCTTCCCCGGATTCATCGCCGAGTGGGGCAGCGGCCGGCTGCGGGAACTCCCCCGCTATCTGGAAGCCGCCCGCCTGCGCCTGGAGGCGCTCCCCGCGTCCGCCAACCGCGACCGCGCCGGCCTGGCCGAACTCGACCGCGTCCACGCCGCCTACGACCGCCTCGTCGGCAATCTCCCCGAGTCCCGCCGGGGCGGCCGCGACATCATAGAAATCTGGTGGATGATCGAGGAACTCCGCGTCAGCCTGTTCGCCCAGCAACTCGGCACCCCATACCCCGTGTCGCCGAAGCGCATCGAGAAGGCGATCGACATCGCCCGCCGCCCACCCCAGCAAAAGCGCTGACGAGGCGCTACCTCCGCGCGCATGCACCGGTCCACATGCCTTCTCGGAAACGGTTGCGGGCCGGCGCATCGCCCGGCGGCGAGGCATGAGACGCCGGAAATGAAGCGGTCCGGCTCCGAATTGCTCGGAGCCGGACCGGAAATCGAGGTGGGAGACCGATAGCGGTCGCCCAGTTACTTGGTCGCCGCGCCCACGGTGTGATCGGCGCGGTGCTTGCGCAGGTCGGCGATCTCGCGTTCGAAATCCTCGGCGGAGCTGAAGGATCGGTAAACCGAGGCGAAGCGGAGGTAGGCGACCTCGTCGAGGTCGCGCAGCGGGCCGAGGATGGCGAGGCCGACCTCGTGGCTGGGCACCTCGGGGGAACCCTTGGCGCGCACCGCATCCTCCACCTGTTGAGCGAGCAGGTTCAGCGCGTCGGAATCGACCTCGCGGCCCTGGCAGGCGCGGCTGACGCCGCGGATGACCTTCTCGCGGCTGAACGGCTCGGTGACACCGCTACGTTTCACGACCGACAGGATCGCCGTTTCGACCGTCGTGAACCTGCGCCCACATTCCGGGCAGGCACGACGCCTCCTGATGGCGGTGCCTTCCTCGGCCTCACGCGAGTCGACCACCCTCGAATCGGGATGACGACAGTACGGGCAATGCATCCGGGATCCTTCGTCGATGCCTGGGCTTCCACAGCAACCTCGAGCAACCTCGAGGATACCGTGACGGACCCGATCGGCGGCGTCCGCCCGTGTCCACAGGCCCGAATCAGGTGGTCACCTGCCACTGCGAAGTGAGGTCGGCCAGCAGATCCGGCAACCGCTGCACGAGCCGTCCATTGGCCAGCATGACCGGGAACGGTACGGCCAGAACCGGTCTCGCGGCGGCCGGATTCGCGCACAGTTCCAGGTAGCGCGGCAGCAGATCGTGGGTGATGTAGTTCCACCGCGTGTCGCGGTCGGCCCAGTTGAAGTCGGGCAGCGGGGCGCGCAGCGACATCGCGCCCGCGGTGAGGATGGTGGGCGCGAAGACGCCGGGCGCGCGCACGCCGGGAACGGCGGCCTTGCCCGCGATCGTGCTCACATAGGTCATGACCCGGCCCATGTCGCCGCGGCCGCGCGAGGTGACGTCCCACTGGTCGGCGATGATCTGGTTCTGTTCCCGGTCGGTCATGCGCAGCGCGGCGTCGGCCAGGCCGTCGGGGGTGCCCGCGTCGAGCTCGCGCCAGGCGGTGATGGCGTTCTCGTCGAGCACGCCGGCCCGGTACATCTCCTCGACACCGGCCAGGCCCGCGGCCGCGTAGGCCTCGTGCATGGGCACCTGGTCGATGAAGATGTGCTTCTGCATGATCATCAGCCGGGTCTGGTACCAGGCCAGATCGTCAGCGGTGAGCCGCTCGCCCGCGGTGCCCAAGGTGCGGATGTCGGCGGACAGGATGTCGAGCAGCTGCGGCGGGGTGCCACGCAGCAGATCGGCCACCGAGTCACCGAGCTGATGGATGCCCGGCACGGTGAGAATGGCCGACACATCGCCCATGTCGAAGAAGCCCGACGCGAACGACCCGCCGGCCAGCCCGGCCAGACCGGTCCACCAGTAGTCCGGGCGAGCGTTGTTGAGCCGCAGGTAGTTCACGTAGACCTGGGTGAAGGTCCGGGTATTGGCCGCGACGCCGCGCCCGGGATCCCAGGCCGCCAGATCGATATCGGCATTCCGGGTCGCGGTGACCAGCCAGTACTGATGCAGCAGGGTCGCGTAGTGCCGCGGTTCGACACCCGCGGCGCGCGCGTCGTCGAGCGCGGCGCGCAGGGTGTCCGGATCCAGGGGCAGTGCGGGATTCAATCCGCCACCTCCCGCGCCGTCACCATTGACCGACGGCAGATCCAGATACTCGGCATAGGCGGACTCCGCATGCGCGGCCGGTGCGGTCACCAGCCCGATCATCAGGCAGATGAGGACACCGGCCACCCGGATCAGCCCTCGAACTCTCGGCATCGACGCCCCCTGTCGCTGTGCGCGCGGGCCGGAGCACCGACCGCGCGGATGTAGCCTCTGTCACATCCAGGGGGACGCTAGCAACACGTTTCAGTTTTCAATCTGCATTTTCGGCCACGCCCATGGCCGTCGAGCTCTATCCCGAATAGCGGCTACGACCGGGCAACTATCACAGCAGCGAGCTCGCTATCGCACCGGTGACTGGACCATCTGGACCGAGGACGGGGTGGTCTGCGAATCGAAGTCGCCGGAACGCAAGTGGGCCAGGGCGATCAGACCGGCCACGGCCAATGCGCTCATCAGCGCGGTGACGGCGAGGACCGCGAGACCGATCTGGGCGCGCTGCACCCGATCCAGCGGATGAATGCCCCGGGCGCGCCGGGCCGCGTATCGCACAACGACATGGTCGCGTCGAACACCTGCGCCGGCGATGGGCCGGACCCGCGCGCGGCAGGGGCGGCGGTCCACGGCGGGACGGCCCGCGGCCGCGGGCGTCCGGGGCCGGAACCGATCGGAACGCAGCCCCCAGGGGATGCTGTCGAATCCCAGATCGCTTCCCAGAGTGTCGATTTCGCTGACCACGGCGCGCATCGAAGAAACCTCCAAAGTAGGGCGGACCGAATGATGCTGGACAACTGACTCGATCATGTGTTCGAAGAACTGATGTTCGAATTTCTACCACGGCCCACCGACAATGTCACTGATTTCCCCGACATGCGTCGAACAGATGTTTGATCACACGCGTCACACGGACTACAGTCGAGACACAAGTTCCCCGGACGCACCACGGACCGCATCCGGGAACGAATTCCGGTGAGCGACAGCAGTGAACGGAGGACGGCGGCGGTGAGCGAACACGGCGGCGCGGATGGTGAGAACGGACCCCTTGGTCCCGACGGTGGTGGCCCCCTGTCCGAATCGTCCGGTGTCGGCGCCGATCTGACCGTGCGCCAGCGCAAGGTGCTGGAGGTCATCCGCGCCTCGGTGCACGACCGCGGCTATCCGCCCAGCATCCGCGAGATCGGCGATGCCGTCGGCCTCACCTCGACTTCCTCGGTGGCACACCAGCTCCGGGCGCTCGAGCGCAAGGGCTATCTACGTCGCGACCCCAATCGCCCACGCGCCGTGGACGTCCGGGGCCTGGACGAGACGGCGGTGCGCGCCGCCGCCGGCGTGTCGCAGCTGCGCGCGGTCAATACCGAGGCCGACGCCTCCGACGAGCACCCCATCCCGACCTACGTTCCGGTGCTGGGCCGGATCGCCGCCGGTGGCCCGATCCTGGCCGAGCAGGCGGTGGAGGATGTCTTCCCGCTGCCGCGCGAACTGGTCGGCGAGGGCTCGCTGTTCCTGCTGAAGGTCGTCGGTCAGTCCATGATCGACGCCGCCATCTGCGACGGCGACTGGGTGGTCGTGCGTCAGCAGAACGTGGCCGACAATGGGGACATCGTGGCCGCCATGATCGACGGCGAGGCCACCGTGAAGACCTTCAAGCGCACCGGTTCCCAGGTGTGGCTGATGCCGCACAACCCCCTGTTCGAGCCGATTCCGGGCAATGACGCCCAGATTCTCGGCAAGGTCGTCACGGTCATCCGCAAGATCTGACCGTGCCCGCACTGCCGTGGCCCGGTGACCGCCCCGCAGACCGGCCGCCGGGTCACGACAGTCGTCTCCGTCAGTGGTTGAGCACGCCGTTCCACACCGCGTGCGCCCCCGAGTCCCCGACCCGGTAGGTCTGCCACCCGGCCGCCGCGCCGCTCGCGATCACCAGCAGTGCGATCACCGCCAGCACCGCCCGGCCCACCGGCTTCTCACGTCCGCGCCACAGATGTACGAAGACCAGCAGCACGGCCGAAACCAGCAGCGGCGCAACGAAATACAGCATCTGATGGCCGAGCCGCGCGTGCTCGTCCACCACCGGGGGATTACCCAGCTGCCGCTGGAACCACTCCCCCGCATCCACGGTCACCGGCGTCAATGCCGTCACCAGCACTGCCAGCACGGACGTCGGCCAGATCAACCGGCTGCGGGCCGCGGGCCACAGTGCGCACAGGATGAGCAGCCCCGCGGTCAGCGGGACCAGCACGACAATCACATGCACCAGCAGGACATGGGCGGGCAGCCCATTGAATGTCGACATATATCGGCTCTTTCGAACTCGGCGAACGAAGCCCGGCGTATCAGAACAACGTAGGCCGGGCCCTGCCGGTTCGCTTCGGACCCACGGTCGTACGGCGAGTTCGGATCGAGACCGTGGGTCGTGCGAGCAATCAGTCGGTTTCGGTGGGCACCACGATGCGAGAGATGAGCTGGGTGGGCGCCTCGTCGCGGCCGGGCATCGACTGGGCGGCGACCGGCTCGGCGCCCCCCGGCGCGGCGCCCTTCGGGGCGACGGTCTCGGGTGCCGCGGACGCGGCAGCAGGCTCGAGCGCCGCGGGCCCGGGGCCGGCGACGGCCTCCGGCGCGGGCACCGGGAGCACATCCACGATCTGGGGGGCCGGATTGTCCTGGGCCGGCGTCGCGGGCAGATCCGGCATGGAGGCCAGGGCGGCGGCCGGGTCCAGATCACGGGCGGCGGGCGCGTCGGAGTTCAGCGCGGCCAGACGGCGGGCCCGCAGGTCGCCGCTCAGCGCCGTGGTCACCTGATCCGGCGATCCGGCGGGGGCCTGGACGATACGGCGGGTCGGGACATCCTCGACCGGCGCGGCCTCGGCCCCGCTCGGCAGGCCGGAGCCGGCGGCGAAGCCGAGCACCTCGTACTGCGTGCCGATCGTCATGACGGCCGAGTTCTTGTCGTGCGCAATGTATCCCTGGTTGGTGCCCATGACGCGGCGCAGCGACTCCAGCCAGCGGTGGTCGAGGACGCGGCAGTCGGCCCAGGGGAAGTATTCCAGCCCGGTGCGGAGGTAGAAGCGGTCTCCGATGCGCGCACCGCGCAGCAGCTCCAGCAGCCAGGCGTCGATGAGATTGGGCTGGGCATTGCGATAGATGCGGGACTGCGGGGGTACGGAACCCTTCGCGAATTCCCCGAAGGAGTTCAGCAACTCACCCGGAAACTCTTCTAACTTCCCAAAACCCACGACATCTAAACCAAGAAGTTGCTCCGGAAGTTGGGCTGCGATCCTGCGCTCGTCGTGCAGTTTGAACTTCCTATTGATGTTCTCAGTGCGCATTTGTCTCCGACTTCCCATTCCAACCTCACGGAACCCTAGCATGAACCCGACCGTTTCAAACCAGTTTGGTCGGCCGCCCAGAGCCGTGGTACGGACACTCCCGCAACGAATCCGCAACCAGCAGTAACGGCTATCACGACGCAACGAACCGCCCGTTCGGGATCATTTGCCATAGCGTCCGGCGATGATTTCCCCCTGATGCCACAGGCCCGGATTCGCAGGCTCCCAGTAGTTTCCGTGTGACACGACATCGAACGGCAGGGCCCGCAACACGGGAAGATCGATAGTGGCCCCCGAAGAAGTGAAAACCGTTGCGCGAAATTCGCGATCGACCGGATCGACCCCATGGAGAAACTGTCCGAACTTGGGCACCGGATCGGCGGGGTCGGCAGTGGCATAGACATGCGCACCGTTGTGGCCCGCAGGAATACCCGTCAAATGCAATTTCGAAACATCATCAACACCGACCCCAGGACTTCCCACGAACACCACATCGTCGGCCGCCAAGGAGTTCGCTCCACTGGCCGCCGCTCCGATCAGAGTGCTCCCGTAGCTGTGCCCGACGACCGTCTGATGGGCCGCGAGCCCCGGGTGGCCGGCCCGCAGGCCACTCTCGAACCGATCCAGCGCGGGCGCGCCCGCCCGAGCTCGGCGATCGCGCGCCGCCTGGGCCAGATCCGGCGGTGCGTCGTACCCGTACCACGCGATGACCGACGTCCGCGCGGCCGGATAGGCCCGCTCCGCCGCATCGAGCAGCGCCTGCACGCGGTCCACCCCGAGACCGATACCGGTCAGCGACGATCCGGTGCCGGGAACGAACGTCGCGACATTCACCGCGGTATCCGGATTGTTCAGTGCGATCGCGCCGTGCCCGTTCCGGTCCACCGCCAGCACAAGTCGCCCCGAGCCCGCGTCCGCTGCTCGGTCGGCGAGCGCCGCGTACCCGGCATCGCGCGTCCGCACCTCCTCCCGCGCGGCTTCCCATTCCCGCAACCGAATCCAGCCCGCGCTGGTGGTCGGCAGGTTCTCGTGACGCGTCCAGTCCCGGTGCCGGTCGGCCAGCCGCCGATCCTCCGCCGCGGCCTCGGCTCGCAACCGTCGTAAGGCGATCCGGTTGTAGTGGTCGCGGGCCAACGCCGGCATCCCATCGCGGTCCCCGAGCAGCGGATCGGCCGCGAACAGCGCGTCCTGATCCGTGGGCGTGAGCGACTTCCACAGCGCACAGAGCGCTTTCGGGTCTTCCGGAAGTCCCGCGGTCCCGTCGAGAATCCCGGCGACCCGCGTGCTCGGCCCGCCACCCGTCGGATCCACGGCCAACCCCGCCAGTGCCTCCGCCACCGTGCCGAGGCGGGCCCCGACCCGCTCGTCGATCTCCCCCGCGAGATCCAGCAGGGGCACCAGGCGGGCCTGCACTTGCTTCGCCCTTGCGTCGAAACCCGCCTGGAAGATCAAGTCCAGCGCCGGGTTCCCGGTATCGGAGCGCGGCCCGCAGACCGTGCCGTCCTCCGCGATCCGGCAGCCGGTGGCCCGGGCCTCGTCGGCGAGCTGCCCGACCAGCGCACACACCCGGTCGAGCGCGCCCGCCTCGGCGAACGCGTCGGCGATATCGAGCAGTGCCGCACCAAGATGGTTCGCCGCCAGCTGCGACTCCCATGCCCGCAGCGCGGCCACCGTCCCGGCCGCCCCCTGCCACCCGCCAATCGTGACATCGGCCAGGCGCCCCACCCGTGTCATGGCCCCGGAGAACGCCGAATCAGCGACCGCCACACCCGAACTGGAGCGGATCGCAGCTTCCGGCTCCCACCCCCGCACTTGCGAAAACCCCGCCCGTACCATCGCGCCTCCCCACGCAATCCGTTCCGATTCGCGAAATCCGCACTGCCGCACGACCGACGCACCCGGATCACACGATGGCCTGGCCGAGCCCTCATTCCGACGGCCGGCGAAGCACACGGTGTCGGCCCAATGGCTCAGCGTGATGTCTCGCGGTATCACCATCCCGCACCGTCCGCCGGCCGCTCGCGAAGCCGGGCGCACGGCGCGATACCCGGACGGTCACATGCGCAAGCGTCCCCGCACTGGGCGCCCGGCCCGCACGGCGCGTCATTTGCCCACCCCTCGGCGACGAACGCCGAATCGGCAGGTGCCGATGGCGAATACCGTTCAGCAGGAGGCGAGTTCGTTGTTCGTGCGGGTGCCGGACCGGGCGAGGCCGGTCAGGAGGCGCCGTGCAGGTAGCCGTCCAACTGGGTTTGGAGGGCTAGTTCGCTGGCCTCATAGGTGGTTGCGGTGTGGGCAGTGGTGTCGGCGAAGGTGCGGAGATGGGTGGCCAGCCTGCGGAGGGCGGCGAGGAGTGGGTCGCCGACGGTGACGGCCGCGGCGCCGATCGCGGAATTCGGCATGGCCCGGCCGACTTTCGCGATCAGGTCGACCGGGTCGATGGCCGAGATGGCCGCTGCTTCGGAGTGGATGCCCGCCGCCATGATTCGAAGCGCCGTGATGTCGGCGCGCAGCATGTCTGTCATGCCTCCCCCTTCGTGTGGACCACACCCTAGCGGCGGCGGGGCGGGAGGGCTCGGCGAAAATGCGGGGGCTGGGGACAGCACGGTGGCTGTTCACATGTGGTGTGTGTCAGGTGGCGGCGGCCCGGCGGGCGGCATCACGGGCGAGCGCGCGATCGCGCTGCTCTTCGAACCGGACCACATCCTTGCCGAGTTTGTCCAGGTACGTGGCCAGACTGTCACGGATCTGCTCGCCGCGCGCGGTGAAGTCGGTGCGCTCGAAGATATTCCACATGCGCAGCACCGGGAGGATCACCTCGTCGAGATGCTGGCGCAGATCGTAGATGCCGTGCTTGGCGATGAGGACGCTGTTGCGGCGGAAGTCGGGCATGCCGGCACCCGGCATGCGGAAGTTCTCGATGACCGCGGTGATCGCGGCCAGTGCGTCGTCCGGGACCAGGTCCAGGGCCGCGCCGCAGATATTGCGGTAGAAGACCATGTGCAGGTTCTCGTCGGTGGCGATACGGGCGAGCAGGCGGTCGGCCACGGGGTCGTGACAGGCCTTGCCCGTATTGCGGTGGGAGACACGGGTGGCCAGCTCCTGGAACGTCACGTAGGCGACGCCGTGCAGAACGGCGTGGTCACCGGTGCCGGTGGGGTTGTCGACACCGGTCCCGACGCAGATCATGCGGGCGTGCTCGAGCGCCACCGGATCGACGCCGCGGGTGACCACCAGGTAGTCGCGGATGGCGATCCCGTGCCGGTTCTCCTCGGCGGTCCAGCGATCCACCCAGGTGCCCCAGGCGCGCTCGCGGGTGAATGATTCGGAGATGAGCCGGTGGTAGGAGGGCAGATTGTCCTCGGTGAGCAGGTTGGTGATCATGGCGGCCCGCGCCGCCTCGCTGAGCCGGGATTGCCCGGGTTCCCAGTCGATCCCGCCCAGGGCGGCGAAGTTGCGCCCCTCGTCCCAGGGCACATAGTCGTGCGGGTGCCACTCCTTGGCCAGCGAGAGGTGGCGGTTGAGATTCGCGTCCGCCACCGGTTCGAGTTCGGCAAGCACTTCGCTCGCGGTCATGGAATTCGCCACGGCATGTACCTGCCCTACGACTTGATCCCGGCACTCCCCATTGCCAGCGAGCCTACCCGGATCTGCGGCGAATCGCCGTGGCGCTCTTGGAAGACGACCGTTCTGTCGATTGCCGGAATCCGGGTGACCGACACCGGTGGGCAGGCCAGATTTTCTCCGTCTACGACACCGGACTCGTTTTCGATCTTAAAATCGTGTTCAATGAACCCGGCAATCCCATTGCCTTCGGTTCGAATCACCGATGGTCCGCGACTGCGGTCCGGACCAGGTAGTCCTCGCCCGCCAGGTGCCGGCTACACACGCCAGCAGAACAACCAGTCCGATAGGAAACGCCGGATCCGGCAGCGCCGTGATCAGGAGGCGGGTCCCCGGCAACACGCCACGGACCAACCGGGCAACGCGAATTCACGCGCCACCGACCGCATCGATGTTGATCTGCGCAAATGCGATTCACCGGCGAAAAAGATATCTGCGATACCTGAGGAGGGCAGATGGCGGCCGTTCCCGCATCTGCGAGAAAGGCACTACCCACCATCGTCTTCACCGTGCTGGTGATGGCCGCGGCGGTCTGGCAGCGCAATGCGGTCCTGACCGGCGTCCACGCCCTCGCCGGAGCCGACCCGCGCTGGCTGCTCCTGGCCGCACTCGCCACTCTCGCCCTCTGGCCTACCTCGGTTTTCATGCTGCGCGGTTCGATACCCGCCGAAACCTCCGCCCGGCAGCTGTTCGCCCTCCAGCTCGCGGTGCCCGCCATCGGCCTGGTGCCCGCGGCCTCACTGCTGCTGCGGATGCGGTTTCTGCGCCGCACCGGACTCAGTCACACCGGCGCGGTGGCGTCCATCGCGCTGATGGGATTCGCCGCGCTGATGGTGCGGGTTCCGCTGGTGGTGATCGCGGCGCTGGCCGCGCCGGGCCTGATGAGCCGCAATGGCGCGCAACCCCCGTGGCACGACCTGGGTACCCGCGCTTCGGCGTGGTGGCACCACTTGATCGGGGGAAATCTCTGGCACACAGCCGCGATCATGATCATCGCCGTACTCGTGGGAGGCATCGTTCTGGCGGTGACCGGCCGGGCCATGAACCGCCGGATGCAGGCGCACGGCGGCTGGCGGCAGCTACCCGCCCGCATGCGGCACGCGCGCTCGGATGCCGAACTGGCCTGGAAATCGGTAGCGGCCACCGCTGTCCGTCCCCGCCGTGCGGCCGCCCTATGGATCTGTGCGCTGATCCAGCCGCTGCTCATGGTGGTGGCGCTGTGGGCGGTGCTGCACGCGGTCGGCGCGAACCTCAGCCTGCCCGACACTTTCGTGGTGGAACTGGTGACCGTGGCGCTGGCCCCGCTGTTGCCCTCCCCCAACGGGGTCGCCACCAAGGAGATCACCATCGCGGCAGGTCTCACCGCCGTCGCGGGCCTGACCGGCGGGGTGGCGGTCGGCGCGGCCCTGGGATTCCGGCTCCTCACCTTCTGGTGCCAGATCCCGCTGGGCCTCGCTTCCTTCGCCTATCTGAACCACCGCCGCGCCATTTGAGCGCGGCCCGGAATCGGTTACCGATCTCGCGGTATCAGTTGTCGATCTTGCAGTCGATGGTCGCGAACTTGGCGACCCCGCCCCACTTGGTCTGCGCGACGCCCTGCGCCTGATACTTCCCGTGTTTGGCGTCGACCGTCACCGCGGGCAGCTGGTCTCCCGCCCACGTCTGCGCGGTACAGGTGTAGGTCGGGACGGCGGCCTGGGCGGACGCGGCATCGACAGACGCCAGGGCCGATGACATCGCGGCGACGGCCAGGGGCAGGCCGGCCAGGTACTTCTTGCTCACGGCGACTCCTTGTGCGATCTCGGGGTGAGCTGGGCGAGCAGCAGCCCAGATTCTCGCACGGCTGCGGCGAGCCCGCCGCCGAACCTTCCGATCATGGCCGACGATGAGGGCACTTTCGACGATGTTGCGGCGTTGATCAGCCTGAGGGCGGCCACTACGAAGGAGTTCGCCATGTCATTCCTCGGTTCCCTGCTCGGGCTCGCCCTGACGCTGTTCATGCTGCTGCTGATAGCCCGCCTCATCATCGACTGGATCGGCGTGCTCGGCGACACCCCACCGGCCCTGCGGAAGGCTCGGGACGTCGTCCATCGCCTCACCGAGCCGGTGATCGCGCCGGTACGCAAGGTCCTGAAGCCGGTCCGGCTCGGCGGCGTCTCGATCGATCTCGCCTTCACCGTGGTGTTCATCGCGGTCCTCGTGCTGCGCACGATCGCCTTCAGCTTGTAGCGGCGGCCACGGGCTCGACGACGGGGAGGTCGGGAAAACGCTTGGGGCGCAACAGCGGAATTGTGGCGAGCATGAGTAGGCCGGCGAGAGCGATGGCCATGCGAGGGCCGGTGAGGGCGGCGAGTACGCCCCAGAGGGCCGTCATTGCCGCGGTATTCATGTTGCTGGTGATCGACCAGGCCGAGAGCATGCGCGTGGTGCGGTCGGGTACGGCGTGTTCGAGGCGGAAGGTCGCGTAGACCGGATTGAAGACTCCGCAGCAGGTGATGAGGCCGAATTCCACCACGATCACCACCAGCAGGCCGGCGAGGCCAGGGCCGATGCCGGCGAGGGCGGGCACCCAGCAGGCACGCAGGATCCCGGCGGCGACCAGCACCCGGCGCTGACCGAACCGGCCGACCAGCGGTGTCGCCAGCCGCGAGCCGATCAGGCCACCGAGGCAGGGAATGCCGAACGCGAGCCCGTACTGCCAGGGCGCGAAGCCGAGATCGCGCAGCATGATGACGGCCAGCAGCGGTGAGGTCGCCAGGATCAGGCCGTTGACCAGGATCGTGTTGACGAACAACGGCCGCAGCACGCGGTGGGTCAGGATGTATCGCCAGCCCTCGACCAGGTCGCCCATCCGGAAGCCGCCGCTCCCGCTCGGCGCGGGCTGCGGCTCGCCGCCGCCGATGGCCCGAATTCCCAACGCGGACAACAGGAAGCTGACGGCATTTGCCGCCACGGTGACCACCGGTCCGAAGATCCCGATCGCCGCGCCCCCGAGCGGCGGGCCCAGCACGCTCGCCGTCCACATGGTCGATTCGAATCGCCCGTTCGCCAGGAGCAGGTCCTCCTTGGGCAGCAGGGTTTTCAGGTATGCCCCCGACGCCGCCCGGAATGCGATGTCCGAGGCCGCGACGATCACCGAAACCACCACCAGCTGCGCGAAACTCAGCACGCCCGCCACGAATGCCAGCGGCACGCTCAGCACCACCGCGAAGCGCACCACATCGGTGCCGATCATCACCGGCCGTTTGCGCCGGAATTCCATCCACGGTCCCAGCGGTATCGCCACCACCGCGCCCACCGCCAGTCCGGCGGCCGCCAGCAGCGACACCTGCCCGGGCCCGGCGTGCAGGACCAGCACCGCGATCAACGGGAAGGCGTCGAAGGCCAGCCACGATCCCGCCGTGCTCACTGCGAAGGCCGTCCACAACCAGCCGAACCCGCGTCCCAGTGACCGCCTGCCCGTCATACCGCCCGCCTCGTGCTGTCCCGCCGTCGTTGTCCGGCAAGATCGAAGCAGACCCGCGACCTCGGGATCAAACAACCGAGCCGCCCGCGAGCCACAACCGGACGTTGTGCGCATACTCTCGTCGCATGGATCTCGAGGCCGTGCGCACCTTCGTCGCGGTGGCGGACGCGGAACGTTTCCAGGACGCCGCCACGGATCTGTCCATCAGCCAGCAGGCGGTCTCGAAACGCATTGCGGCCCTGGAGAAGACGTTGGGCGCCCGGTTGTTCACCCGCACGGCGCGCGGCGCCCGCCTGACCCTCGACGGGCAGGCCTTCCTTCCCCATGCCCGCACCCTGCTCCACACCGCCGAACGCGCCCTGGCCTCGGTGAGCCCGGGCCGGCGGGCGCTGCGCGTGGATGTGGTGGGTCGCCAGCTCGCCCCGGCCGGGCTGCTGCGCGACTTCCACCGCGCCCATCCAGATTTCGAACTGGACGTGGTGCGGCTCCCGCACGCCGGCGCGGCCATGGAGGCGCTGCTGGAGGGCTCGGTGGACGCCGCGTTCCGCTGTGTGCCCGCGCCGGGGCATGCACTCCCCGAGGGCCTCGAGGCCACGCCGATCTTCGACGAGCCGCTGGAGCTGCTCGTCGGCCCAGCCCACCGGCTGGCCAAGGCGCGGACGTTGTCGCCGGAAGATCTGGCCGGCCATCGCATCTGGATGCCGAGCCTGGTGAGCGGTACCGAATGGTCCGCCTATTACGCGTCACTCGCCGCGGCCTTCGAGCTCACTATCGATTCGGTCGGCCCGAATTTCGGTCTGGAGCCGCTCCTGGACGCGGTCGCCGATTCCCCGGAGGTCGCGACGCTGGTCGGCGAGGACACCCGTTTCCTCTGGCCGGACACCCACGGTCTGCGGCGGGTGCCGCTGCGTGACCCCACGCCCGTCTATCCGCACTCCCTGCTCCAGCGCACCGCGGACCCCCATCCCACCCTGGCCGCGCTGCGCGGCCATCTGGCCGGCGCGGTCGTGGACCGTCCCGGCACTTGGGTTCCGGACTGGGCGCGCGCCTCGGAACAACCTCCGGCCCGTGGTGATTGGATGAGTGCATGACGAGCGCTGACTTGCTGGTGGACTCATTCGGGCGGATCAAGGAGAACGTGCACGGCGCGGTGGCCGGGCTCACCCCGGTCGAACTGGCCGCGCGGCCGGACGGGGATTCCAATTCCATCGCCTGGCTGATCTGGCATCTGACCCGCGTGCAGGACGATCACATCGCGGACGTGGCGGGCCTCGAACAGGTGTGGACGGCCCAGGGCTGGGTGAAGCGATTCGACCTGCCCTTCGACGATTCCGCCACCGGATACGCGCACAGTTCCGCCGAAGTGGCGCGGCTGGACGGCGTTTCCGCCGACCTGCTGCTCGGCTACTTCGACGCGGTGCACGACCAGACCATCGGGTATGTGTCCACGCTCACCGACGCCGATCTCCCCCGCATCGTCGACACCCGCTGGGATCCGCCGGTCACCCTGGGAGTCCGCTTGATCAGCGTGGTCGACGACGACATCCAGCATTCCGGTCAGGCGGCCTACATTCGCGGAATGCTGTTGCGCCGCCGTTGATCTTGTTGCGGAACCCACCGAGAATGCGGATATGGCATTCACCGTGGACCGTTTCGATCATGTGGTCATCAACTGTCTCGACCCGGTGGCGACAGCCGACTGGTATGCCCGCGTGCTGGGCATGAGCGTGGAGCGGTTCGGCCCCGCCGGACGGCTCGCGCTCACCTTCGGGAATCAGAAGATCAATCTTCGGCCGGTCGGCGCGCTGGACACCGATCCGAACTGGACCACCGGGGTCACCGAAGCCGCTGGGGCACAGGACCTCTGCTTTGTGACCACGGCCGCGCCCGAGGCGGTCGCGGAGCACCTGACCGCGTGCGGGGTCGAGATCGTCAACGGCCCGGTGGTCAAGATCGGCGCGCTGGGTGAGATGGTCTCGCACTACTGCCGCGATCTCGACGGGAATCTCATCGAGATCGCGGTCTACCCGTCCTAGTCCCGGCCGCCCCTCAGGCCCACCGGTAGTCGACGTCGGTCAGCTCTGCGCTGAGCCCCCAGAGCTTACGGGCCTGGAATCGGCTGTAGGCGAGGGGATTTCGCAGGGTGCGACGGGGATACCCGAAGGCCTCGAAGGCCGGGCCGCAGTAGGAGTTGCCGGCCAGGCCGGGCATGGTCGCCGCATACAGTTGCGGCAGGGCGCCCTTGGCGTCGGATTGCCCCAGCGAGAACAGCATTCGCTGCTGGATGGCCGCGAAGGCCGCCGCCACACCTTTTTCCGGACCGGAATCGTAGAGATTCGTCGCCGACAGGCCCGGATGCGCGGCCACTGCGGTCAGCGTCGACCCGGCGGCGCGGGCCCTACGCTGCAATTCGGCGGTGAACAAGAGGTTGGCGAGTTTGGATTGACTGTAGGCCAGCCAACGGCTGTACACCACACGCCAATTCGGATCGAGCCAGTTGATCAGGCCGCCCCAGGCGGCGATGGACGACACGGTCACCACGCGAGCTTCGGGCGCGCGTAGCAACTGGGGCAGCAGGAGTCCGGTCAATGCGTAGTGGCCCAGGTGATTGGTGCCGAACTGCGCGTCGAAGCCGTCGGCGGTGCGCTGATGCCGTGGCAGGGCCATCACGCCCGCATTGTTGACCAGGATGTCGATGGGTGTGCCACGTACGTCGAGGTGGTCGGCGGCGCGGCGGATGGAGGTCAGGTCGGCCAGATCCAGCGGCAGCACTTCGGGTTCGGCGCCGGTGGCCGCGGCACTCACCTGCTCCAGTGCCGCTGCGGCCTTGAGCTCGTTGCGGCAGGCGAGCAGTACGTGGGCGCCCTTGGCGGCCAGGGCTTCCGCGGTGCGCAGGCCGAGTCCGCTGTTGGCGCCGGTGACCACGGCGGTCCGGCCGGTCTGGTCGGGGATGTCGTCGATGGTCCAGCGGCGGGCGAGCAGGGGCGGGCTGGTCACGGTCGGCCGGTTGGGCAGCGCCTCGGTCATACGGTCGTTCTCCTCCTCGAATTTCCGTCTGAGACAATGTACCTCGCCACAAGGGACGGCGCAGTTCCGCGAGCGGAGTGGACCAGCCGGGACCAGATCCCGACTCCATTTTGTCTGGGACAATCCCCGGGAAGAGAGTCCATCATGCTCGCCGCCATCATCGTTATCATCGTCGTCGCAGCGGGAGCGATCGCCGCGACAGGACGGTGCGCCGGTCCACTCCGCGCGGCAGCGTCCACGTCTTCGCCGTCCTCGTGGATTGTGGTGCGGTTCGTCATCGACCACCACGTTTTCCTCGGAATGGCCCGGGAAGCGGCCGCGATAACGCCCCAACGTCGAGGACTCCAAACATATTGGGAGCCGCCGGAATACGATGGCCTCCACAACCCATATCGATGAGGAGACAGATCCATGACCGTCCATCCACCCGCCGAGCCACCCACCAAAGGCAACCGGGTGATCCTGGCGGTGCTAGCGCTGGCCATCATCGGCACGCTCGTGGCGGCGGCCATGGCGACCGCCGTCTGATCAGGCGGACGCGCTCTGCCGGTGCACCGCGGAATCCAGGCCCTTACCGAGCAATTCGTCGAATCTGGCCAGCACCTTCTCGTGGTACATGGCGAACAGATCCTCGAACAGCGCCAGCTGCGCCTGGGACGGACCGGCCGTGGATTCCCACACCGCCAGCAGCGCCCGCCACACCAGTACGTGCAGATCGGCGGAGACCGCGAAGTACGCCTCCACCGCCTTCGGCACCTCGAACAGCATCTCCCCCACCGAATTGAGCACCGCGCGCTGCATGGTGTGGCCCAGATCGGTGAGCACCAGGCGCACCAGGCCGGCCTCGAGCTCGAGCATGCGGGTGTGATCGGGTTCGGCGCTGCGGGCCTGGGTTTCGAGTTCATCGACCGCGGCGGTCAGCACCGCGGGCTCGATGCCGCGCTCGGCGGCGGTGTAGTCGAGCAGTGCCTCCAGCACGATGGCGCGCTCGGCCGCCACAATATTGCCGAACATCTCCGCCGCCATCTCGGGCGCGTGCATGGACAGCCGGAACAACCGCCGATACACATCCACCCCGCCCGCACGGCGCACATCCCGGACGGTGAAACCGCGGCCGCGATGCGCGTCCACGAAACCGTAGGACTCCAGACGGCCCAGCACCAATTGCGCTGTGGCCCGGTTCATATCGAATTCCTCGGCGACCTGGCGGACCGACGGCATCAGATCACCGGGCGCGTACTCACCGGTCGCGACGCGGCGAGCGAGCTCGTCCGCGACATCGGACACGACCGTCTGGGCACCCATCCTGTCACCTTTCGACAACTTTCGGATACGTCCCAGACAGTTTAGACTTTCGTGTGCCAAACTGCACGTGCATGCGCCGTGGCGGCCACCCATCGGACCTGGTGAGGGCCATACCGGACGCCGGCGCGGTGCCGCGCACACGACGAGGTGAGCAATGTCGATTCGGCGTATCGGGGAACGGTCGGGGGGCGACGGGGGCAGGCCGCCGGTTCGCGGCGCGGTCCGCAATGCGCGAATCGCCGGCCTTCCGGTCGCATTCGCGGGCCGGCAGGCCGCCGGGGTCGGCAAGCGGGCCCTCGGCCGATCCGCGGCCGAGGTGGACTTCGAGATCCGAATGCGCACCGCCCAGCACATTTTCGAGGTGCTCGGCGAATTGAAGGGCTGCGCCACCAAACTCGGGCAGCTGCTCTCGCTCTACGAGCTCGCGCTGCCGTCGGAGATCGCATCGCCGTATCGGACCGCGCTCACCCAGCTGCAGGATGCTGTGCCCATCATGCTGCCCGGCACCGTGTACGAGGCCATGGCCGCGGGCATGGGCGAGAACTGGCGCCGGCACTTCACCGAATTCGACGATCGGCGGGCCGCGGCGGCCTCCATCGGACAGGTGCATCACGCGGTGTGGCGCGACGGGCGGCCGGTGGCGGTCAAGGTCATGTATCCGGGCGCGCACCAGGCGGTACTCGCCGATCTGGAACAGCTGCGCCGACTTTCGGTGCTGGCCACGGTGTTCGCGCCCGGCGCGGACGTGCCCGCGGTGACCGAGGCCATCTGCACCTGTGTGGCCGACGAACTCGACTATGCGGCCGAGGCCGACCATCAGCGGCGTTTCGCCGAGGCGTACGCGGACGATCCGGATTTCGTGGTGCCCGGCGTGATCACGCAGCGTGGCGATGTGATCGTGACCGAATGGCTCACCGGCACACCGGTTTCGCGGATCATCGAATCCGGTGCGCCCGAGGAGCGCAGCCGGGTCGGGATGCTCATCATCCGCTTCCTGCTGTCGACCTGGTCGCGCACCGGCCTGCTGTACTGCGACCCGCACCCGGGCAACTTCCGGGTGCTGCCCGACGGGCGGCTGGGCGTGGTGGATTTCGGGGCCTGCACGCCCTGGCCGCCCCCGGGCTTCGAGGAACTGGTGGGCGAGGTGATGGAGGCCGCGTTCAACGGCGGCATAGCGGAATTGGACGCGGCGGTGCGACGGCACGGCTTCGTGCGACCCGGACGCAACTACGACGTGGCCGCCCTGGCCGAGGGTCTCGACGCGGTCGGCGAACCGCTCACCGTGCCGACCTTCCGGCTCACCACCGCCTGGCTGCGCGGCCACGTCCGCTCGGTGCTGGCACCGCGGTTGTCCAATGTCCACCGGCAACTGGACATGCCCGCGTACTTCACCCCGTTCGCGCGCTGCTTCCTGACCGCGCTGGGCGTGGTGTGCCAATTGGAAACCGACGGGCCCATCCGCGCCGAATTCGCCCGCTGGTCACCGGAATTGGCCGCGGTCTTCGACCGTTACGACACCCGCCATGCCCAGCCCACCGACCTGGCCGTCGTCCGTCACCTGCGCCCGGCGCCGCCGGATCGCCGCGCCTCGATTGTCGGCTGAACTCCCCGGTGACACCACGGGCTGCGCGATTCCCCCCCATCACAACGGGTCTCGCGCCTCGGTGGCCCGACTGCGACGAGGCCGGCATGAACGAGACTCCTGGCCTGCGCTCATCCCCGCATGCTCGCTGGTTCTGCTGGTCGGGGTGAGGGCGAGCGGCCGCCAGCTTCCATTGGCGGCATTGTCGCGCGGTGCGTACAGACACATGGCGAGATCGAACGTCCCGGACGATGGGATCGGCAGCCAGTTGCCCAGGGGGACTTCGGGTCCGGGCTTGGCGGCCTGCCGGACGAGATCCACCGAACCAAGGCCAAGCCCGCGCAGTAGCTAATTATTAGCGTACTTCCCGGGCATCTCCGGTTCATGTCATACCGATCATTCAGATCCCGTACACCACCTCGTATTCGATGCACGCAATCGCCACATCATCGTTTCCTATCGATCGGATATGAGATCGGTAGCGAACTATTGACGAAACGGGCATGCGCGTCCTCGGACGTTCAGCTTCGGGCCATGTCACCTGATGACGACGATCAGGTGTCGCGAAAAGGGGCTGGGCGATGAACGGTGTCGATACCATTCTCTGGGAGGTGCGCCATGACGAAGGTGCTCTTGATCACCGGGGATGCCGCCGAGGACCTCGAGGTGATGTATCCCTATCAGCGACTGCTGGAAGAGGGGTACGAGGTCGATATCGCGGCTCCGGCTCGGAAACGGCTGCAGTTCGTGGTTCATGACTTCACCGAGGGGTTCGACACCTACACCGAGAAGCTGGGGCGGACCTGGCCCGCCGACCTGGCGTTCGCGGAGGTTGATCCGAGTCGGTATGCGGCGCTGGTGATTCCGGGTGGGCGGGCACCGGAGTACTTGCGCGGGGATCAGGACTGCCGGCGGATCGTCCAGCACTTCGCGGAAACGGACAAGCCGATCGCGGCGCTGTGTCATGGACCGCTGATCCTGGCCGCAGCGGGGGTGCTGCGGGATCGATCCTCGAGCAGTTACCCGGCGCTCGAACCCGATGTGGTGGCGGCCGGAGGGCAATGGGTCGACAGCCCGGACCATGTCGACGGCAATCTGATCACCGGGCGCGCGTGGCCCGACCATCCGCAGTGGATGCGCGCCTTCCTCGACGTGCTGCGTAAATCCTCTCCGCCCACCGCCTGACCGCCGTAGTTACCCGCTGAGGTTGTTCGATCCCGTCTCGGCGGTGGCAGCCCTCGCTTGCCTCCGGCGAGGCGCAGGTCCGGTCGATGGGGCGACCACCGGGTCGCGGTCGTCCACACCGGAACGGCCGGCGAGGGTCATAGGCCCGACCTGTGGGGCATAGAACAGGTCTATGGATGCATCGAATTGTGGGTGCTACCGGGGGAAAGCCGGTCACGCGAGGGTTGAGGCATGACCACAGTGACCTTTCGCAGGACCGCCGATGCTGCTTCCGCCGCGCGGGTGGACGCCTCCACCGCGGCGCGGGCGGGTCAGCGGGAGCCGCTGCGGTACCTGGCGCCGAACTGGTTCGCCGTGGTGATGGGTACCGGCATCATCGGCAATGCCGCCGCGACGCTGCCGTTGCAGTTCCCGGGCTTGCGGGCCGCCGGCACCGTGGTGTGGGCGCTGGCCGCGCTGTTGCTGACCGTGCTGGCCGGAGCATGGGTCCTGCACTGGCGGCGGTATCCCGAGGAAGCGCGCGGGCACGGGCTGCACCCGATCATGATGCAGTTCTACGGCGCGCTGCCGATGGCCCTGCTCACCGTCGGCGCGGGCACCCTGATGCTCGGCAAGGACGTCATCGGGCTGACCGCCGCCGTGACCGTCGACTGGGTGTTGTGGTCGGCCGGAACGGTTTTCGGCCTGATGACCGCGGCCGCCATTCCCTACCGGATGATCACCCGGCACACTTTCGATCCCGACTCGGCCTTCGGCGGCTGGTTGATGCCCGTGGTGCCGCCGATGGTGTCCGCCGCGCTGGGCGCACTGCTGGTGCCGCACACTCCGGCCGGGCAGCTGCGGCTGACCATGTTCGTGGCCTGTCTGGCCATGTTCGGACTGAGCCTGATCGCCTCGCTGGTCACCATCACCCTGATCTGGTCGCGGCTGCTGCATCACGGCCTGCTGCCGGCCGGGATGGTCGCCACCGTCTGGCTGGTGCTCGGTCCCCTGGGCCAGTCGGTGACCGCCGCGGGCAGCCTGGCCAACGTCGCCCCCAGCGTCGTGGATGAACGCACCGCCGCCGGGCTCGATGTCTTCGCTGTCCTCTACGGCGTTCCCACCTGGGGATTCGCCATGCTGTGGCTGGCACTGGCCATTGCCGTCACCCGGCACGCCCGCACCTCCATGCCGTTCAACCTGACCTGGTGGGGCTTCACCTTCCCGCTCGGCTGCTGTGTCACCGGCAGCACCGCCCTCTACCAGCACACCGGCGCCGACCTGCTCGCCGTCGCCGCCGTGGGCCTGTACGCACTGCTGGTCGCCGTGTGGGCCGTGGTCGCCGCCAAGACCGTGCACGGCGTGCTGCGGGGTGATCTCCTGCGACCCGTGCGCTGACGGCGCGGTCAGCGTACGTCCCGGGTGGATCCGGCCGGATCCGCCCGGGACGAATTCGCTCCGATACCGCCGAAACGTCTCCGCTGTAACCACAGCAGCTATCTACTGACAGACGTGAACACGCGTCGATGTATTCGTTGGATGCGGGAAGCGGCGGTTCATGGTGCGACGGGTCGAAACCGGGCACCGGACGCAGCCTGTCACGAGCTCGAGCTCGGGTCGGGAGTTGCGGCTGGTGTCCGGTGACAGCTACGCAGGCTGGGAAGCGGTGTACCGGGACAATGTCACCTGGGTGTACGCGTTGATGTTCGGCAAGGTCGGCAACCGCGCCGACGCCGAGGATCTCACCGCCGAGGTGTTCACGGCAGCGCTCAAACCGCTGCGCATCACGGCGAGCGCACCCGAGGTGCGGGCCTACCTGCGCGCCACCGCGCGCACGGTGCTGGCCGCGCACTGGAAGGCGCGGATGGGCCGGGAGATCACCGCCATCGAGGGCGATATCCCCGACGAACCGCCCGAGGAGTTCCACGACTCCGGGGCGGAGGCCCGCGCCGAGGCGGTGCTGGCCGAACTCCCGGACCGCTACCGCCGCATTCTGGAACTGCGCTTCCTCCAGGGTCTTTCGGTCCGGGAGTCGGCGCAGAGCCTCGGTGTGACGGTGGCGAATGCGAAGGTGTTGCAGCATCGGGCGTTGCAGATGGCGTCCCAGCTGAATGAGCGAGGTGTGCGGTGAGCGGGCGGGAAGTGCGGCGGTTCGTCGACGAACTACTGGCCGGCAAGAAGTCCACGGGCTTCCGGCCCGATGAGGCCGAGGCCGAGGAGATGCGCACGGCCATCGAACTGCGGGCCGCGCGCCTGGGCAGTGACGCGCCCAGCGAGGAGTTCCTGAGCAGTCTGCAGCGCCGGCTCGCGGCCGAGATGGACGACGAGCCGACCCCCCCGCACTCGGCGAACGGTTACCGCCGCCGGAACCTGTTGATCGGCACCTCCGCGGCCGCGGCCGCCGCCACGGTCGGGGCGGTGGTGGATCGGACCCTGATCGGGCACGGGCAGCCTGGCTCCCCGCCCGCCGCGAAGCAGGCCCCGCTGTCCCCCAATACCGGCGCGTGGCTGCCGATCGCCCGCTCCTCGGATCTGCCGGAGGGCGCGACGATCGCCTTCGATGTCGGCACCGTCAATGGATTCGTGCGCCGCGACAAGGGAAATCCGGTCGCGGTTTCCGGCGTGTGCACGCACCAGGGCTGCAAGCTGTGGCTCGACGCCCCGGCCGAGCGCCTGCGCTGCCCGTGCCACTCCACCTCCTTCTCCATCGAGGGCGAGGTGGTCACACATCAACTGCCGGTGGCGCCCGCGCCCTTGCCCACCGTCCAGGTCCGCGAGAACAACGGCACCATCGAGGTTTTCGCGCCCACCGAGCCCGCCTAGTCCTCCAATAGTGCTCGCGCACAGCGGTTTCTGTCCCTTGTAACCCCCGCCCCTATCTATGGATGACCGGTTCGCAGCAGCGAACGGAACCATCCCGGATGGAGGCCCGGACCCCATGACACCCACCCGCAGCCGGCGGCGCGCAGCCGTCGCCGTCACCGTCGCCGCGGCAGCCCTGCTGACGGCGAGCGCGTGCAGCTCGAGCGGCGGCGGCAAAGCCACGGACAATGCCACCCCCGGCTTCACCTTCGCTTCCGGCACCGCCACGCCCGGCATGGTGCCGGACGGCGCGGGTCCGGCCATGCCCGGCATGACGACGTCGGGGGCGGCCACGTCCGCTGCTGGGGTCCCCGCGGCACCGGCCGGACCCGATGCCGTCACCATCGACAATTTCGCCTTCGGGCCCAGCTCGCTGACCGTCAAGGTCGGTACCACGGTGACCTGGACCAATCACGACGAGGAACCGCACACCGTGGTCGCCGACGACGGCAGCTTCCGCTCGCCGACGCTGGGCAACAACGCGACCTACACCTTCACCTTCTCGAAGGCGGGCAGCTTCGCCTACGTCTGCTCGATCCATCCCTTCATGCACGCAACCGTGGTGGTGACCCAATGAACACTCGCAACCCGGACGACCGGTACACGGACTTCGAGGACGAGGACGCGGCCCGCGATCCACAGAAGATGACCCGGCGCCAGCTCATGCGGCACTCCGCCTGGTTCGGCGCGGCGGTGGGCCTGGCGGTGGTGGGCGGCGAGGTGGTCTCGCACGTGGCCGGCACCGCGCTGGCCGCGCCCGCCCGGCCCACGCTGCGGTTCGCTCAGGTCAGTGACAGCCACATCGGTTTCACCGGTACCGCCAACACCAGCGTGACCGATACCTTCACCGAGGCCATCTCGCAGGTGAATTCGCTGGGCTACGAGCCCGACTTCGTCATCCACACCGGCGATCTCACGCATCTGGCCACGGCCGAGCAGTTCGATCAGGTCCATCAGATGATGCAGGGGATCAAGACCCCGCACGTGTTCACCGTTCCGGGAGAACACGATTCGAGTGATGACGGCGGTTCCCGATACCGGTCGACCTTCGGGAACGGCACGCGCGGGAACGGCTGGTACAGCTTCGACATCGCCGGCGTCCACGTGATCGGACTGGTGAATACGCTGAATCTCAAGGATCTCGGGCATCTCGGGCAGGACCAGCTGGACTTCGTGCAGAAGGATGTGGCCGGATTGTCCAGTGACACACCGATCATCGTGTTCAGCCATATTCCACTGTTCGCCATGTATCCCCAATGGGGCTGGGGCACAGACGATGCCACCCAGGCGCTCAGCTATATGAAGCGGTTCTCCTCGGTCACCTGCCTCAATGGCCATGTGCACCAACTGTTCACGAAGACCGAGGGCAATGTGACGTTCTACAGCGGCACCACCACGGCGTACCCGTTGCCGAAACCCGGTGATGGGCCCGCACCCAAGCCGGTGACGCTGCCCGCGGGCAAGTTGCACGACGCCCTCGGCATCCGCGAAGTCACGTATCAGAAGGGTCAACAGCAACTCGCTATCAAAGAACAATCGCTGAAATGACCACTGCCCAACGGCGTGTCGCGCGCGGTTCTCACATCGTTGTCATTTCGTCAGCATGACCTGGCGATGGAAGATCGAAAACGGAGGGTAATCTACTACGCTGGGCAGTAACAAGATGCTGTGCAGCAGTGCGGCGCACGGCGATTACAGGAGGGAAGCCATGCCACCCCGCCGTTTTCGGACGAATGCCGCAGCGAGCGCATTGATTGCGTTGGTGCTGGTGCTGACGGCGTGCTCGTCCAATCTCCCGAGCGGGAATGTGGGTCCGCGCACTCCGGTCGCGCAGTCCATCACCATCACCCCGGCGCAGGGCTCGGACAAGGTGGATCCGTCGGCGCCGGTGAAGGTGAGCACCTCCAGCGGCGTGCTGACCGATGTGTCGCTCACCAATGAGGACGGCAAGGTCATCGAGGGCACCTACACGCCGGACAAGACGGCATGGAAGCCGAACGATCAGCTGGGCTACAGCCGCACGTACACGCTGAAGGCCTCCGGCATGGATGTGACCGGTCCAACCGGTCCGGTCACCTCCAGCTTCACGACCATCGCGCCGAAGAACCAGACCAAGGTGTATCTGAACACCACGGGCGGGCAGGCGATCGTCGACGGCAACAGCTACGGCGTGGGCATGGTCATCGTCGCGCACTTCGACGAGGACATCCCCGACCGGGCCGCGGCGCAGAAGCGTCTGGTCGTCACCACCGATCCGCCGGTCGACGGCGCCTGGTACTGGATGGACAACCGAAATGCGCACTGGCGGCCCAAGGAGTACTGGAAGACCGGCACCAAGGTGAGCGTGGCGGCCAACCTCTACGGCGTCGAGGTCGGCAACGGCCTGTTCGGCCAGGAGGATTCCAAGGCCAACTTCGTCATCGGCCCGTCGCACGTGTCGATCGCCGACGACAACACCCATCAGGTGCAGGTGTTCGAGAACGGTCAGCTGATCCGCACCATGCCCACTTCCATGGGCCGCGGCGGCAGCGAGACCATCGCCGGCAAGACGTTCACGTTCTGGACCATGCCGGGCACCTACACGGTCATGGACAAGGCCAACCCGGTCATCATGGACTCGTCCTCCTACGGCCTGCCGATCAATTCGCGGCTCGGGTACAAGGAGTCCATCAACTGGGCCACCCGCATCAGCACGGACGGCATCTATCTGCACGAACTGGCGTCCACGGTGTGGGCGCAAGGCAATACCGACACCTCACACGGCTGCCTCAACCTCAATGCCGAGAACGCGCAGTGGTTCTTCAACTTCGCGCAACCCGGCGACGTGGTGGAGGTGCACAATACCGGCGGGGCGCCGCTCGAGGTGTGGCAGAACGGCGACTGGACGCTCAGCTGGGATCAGTGGGTGGCCGGTAGCGCCGGCTGAACCCGCTCGCGCGCGGCCAGCTGACCGGTCCGCGCGAGATACCAGGCGGCGACACAGAATTCGGCGGCCACCGTGCCCCACACCAGCGTCCACACCGAGTGGGTGCGCAGGGTGAGGAGCAGCGCGGTGGCCGCTACCGCTGTCCCGACCACCGCGCCGATCATGATGCCGATGGTGTCCTGACGCACCGGCAGGACGGCGGTGGTAACGAACGAGGTGGTGGCGGTGGCGACCAGGATGCAGACCTCCACGCGCAGCATCGGCACCACGGCACGGAAATCGTCGTCGTAGATGAGCTGCACCGCGAACGGGGCGGTTACCCAGATCCCCGCCACCGCGACGGCCGCCACGATCACGCACACGGCCAGGGCGCGCATCTCGTGCCGCCAGAAACTCGGATCGGTGCGCTCCCGAGCCATGCGGGGCAGCAGTGCCAGCCCGATCGGATCGAGCAGCGACTGCGCCGCGCGCACGAGTTTGTCACTCGCCGAATACAACCCGAGCGACGCGGCGTCCAGCACCGAGGAGTAGACGGTGGCGGTGCCCTGCCCGTAACTGGTCACCAGCAGCCGTGACGCGAGCACGGGTGCACCGGTGCGCAGGATCATCACGACCTTGGTGGGGCGTCCCGGGCGGCCGAACCGGGTGTGGGCGTCCCGCCAGGTCAGCACCACGGTGACCACCGACGACAGCAGCAGGCACAGCAGCACCACCTCGGCGTGCGGCAGCCGCGGCAGCACCGCGACCAGCAGCACGAGGTACACCACACGCCCGGCGATCTGATAGGTCATCGAGGCCCCGAATCTGGCCTGCCCCACCAGCAGCCAGTCCTCGGACATGGACAGGAACCCGCCCACGAACAGCCCCAGCAGGATCATGCGCAGGTGCGGGCCGACGCCGAGGGCGAGCCCGGCCGTGAGCGCCACCGCAATGATGCTCAGCCCCGCGCCCCGCACCGCGAGATAGCTCCCCCGCAGCTCGTCGAGGCCCTCATCGTTCAGCAGCGCGGCCAGAAACGTATTGATGCCGAGGTCCACCAGCAGCGAGCCCAGAAAATACGCCGACATCCCGATGGCCAGCAGCCCGACCCCACTCACCCCGAGCGTCCGCGCGGTCAACGGCACGGTCACCGCGGTCACCAGGAACTGCCCGTACTTCCCGAGACTGACGAACCCGATGTCCCGCAACACCGACAGCAGCCCATCCTCGGCCACCTTCGCCCGCACCCGCCCGATCAGCGCCGTCCCCACCAGTCGCCGTCCCGCCATAGCGGTCCTCTTTCTCCCCGACCGCGCACTCCGGCCCGACCTCGAAATTCTCCTGCCCCCTCCCCACCCCCGCCACCCCAAACCCCCGACTCACCGCAAAACGTAACCCCCCATTCAAATCAACCGCCCAGCCACCCGACCTGATTCACCACGGCCGCGGCCGTCGAGTGCCGCACACCCAACCACCAACCTGCGCAACGTGTTTCAACGTACGCTCGACCACGCACCGCCCAACCGAAAGGGTGACCCGATGTCCGACGACACCATGTTCAGCGTCTACGGCCGAATGACCGCCCTCCCCGGCCGCCGTGACGACCTGATCACCTTGCTCCTGAACGGATTCCGCGCCGGCGGCCCCACCAGTGGCCTACTCACCTACACCATCAACACAGCCCCCGACGACCCCGACACCATCTGGCTCACCCAACTGTGGATCAACAAGCCCGCCCACGACGCAACCACCCGCTCCGAACCGGTAGCCGCCATCACCCGCCAACTCCCTCCACTCCTGGCCCGACAACCCGAAGGCTTCTACGGCAACACCATTCACGCCGACGGCCATACCCCCGAGTGACGAGAATTCCCGCCACCCTGGGAATCCCCTGCATCCCATCACCGCCACCGAGATCAAGAGAGGAAACCCGGACAAATGGACTGAATGCGCATCACGGTCACCACCATCGCGGGCACGCCGCTCACCGCCTCGGTTCCTGCGGCCGCGGCCTGGTGCCGGAGTAGGCGACCGTCCGCCGTCACATCATGACCAGTTTCGATACCTGGCGCGCGGAGCAGACCTGATGCCGGTCCACAATGTCCAGAATGAAATGAAGGGGTTGCCCATCGAAAGGTCGTTCCGACGATGAAATCCATCCGTATAGTCCTGGCCTCCCGCCCGATCGGTATGCCACAGCCGGAGAATTTCCGCACCGAGACGGTCGAACTGGGCCCGCCGCAGCCGGGCGAGGCGCTGCTGCAGACGCGGTATCTGTCGCTGGACCCGTACATGCGCGGCCGCATGAGCGACGCGCCCTCCTACGCCGCTCCGGTCGGGATCGACGAGACCATGTGCGGCGCGACCGTGTCCCGCGTCGTCGAATCCACCGATTCCGCACTGCGGCCCGGCGATATCGTGCTGGGCTGGGGCGGCTGGCAGACGCACTCGGTCGAGAATGTTCGGGCCCTGCAGCAGCTGGACCCGAATGCCGCGCCGCTCACCACCGCCCTGGGCGTGCTGGGAATGCCGGGCCTGACCGCGTACTCCGGTCTGCTCACCATCGGGCAGCCGAAGCCGGGCGAGACCGTGGTGGTCGCCGCCGCCACCGGACCAGTCGGTTCGACCGTTGGCCAGATCGCGAAGATCAAGGGCGCGCGAGCCGTCGGCATCGCGGGCGGCCCGGAGAAGGTCGCCCTGCTGCGTGAGCGCTTCGGCTTCGACGCCGCCGTCGACCACCGCGCCCCCGACTTCGCCGAGCAGCTGGCCGCCGCCACCCCGGACGGCATCGACGTCTACTTCGAGAATGTCGGCGGCGCGGTCTTCGACGCCGTCCTGCCCCGGCTCAATCAGTTCGCCCGAATTCCGGTGTGCGGCTTGATCGCCAACTACAACGACACCGACCTGCCGCCGGGCCCCGACCGGCTGCCGCTGCTCATGTCGAGCGTCCTGCGCCGGAGCCTGACCGTGCGCGGCTTCATCGTGTCCGAGTTCGCGGGCCAGGCCGCTGAGTTCTATCCCGCGGCGGCGCAATGGATCGCGGAGGGCAAGCTCGTCTACCTCGAGGATGTGGTCGACGGCCTCGACCATGCCGTCGCCGCCTTCCAGGGCCTGCTCACCGGTAAGAATCTCGGCAAGCTGGTCCTCAAGGTCTCCGACTGACCGGGTCTCCGACCCGACCCCGGACCTCCGGGACTCCCGCGCAGGCGGGCGGGAGTCCCGGAAGCCGTTCTCCTACTTCATGACCGCGATGTACGGTCGCAATCCCAGGGCGATGTCCACGCAGACGCCCAGCAGCACGTCCCGCTCCACCGGGTCGAGCGGGTGCTTGAACCAGAGCCGGGTGCCCAGGATCGGTACGGGTAGCGGCTGCCCGGCCCGATCCCACCAGAAGGACTCGTTGTAGAGATCGTTCGCGATGCGGCGCAGGGTCCAACCGCCGACCGTGCGCACCACGTCGAGGCGGCCGGCCTCCTGCCCCATGCGGTCGAGCACCACGATGCGGAAGAGCTCCGGGGTCCGGGCCTCCTCCGGATCGGGTACGAAGTGGAAAAGCGTTCCCGCCGTGGATCCCACGGCGGTCGAGGTGTCGGCGCGATGAACGGTGGCGAGCGAGGTCCCGTCGCCCCGGCTGAGCACGGTGGGCGCGGAGTGCTTGGACTCCACCCAGACCACCGACCCGTCGGCGTAGGTGATGCGATGCCTGCCGGTGCCGCCGTTCTTGAAGCCGAACAGTATGGCGGCCTTGGCCGCGAGGCCATTGCCCGCGCCCTGCACCCCGGTGGCCAGAGGTTCTCCTGGGCCGGCACTGAAGGTGATCTTCAGCGCGTTGCTCACCTTGTGCACGACCCGGCCCTCGATCATCGTCGAGGGGTCCTGCGGCGCTGACATCGTTCGATCGTAGGCCCGCGGGTTCGAGTCCAGCGGTGGTTTCGGCCCGGCACGCCGGACGCGACGCGCCCCTAGCTATTGGGGAAGCCGACCTTCGCCAGCGCGGTGGTCCAGTCGGTGGCGATCGCCACCTGGGCGTCGACCAGCGCCACCTTGCCATTGCAGACCAGCGTGTGCAGCTTGGTCTCCACGCCGTCCTTGGGATTGTTCGGCCCGGCGCCGGCTTGGTGGCCCGGTGACGGCGGTTCGACCCAGATATTGCGCGGATCGTTGGGGTCGCCACCCAGCTCCAGCGAGATCAGATGGTCGTACTCGGCATCGCGGGGATCGCCGGTGTAGTCGTAGGACTTGATATTGGCGGCCTTTTCCGGATTCGTGATCGACGTGTTGGGCCGAATCGAGGCGGTATAGCCCGACTTACAGATGGTGTCGGCCAGATTCGCCGCTGTCACTTTGGGATTCGTCGCGCCCGGGGTGCAGTTCGGGTCGGGTAGCGGCTGGCCGTCGGAGGTCTTGCGGTAGTGGCAGCTGCCGGGCGCGGGCTGCGCCGCCACCGTGTACGTGCCCTGAGGGCCCGGGCCGACCGGAATGGCGCCCTCCTTCTCCTTGGGCGCGGGCTGCGGAACCGCTTGTGCCGGTGCGTTGGCCGGATGGGTGGCTTCCTCCTTCGAGCAAGCGACCGTCAAACTCAGGACCAGCAGGGCCATCGCAAGCCCTTTGTGCACCTTCATAACTTCCCCTGCTCGAGCCGGATAGCCGCCTAATTGTGCGCTATCCCTTGGCGATCGGCCACTCGCCACGACGACACACCGAGCAGAAGGCGGAAGGCGGTTACCCGCCGGGCAATACATACCGACCGGTTATGCTGCAGCAATGACAGCAGATCTGTCGCACTCCTCCGCGGCAATCCAACCGGTCGGCTCCAATGGCATTCGGGCCCGCGCCCTCGCCCTGGCCGCGCTGCTGCTCGGCTCGGGCGCCCTGCACTTCCTCGCGCCCAAGCCCTACGACGCCCTGATCCCGCCTCAGCTCCCGGGCAAACCCCGCACCTACACCCAGGTTTCGGGCATGGCCGAGGTGGTCTCCGGCGCACTGCTGGTGGTCCCCCGCACCCGCGGTCTGGGCGCGCGCCTGGCCGTGCTGATCTTCCTCGCCGTCTTCCCCGGGAATCTGCAGATGGCGGCCGACTGGCTGCGCAGCGATCGCCCCCTGGCGCTGAAAATCGGCGCGCTGCTGCGCCTCCCGCTCCAGATTCCGCTGATCGCGACCGCCCGCAAGGTTTACCGCGGCGTGTGACAGGGTCGCGAACCCACTCGAGCGGACCGCTGCCGCCCGGCACGAAAACGGCCGGGCGGCAGGGGCGCCGGCACAGGCTCCGGTGAGACGGTTCATCACAGTGCCGCCCTCGGGCCCGGTGGAGAAGTCCTTGCCGATCCAGATCAGCGGTGCCCAGGACCGCATCCGGTGCGGCGCGGCGACCCGGCCGTCCGTCGCGCCGACCGGCACGTCGCCACGCGGGGCGTCCCGATGGATCGCGTCCAGCTGTTCGGTCGAACATCTGAACCGGAGCGAATCCACAGTTGCTGATGTGTTGTCGGAGAACAGGACACATCCGTTGCCATGGTCCGCATCAGCGTGGGCGAGGACCGGGGCGATCATGACCAGCACCCCGAAAGCGAAGGCGGCGAGCCTCTTTACGAGGACTTTTCGAACAATCTCATGACTGGTACCCCTTTCCGTTGCCACCGGGATGAATCCAGACCCGGAAATGATTTTCGTTCGCGGTGAAATAGCTGGTCGGCATCGCCTCCGAACCGAGATCTGTTCGCGCCGTAGTTAACAGGAAATTGACAGCTTTCGGCTGGAAATGTCTCGAGGTTCGTGTCGATGTAATTGACTATGACCTCGATTCAGGCCCCTTCACCGCACGCACGGTGGTTCTGGATCGCGGCCGGCAGTTTCGTCGCCGTGATCTCCCTGGCAGCCCTCAGCGCTCCCACCGCGTTCGCCACGTCTCACGATCAGGCCGGTGTCGGCCAGATACCCGAGACCACGGCACCCAGCACGACTGTGATTGCTCCGCACCCCATTTCGGTGACAGCCATCGCTCAGCAGATGCAGACCGCCATCCAGGCGTCCTCGCCCGGGACCAGCGTCGGCATCGACGTGGTGGACACCACCACCGGGGCGGCCATCGCCAGCCTCAATGCCGACGAGCAGTTCTATACCGCCTCGGTGGTCAAGCTGCTCATCGCGCTGGACGCTCTGAAAACCCAGAATTGGCAACCGGATCCGGACACCACGCGCCAACTCACCCAGATGCTCTCCACCAGTGATGACGACATCGCCGACGTGATGTGGGACAACGGCGGCAACAACGCCATCATCGATCGCATGGTCGCCACCATCGGACTGACCGCGACCACCGCGCCCGAAGACACCGCTCAGTGGGGCGAAACCCTCACCACGCCACGGGATGTCGTCTCCGTCTTCCACTACATCACCACCGCGATCCCGGCCCCGGCCCGGGACCTGATCGTCGGCGCGCTGCACAACGCCTCCCAGACCGCGGCCGACGGCACCGACCAGTACTTCGGCATCCCCGATGCCCTCACCGGTGCGAACTGGGCGGTCAAACAGGGCTGGATGGATCTGAACTCCTCGACCACCCTGGACACCACCGGCCTGGTCTCCCCCTCCCCCGATCAGCCTTACCGCTACACCGTGGTGGTGTTGTCCACCCAGCCCGCGGGCACCAGTTGGTCGGTGGCGGGCGCGGCCCTCACCGCCGGAGTGACCCTGCTGCACGCCACTCTGAAGTGAGCCCGCCGCCGTACCGAGCTGCTTCCCGGACCGGCCTCGACCCAGCTGGCGATCTACACCGCTGGCGGCTGCGCGGCACCCGCGGGGCGCTCGTCGGCGGATGCTGTTTCATCGCACCGGGTTTGGCACTGATCCTGGTCCTGGCCGCCCGCTCATGCAGGCCGATGCGGTCTACCGCTACGGCTGGACGACCGGAGCGCAATTCCTCAATGCCGTTGCGCTCGGCCAGATCACGCCGCGCCCGGTGGTGCAGACGGTGGCGGTGGTCGGGTATGCGGCCGCGGGCGTGCCGGGCGGATTGCCGGCCGCCGCGGTCGCCTTCGCGCCGTCGTTCGCCTTCGTGCTGGCCGGCGGCAAGTACTTCGACCGGCTGCGGGCCGACCAGCGCGTGCAGGCGTTCTTCACCGGTGCCGGACCGGCCGTCATCGGAGCGATCGCGGGCTCCGCGTTCCCGCTCGCCCTTGCACTGCACCACCTCTGGCAGTTCGCGGTGCTCGCGGCTGCCGCGGCGTGGCTGCTGGCGGCGCGCCGCGGTGTGGTGAGCGCCCTGCTGGGCGCGGGCGCGCTCGGGGTGGCCGCGGCGCCGGCGGGCTGGCCGATCGGCTGACACGCGTGCTCCGGCGCGGGTGCCGCTGGGCACAGCAGCCGTGGTTCCCGCCCAGTTACGAGGTCTATCACGCGGTTACCGGCGTGCAACCGTGGACGCGCCAGGAGTACGAGCAGGCCTCCGCCGAGCTCGGCCGGACCGGGCGGCGGCGGGCTCGAGGATCACACCATGCTGGTGACGAGCATCCTGGAACGCGACCGACCGGGGTACGCTCGCCGGGTTCGTTCGATGTTGAAGGAGAGTTCGTGGGTAAGAAGAGCCGTCTCGCTTCGGGTTTCGGAGTGGTGGCTGCAGGGGTCGCGTTGCTGGGGGCGGCCACGGGGGTGGCCGGAGCGGAGCGCGCACTGACCGCGCCGGAGCAGGCGTTCGTGAGCTATCTGCAGGGGCGCGGTGAGCTCCTGACCGATCAGGATCAGCAGCTCGCGGCCATCGATGTCGGCAAGGCCGATTGCGCGGCGATCGCTTCGGGCATGACCAAGGAGCAGCTGTCCGAACAGCTTCCGGGTGGGGCGGCCGAGAAGGAGGAGGCCGTGCTGTTCCTCGACGCGGCCACCGCGCCGGGGAGCCTGTGCGGCTGAGCTGAGCCGATGACGTGGCGAGTCTGCGGGCGCTGCCGGCAACGGCCGCGCCCGCAGGTTTTCTCGGGCCCGGACGCGTCTAACTGATTGCGTAAGTTGTGAATTGCGTACCTTGCGGATTCTTCAGCAAACCACCTCACGCCGGTCCCGCGCGGGCGAAGCGTCACGGCACGTGGTGCGGGCCAAGCTGCGCACCATCGAGCAGCTCGGGCTCACTGAGGAGATCGACGACGTGCTCATCACCCTCAACAGTCGGTACCACCTGGTGCGGCCACTGCGCGGGCGGCGCTCGCGGGGGCTGTTCCTGCATGTCACGCTGGACCGGACCCGGGGCAATCCGGCACTCGCCCGGCATCGGCTCCGCGACATCGAGGAGCACCTCGAGGTCTGAGCCGTCGGAAACTTTCCGCGGCGGTGTCGTGATCGCGGCAGCCCGTTCGTGTAGAGGATGAACCCGGCAACCTGGCCGGGTCGCAGCCAAGGAGCGAACATGGGCAGGATCACCGCGGTCGTCAACCTCACCCTCGACGGCGTCATGCAGGCGCCGGGCCGGGCCGACGAGGACACCCGGAACGGATTCACCGGCGGCGGCTGGGCGCACCGGTACGCGGACCCGATCCAGGGCCGCGTCATGGGCGCGCACATGGCCGCGCACAGCGACGGCGGCCTGTTGTTCGGCCGCCGCACCTACGAGGACTTCTTCGGAGTCTGGACGCATCGGACGGACAATCCGTTCACCGAGGTGCTGAACAAGGCGGAGAAGTTCGTCTGCTCCCGCACCCTCGCCGAACCGTTGCCGTGGCAGAACTCGACCCTGCTGCCCGGCGACGGGGTCGCGGCCGTGCGCGCGCTGGGCGCCGGGCGGCCGGACCTGGATCTGGTGGTCCTCGGCAGCGGCGAGTTGCTGCGCTCCCTCATGCGCGCGGGCATGATCGACGAGTATCTGCTCTCGATCCACCCGTTGACGGTCGGTCCCGGCGCGCGCCTGTTCGACGGCGTCGACGTGGGCCCACTGCGGCTGACCGACAGCGTCACCACGACGACCGGTGTCCTCATGGCCACCTATCGTCCCGCCGGAGAGGAGTCCCGTTGACCGAGTACCTGCTCAGCATCTACCAGCCCGACGACACCGCGCCGCCGGACAATCTCGACGAGATCATGAGCGAGCTGGCGACACTCGACGCCGAGATGCGGGAGTCCGGGGCGTGGGTCTTCGCGGCCGGGCTGCACGCGCCGAGTACCGCCACCGTGCTGCGCGCGCAGGGCTCGGAAGTGCTCGTCACCGACGGGCCGTTTGCCGAAAGCAAGGAGCACATAGGCGGTTTCACCGTCATCCGCGCCGCCGACCTGGACGAGGCGCTGGACTGGGGTCGCCGCATGGCGCGCGTCATCGGGCTGCCGATCGAGGTCCGGCCCATCCAGGACGGCTGACATGCCTTCCGGCACAGTCGATGTCGCGGCGATCTTCGCCGAGCACTACGGCCGCGCGGTCGCCTCCCTCATTCGCGTCTTCGGCGATGTCGATATCGCCGAAGACGCGGTGCAGGATGCCTTCGCCACCGCCGTGCAGCGCTGGCCGCAGGACGGGCTGCCGCCGAGTCCGCCCGGCTGGATCATCACCACGGCCCGCAACCGCGCGGTGGACCGGCTGCGCCGCGAGGCCGCCCGCGCGGACAAGTACGCCCAGGCCGCGCTGCTGCGGGCAGTCGGCGAACCGATCGAGGAGGGCGCGGTGCGCGACGACCGGCTGCGCTTGATATTCACCTGCTGTCATCCCGCACTGTCCCGCCAGGCACAGGTGGCGCTGACCCTCCGCCTGCTGGGCGGGCTGTCCACAGCGGAGGTCGCCCGGGCCTTCCTGGTGCCGGAAACGACCATGGCGCAACGCCTCACCCGTGCCAAGGGCAAGATTCGCGATGCCCGGATCCCGTATCGGGTGCCGTCCGACGCCGACCTGCCCGACCGGCTCGACGCCGTGCTCGCGGTCGTCTATCTGATCTACGCCGAGGGTCACACCGCCACCGCCGGCGAGCGCCTGACCCGCGCCGACCTGTGCGCCGAGGCCATCCGCCTGGCCCGGGTGCTCGCCGAGCTCATGCCCGACGAACCCGAGGTCCGCGGCCTGCTCGCGCTGCTGCTGCTCAGCGAATCACGCAGTGCCGCACGCACCTCCGGGACGGGTGAGCTGGTGCCCCTCCCGGCGCAGGATCGAAGTCTCTGGGACACAGCGCTGATCGCCGAGGGCCACGCCCTGGTACGGGAATGCCTGCGGCGCAACCAGCCCGGCCCGTATCAGATCCAGGCCGCGATCAACGCCGTGCACACCGACGCCCGCACCGACGCCGGCACCGACTGGCCGCAGATCCTCCAGCTCTACGACCAGCTCCTCGCCTTCACCCCGAGCCCGGTGGTGCGGCTCAACCGCGCGGTGGCCGTCGCCGAGGTCGCCGGACCCGAAGCCGCACTGGCCGAACTGGACCAGTTGGACCTCGCCGACCAGCACCTTTTCCATGCCGTCCGCGCCGATCTCCTGCGCCGCCTCGGCCGGAACTCCGAAGCCGCACAGGCATACCGCGCCGCAATCGCGAACGCCCGCAACACCACCGAACGCGAGTTCCTCATCGCCCGCGCCGAGGCGGCGTGCCGGGCCTGACCCGATGGACCCGCACTGACCCGCACTGACCCGCACTGACCCGCACTGACCCGCACTGACCGACGGTCCCAGCCCGACCCGACACACCCGGTCCGACACGATGCACCGAGTCCGCCCGGCGACCCAACCCCGACCGGGTGCTACTCGCCGCGTCGCGCTCAGCGCTTGTTCAGTCGCTCCGCCGAGTCGTCCGGCAACCCGAACTGCATGTCCGTCTCCGCCTTCAGCGCCTCGGCACGTCCGAGTTCCCGCGAATTCGCATAGAGCGACTTGTAGATTCGATTCGAACCGGCCGAGTTTGCGCTGATCTGCGCGGCCAGGTGCGCCACGAATTCGTCCAGCCCCTCGTCGGGCACCGCGTGGTTCACCAGGCCCATGTCCGCGGCCTCGACGCCACTGAACCGCCGGGCGGTGAAGCTGAGTTCCTTGGCCCGGGCCGTGCCCACCCGCTCCGGCAGCCGCACCGACATGCCCCACAGCGGGACCAGGCCCCACCGACTGTGCGTGTCTCCGAATTGCGCGCTCTCCCCCGCGACCAGCAGGTCGCAGGCCAGGGCCAATTCGAGCCCACCGGTGAAGCAGTGCCCGCGGATCTTGCCGATCACCGGCGCCGGAAACGCCTCGAGCCGGGCAATGGTCTCCGCCTCGTGGTAGCGGGACGCCAGCGCGTCGCCTGCGGCCAGCGCCTCCAGATCGTGTCCGGCACAGAAGGATCGGCCCGCGCCGGTCAGGATCACGCACCGGACGTCCGCGCCGGCCAGCGCGTCCAGATGCGCCGCCAGCTCCTCGAACGAGGCCGCCGTCAGCGCGTTCAACTTCTCGGGACGGTTCAGGGTCAGGGTGGCGACGCCATCCTCGACCGTCCGGAGCACGAGCTCAGCACTCATGAGAATTGCCTTCCCTCAACCGGATCCGGCCGGCGGCACGCACGCCTCGGCCGGATCCCGATTCGACTGCCTCAGGCCTGCTTCAGGCTGCGGCCGATGACCTCCTTCATGATCTCGGGTGGGTTCGCGGACTCCTCATCGGGGGCGGCTGGAGGCCAGGTTGGGCGCCGTCGCCTTCACCGCCGTCGCCGTTCTCCTGGGCGCGCTGATACCGACCGCCCGAGCCGCCCAGGACATCGGCATCCTGCTGTGTTTTCCGATGCAGATGTTGTGCGGAGCCGGGCCGCCAGCGGCTGCCGGGTGCGCCGGGATGCGGTGCGCCGATGTGCCCGTCCGCGGGCATGAGCGAGCAGCACCGCGATGCCGGTCGCGATATCCGCCGCGATCTCATCGATGTCAGGGGTGGTGTGGTGGTCGCCGGTGCTCCAGCTCCGATGGCCGCCTCGTCCCACCCGGTGTCGGCGGCCTCGAGATGGCGATACCACGAGTCGTCCGGCCTTCCGATGTGCGACTTGTGGCCCTTCTGCCGACCTTTGCGGCGCGTAGAAACTGGGCCCATCCACGAACGGAGGTGGTCATGACAGCGGTCGAGACCGCGGCACCACGGTTACAGCGCGACGACGCGCGACGGACGGGATGCCGTCCGGACTCCGCGAGTTCACTGGGCAGCTGACGGCCGACCCGCTCGTTTCGTCCATGGCCGGCGAGCAATTCGAGCCGGCCTTTCCGTAGCACCCACCGTCTTCGGAGGAATCGATGAGCAATCCAACCAATCTCAGCCCATCCGATCGGAAACTCGCTGCCCGGCGCGCCCTCGACGATCTGGGGCACGATCGCGACGACCATGCGCTGGTGCGTGTGCGCTGCGGTCGAAGCCACCATGTCGCAACGGTTTTCGACACTGCCGCAGGCGCGGTATACGAGTCGCTGATCGGACCCCACGCGCACGGACGCCGCGACTACATCGACGAGGCGCATCGCACCGACCGGCACCGCATCCACTACGTCGACCTGCTCGACGGCGACCGCAACACCGACGACACGCTCCCGGCCCACTGCGAATGCGGTGGTTACGAACTCTCACGCATCCAACTACGCCACGCCATCGACACGCACCAGCGCACAATCCAGCTCGACTGACCGGGAGTATCCGCCGCGACGATGACCAAGGACTCTTCACCCCTGAGCGCGCCGGCGGTTGACTCGAATCATCGAGCCTCCCGAGAAGGTGCGCCATGGCCGATTACTCCTTGAACATCCATGCGGGAAACAATCAGAAAAGCACGGCCGGAACCCCGTTCGCCCACCCCTGTGTCGTCCGGGTCATCGACCCCGCCGGCGTCGGCCTCGACGGCGTCGCCGTGCGCTTCACCCTGCGCGGATCGGCCGCGGCGGTGTTCCCGTCACCACCCAGTCCCGACGGCATCAGCTGGCACACCGTCACCGGCTCGACCGGCATCGCCGCCGCGATTCCCATCACCCCGTCCTTCGAAGGAACCGTCGAGGTTCACGTCACCGCGGAAATGATCCCCGCACCGAGCGCCATCGATTTCACACTCATCGCCACCTGAGCCAACCGCGATCCGGGCCATGTGAGCAGAACAGCTTCATGAAGGTCCTCAGCAATTCGTTCGACGACAATCACTGCCGATCGGGGGTGGCTTTTGCATGCCGAACTGCACAAACCCCTGTTCCGACGAGTTCACTCGGATCCGTGAATGCCTGGCCGCAGCGCGGTTCTCGAAATGTGGAGCTAGTGCTGGCCGGCCAGGTCGGCCTGGGTCTTCTCATCCGCTGCCGGAGACGGCGCGGCGCCGACCGTCTCGGTCGAGGTAAAGAACGCCGCGGTGACGGCACAGACCGCCAGCAGGATCACCGTGAGGTACAGCGAGTCGGTCAGGGCCGAGGCGTAGGACGCTTTGCCGAGGTCGGGGAGGTGGCCGGTTTCGCCGGACGAGGCGGGCAGCGAATGCGCCGCCATACGCGCGGTGAGGAGCGCGCCGATGCCCGCACTACCGAGCACCGAGCCGACCTGGCGGGTGGTGTTGTAGATACCCGAGGCCGCCCCCATCTGCTGCAGCGGCAGGCTCCGCAACGCCGTCGCCGGGAGCGGCGCCCAAATGCAGGAGCTGCCGATACCGCAGAGCACCGACATCACGCACATCAGCGGGATGGACCCGTGCGGGGTGGCGAGGCTGATGAACCACAACACCGCCAGAGTGAACAGGGCGAAGCCGAATGTCAGCAGATAGCGCGGCGCCACCTTGTCCGAGAGCTTGCCGACCATCGGCGACAGAATGGCGGAAACGACTGCCATCGGGGCGAATACCAGCGCCGCCTTCGTCGGGGACAGGTCGCGCACCGCCTGCAGGTAGAAGTACGACGGCACCATCTGGGCCGTCATCGCCGCGCCCAGTGCACCGGTCGCCACATTGCCGAGGGAGAAATTGCGATTCCGGAACAGGCCCAGCGGCACCAGCGGTTCGATCTTCGTGCGGCCCTGGTACATCAGGAAGAGCGCGAGGACGACGAGACCGCCGAAGATCAAGCCCCACACCCAGCCCGCCCAGTGGTAACCGTTGCCCTCTTGGATGCCGAACACCAAGGCCGACATTCCGATCGCGACGACGATCACTCCGGGGATGTCGAAGCGGTGATCGTTCGTCGGCAGCGTCGGAACCAGCCACGCGCCCAAGACGAATGCGAGCAAGCCGATCGGCACGTTGACATAGAAGATCCACTGCCAGCCGCCGGTGTCGATGAGCGCACCGCCCAAGATCGGGCCGATAAGCGTCGCGATGCCCGCGACTCCGCCCCATACGCCCATCGCCGCGCCGCGCTTGTCCCAGGGGAAGATTCGGCCGATCACCGCCATCGTCTGCGGCGCCATCGACGCGGCGCCGAGACCTTGAACTGCTCGTGCGGCGATCAGCGAGCCGACGCTGCCCGCCAAGCCACACCACAGCGACGCCAGCGTGAAGACCGCAAGTCCCCCTAGATACAGGTATTTCGGCCCGAAGCGGTCGCCGAGGCGGCCGGTGATGAGCAGCGGCACCGCGAAGGTGAGCAGGTAGGCACTGGTCACCCAGATCACCTTGGACATGTCGGTGTGCAGGCCGTTCATGATCGCCGGGTTCGCCACCGCGACGATGGTCATGTCCAACAGGATCGTGAAGTAGCCCACGCACAGCGCGGCCAGTGCCCCCCAGGGGCTGCGTTCAGTTGTCATGTCCCCGCCCTCGATTTCTATGTTGATCGACACAGAAATAGGTAGCAACGCTCCGGAAGCCGCGTCAAGAGATATCTTTAATGGACGACACAGAATTCGTGGGACCACGGAAGGCAGGTGGAGGATGGGAGAGCGTGGTCGTCCTCGCGGCTTCGACCGCGACGCCGTGCTGAGGCAGGCGATGGTTGCGTTCTGGAGCAACGGGTATGAGGGGACGTCGATGACGGACCTCACGGCCGCAATGGGTATCGCCTCGCCCAGTATCTATGCCTGCTTCGGCTCCAAGGAACAACTCTTCCGTGCGGCTGTCGAGCTTTACGACTCGATCGTGGGCAATCCGGCACGCCTCGCGCTCGACCACGCACCCGTCGCCCGCGAGGCGGTACACGAGTTGCTGTCCGCGAGCGCCGATTTCTTCGCCGATCCCGCGACTCCGCCCGGATGCATGGTCACCCTGGCCGCCCGGACCGCGATAGATCAAGACGCCCAGGCATTCCTCGCCGACCACCGTCGCGGCATGCAAGCCGCGATCGCGGCCCGGCTGCGCCGCGCGGTCGACGAGGGCGACCTTCCCGTCGAGGCAACCGTCGACACCATGGCCGCGTTCTACACCACTGTCCACCAGGGCATGTCGATACAGGCCCGCGACGGCGCCACCCGCGCCGACTTGGAGGCAATCGTCACCGCCGCCATGTCCGCATGGGAACCATTGGCAGGCCTACACTGACGCTTCCTTCGCCGAGGAACACTCCGCCCCGGGCACCGGCAGTGCACTCGGCAATCGAACCCCCGAACAGCAAGCGCCCCTGTGGATTACGGTCGGGTAGATCACGAACAGTGGGCCGAACCAGGATTCGCGGGTCGTCGACATTCCGGCTCGGTCGGAGGCGCGATATCTCGATGGCTCGGTTATGCTGGCGATGTCGGAAAGGACCTGGGTCGGCATCGGTAAGCCCGGCCCCCTCCGCGAGAGGCTCCGTGTCGCCACATCAGTGGTGACCCCGCGGCAAGCAATCGGCGAGACGCCGAGGGCTTGACGTGGCTGCCTGCCGGAGGTCTTGTCGGTCTCTCGATTGTCCTCGCCTCGTATCGAGTTCGAGGAGCACACATGCCCATCATCCGCGTCGACGGAACCGTCACCCAGATCAACGTGTTCACCGTCGATCCTGGTCGGCAGCAACCGCTGATCGACTATCTGGCCCGCGCCGCACAGGTCGCCAGCGAGGTTCCCGGCTGGATCTCGGCCAGCCTGCACCGGAGTCTCGACGGCACCAGGGTCGTCAATTACGCCCAGAGCGAGGACATCGACGCCGCCCGGCGCGTCATCGAGCATCTGACGAACGAGGGATTGATCCAGGGCAACAAGGCCTTCGGCAACGCCGACCCAGGTCTGTACCAGGTGAAGTTCACCCTCGACCACGATCGCCGTTAGCCGTCCCGGCTGAGCCCGGTTCAGGCACACGATCACCAAATGTGTGCCTGAACCAACTTTCCGGCGGACTTGACGGCTCCGAGACGATCGTCGATGCCAGGGCTTGCATGAACGCGTGTATGCCCGCCAGCGTGTGCGCCGGCATCATGACGTCGCAGTACGGCAGCGCCGCCGCCATCGCACCGGTGGTCGGCTGGAATCGGGAGTCGCCGGCACGGGGATTGAGCCAGATGACGCGCCAAGCCCGGCGTCGGATCCGGGCCATCGCGCGGGCGAGGACATCGGGCGTGTCGCTGTCCCAGCCGTCCGATGCGATGACGACGACAGCGCCGCGCACCGCGTTGCCGGACGGAGTTGCGAGCAACGTACCGAGGCACCGGCCGATATGCGTGCCGCCGTAGCGGTCGACCACCTTGTCGTTGGCCCGGGCCACCGCGACATCCGGGGAACGGTGGGCCAGCACCGAGGTCAGCCTGGTCAGTGCGGTGGAGAAGGCGAACACCTCGGGGCGAACGGGCGAACGGCGCTGCATCGCTGCCCGCATCAGATGCAGGTAGATCGTCGAATACGGCTGCATCGAGCGGCTGACGTCACAGATCATGACGATTCGACGCGGGCGGCGGCGGGGACGGGTGCGGACCAGCACCGCCGACTCCCAGCCGGTGCGGCGGGAGTCGTTCATCGTCGCCCGGAAGTCGATCCGCTTGCCGTGCGGATGGTTTGCGTAGCGCCTGCTCCGGCGCTGCGGCCACAGCGTCGACGCCTGCTCCAGCCAGGCGCCGACCGTCCGCAGGTCGTCCGGATCGAAGCGGGCGAACGGTTCCTGTTCCCGTGCCGCGAACCGGCTCGGCAGCACGTCCGGCAGCGCCACGCCCCGGTCGGTCGATCGGTCGGCACCGGTCGCTGATTGCAGTGTCGCCCAAGGGACTTCACCGCCTTGCCGGGACTGCCCCCGACCGCCCGTGCCCGGCACCGACGCGCGTTCGGTCGGCAGTCCGTGCACTCGGCTCGGCGGGTCCACACCCAGTACCGCGTCGGCGAACACCGTCGCGAAGACCGCGTCGAAGGCGGCCAGATCCTGCATGCGATCAACGAGCGTGAGTCGTGCGGCCCAATAGAGTTCGGTGCGCGAGCGCGGCGCCATGCTCCGCAGAGCCTGTACGAAGAGCGCGGGCCCGCTCGGCGCCACCGCGACGCCACCACGCCGTAGCCGCGCGACCACCGCGACGGCGAATGCCGCCAGATCGACGCCGCGCAGCAGTACCGCTCGCGTCATCGCTTCCCGCGCATCTGCCTGCGTACCAGGATGATTCCGAGCACGGCCGCGAGCACGAACACGATCGCGGGCGCGTACTTCTTGATCATCGCGGGCCCGACCAGCTCGACGAGATCGAGCGGCGCCGGCTCGGTTCGCGCGACCGGTTGCGGCCGTGCCGCTCGGCTATCCGGCCCGGCCGTCGCTGCTGCGGCGGCCGAATCGCCCGCTGCGAGTTTCTCTTCCAGAGATGCGACGAATTGACCGATCATCTTCTCCGACACCTGCTGCAACATCCCGCTGCCGAACTGGGCGAGCTTGCCGACGATCTTGAGGTCGGTGTCCACGGTGACGCGGGTCTTGTCGCCGTCCTCGCACAGTTGCGTGGTGATGGTCGCCGCCGCGTTTCCGGATCCCCGTGAATCCCGTCCGCTGCCGTTGATGACGGCGCGATGGTCGTGTTCGTCGCGCTCGACGAAATTCGCCTTCCCGGTGAATTCACTGGTCACCGGGCCGACTTTGACCTTCAGTTTGCCGAGGAAGTCCTCGCCCTCCCAGCCGACCATCTGTGCCCCGGGCATGAGCGGAACCACCTGTTCGAGATCGGTCAGCACCGCCCATGCCTGCTCGACGGGTGCGTGGACGGTGAACTCATTGGCGATCTTCATCGGAGTATCCCTCTCATCCGGTAGCCAGGCTTCGGGTGTATTCGACGAATGCCTCGTGGACGGTCGTGCGGTCGTCGGGTGTTTTCGCCAGCGCGCTGAGCGCGGCGACCGCCTCCGGCGCGGTGAGATCGGCGACGTCGAGCATCACCAACGCCGCGATCCAGTCGATGGTCTCGGCGACGCCGGGCGGCTTGTCGAGATCGAGATCGCGGGCGCGGCCGACGAATTGGGTGGCATGCTCGATCAGCGCGTCGGTTGCCCCGGGCACGGTGCGTCGCACGATCGCCACCGCGCGGGCCGGTTCCGGGTAGTCGATCCAGTGGTAGAGGCAGCGCCGCCGCAGCGCGTCGTGCAGGTCGCGACTGCGGTTCGAGGTCAGCACCGCGAGCGGCGGGTGTTCGGTGACGAAGGTCCCGAGTTCGGGAACGGTCACCGTGGCCTCACCGAGGAATTCGAGCAGCAGCGCTTCGAATTCGTCGTCGGCACGGTCGATTTCGTCGATCAACAGCACCGGGGGCGTCGGGCCGCGATATCGCACACAGCGCAGGATCGGGCGGTCGACCAGATATGCCTCGGTGAACAGGTCGGCTTCGGTGAGGTCGGCGCCGCGCGCCTCGGCGAGCCGGATGCTGAGCAGCTGACGCTGGTAGTTCCAGTCGTACAGCGCTTCGCTCACGGTGAGACCCTCGTAGCACTGCAGGCGGATCAGCGGTGCGCCCAGCACAGTGGCCAGGGTCTTCGCCGCCGTCGTCTTGCCCACTCCCGGTTCGCCTTCCAGCAACAGTGGCCGACCCAACGTGGTGGCCAGATAGAAGGCGGCGGCGGTTCCGGTATCGAGCAGGTAGTCGTCGGCGTCGAATCGCCGCACCACGTCCTCGATATCGTCGAACGGGGACATCATGGCGAGGTCGCGGCGCGCAGGCGCTCGTAGTCGTCCCAGGTGTCCACGTCCAAGGGCACCGCTGCGTCGACGTCGAGTTGCGACACCGGGACGCGGCCCGACTCGATGATCTTCCACACGGCCTTGTCGCCGTGCAATCGGGCCAACTCGCCGAATATGCTGCGACTCAGCCAAAATGGATGCCCGATACCGTCGTGGTAGCGGCAGACCGTGATCGCGGCGGACGTTCCCTCGGCGATCAGCCGCTCGACGGTCGCCGCCGACAGACCCGGTTGATCACCGAGCATCAGCACGATTCCGGCGGCCCGGGGATGCACCGAGTTCAGGGCCGAACGCAACGACGAAGAACAGCCCGAACCGAAGTCTTCGGCCAGGACAACCTCCACCCCGGTGAGATCGACCTGCTGGATCACCGCCGCCGCCGCGCCGCCGAGCGTGACGATGATCCGATCGAACGCGCAGGACCGCACCACGTCGAGGGTGGCGCCGAGCACCGTCGTATTCCGGTACGGCAGTAGCTGTTTCGCCGTGCCGAGACGCCGTGAGGTGCCCGCGGCGAGCACCACTCCGGTGACGACCCCGTTCGTCATGAGCCTGTCCTCGTCGCTGCGAAGGAGGTGCGGCAGCCGGAGCTGCAGAACCAGTGGTCGATACCGTCGATAGTGAGATGCGGCGTGTCCGGCCCGACGGTCACGGTCATGCCGCACACCGGATCGAGCACCTCGATCGCGACATTCGCCGTGCGGGGCGCGACGGCCAGACCACCTTTGCGGATCGCCTGGATCACTTCCGCGACTATCGAGACCGCTATCTCCGCGGACGTCCTGGCGCCGATCGGCAAACCCACCGGGGTGCGTACGCGAGCCCGCTCGGCGTCGGTCAATTCGAGTTCGTCGAGGATCGACGCGCCCCGAATCGTGCTGGCCACCAACCCGATGTACCCCACACCCGCGTCGAGCGCGACGCGGATCATCTCGGCCTCCGGGCCACCGTGGCTGGCGATCACCACCACCGTCGTATCGGCCAGCGAATCCAGCGAGCCGGCTTCGGCAGCACTGCGCCGCACCCCGAAACCCACCAGTTCGCACACGTCGGCCAAGGCATCCGCGATGGGTGTCGCGCCACAGATGCGCACCAGCGGCGCCGGGATCTGCGGCTCCAGGAAGATCTCCAGCGCTCCGCCGGACAGACAGGGATTCACCACCACCGCCGCCCCGGGCGCTTCGGGAAAATGCAGATCGCCGTCGGGCAGTACGCGCAGCAGTACACTCTCGTGCGACTGCAGGGCACCCAGCGCCGCCTTGCGGACCGAGTTCTGGGCGCACTGGCCGCCGACGAATCCTTCGATCGTCCCGTCCTGCAACAGGATCGCCTCGTCCCCGGCGTGCGCCGAGGTCGGCTGCTGGGCGCGCACGACGGTCGCGTGCACGAACGGGGTCCGGGTGCGGACCAGCTCCTGTGCACGCTCGTTCATCTTCATCGGTGATCCCATCGCTCGGACCCCACTCAGATGGGCGGCGTGGCCCGGCCCTGCATCGCGTCCCACACCCGCGACGGCGTCAACGGCATGTCGGCGTGCCGAACCCCGAACGGCGCCAGCGCATCCACCACCGCGTTGACCACGGCCGCAGGTGATCCGACCGTGGCCGATTCGCCGATGCCCTTCGCGCCGATCGGATGATGCGGCGACGGCGTGACCGTGTACCCGGTCTCGAAATGCGGAACCTCGAGCGCCGTCGGGATGAGGTAGTCCATCAGGGATCCGCCGAGGCAGTTGCCGTCCTCGTCGAAGGCCATGATCTCCATCAGCGCCATGCCGATACCGTCGGTGAGGCCGCCGTGCACTTGCCCTTCGATGATCATCGGATTGATCCGGGTACCGCAGTCGTCGACGGCGAGGAAGCGCCGCACCTTCACCACGGCAGTCCCCGGGTCGATGTCGACGACGCAGAAGTACGCACCGTATGGGAAGGTGAGATTCACCGGATTGTAACAGATCTGCGCGTCGAGTCCGCCCTCGATCCCCTCGGGCAGATCACCGGCGCCGTGTGCGCGCATCGCGATCTGCTGGATCGTCACGGCCGCGGACGGATCGCCCTTGACGTGGAACGAGCCCTTCTCCCACTCGAGGTCGGCGACGGAGACCTCGAGCATGCCCGACGCGATGATTCGCGCCTTGTCGCGCACCTTCCGCGCCACCAGTGCGGCAGCGGCGCCCGAGACCGGTGTCGACCGGCTGCCGTAGGTGCCGAGGCCGAACGGTGTCTGATCGGTGTCGCCGTGCACGACGTCGATGTCGTCGGGCGGGATGCCGAGTTCCTCGGCGACGATCTGGGCGAACGTCGTCTCGTGGCCCTGCCCCTGGCTCTGAACCGATAGCCGCACAACGGCTTTGCCGGTCGGATGGACGCGCAGCTCGCACCCGTCGGCCATCCCGAGTCCGAGGATGTCCATATCCTTGCGCGGACCCGCGCCCGCGGCCTCGGTGAAGAAGGACATCCCGATGCCCATCAACTCGCCGCGGGCGCGCCTGTCCCGCTGTTCCTTGCGCAAGGCGTCGTAGCCGATCATGTTCATCGCCAGACGCATGGTCTTCTCGTAGTCACCGGAGTCGTAGACCCAGCCGGTCTTGCTCGTGTACGGGAATTGTTCGGCGCGAAGAAGATTCCGCAGCCGCAGCTCGGCCGGATCCATCTTCAGTTCGTAGGCGAGGCAATCCACCAACCGCTCGACGAAGTAGACGGCCTCGGTGACCCGGAACGAACACGCGTAGGCCACGCCGCCGGGGGCCTTGTTGGTGTAGACCGCGGTCATCTTGCAGTAGGCGGCCTCGATGTCATAGCTACCGGTGAAGACACCGAAGAAGCCCGCCGGATACTTCAGCGGCGCGGCCGTGCCGTTGAAGGCGCCGTGATCGGCGAGCACGGTCGACCGGATGGCCAGGATCTTGCCGTCGGTGGTGGCGGCGATTTCACCGACCATGATGTAGTCGCGGGCGAATCCGGTGCTGGTGAGGTTCTCACTGCGATCCTCCATCCACTTCACCGGTTTGCCCAGCAACAGCGACCCGACGATGGCGCAGACGTATCCGGGATAGATGGGCACCTTGTTGCCGAACCCGCCGCCGATATCGGGTGAGATCACCCGGATCTTGTGTTCGGGCAGTCCGGCCACCATCGCGTAGATCGTGCGGTGGGCGTGCGGCGCCTGGCTCGTCGACCACAGCGTGAGCTTCCCCGTCACGGGATCGAGATCGGCGACGGCGCCGCAGGTTTCCATCGGGGCGGGATGCACTCGCGGATAGACGATCTCCTGCTCGACCACGACATCGGCGCGCGCGAACACCGCCTCGGTCGCGGCGGCATCGCCGGTCTCCCAGTCGAAGCAGTGGTTGTCCCGCTTGCCTTCGAGATCGTCGCGGATCACCGGCGTATCGGGCGCCAGTGCGGTCCGGGCGTCGATCACCGGCTCGAGCATCTCGTACTCGACATTGATGAGCTCCAACGCATCACGCGCGGAGTAGCGATCCTCGGCGACGACGAAGGCCACCTCCTGCCCCTGGAATCGGACCTTGTCCGTCGCCAGCACCGCCTGCACATCGTTGGACAGCGTCGGCATCCAGGCCAGGCCCTTCGCCGCGAGGTCCGCACCGGTGACGACCGCTTTGACCTTCGGATGTGCCTGTGCCGCGGAGACATCGACGCTCACGATCCGCGCGTGCGCGAACGGGGAACGCAGTATCGCCATATGCAGCATGCCGGGCAGCTGCACGTCGTCGACGTAGTTGCCGCGCCCGCGAATGAACCGCGGATCCTCTTTGCGGAGCATCCTGCCGTGACCGCACGGCTTGTGATCGTTGTCGACTCTGTCTTCGGGCCGGGACTCGACGGCGGTCATGACGTGCTCCCTACCGGCGTCGGCGTGGCAGCGGGTTCGGGCTCCATCGCTTCGCCTCGTTGCTTCGCCGCGGCCCACTGGATCGACCGCACGATGGTCGTATATCCGGTGCAGCGGCAGATCTGGCCCGAGATCGCCTCGCGAATGGTCTGCTCGTCGGGATTCGGATTGCGGTCGAGCAGGGCGCGGGCGGTGATCATCATTCCGGGCGTGCAGAAACCGCACTGCAACCCGTGACACTGCATGAAACCCTCCTGCACGGGATCGAGTTGGCCGTCCACCTCGAGCCCCTCGACAGTGCGCACCGCCCGGCCGCCGGCCATGACGGCCAGCATCGTGCACGACTTCACCGGTTCGCCGTCGACCTCCACCACACAGGTGCCGCAGTTGCTGGTGTCACACCCCCAGTGGGTTCCGGTGAGCCGCAACTGATCTCGCAGGAAATGCACGAGCAGGATACGTGGCTCGACCTCCGCGGTCACCGGCTCGCCGTTGACGGTCATGGTTACCTGCATGGCTAATTCCCTTCCAGCGCAGATTCGTTCAGTACCCGCTCGACCGCGGTACGCAGCACACGAATCGTCAGTTCGGACGCGAGATGGCGCTTGTAGTCCGCACTGCCACGCGCATCGGAGACAGGTGAGCACGCTGCGCTCGCGCGGCGGCCCGCCTCCGCGAAAACGTCTTCGGTGGGCGGCACACCGATGAGTGCGTCAGCTGCGACGGCGAGCGCCGCCGGATCGGGATTGACCGCCGTCAAACCGATCCGCGCGGCGGCCATCGTCTCGCCGTGCAGTGTCACGGTCGCCCCCGCCGCCGCGATCGCCCAGTCGCCGACCCGGCGCTCCACCTTCGCGTAAGCACTCGAGGTCCGATGCCGCACCGGAATTCGGATCTCGATCAGAAGTTCGTTGTGCGACATGGCGGTTTCGTACGGACCGACCAGGAAGTCGTCCATCGCGATCTCCCGGTCGCCGGACGGTCCGCGCACCAGGCAGGTGGCGCCGAGAACCGTGCAGACCGTGGTGAGATCCTCGGCGGGATCGGCCTGGCACAGCGAGCCGCCGATCGTGCCGCGATTGCGCACGACCGGATCGGCGATCACGCGCTCGGCATCACGGAAGATCGGGCACACCACGGCGAGATCGTCGGACTCGAGCAAATGCCGATGCCGGACCATCGCACCGATGCGCACCAGGGTCGGATCGGTGACGATGTAGCCCAGTTCCGCAGCCAGGTCGTTGATGTCGATGAGATATTCCGGATTGGCCAGACGCAGCTTCATCATCGGTAGCAGGCTGTGCCCGCCCGCCACGATGCGCGCCTCGTCGCCGAGCCGGTCCAGTAGTCCGATGGCGTGATCCACGCCCGTTGCGCGCTCATATTCGAATGGCCCAGGAACTTGCACGTGATCTACCTCACATCCATGGGAAGAAGCTCAGCCTCTGTCCCGCTGATGCGCTCGTCAAGACCGAGTTAAGCAATCGCTTAACTGGCTGTTTGCGCCTTGTGGTGAATGCGGCCGCCGGTCCGGGTCAGGGAACGACCGTGTCCGCCCCAGCGGAGCGCGATGATCTCCGCCGCGATGGACACCGCCGTCTCCTCCGGTGTCCGGCCGCCCAGGTCCAGCCCGATCGGACTGGCGAGCCGGGCGAGTTGCTCGTCGGTGAGACCTGCCTGCCGCAGCCGGGTCATCCGCTCGTCGTGCGTGCGGCGCGACCCCATGGCGCCGACATAGCCGATCTCCGGCGCGCGCAGGGCCACCTCGAGCAGTGGGACATCGAACTTGGGATCGTGGGTCAGCACGCAGACAACGGTCTGCGAATCGATCGCACCGTCCGCGATCTGCGCGGCCAGGTAGCGGTGCGGCCAGTCGACGACGACCTCATCGGCGGTCGGAAACCGGGCGGAGGTGGCGAAGACCGGCCGCGCGTCGCACACCGTTACCCGGTATCCGAGGAACGACCCCTGCTGTGCGAGGGCGGCTGCGAAATCGATCGCCCCGAACACCAGCATCCGCGGCTGCCGGGCATAGCTGGCGACGAAAACCGCCATGCCCTCGCCGCGGCGCTGACCGTCCGGACCGTAGGACAGCACCTCGCTGCGGCCTGCCGCGAGCAGCCCGCGTGCGTCATCGATCACCGCATCGTCGGCGCGCGCCGACCCCAGGGTGCCATGCGCGATACCCGGCCGGATCAGCAGCCGTCGCCCTATCCGGGCGGCGTCGGGGTGCTCGATGACGGTCGCGATCGCGACCGGCCGGTCAGCGGCTATGTCTGCGGCGACCTCGCCGAGTTCCGGAAACGTTTCCCGCGAGATCGCCTCGACGAAGATGTCGATGATGCCGCCGCAGGTGAGACCGACGGCGAATGCATCATCGTCGGAGATGCCGAACCGCTCCAGCACCGGACGACCGGTCCGGATGGCGTCGGTGGCGAGTTCGTAGACCGCGCCTTCGACGCAGCCGCCGGAGACCGAACCGCCGACCGTCCCGTCCGAGGCGACGACCATGGCCGCGCCCGGCGGTCGCGGCGCCGAACGGAAGGTCCGCACGACCGTCGCGACCCCAGCCGTGCCCCCGGCGTTCCAGGTTGTCATCAGATCCGTGAGCACGTCCTGCATGGTGCGTCCTCCGGGCGCAATGCGGCTGTAGGCACTGCGTCCACCTCCAAACTAGACTCGGATTGTGACGCCCGCCCAGCTTCGGGCCTACTCGACGGTGGTGCGGCTCGGCTCCGTCCATGCGGCGGCCAGAGAGCTGGGGATATCGGACGCCGGTGTCTCGACGCACATAGCTCAGCTGCGCAAAGAGCTCGACGACCCGCTGTTCACTCGTACGGCGGCCGGTCTCGCCTTCACGCCCGGTGGGTTGCGCCTGGCCAGCCGGGCGATCGAGATTCTCGGACTGCAGCGCCAGACCGCCATCGAGGTGAGCGAGGCGGCGCACGGCCGACGGCTGCTCCGCATTGCGGCATCGAGCGCGTTCGCCGAACATGCCGCGCCCGGCCTCATCGACCTGTTCGCGGCGCGGGCGAAGGATCTGTCGGTCGAGCTGAGTGTTCATCCCACCAGCCAGTTCCGCAGCTTGATCGAGACCCGTGCGGTGGACATTGCGCTGGGGCCCGGGCAGAACGACACCGGCACGACCATCACCACCCGGCCGTTCCTGAAGTACCAGATCATTTCGGTCGCGCGCCCCGACAGTCCGCTGGCGGACGTCGCACCGTATCCGGCGCTGCTGCGGGAGCAGCAGTGGATGCTGGGCCCCGGCGCCGGCAGTGTCGACGGGCGTATCGCGACGATGCTGCGCGAGTTGGCGATTCCCGAATCACACCAGCGGATCTTCCAGAGCGACGCTGCCGCCCTCGAAGAGGTCCGCCGTGTCGGAGGCATCACCCTCGCGATCGGGTTCGCCGTCTCCTCCGACCTCGCGGCCGGTCGGTTGAGCCGCATCAAGGGAGCCGGACTTCAGGTATCCGATGAGTGGTGCGCGACCACCTTGCCACCCGAGACCCGGCAGCCCGCGGTGTCGGAACTGCTGCGGTTCATCGCCACCCCGCGATGCATCCAGGCGATGATCCGCGGGTCCGGGGTCGGTGTCACTCGGTTCCGCCCGAAAGTGCATGTGACGTTGTGGAGTTGACCCTGCTGGCCGGCCAGACTTCAGCGCCGAGACAATGAGGGAGCAGCACATGGACGACGAGATCGAACGCACGCCGCGTCCCACGGCCTTCCCGCGCATCGACGACTACGGTTTCATCTCCGACTGCGAGGTCACTGCACTCATCGCCCCCAGCGGAGCCATCGAGTGGATGTGTCTGCCCCGCATCGACTCCCCCAGTGTCTTCGCATCGATACTGGATCGTTCCGCCGGTTCGTTTCGGTTCGCCCCGGTCGAATTCATGGTGCCCACCGATCGCCGCTACGTCCCGGGGACGATGGTCATGGAGACGAGTTGGCGCAGTGGCGAAGGGTGGGCGACGGTTCGCGACGCGCTGCTGGTCGGGCCCTGGCGGCACCAGACACCCGGCCATAGCGCCCATCGTCGAACCCCCACCGACTACGACGCCGAGCACATATTGCTGCGGACGGTGCACTGTGAGACCGGGCAAATCCAGTTCGGGCTCGACTGCGCGCCGTCTTTCGACTACGGCAGGCATCATGCGCATTGGGAGTACCTCGACAGTTACCACCTCGCGCAGGCCGGCGCCGACGGGATCGATCTGCAGCTGACGCTCAGCACTGACATGCGCTTGGGACTGGAAGGTACACACGCGCTTGCGCGCAGCCTGCTGAAGGCTGGCGACACACGTTTTTGCGCGCTCTCCTGGGGTAGTCGCGACGCGCCCCGCGCCGTCGACGAGGCCGAAGGACGGCTGCTGCAGACGATCCATCATTGGCGGCACTGGCTCGCCGGCGGGCGGTTCCCGGACCATCCGTGGGCTGCCCAGCTGACCCGCAGCGCGCTGACCCTCAAGGGGCTGACCTTCGCACCCACCGGTGCCATCACCGCCGCTGCCACCACTTCATTACCCGAAACACCAGGTGGACAACGCAATTGGGACTATCGCTACTCGTGGATACGTGACTCCGCCTTCGCGCTGTGGGGCCTGTACACACTGGGCTTCAGCTGGGAGGCGAACGACTTCTTCTCCTACATCATGAATTTGACCGAAGGCGCCCGCGACATGCAGATTGCCTACGGCATCGGCGGCGAGAGCGACCTCACCGAGCAGACCCTCACCCACCTGCGCGGCTACGAGAATGCCAGCCCCGTGCGCATCGGCAACGACGCGTACCGGCAACGCCAGCACGATGTGTGGGGCGCTGCGCTGGACGCGGTCTACCTCTACGCGCGCAACCAGGACCGAATCGACGCGCGCGCCTGGCCAGTGCTGGGCCGGGCGGTCAAAAGCGCCCTCACCTGCTGGCGTGAGCCCGACCATGGCATCTGGGAAGTGCGCGGCAAGCCCCAACACTTCACCTCCAGCAAGGTGATGTGCTGGGTTGCCGCCGACCGCGGCGCCCGGCTGGCCCGCATCCACCAGGACTTCGAACGCGCGCATCGCTGGCAACAGGCCGCAGACGAAATCCACGCCGACATATGCGCTCACGCGGTCGACTCCCGGCAGGTGTTCACCCAGTACTACGGCAGTACGGCGCTGGATGCTTCGGCCCTGCTCATCCCGCTGGTTCGTTTCCTGCCCCCCGACGACGAGCGGGTCCGCAACACGGTGTTGGCCATCGCCGACGAATTGACCGAGGACGGCCTCGTATTGCGGTACCGAGTCAGTGAAACCGACGATGGATGCGCAGGGGAAGAAGGCGCCTTCACGATCTGCTCGTTCTGGCTGGTCTCGGCGTTGTCGGAGATCGGTGAAAAGAGACGAGCCAAACAGCTGTGCGAGAAACTACTTGCCTACGCCAGCCCCCTCGGCCTCTACGCCGAGGAGATCAACCCCCGGACCGGCCGGCATTGGGGCAACTTCCCCCAGGCGTTCACCCACCTCGCGCTGATCAACGCTGTAATGCACGTCATCCAGGACGAGCAGGTCGTAACGCGGCAGGCACTCGGCGGGGAATCGATCGCCCCGCGACTCGACGATGCATCATTCACATTGGGATACATTCGCCAACCCTGACGCTGCGCCTGCGACATGGAATCGCAGGGGACGCCGCGGAATTCGCCATGGACGCCGTCCGCGGCCACAGTCTGCGGCGCCCACCAACCTCTGCATAACGCGCAGGATGAATTTGCCCCCTCTGGCGGGCTCAGTGGCGTTTGGCGATCACGACCGGTTTGATCTCGGTGGGTATACCGTCCAGCGCCGACACCGGGATGCCGAGGACGGTGGCGGTAACCTCCCGCGGAATCGAATTCAGGGCAGCGAGAATGCCGATATCGTCGCTTGTCTCCGGGGCGCTGGTGTTGAAGATGATGAGTAGTTCGAGTGGAGCATCGGCGCGGGCATTTTCGAAGTAGTGAAAGAACCCCTGCGGGGCGAATACCAGGTCACCAGCGTGTGCTTCGAATACATCGTTGTGATAGCTGCCGTCTGGATGGGTACCCATAACCGTCCATTTCGCGCTGCCGGAGATGTGGTAGTTGAGTTCCCACGCCGTGGGGTGCCAGTGCGGTTCGCGGACGCCTCCGGGCTCGAGCCGCACGAAGTACGCCGCGCCGTTCTGGCCGGCCAGCACCGGGAAGTTTTGTTCGTGGGCTCCCTGCAGCGTGCCGCCTTCGTAGTGGTCCGGTTCGGCGGCGGTGAGATGGAACAGATGCGCGGACTTGTTCAGATTGGAATCGATGCTGCCGGCACTCGGTAGTTCGGTCCGCGCCGGCTCGGCGCAGGCCGCGGCGGCTGTCAAACCCGCACCGAGCGCCGCGCCGCCCAACACCGCCGCGCCGGTCCCGATGGCGGCGCGGCGGTTCACTACTGGTGTTTCGTGAGGACGATCGCTCGACATGTCGCTCCGTTCCACACAGATTCGTCGCAGTCAACTCCGGGTAACTGCATCGACAGGGCGCTCGACAGGGAAGCGTACCCAGGGGCGCGCCGCCGCCACTGAAGCGACTCGCGAACAGATATGGACACGCCGGGAGTGGTGGAACAGCGACGCGGCGCACCGCTACGAACCAGGCAGGGTCATCTCCGTTACCCACCGCCGGATCGAAACGATCGCCCGGATGTCGATTCCTGTGGTGGCACTGAGCATTTGATGAACAGTGAGCTCATGCCACGTTCACCCGCACCGAAGGGGATACCCCAGAGAAGTACCCCCTCCACAACGAATGGACGAGTTTCAGAGCCGAGCCGGGACAGCGACCGTCTCGTGAATCAGAAACTGCCTCCGATCAGGCAAGTTTCAAGCTACGCCCGATGATCTCCTTCATGATCTCGGTGGTGCCGCCGTAGATGGTCTGGACGCGGGCGTCCATGTACGCCTTGGCAATCGGGTACTCGCGCATGTAGCCGTAGCCGCCGTGCAGCTGCAGGCACTTGGTGATGAGGTCGACCTGCTCCTCACTGGACCACCACTTCGCCATGGCGGCCTCCTCGACGGTCAGCTTCCGATCGTTGAGCAGCTCGATGCAGCGGTCCACGAACACGCGCACGGCGGTGGTCTTGGTGGCCAGCTCGGCGAGCACGAAGCGGGTGTTCTGCTGGGCGCCGATCGGCTTGCCGAATGCCTTGCGGTCGCGCACGTACTGGCAGGTAAGGTCCAGGCAGGCCTCCATGGCGGCGGCGGCCATGACTGCGATGGACAGGCGCTCCTGCGGCAGGTTCTGCATCAGGTGGACGAAGCCCTGGCCCTCGGTGCCCAGCAGGTTCTTGCCGGGGACGCGGACGTCGGTGAAGGACAGCTCGGCGGTGTCCTGCGCCTTGAGGCCGATCTTGTCCAGATTGCGGCCGCGCTCGAAGCCGGGCACGCCGCGCTCGACCACGAGCAGGGAGAAGCCCATCGCACCCTTCGACGGGTCGGTCTGGGCGACCACGATCACGATGTCGGCATTGATGCCGTTGGTGATGAAGGTCTTGGCGCCGTTGAGGATCCAGTCGTCGCCGTCCTTGACCGCGCGGGTCTTGATGCCCTGCAGGTCCGACCCGGTGCCCGGCTCGGTCATGGCGATGGCGGTGATGATCTCACCGGAGCAGAAGCCCGGCAGCCAGCGCCGCTTCTGCTCCTCGTTGGCCAGCTCCAGCAGGTAGGGCGCGATCACATCGTTGTGCAGACCGAAACCCAGGCCGGAGTAGAAGCCCTTGGTGACCTCCTCGGTCACGATGGCGTTGTAGCGGAAATCCAGCACGCCCCCGCCGCCGTACTCCTCCGGTACGGCCATGCCGAGGAACCCCTGTTTGCCGGCCTCCAGCCAGACCGAGCGATCGACGATGCCGTCGTGCTCCCACTGCTCGTGCCGGGAAGCTACGTGCTGATCGAGAAACTTACGGAACGACTCCCGGAACAGCTCGTGTTCGGGTTCGAAAAGGGTGCGCTCCACGCCAACCTCCTACAGTGACCACATCGGCACCATCGCCTGTGCTCATTACCGTACTCGAAAGTCGAACGGAGGTTAACTTCATGGGAGAAGAAACCGGCCCGAACTGCGACAGTCGCCCTTGACGTCGCGGAACGGCGCAGCTGAACCCCGGTAAACCTACCGGGAAATCAGGGTGAAGCTCAGAGACCGAAGCGGCCCAGGGTGCGGCCCAGTAGGCTGCGACCCCGGTCCCGGTCGCGCTCGCCCAGCAGGAAGTCCAGTTCGCCTTCCAGGGCCTTCTTCACCACTGCCTTGAGCTCGTCGGCGGCGGCGTCGGAATCCGTGGCGTCCCGCCACGGGCTGGTGTCGATCGGCGTGCCGAGGGAGAAGTAGAAGCGCTCCGGCTTGGGCACCAGGGTGGGGCCGAGGCCGCGGATCAGCGGCGGCGTCAGGTTCGACCGCAGGCCCAGACCCTCGACAGCCTTGCGCAGCGGCAGCATGACCGGGTGATCGCCGTCGAAGACGATGTCGTAGATGTCGTCGCCGCCGACCATGGCGATGGGGACGATGGGCGCGCCGGTCGCGATGGCCATCGTGGCGAAACCGGAGCGGCCCTCCCACAGCAGCTGATACTTCTGCCCCTTGCCGCGCATCGCCTCGCGGCCTCCGCCGGGGAACACCGCCACGGCCTCACCCTGCTCCAGCAGCGTGGTGCAGTTGTGCCGGTTGCCGCGCACGATCCCCCAGCGGTGCAGCACATCTCGCAGACCCGGCACGTCGATCAGCACGTTTTCGGCGAGCCCCCGCACCAGCCGATCGTGCCGCACCAGGATCTCGTGCGCGAGCAGCGGCGCGTCGGTGCCGCCCGCCAGGCTATGGTTGCCGACCAGCAGCACCGGACCCGTTTCCGGGAAGTTCTCCATCCCGTAGAAGCGCGGGCTGAACCACGCCCGGGACGGCGCGATGAGCAGATCGATGATGCGGCGATCGGTATCGGTCAGATCGACGTGCAGCGGCGCGCCGTCGGACAGCCCCCTCGGCATCTCGGTTTCGGACAAATGACCGTCATGGCGTGACAAGACAACCCTCCCTGCAGAACCTTCGATAGCAACATCGTAATGAAAGTCGCCGCAGGTCACGGTGTGAGGGTTAGAACAGGTTCACCCGGCCATACGCCGCGAACTCGGCTTCGAGTTCCGATTTGCCGGAATCTGTCAGAATGTCGTATTCGGGCTCGCCGCGGCCGACCCATCGGTAGACGCATTCCGCGGTGTGCCAACGCTGTTGCTGCAGTTCACGTTTGAGCACCTTGTTGGAACCGGTGACCGGCAGGTTCCCCGAGACGCGCAGCAGCCTGGGCGCACCCTTGCTGCCGAGATCATCTTGGGCGCTGAGGAATTCAGCGAACTCTGTGACATCGAACACGGTCGGCTCGGCCACCTCGATCGCCGCCATCACCTGGTCGCCCGACCGGGGATCCGGGACGCCGTACACCGCGGCGGCGATGACCGCGGGATGACGCCGGATGACCTGTTCGATCAACAGCGTCGAGGTGTTCTCCCCGTCCACGCGGAGCCAGTCGCCTTTGCGCCCCGCGAAATACAGAAAGCCGGCTTGATCGATATATCCCAGGTCACCCGTCCAATACCAGCCGTTCCGCAAGCGTTCGGCATCCGCGACATCGTTTTTGTAATAGCCCTCGAAGACGAGCGCACCCGCCTTGTCGATCATCTCGCCGACCGATTCGTCCGGATTCAATACACGACCGTATTCATCCAATTCCGCTCGCGCGCAATCGGCGAGGGTCTCCGGATTCACCACCGCCACGCCCGGATGGGCAGGGCGGCCCAGCGCCGCGGCCGGCGCCGCCGGGTCGATGGCGGCCAGGGCCGGGCCCTCGCTGGATCCGTAGCCCTCGAAGAGCTCGGCCCCGAAGCGGCGGCGGAACTCGGCCTGGTCGGCCACCGACGCCTCGGTGCCGAAACCACGGTCCAGGGTGTTGTCGGTGTCCTGCGGACTCGCCGGGGTGGCCAGTAGATAGCCGAGCGCCTTGCCCACATAGGTGAAGAAGGTCGCGCCGAAATACCGCACGTCCGAGAGGAATCCGGAGGCCGAGAACTTCGGGGTGAGACAGACGGTCGCACCGTTGGCCAGGGCCGGAGCCCACAGCGCCATGATGGCATTGCCGTGGAACAGCGGCATACAGCAGTAGTCGACGTCTTCGCGCACATGACCGAACTTGTCGGTGGCCGCGTAGGCGATCACCGCCAGGCGGCGCTGCGTGCACTTGACCGCCTTGGAGGTGCCGGTGGTGCCGGAGGTGAACAGCAAGAGCAGCAAGGCTTCCGGGCCCGCGTGGGCGGCGGGCTCGGCCCGGTGCGCGTCGACCCGCTCGGCATAGGCCGGATCGTCGATCAGCAGGAACCGCTCGGGTTCCAGCCCCAGATCCAGCGTGCGCAGGCGGGCCATCCCGGCCGCGTCGGTCACGATCAGCTGGCAGTCGACATAGCGAATGTCGGCCTCCAGCTGGGTGTTTCCGCGCGTCGGGTTGATGCCCACCAGGGTCGCGCCCGCCAGTGCGGCGGCGCCCAGCCAGAAGACGAAGTCGGGCACATTGTCCAGCAGCACCCCGATGTGGAAGGGCCCGTCGCGCCGCAGTTCCCGGGCCAGTTCGGCGCGTGCCGCCGACTCCCGCACCACCGCGTCCCAGGTCCAATCCCGGTCGCGGGTCCGCAGTCCGAGCCGCTCGTCGCCGAGGCGGTCGAGCAGCATGGTCGCGATATCCGCGCGACGCAGGGGTTGCTCCGGCGACACCGCCGGGGTCTGCGCCGACACGGCCGGGGGTGCCACTGATAGATCCGTCATGTCCGATTCGCCTTCCATATGCCGAGTCTCGCCGCTGTCAGACGGCCGGGTGCACGAGTTCGACGTATTCCCTGGGCAGCTCGTCGAAGGACAGCTTGCGGATCTCCACCGGGCCCGAGTGATAGGAGTCCTCGCCGACGATCAGGCCGTTCGCGTCGACCGGCCACAGCAGCAGCTGGCGGAAGGTGATCAGGTAGTCGCGGGCGGGATCATCGACGGGGATGCCGATCTGGGCGGCGTACGCGCCCGGGTAGATCTGCTTGAGGAAGCCCTCGGTGACCACGCAGTCGTCGTCCACCAGCAGGCGGTCCAGCTCGAACTCCAGGATGTTGGACTTGCTGTCCACGAACGCCGAGTAGTAGGCGTGCACCCCGTCCCACCCCTTCGGGCCGACATCCTGGCCCGCGTTCCAGAAGTGGTAGTCCGGTTCCGCGACCAGGGTGCGCATGAGACCGTCCAGGTCGGGGACGGCCTCGGCCTTCATGTGCTCGATGACGATGCCGAGCACCTGGCGGTGGCGCTCATTGGTGGTGACGGCCAGCCGCTGCTCGAGCAGCTGCCAGGTCTTGGCCGGATCGACAATCGCCATGATGTGAATCTCCTTCTCCCGCACCGGTTGTGCCCACCGATCGTCATCGACCGACGTGACTCGGATCACCCGCCGCCCGTCGCGGGTATCACCGCCCTCACCCGACACCCGTCGGGTCGGGCGGCATGCGGCCCGCCAACTGCGCGGAAGACAGCGTCATGCGCCGCACCGTCAGCACCAGGGTGGCCGTGAACCGGTCCAACGCCTCGTCCACATCCCAGCCCATCACCGCCTCGACCTGCGCTATCCGCGCGGCCACCGTGCTGTGATGCAGGTGCAGTTCGGTCGCGGTCCGCCGCAGGGTGCCGAAGACGCAGAATGCCTCCAGGGTGTCGACGGCCAGCGCTCCCGCCTCGGTGGCGGCGAACTCGTTGATCCGCATGACATCCGCGGTCCCCAGCAGCCGCTGCACCGGCAGATCCGCCAGCAGCTCCAGCGCCCCCAGCCGCTCGAACGCGATCACCCGCCGCCCGTGCCAGGTCGACGACGCGAATCGCATCGCGCGGCGCGCCTGCTCCCACGAGGTGGCCGCCGCGAATGCCGGCAACCGCTCCCCCACTCCGATCCACGGTCCGCCGGTTCCCGCCTGTGATGCCGGGAACGACTGCGCGACAGCAGCATTCAAGACATCCGACAACCCCCGGTCGACCATCGACGGACGCCCGGGCCCGGTCGTGACCGGCACCGCCGAACTGCCGGCCGCGGGCGCGGACCGGTCAGAGGCGACAGCCGGGCGCCGTGTGGTCTCCCCGGCACCACCGGGCGGCCCGAAATCCTGCACCAGCACCGCGGTCGTCGCCCCGATCACCGCCTGCCGCAGGATCGGCACGTGCTCGCCGATGATCCGGACCGCGTCCGCCGCGCCGGGCCCGGCCACCGCCACCACCCGCGTCGCCCGCGCGGGATCCAGGCCGAGCAACCGCATGGCCCGCACGCGATCCTCACGCCGTTCCTTCTCCGAGAGCACCACTTCCAGCAATGCCGGATCATCCATCCGCAGCGGATTGGCGGCCTGCCGCACCGACACCACACGCAGGCAGTGCCGCAACCGATCCAGCACCACGCCGTCCAGCAGATGCGCCGCGGCCGGCGCCTGTTGCCCGAGCGGACCCGGTGGCGCGGCGATCATGCTGTCCCGCTGCCGATTTCGTGGTCCGGCCGATGTCGCACCATTGCGCCGCGGCCGATCGGATTCCCGCGCGGCGGCCGCGGCCGGCACCACCTGCCGCTCCAGCCAGACGGCGGGATCGGTCCCGGCCGCGTCGTCCGGTGTGCCCGTGGCGGGCAGCAGACGGCCTGCGGCGTCGTAGCGGATCACGGTCCCGGACGGCCAGCTCGCCCCGACCGGGCACTCGGCCAGCAGCGCGGCGGCTCGGACGACCGTGTCGGCATTGGCGGCGGACTCGTCGAAATCGTCGAAGTGCGCGATGACGCGCAAGACCGCGGTCGAATCAGCACCGAGCTCGGACAGTCGCAGCGGGTTCGGGGTCGGCGCAGGCTCCATCCCGCTGCTCCCTCCACTCTGATGGGATATCCCCTCAGACTCGCAACCGCTCGGCCGAATTCGTCAGGAATCAGTCGAACCGTCCAACTGAGTGGGACGCGACAACGCCGAGAGTCCAGGCGCGAAGGACGAGAGTTCAGGCGCGAAAGACGAGAGTTCAGGCGCGAAGGAACAGTCTGAGCGATTCGTCGACCACCGCATCGCGGGTGCGGTGGTCCGGATCAGCCGCGGGGCGCAGCCAGATGGAGGCGTGGTTGAGGATGCCGTGCAGGCAGTGCAGGGCCACCGAGGGGTCGGGGCAGTCGAAGGCGCCGGAATCGATTCCGCGGTCGATGACCTCGCGGAAGAGGTGGTCGTGGCGACGGCGCATGGTCTTGATCGCCTCGGAGTGCTCGCTCGGCCAGGGGGCGGGGAACGAGAAGAGCTTGCCGACCTCGGGGTACAGCACGGTCAGCACATGGAGCTGGGCCGCGATCAGGACCCGCAGCTGCTCGGCGGGCGGCGCGTCGGCGGCGGTGTCCAGAGCCTCGCGGAGGCTGGTCAGGACATCGGCGGTGAGCTTCTCCAGGGCCGCGGAAACCAGCGCATCCTTGCTCGGAAAGTAGTGGTAGAGCGTGGCTTTGGCGATATCGGCGCGCTCGGCGACGTCTTCGAACCGCATGCCCTGATAGCCACTGCTGGACAGGATCTGCAGCGCGGCCGCGATCATCTCCGCCTTGCGGCGGTCACGCCGGCGTGCCGCACGCCCGGCCGGGGCGGCGTCCTCGTCCACGGTCGAAGTCATCGCTCGATCATAGGCGGCGCTCGGGTCGGTTTCTCCGACCACAAAGATGGTTTACCGACTAGCCAGATCAAAACTCGACCCGTAGGTTGAGAAACGTGACGGAGACGAGCGCACCCGAGTCCAGCTACTTCCGGCGAGTCGGCGAACACCGATTCGTCCCCACCCGCCATGCGGGCGGCGCGTGGGCCGACGACGAACAGCACTTCAGCCCGGTCGGCGGCCTGATCGTGCACGAGATCCTGCGCGCCCGCGCCGATCGCCCGGGTCTGGTGCCGAGCCGCATCAGCTTCGACATCCTCGGCCGGATCGCGTTCGAGGAGTTCGAGATTCGCGTCGAGACCGTCCGGCCCGGCCGCACCATCGAGCTGGTGCAGGCCACGGTGAGCATCGGCGGACGCAGCGTGGTGAGCGCCCGGGCCTGGTTCCTGGAAGTCCAGGACACCGACAGCGTCGCGGGCGGGGAACCGGATCGGCTGCCCGCGCCGGATGAACTGGACTCCTGGGAGCTCGGTTCGCTCTGGTCGGGCGGCTACATCGCCTCCATCGACACCCGGCCGGTCGGCATCCCGCAGCCCGGGCGCACCACGGCCTGGATCACCACCCCCCTGGACCTGGTGGTGGGCGAGCAGTCCGAAGCCCTCGCCTCCTATATCGCGCTGGTCGACACCGCCAACGGCATCGCGGTCCGGCAGGAGCCCACCAAATGGATGTTCCCGAACGTGGACCTGACCATCCACCTCTACCGGCAGCCGGAGGGCGAGTGGACCGGCCTCGATACGACTGTCACCTTCGGCCACACCGGCCAAGGGCTGACCAGCACCGTTCTCCACGACATCCACGGCCCGGTCGGCTACGCCCAGCAGATCCTGACCGTACGCCCGCAGCCCTGACCGATCGGGTCTTATAGTCGATCGGCATGACCTTCCAAAGCGAGAGCAGCACAGTGCCGTCGATCGTCCTGAACGACGGAAACATGATTCCGACGCTCGGTTTCGGAGTGTTCCAGGTCGCCGAAGCGGAGGCGTTCGACACCGTCACCGCGGCACTCCAAACCGGTTACCGCAGTATCGATACCGCCGCGATCTATGGCAACGAGGTCGAGGTGGGCCGCGCCATCCGTGAGTACGGGCTGCCGCGCGAGCAGATCTACGTCACCACCAAACTGTGGAATTCCGAACAGGGCTACGACTCCGCCCTGCGTGCCTTCGACGCCAGCATGGCGCGGCTCGGAATGGACTATCTGGACCTGTATCTCATTCACTGGCCGGTGGCGCAGGCCGGTCGGTTCGTCGATACGTTCCGGGCCTTCCAGACCCTGAAATCCCAGGGCCGGATCCGGTCGATCGGCGTCTCGAACTTCAACCGCGATCACCTCGAGCGCGTGATCGACGAGACCGGCGAAACCCCGGCGGTGAACCAGATCGAACTGCACCCGCACCTGGCGCAGACCGAGCTGCGGGCCTTCCACGCCGAGCACAGCATCGCGACCGAGGCCTGGAGTCCGCTCGGCCAGGGCGCGGATCTGAAGGATCCGGCCATCGTCGAGATCGCGGAGGAAACCGGCCGGACCCCGGCACAGGTGATCATCCGCTGGCATCTGCAGCTCGGCAATGTGGTGATCCCGAAATCGGTGACCCCGTCCCGCATCCGGGAGAACTTCGATGTCTTCTCCTTCGAGCTGACGCCCGGCCAGCTGGCCCGCATCGACGGCGTCGACCGGGGTAACCGGATCGGCCCCGACCCGGCCACCCTCACCGCCGGCCTGGACGTCTGAGCCCGCCGTCCACCGGGCGCGTCCGGGGACGCGTCACGATGGGGCGTCGGCTATCGAACGGCCTTCTGCTGGTGGGCGATTCGATAGCGGCCGGGGGTGGTACCGACGAGCGCCGTGAAAGCGGTGATGAAACCGCTGGGATTCGACCACCCGCACGCGTGCGCGACCTGCGTCGTGTCGTGGCCGTCGGCAAGCAGGACGAGCGCGTGATAGACCCGCACCTGGGTGCGCCACTCGTAGAAGGTCATGCCGAGTTCATTGCGGAACAGTCGGCTCAGGGTGCGGGAGCCGGCTCCGATCGCCCGGCCGAGATCCGCCAATGAGCTGTTGTCTCCGGGGTTTTCGTACAGCGTCCGGGCAAGGGCCTGCAGCCGATCATCACGGGGCTCGGGCAGTTGCAGTGGCTGCTCGCGCGCTTCGCGCAGTTCGTCGACGAGGACGCGATGCAGGCGGGCACGCGCGGCGCGGGCGTACTCGCGGGTGCCGGTGAGCACGAGCACGACTTCGCGGGCCAGATCGGAGGCCAGGAACACGGCGGGATGGTCCGGTATCAGCCCGGCGAGCACGGGCGGCAGGAAGACGATCCGCATGTCGGTGTGACCGTGTGCGCGGTGGTAGTGCGTGAATCCCGCTGGCGTCCAGGCGATTCGATTGGCCGGGACGATCGAGGTGCCGCGTTCGGTGTGCACCGACAGCACGCCGCGCGCCGCGTACACCAGGTGCCCACGCGAATGGGAATCGGCCGAACTCGCCGCCCCCGACGACCAGAGGTGAGCTCCTCCGGACGCCCACAGCCGCGACTCGAGAGGTTGGCGGCTATCAGGCATAGCTTGGCATTCTATCGGTAGCCCGCCAGGCGGCCGACCCGCGACAGTGAATGCATGAACACGACGACGCGAGTGAATACGACTATGCGAGCGGCGATCTGCGGCCGGGCCGGCGACCCCGAGGTCCTGGAAGTCCACGAGCTGCCGATCCCAGAGGTCCGAGAGGGATGGAGCCTGGTGCAGGTGAGGGGCGCGGGCCTGAATCGGTCGGAACTGCGGACCCGCCAAGGGCATTCCCCCAGCGTGCGCTTCCCGCGGGTACTCGGCATCGAATGCGTCGGAATCATCGCCGCCTCCACCGATCCCGCGCTTCTGGAGGGCACGACCGTCGCCGCGGTCATGGGCGAGATGGGCCGCGATTTCGACGGCGGCTACGCCGAGTACGCCCTCCTGCCGAACTCCCTCCTCATGCCGATCACCACCACCCTGCCGTGGGAGGTCCTGGCCGCCCTCCCCGAGTCCTACCTGACCGCCCAGGGTTCGCTCGACGCGCTGGGAATCGAGCCGGATACCAAGGGCCGGTTGCTGATTCGCGGCGGAACCTCCTCGGTGGGCATGGCCGCCGCGTCGATCGCCGTCGGCCACGGCATCGAGACCGCGACAACGACGCGGCAGCCCGACAGGATCGACGCCCTGACCGCGACCGGCGTCGACCATGTCCTCGTCGACGACGGCGAATCATTGGCCGCGAGCGTGCACGCGATCTGGCCCGACGGCCCGGACTACGTCCTGGATCTCGTCGGCGCCCGTACCGCGGTGGACTCGCTCCACCTGGTCCGGCGCGGCGGCACGGTCTGCGTATCGGGCTCGCTCAGCGGATGGCTCATCGCCGACTTCGAACCGATCGCCATGATCCCCTCCGGCACCAGACTCACGGCTTTCCACAGCAAGAACCGCGAGGGCGATGCGGGAACGCCTGTGCTGCAACGAATCATCCACGAAGTCGAATCCGGCGCCTACCGCCCCAGCATCGACCGCGTCTTCCACCTGGACGAGATCGCCGCCGCCCATCGATACATGGAAGACAACCAGGCCACCGGCAAAGTCGTGGTACTGCCCTGAGCCGCCGGGCCGGTGTCGCCCGCCAATCCCCAAGGACCCTTTCCATGCCGCCAGGCCGGCACACCGCCCCGGCAACGCGCCCTATACGTCCCCGCCTCGTCAACCGTTGGTGGCACGTCCACACGATTCAGTTGCCGCTGGGCGTACATGTTCCGGCCGGGATTCGTCCAGCCGCAGGACGGCGTGGTCTCCAGGACTCCGCTGTATCGCGCCGCGTACGCGGTCACAGGGCCATTGATCCCGCTGTTGAAGCGGCTGGCGCCGAACGCATTCAACGACAATCGCGAAATCGGTCGCGCCATGATCGCCATCGCAGCCTCCGGAGCGGACAGCCACATCCTCACGGCGCGGCAGATATCCGCGCAGGCCACGCCGTAGCTCGATCCGACCGCCGCCATGTCACCGGCGGCGATATTCCAGGCGGCGTCACACACGACCGGTCGTCAGCGGAAGCCGCCGTAGGGCACCGTGATGATCTCCAGTCCGTGGCCGTCGGGGTCGTTCCAATACAGGCCGCGCCCACCGTCATTGGTGTTGATTTCCCCCTCGAGGGTGTGGCGGGGGTCGGCCCACCAGGTGAGGCCGCGGTCCTTGATGCGAGCGTGGATGGCGTCGAACTCGGGCTCGGAGACCAGGAAGGCGTAGTGCTGGGGGTGCGGGGTGCCGCGGCCGTCGGCGAAGTCGAGGGAGACGTCGTTGTCGAGGACAACCATGAGGAACGGTCCGGCGACGACGGGGGCGGGGAGGCCGAGGATGTCGGCGTAGAAGTGGGATGAGACCTGCTTGTCCGAGCAGCGGACGATGGTGTGGTTGAGGTGAACACTCACAGCGCTTCTCCCGATCGTGTTGTGCCGGTTGGATTCCCGGTTCATCTGGGTCGAATCTGTGGTATGCCCGGGCTCATTCGTGAGATGCCCTGGAACGGGTGCGCGTGTGGTTTTCCGTCCTCGCCGCGGCGAGGGCTGGACACACCTCGGCCGGAGGTAGTCATCGATACCTCCGGCCGGGCGGGTCAGGGTTGCGAGCCGTCGGACGAGCCGCCCGCGTGGGCGAACTCGGTCAGCTGGCCGGCGAGGGCGTCCGGGACGCGGGCGTGCACCCGGGTGCCGGACTCCTCGTGTTCGGAGCTGAGGATCCTGCCGTCGGCGTGGATGCGGGCGAGCAGGTCGCCGCGGGTATACGGCAGCAGGACGCTGACCTCGACATCCAGGCCACCGAGGATCTGGCCCAGGAGGTCGCGGAGCTGGTCGAGACCCTCGCCGGTGCGGGCCGAGACGAAGGCCGCGTCCGGCAGCCAGCCGCGCAGCTGGGTCAGCTCCAGCGGATCGAGGGCGTCGATCTTGTTGACTACCAGGAACTCCGGCGGGGCGGGCAGCTCGGATTCGCGCAGCACGTCGGTGATGACCTCGCGGACCGCCTTGATCTGCTGATCCGGCAGCGGGTCGGAGCCGTCGACCACGTGCAGCAGCAGGTCGGCGCCCGTCACCTCTTCCAGGGTGGACCGGAACGCTTCGACCAGCTGGGTGGGCAGGTGGCGCACGAAACCGACGGTGTCGGTGAACACGACTTCGCGGCCGTCCTCCAGGGCGGCGCGGCGGGTGGTCGGATCCAGGGTGGCGAACAGGGCGTCCTGCACCAGGATGCCGGCATCGGTCAGCGCGTTCATCAGCGACGACTTGCCCGCATTGGTGTAGCCGACAATGGCCACCTGCGGGATACCGCTCTCCGAACGCTTGGCGCGCTTGGTGTCGCGGGCCGTCTTCATCTCGCGAATCTCGCGGCGCAGCTTGGCCATTCGCTCACGAATGCGGCGACGGTCGGTCTCGATCTTGGTCTCACCGGGACCACGCAGACCCACACCGCCATTGCTGCCGGCGCGACCACCGGCCTGCCGGGACATGGACTCACCCCAGCCGCGCAGCCGCGGCAGCATGTATTCCATCTGCGCGAGCGAGACCTGCGCCTTGCCCTCCCGCGAGGTGGCGTGCTGGGCGAAGATGTCCAGGATCAGCGCGGTGCGGTCGATGACCTTCACCTTCACGACCTTCTCCAGCGCGGTCAGCTGCGCGGGGGTCAGTTCACCGTCGCAGATGACGGTGTCGGCGCCGGATTCGAGGACGATGGCGCGTAGCTCCTCGGCTTTGCCGGAGCCGATGTAGGTGGACTTGTCTGGGCGGTCGCGACGCTGGATCATCGCGTCGAGCACCTCCGAGCCGGCGGTCTCGGCCAGCGCGGCCAGCTCGGCCATACTCGCCTCGGCCTGCGCGGCCGTGCCCTCGGTCCAGACGCCGACCAGCACCACGCGCTCCAGGCGCAGCTGCCGGTACTCGACCTCGGTGACGTCGGTGAGTTCGGTGGACAGACCCGCGACACGGCGCAGGGCGCTGCGGTCCTCGAGCTGCAGTTCACCTACCGTCGGCGCGGCCGACCAGCCATTGCGGCCGGTCTCGGTGGCGTCGTTGATCTCCTCGTCGAGGTCTTCGGCGGGAGTGAACTCATACGTTTCTGACTTACTCATACACCTCCATGTTCCCACGTCCCAACGAACGACCGCATTCGGTTATTTCGCGGCGAGGCGTTCCCCTGCTCCACCGCGGCGTGATCAGCGGGTCAGGCGTCCTGCCACCACTTGGCCGCAATGCGGCCCGTCGCCACCAGCTCCGACGGGCCGCGCAGCCAGGCCGTCCCGTTCTCGATGCCGACCGTCACCATGCCGCCGGGAATGCGGACCTTCACATGCCCGACATCGGAGGCCAGGTCGAAGCCGTCGCGGGCCAGGGCGGCGGCCGCCGCGGCCACGGTTCCCGTTCCGCAGGACCGGGTTTCGCCGACGCCGCGCTCGTAGACGCGCATGTCGACGCCCCGCTCACCATCCGAGCCGACCGTCAGCGCGGTGAGGATCTCGACGTTCACGCCGTTCGGGAACAGGGTGTGGTCGAAGCCCGGCAGCTGCTCCAGGTTCAGTTCGGCGAGCGAGGCCGGAGTCAGTTCCGGGTCCACACAGGCCAGGTGCGGATTCCCGACATCGATGCCGAGGCCGGTGAATTCACGTCCACTCACGGTCGCGGTCGAGACGCCGAGCGTCTTGACCCGGCCCATGGCCACGGTCACCTCGCCGTGCACGGGATCGGCGTGGTGCACCACCACTGGCCGCGCGCCCGCGCGCGAACCGACCACGAACTCCTCGCTCTTCTCCATCCCGGTCGCGACCAGGTAGTGCGCGAACACGCGCACACCGTTGCCGCACATCTCGGCGATGGATCCGTCCGCATTGCGGTAGTCCATGAACCAGTCCCCGGCGCTGACGCCCTCGGGCAGCCCGGCCAGCACACCGGTTTCGATCAGCGCGCCCGCGCGCGCGACCCGCAGCACCCCGTCCGCGCCGAGCCCGCGCTGCCGGTCGCACAGCGCGGCGACCCGGGACGGGGTGAGCTCCAACCACGCGTCCGGGTCGGGCAGCACCACGAAATCGTTCTGGGTGCCGTGGCCCTTGCTGAATTCGATGTCAGCGGCGCTGTTCTCGCTCGTCATAGTCCTCACCGTAGCGCCCGGCGCTGCCGGGATATTTCGTAGAGGGCCACCGCGGCCGCCGAGGGCGCACCGAGGGTGCCGTCGGTCGGAATGCAGATCAGCTCGTCGCACACCTGCCGCCAGGCGGGGACGAGCGATTCGCTCTCGTCACCCAGGACCAGGACGGTGCCGCCGCCGAACTCGGCGTCGTCGAGGGCCAGGCCTCCGTGGTCGTCACTGCCGACGATCCGGGTGGCGATGCCGCGGGCCCGCTGCCGGTCCCGGAACGCGCCCACCTGCGCCGGACCCGAGGCACGCAGCACGGGGATGGCGAACAGCGCGCCGTCGGAGGCGCGCACGCTCTGCGGGTCGTAGTGGTCGACGCCGGAACCGGTCACGATCACCCCGCCCACACCGAATGCCACCGCCGAACGGATGAGCGCCCCCAGCCGGATCGCCGACGCGGGCCGGTCGAGGACCACCACCGTGGCCGGATCCTCCGGCGTGCCCGGCGCGAAATCCTCCAGCTCGGGCCTCTGGGTCACCGCCACCGCCACCAGTTCCGGCACCGGCTCACCGGGTTCGGCCAGCCCGGCCATCACCTCCGGCACCAGCCCGACACCGGGCACGCCACTGGAATCGAGCACCCGCCGCGCCCACGGCGAGGGCTCGGGCAGCCGGTAGACGAGAGTCTCCAGTGGCCAACGGCATTCGAGGGCGCGGCTGATCGGCCGCACCCCCTGCACCAGGAATCGATTGTCCCGGATCCGGGCGGCGCGGGTGGTCAGGTAGGCCTGCCACACCTGAACCGCGGCGGTGCGAGTGTTCGCGCGACGCGTCACTGGGGTTCCTGTTCGTCCCTCATCGGTGAGGAGTTGACGAGGGCCAGCGCGGTGTCCACCAAGGCGGGATCCGCGCCGTCCACCCACCGCACCCGCTGGTCTCGGCGGAACCACGAACGTTGTCTCCGGACATAACGCCGGGTGCCGATGAAGGTGCGCTCCTGAGCTTCGTTCAGCTCGTATTCGTTGTCCAGGAAGTCGAGGACTTGCGCGTAACCGATGGCGCGCCGGGCGGTTTGGCCGTGGCGCAGGCCCAGCGCGACGAGGCCCTCGACCTCCTCGACCAGACCGGACTCGAACATGGTCGCGGTGCGCACCTCGATGCGGGCATCCAGTTCGGCGGTGTCGCGATCGACGCCGATGATGACCGTCCCCCACCGTGGTTCACCGATCCGGGGCGCCGAGGCGGCGAACGGCTCACCGGTCAGCTCCACCACCTCCAGCGCACGCACCATGCGGCGGCCGTCGGTGGGCAGGATGGTCTGCGCGGCCACGGGATCGGCCTGCTTCAATGCCTCGTGCACGGCGACGGTGCCGCGATCGGCCAGCACCGCTTCCCATTTGGCCCGGATCTCCGGGTCGGTGGCCGGGAAATCCCAATCGTCCAGCAGCGCTTGGACATACATCATGGAGCCGCCGACGATGACCGGGGTGCGCCGGCGCGCCATGATGGCCTCGACGTCGGCGCGGGCCGCCGTCTGATACGAGGCGACGGTGGCGGTTTCGGTGATGTCGAGGACATCGAGCTGGTGGTGCGGGATGCCGCGGCGTTCGGACACCGGCAGTTTGGCGGTGCCGATGTCCATGCCGCGGTAGAGCTGCATGGCGTCGATATTGACGATCTCGCCGTCGAGCCGCTGCGCCAGGTCCAGGGCCAGATCGGATTTCCCGGTGGCGGTGGGGCCGACCACGGCGATGGGCCGGGTCATGTGACGGCTCCGCCGCGCTCACGCGGACGCCACACACTGACGTGGTAGGCGACGCCGAACGGGGCTGCGGCATAGAGGGTTTCGACGTCGGGGTCGGCGGGATCGGTGGCGAACAGCCCGGCCAGCACCTGGTAGGCGGGGCGGCCCTCCACCTCGATCTCGGCGCACAGGCGCGTGTCCAGGGCGGCGAGTGCCTGCCGGTCCCCCGTGCTCAGGGCCCGGTCGATGGCCTCCTGCACGCCCGCGGCGCGCTCGTCCAGATAGCGGGGAGCCTTGAGCGACAGGGTTGCCGCGCCGTCGCCGACGACCAGAACGGCGATCGATTCCGGCTCGGCGTCCAGGTCGGCCCGCAGCTGCCGGCCGAAGGTCAGGCACTCGTCGGTGGAGGCATCGGCCGAGATCAGACGGCATTCGGCGGTAACCTCCGGCGCGACCTGCTCGCGCAGCCAGCCCGCGATCAAGGCCGGCAGCGGCAGCATCGGGTCCGCGACACGCTCGGCGACCACCCCAGACAAACCGACACGCAGGTCCACTCCGTATCCCCGGAATGTGCCCACCGCATCGGAACCGATCACACGGCCGGTATCGCCGCCGCCGAAACCCTCCTCCGGCTCCGCCACACCGACCACGATCCACCGCGACGCGCGGGCCGCCAACTCCCCCGCGGCCCGCAACACCGCAGCTCGCAGCCCCGCAACTGTTCCTTCGGCCGACGCACCGGCCGCACCCCCGATTTCGGGTACCAGCACGGGCGGCGAAGGGACCAGTGACGCAACACAGAACACGCCGACAACCGTAGCGCTAACGCACCTCACCAGCCCCACTCCCGCCGATCGCCGCGCCGCCGAAGCGGGCTCAAAGACAGCATTTCCCATCTCAGCCTGGTTGAATGGGATGAGCTAGACCGATGAGCTAGGGCGTAACCAGGCAGCCGTGACGCGCGGCAGGGACGAGGAGCAATGACCGACAACAACGGAAACGAGAAGGCTACCCACCCGGAGTCGACCCCGACGCCCAAGCCCGGCGCGCCGATGCCCACCCCGAGCGAGAGCGCCGAGCCATCACCGGCGGCCGCCGCCGCACCCCGTCCTGGGGGCCCGCGCCGCAAACCCGAATCCCCCAAACCCCATGCCGTCAAGCCCACGCCCGGCGCGGCGGCACACCATCCGCATCCGGTCGTCGTACCCAGCGTGAGTGACCCCAGCCAGTGGGGACGAGTCGACGACGACGGCACCGCCTGGGTCAAGACCGCCGACGGCGAACGCGTCATCGGCTCCTGGCAGGCCGGTGACGCCGCCGAGGGTCTGGCCCATTTCGGCCGCCGCTACGACGATCTGGCCACCGAGGTCGCATTGCTCGAGGCCCGACTCGCCGCCGGCACCGACGCCCGCAAGACCAAGACCGCCGCCACCGCGATTGCCGAAACGTTGCCGACGGCCGCGGTCATCGGCGATATCGATGGGCTGACGGCTCGGCTGCAGGCCATCATCGAACACTCCGACGAGGCGGCCGCGCACGCCAAGGAGGAGAAGGAACGCACCCGACACGAGCAAACCGAGCGCAAAGAAGCCCTGGCCGCCGAGGCCGAGCAGATCGCCAACGACTCCACCCAGTGGAAGGTCGCCGGTGACCGGCTGCGGGAGATCCTGGACGAGTGGAAGACCATTCGCGGCGTGGACCGCAAGGTCGACGACGCGCTGTGGCGGCGCTTCTCCAAGGCCCGTGAGGCCTTCAACCGACGCCGCGGGGCTCACTTCGCCGAACTCGACCGGGAGCGTGCCGCCGCCAAGGGCCGCAAGGAAGAGCTCTGTGTCCGCGCCGAGGAGCTGTCGGGTTCGACCGACTGGTCCGGCACCGCGGCCGTCTTCCGCGACCTGCTGACCGAGTGGAAGGCCGCCGGCCGCGCCCCCCGTGAGGCCGACGAGCAGCTGTGGCGTCGTTTCAAGGCCGCGCAGGATGTCTTCTTCGCCGCCCGCAATGCCGCCGCCAGCGAACGCGACCACGAGTTCGAGGAGAACGCGTCCGCCAAGGAAGCGCTGCTGCACGCCTACGAGCACATCAACCCCGAGGGCGATCTGGACGCCGCCCGCAGCGCCCTGCGCGAACTGCAGGAGAAGTGGGACGCCATCGGCAAGGTCCCGCGCGAGCGCATGCACGATCTGGAATCGCGCCTGCGCACCATCGAGAAGAAGGTCCGCGAGGCCGTCGACGCCCAGTGGCGCCGCACCGACCCCGAGGCCATGGCCCGCGCAGCCCAATTCCGCGAGCGCGTCGCCCAGTTCGAGGAGCAGGCCGCCAAGGCCCAGGCCGCGGGCAAGACCCGCGACGCCGAAAAGGCCCTGGAGCAGGCCAAGCAGTGGCGCGAGTGGGCCGAGGCCGCCGAGGGCGCGGTCAGCCAGCGCTGAGCCGACCGCCTGGGTTCCCTTGTGGCCCAGGCGATCAGCACCTCGGGTGCGCGGTCGCGATCAGGCTCGGTGGATGGCATCGAGCCGGGAAGAGCTGATCGCGCGCCCGGTGGCCACCGGCATCGCCGGTCGGGTCGCCTGGCGCTGAACACCCTCCGGCGTGCCGATGCCGGATCTGGTTGTGGCCGACCATGGTTGGCGCGGTGGCGGGGCCGCTCTTCGGCCGGGGCCGATTGCCGCACTCAGCCGAGTCGGGCCGGGGCGGGTTCGGTGATGATCTCGTGGCGGGTGGGGCGGTGGGAGCGGCGGTATTCACTCGGGGGGAGGCCTACTTCGCGGTTGAAGTGGGTGCGGAGGTTGGCGGCGGTGCCGAGGCCGCAGCGGGCGGCCACGACCTCGACGGGGAGGTCGGTGAGTTCGAGGAGTTCGCGGGCTCGGATCAGGCGTTGGGTGAGGAGCCATTGGAGCGGGGTGCCGCCGAGTTCGGAGTGGAAGCGGCGGGCCAGCGTGCGCTCGCTGAGGTTGGCGTGGCCGGCGAGGTCCGCCACGGTCAGGGGGTGTTCGAGATTGCTGAGGGCCCATTCGAGGGTGGTGGCGAGGCCGGAGTCGGTGGGCTGGGCGGGGACCGGGGACTGCAGGTATTGGGCCTGGCCGCCGGCCCGGTGCGGTGAGACGACCAGGTAGCGGGCGGCGGCGTTGGCGGCCTGGGAGCCGAGGTCCTTGCGGATCAGATGGATGCAGAGGTCCATGCCGGCCATGGTGCCAGCGCTGGTGAGGATGCGGCCGTCGTCGATGTAGAGGACGCCGGGGTCGATGTCGAGGTGGGGGTGGCGCTCGCGCAGGGCGGCGATGTGGCGCCAGTGGGTGGTCATGCGGAGGCCGTCGAGCAGGCCCGCGGCGGCCAGCACGAAGGCGCCGGTGCACAGGGACGCGATGCGGGCGCCGCGGTCGTAGGCGGCGCGGACCGCCTCGACCAGGTCGGTGGGCGGGTCCTCACGGACGTTCGGGGTGGACGGGACGATCACGGTGTCGGCGCGGATCAGGTCGTCGTAGTCGTGATCGGTCAAGGCCACGAAGGGATCTCGCAGCGTGGCGTGCTGGGTGTCGCGGGGGCCGCAGAGCTGGAAGTCGTACCAGGCGGCCGGGTCGACGCCGAGGGGCGGCTCGTAGAAGACCTGGTACGGAATGGCCACCTCGAAGATCGGCATGCCGGGCGCGACGGCGACGGCCAGGGTTCCGGGCCCGGTCGATTCCATGGCTCGAATCTAACGCCGCCGGGTGTCAGAAATCTAGCGCAGTGTGGCATTCCTGCCACTCGTGGATCGTGTCGCCGCTTCGCATAGTCGAAGACATGACCACGACGACCGACGCCACAACCGCACTCCCCCAACCGGATACGGCTCCCGACCCGCGCCGATGGCGGGTACTGGCAATTGCCGCGATCGCCCAGTACCTGGCCATCCTGGATCTGTTCGCGGTCATCGTCGCCTTCCCGGCGCTACAGCAGTCCTTCGGCCACGCCTCGACCGGCGCGGTGTCGTGGACGTTGAACGCTTACACCATCGTCATGGCCGCCCTGCTGGTTCCGGCCGGCCGGTTCGCCGACGACACGGGCCGTAAGCGCGGATTCCTGCTCGGCATAGCGCTTTTCGGGCTGGCGTCCATCGCCTGCGGCCTCGCCCCCAACCTGGCCGTCCTGATCGTGGCCCGCGTGCTGCAGGCCGCGGCCGCGGCCCTGCTCATCCCGACCGGGCTCGGCCTGGTGCTGCCGGTGTTCCCGAAACGCGAGCACGCCACGGTCATGGGCATCTGGACCGCGATCGCCGCGGCGGGCGGCGCGAGCGGCCCGGTCATCGGCGGACTGTTGCTGCAGGCCGGCTGGCGCTGGATCTTCCTGCTGAACGTACCGTTCACGGTGGTGGCCTTCGCCTTCGGGCTGCGCGTGCTGCCCGATATCCAACAGCGCGCCAACCGGCGGCTGGACCTGCTGGGCGCGGCGCTGATCCTCGGGGCCACCGCCGCCTTCACCACGGTGTTCGTGCAGGCCACCGACTGGGGCTACACCGCGCCGGGCACCCTGGGCTGTCTGGTCGCCGCCCTCGCCCTGACGGCCCTGTTCGTCCGCCACGTCCGCCGCCACCCCGACCCGGTGGTGAGCCCGATCGTGTTGCGGCACAGCCTGTTCCGCACCGCCACCCTCGGCGTCTTCTGCTACTACCTGGCCTTCGCCGCCATGATCCTGGAGGCCACGCTGTTCATGACCGAGGAATGGCGGTACTCGACCCTGCGCGCCAGCCTCGGAGTCGCGGCCATGCCGATCAGCTGCCTGCTGCTGTCGCCGCTGTCCGGCCGCTTCGTCGCGCTGGTCGGGGCGCGCGCCTCGGCGGCGCTGGGCGGGGCGGCCATCGCACTCGGCTGCGCCTGGTGGGTGCTGGCCAGCGGTTTCTCGAATTCCTATGCGGTGGTGATGGTCCCGGGCGCAATCCTCGCCGGGGCCAGCACCGCGCTGCTGCAGCCGCCGCTGTTCGGCGCCTCGACCCTGCTGCCCGCCGACCAGATCTCGCTCGGCTCCGGCACCCTGATGATGGCCCGCCAGACCAGTTCCGCCCTCGGCGTCGCCATCCTGACCGCCATCCTCGGCGACGCCGCCCACCGCACCATGACCGAGTTCCGCGCGGGCTGGCTGTACATGGTGGCGGCGGGCCTGGCCGCCATGATCGCCGGACTCGCCTACCGCCCCGACCGCGTCGCCGCCTGATCTCACCCGCTGGTACGAAAAAGGCCCGGTGGCAACCGAATTCGGTTGTCACCGGGCCTGTATCGAAGATTCAGTCCTCGCCGAAGAGGCGGCGGCGCTGCTGTTCCTCGGCCTTGGCCTCGGCCAGGCGGCGCTGTTCCTCGGCGGCCAGATGCACCGAGGTGCGCGCCCACACCACCCGGACCCAGTGGAAGGTCAGCACGACGATGGCGATGGTCGCCACGATCAGGCCGATGCCCGGGCCCGCACCGTGGTAGTTGCCGATGCCCGGAGTCTGGCGGTGCCAGATGGACAGCACGCCGAACACGCTGCCGATGGCCGACCCCGCGACCGCGATCCAGGCCAGCAGCCAGCGACGGGTGATCAGCGCCAGTACCGAGAAGCCGATGCCGAACACCACCACGAACCAGACGAAGACCCGCGAGGGCAGGCCGATGTGGTCGGCCTGGGCGACCGCGTCGTACAGCAGCACGTCGAAGCCCCGGGTCTTGCCCGCGTGCGGCAGCACCAGCGACGCGAGCAGCACGAACACCGAACCGGCCACGACCATGGCGCGCACGCCCGGGTCGATCTCGCCGGCGATCTTGCGTTCGACGGCCTCGAGGTCCGCGCGGAACTGCTCGAAGTCCTGACTGTTCTCGGCGGCCTGCATGCTCTCCTCGTTCGCCTCGGGCGTCGCTTCCGACGCCGGTTCCGATTGTGCTGCTTCGTCTTCCGGATGCTCCGGCCGGTCACGAGGCTCGTCCGGGCCGGTGGGCTGCTGCTCGGTCATACCACTCGAGATCCTTGCTGACGGCTAGCGCTCCCGCGCCGGGGATGTGGTCAGGCGGTGCGCGAGGGGTACCCGTGATGGATCGATCCCTCGCACGTACCCCAGCGATCCTGCCCTATGACGCCGTGTAGTTGACAGCGACCCCACCATTTGCTGCGCGAGGTCGCGCCGACCGGCTCGGTCGCCGCGGGCCGGACTACTCGCCGCAGCCCGGTCCGCAACCCGCGGCCACGGTCTCGACCACGACCGGCGCGCCGATGCTCGGCAGGCCCAGGCCGACGCCGATCGGCGCGGTCTTGGGGGTGATGCCACGCTCGTGCGCGTCTCCGGCACGGGTGCGGCGGTGGGTGAGCACCTCGCCGTCGGCGATCAGGTAGTGCGGTGCCGCACCGGAGACAGCGACGGTGATCACATCGCCGGGCCGAATCTCGGTGCCGGGAGCCGGATCCACGGGCGGGCGGAAGTGGACGAGCCGCCCGTCGCGCGCGCGACCGGACATCCGCGCGGTCTTGTCGTTCTTCTTGCCCGCGCCCTCGGCGACCAGCAGCTCGACGGTCGAGCCGATCAGCGCCTGATTGCCCTCCAGCGAAATCTGCTCCTGCAGCGCGATGAGCCGGTCGTAGCGCTCCTGCACGACCTCCTTGGGCAGCTGATCGGGCATGGTCGCCGCGGGCGTGCCGGGCCGGATGGAGTACTGGAAGGTGAAGGCGCTGGTGAAACGCGCTTGCCGCACCACATCCAGGGTGGCCTGGAAGTCCTCCTCGGTCTCGCCCGGGAAGCCGACGATGATGTCGGTGGTGATGGCGGCGTGCGGCATGACCGCGCGCACCTTCTCGATGATGCCGAGGAACTTGGCGCTGCGGTACGAGCGGCGCATGGCCTTGAGCACGCGGTCCGAACCGGACTGCAGCGGCATGTGCAGCTGCGGGCAGACATTCGGCGTTTCGGCCATGGCCTCGATGACGTCGTCGGTGAACTCGGCCGGGTGCGGGGAGGTGAAGCGCACCCGCTCGAGGCCCTCGATATTTCCGGTGGCGCGCAGCAGTTTCGCGAAGGCGCCGCGGTCGCGGGGCTCCTCCGGATCGGCGAAGGAGACGCCGTAGGAGTTGACGTTCTGACCCAGCAGCGTCACCTCGAGCACGCCCTGCTCGACCAGCGCCTGCACCTCGGCGAGCACGTCGCCCGGACGCCGGTCGACCTCCTTGCCGCGCAACGCCGGGACGATGCAGAACGTGCAGGTGTTGTTGCAGCCGACCGAGATCGACACCCAGCCCGCGTATGCGGACTCGCGCTTGGCGGGCAGCGTCGACGGGAACGCCTCCAGCGATTCGATGATCTCGACCTGGGCCTGCTCGTTGTGGCGGGCCCGCTCCAGCAGCACCGGCAGCGAGCCGATGTTGTGGGTGCCGAACACCACATCCACCCAGGGCGCCTTCTTGACCACGGTGTCGCGGTCCTTCTGTGCCAGGCAGCCGCCGACGGCGATCTGCATACCGGGGCGGTCGGCCTTGATGGGCGCGAGGTGACCGAGGGTGCCGTACAGCTTGTTGTCGGCGTTCTCGCGCACCGCGCAGGTATTGAAGACGACCAGGTCAGCGGTATCGCCGGCCACGGCCTTGACGTAGCCGGCGTCCTCGAGCAGACCCGAGAGCCGCTCGGAGTCGTGCACGTTCATCTGGCAGCCGTAAGTGCGGACCTCGTAGGTCCGGGCCGGGGAATTCACCCAACCAGGGTAATAGGTGCCCGGCGCAGGCCATAAACGCCGTCCGTGCTGGGTGACCCGGGTCTCGCGGCGGAACGGTAACGGCCCGGCGGATGGTCGTGGAATTGTCGGCGAATCATCGTCCGACCGGGCGATGGTGGTCTCAGCAGCATCAATCGCTGGTTACGCGGGGGTGTCGAGTCCCGGCGTTGCTCGGGCCGCCCAGGCAAAGACAAGCATTTCGGGCACGACATGATTAGGGTCACTGGTCATGACCGACGTGGCCGATTCCATCAGCACTCCCGCGCCGATGATCTCGATGCGGAATGTGGACAAGCACTTCGGCTCGCTGCACGTGTTGCGTGACATCAATCTCGAAGTGCCCAAAGGGCAGGTCGTGATCGTGGTGGGGCCCTCCGGCTCCGGCAAGTCGACCCTGTGCCGAACCATCAACCGGCTCGAAACCATCGACTCCGGTGAGATCGCCGTCGACGGCGTGAAATTGCCCGACGAGGGCAAGGCCCTCGCGAAGCTGCGCGCCGATGTGGGGATGGTGTTCCAGCAGTTCAACCTGTTCGCACACAAGACGATTCTCGAGAACGTGATGCTGGCGCCGGTGAAGGTGCGGCGTGTCGACAAGACCAGGGCGCGCGCCCGGGCACTGGAACTACTCGACCGGGTGGGCATCGCCAATCAGGCCGACAAGTATCCGGCGCAGCTGTCGGGCGGTCAGCAGCAGCGCGTGGCCATCGCGCGGGCGCTGGCCATGGACCCCAAGGTGATGCTGTTCGACGAGCCGACCTCCGCGCTCGATCCGGAGATGGTGTCCGAGGTGCTCGAGGTCATGGTCGGGCTGGCGAAGGACGGCATGACCATGCTCGTCGTGACCCACGAGATGGGCTTCGCGCGGCGCGCGGGCAATCGGGTGCTGTTCATGGCCGACGGGCAGATCGTCGAGGACACCGAGCCCGAATCCTTCTTCACCGCACCGAAATCGGATCGCGCCAGGGACTTCCTGGGCAAGATCCTCTCCCACTGACTCCACTCCACTAGGGAACACTCCCGCACTCCACAAGAGAACAGGACGTTCGATGAGGATCAACCACGCAATCCGGATCGCCGCCGGAGTGGCTGCCCTGGCGCTCGCCGTCACCGCATGCGGCGGCGGCAGCAACAAGACCGCCAGCCAGCACGCGGCCGACGGCAAGCTCACCATCGGCATCAAGTTCGACCAGCCGGGCCTGGGACTGCTCAACAAGGACGGCAGCTACAGCGGTTTCGACGTCGACGTCGCCAAGTACGTGGCCGACAAGATGGGCGTGAAGCCGGAGAACATCACCTTCAAGGAATCGCCGTCGGCGCAGCGCGAGACGCTGATCCAGAACGGGCAGGTCGACTTCATCGTCGCCACCTACTCCATCACCGACGCCCGCAAGCAGAAGGTCGACTTCGCGGGCCCGTACTTCGTGACCGGGCAGTCGCTGCTGGTGCGGTCGGACAACACCGACGTCACCGGGCCGGAATCGCTGACCGGCAACAAGAAGCTGTGCTCGGTCAAGGGCTCCACCCCGGCGCAGAACGTGAAGGACAAGTACGCCAAGGAAGTTCAGCTGCAGGAGTACGACACCTACTCGCTGTGCGTGGAGGCGCTGAAGTCGGGCGCGGTGGACGCGGTCACCACCGATGACATCATCCTGCGCGGTTACGCCGCGCAGTCGCCGGGCGCGCTGAAGGTGGTCGGCAAGACCTTCTCCGTCGAGAACTACGGCATCGGCGTGAAGAAGGGCGACACCGAATCGCGCGGCAAGATCAACGACGCCATCGATGCCATGATCACCTCGGGCGCGTGGAAGGCGGCGCTGGAGAAGGAATTCGGCAGCACCGGCTTCCAGATTCCGGAACCGCCCAAGGTCGACCGGTACTGATTCGCGGACGCGCGCCGGGTGATTTCACGCCAAGAGTCGCGAAATCGCCTGGTGCGCTCCGTCTTCTGATCGAAGGAGTGGGGCAGTCGTGTTCGACATGATCTCCAACTATCACACCAAACTGCTCGACGCGTTCTGGGTGACGATCAAACTGACGCTGTATTCGGCGTTCTTCGCGCTGATTCTCGGCACCGTTGTGGCGGCCATGCGGGTGTCACCGACCCCGGTCGCACGCTGGATCGGCGCGCTGTACGTCAACATCATTCGCAATACGCCGCTCACGCTGATCATCGTGTTCTGCTCACTGGGCCTGTACCAGACCCTCGGGTGGCGGCTGGCCGCCGAAGGACCGAACAGCATCGCGGAGAACAGCTTTCGCTTCGCGATCGTCGGGTTGAGTATCTACACGGCGGCTTTCGTGTGCGAGTCGCTGCGCGCGGGCATCAATACGGTGCCGTTCGGGCAGTCGGAGGCGGGACGTTCGCTGGGGCTCACCTTCGGGCAGAATCTGCGGATTGTGGTACTGCCGCAGGCGTTCCGGGCAGTCATCGCACCGCTGGGCAGTGTATTCATCGCCTTGACCAAGAACACGACCATCGCCTCGGCCATCGGCGTCGGTGAGGCCGCGCTGCTCATGTCGGAGATGAACGAGAACGAGGCGGCGCCGCTGAGTGTCGGCGCCATCTTCGCGCTCGGGTTCGTCATCCTGACATTGCCGACCGGTCTGTTCTTCGGCTGGCTGGCCAAGAGATTCGAGGTGGCGCGATGACTGCGGCGTCCGTGCTCTACGACGCGCCGGGACCCCGCGCGCGGCGGCGCTACCGGATCTACTCGGTCGTCTTCATCGCGGCCGCGGTGGCAGCGGTCTGGTTCGTGTATCACGGACTGGCCGACAAGGGGCAGTTCACCGCCGAAAAGTGGAAGCCCTTCACCGAGAGCGATACCTGGCGTACCTACCTGCTGCCAGGTCTGCGTGGCACCCTCGAGGCGGCGGCGCTGTCCATAGTGCTCGCGCTGGTTCTCGGAATGGTGTTCGGCATTCTGCGACTGTCGGACCATCGCGCGGTGCGCTGGTTCGCCGGTCTGGTGGTGGAGATCTCGCGGGCCATTCCCGTGCTGATCCTGATGCTGTTCCTGTTCACCCTGTTCGCCCAGCAGAACGTCTTCCCCTCCGACCAGCTGGCGCTCGGGGCCGCGGTGGCGGCGCTGACCATCTACAACGGATCGGTCATCGCCGAGATCGTGCGCTCGGGCATCCGTGCGCTGCCCCGGGGACAGACCGAGGCCGCCGTCGCCCTGGGCATGCGCAAAACCCAGGTGATGGTGACCATCCTGCTGCCGCAGGCCGTCACCGCCATGCTGCCTGCGCTCATCTCGCAGATGGTAGTGGCGCTGAAGGACTCCGCACTCGCCTACCAGATCACCTATCTGGAAATCGTGCGCAGAGGCACGCAGCTCGGTGCGGCGGAAAAGAATCCGATCCCCTCGCTGATCGTGGTGGCCATCATCATGATCGTCATCAACTACGCGCTGACCGTGATCGCCACCCGCGTGGAGAAGTGGCTGCGCACCCGCAAGCGCGGCTCCCGGGCCGCGCTCGCGGCAGGCGCCGTCACCCCTCCCCCGGGCATGGATGTCGTCATGGCGGACCAGTCCGCACCCGGCGTGATCGGCGACGCGCGGCCGGGGAGCTGACCTCGGACCCCGGTTCGGGAGCCGTGACTCCTGAACCGGGACCGGGCATTCCGGGAATGCTCAGCCGACCCGGGGACAATTGCTCCATCCAGCTCGCATACTGGTCTCCATGAACGAAGACGACAGCGCTCGAAGAGAATTCGTCTTCGGGCTGTTCCTGACCACCATCGTCACCCCACTCCTCGCCGGCCTCACCGCCTTCGCCGCCATCATCGGAGCACTCGCCGTCTACGATGCCGCAGGCCGCCTCCTCGCCGCCCGCCACGACAAACCGTCCCGCCCATCCGCACCCCACATGGCCACCCCCCGTGCCCTCCGCCACACCAACCACCGCCACACCCGCCGGGCACTCTCCACCCGCCGCCCGGGTGGCGTCCTGCACTGAAGGCTGTACGTGCGGCATCCTCAGCCGTGCCGCAATCCCGAAGCCGGTTCTTTTCGACCCGTGGAACCCCTCATATCTGTAGTCGTGCCGCATTACCCAATCTTCTTTCTCGATATCGACGGACCATTACTGCCGTTCGGCGGACCGCCCGGGAAGGACGTACCGGCCGGGCGGAACGCGGCCAACCCGCTGGTGACACGACTCGATCCGGCACTCGGGCCGCTGCTGTCCGCGCTCCCCTGCGAATTGGTGTGGGCGACGTCGTGGACGCACGACGCCAACCGGGTTGTCGGTCCGCTGCTGGGATTGCCGGACCTGGCGGTGGTGGAATGGCCGGAACGCGCGGATGAGCAGGTCGACGAATGGTTCGGATTGCACTGGAAGACCCGGACCGTGGTCGAGTGGGCAGCGGGGCGGCCTTTCATCTGGGTCGACGACGAGATTCGTGACCATGACCGGGAGTGGGTGTCAGCGCAGCACGGCAATTCGGCTCTCCTGTACCGCGTGGACCCTCGGACAGGGCTGCGGCGCAAGGACTTCACCGTATTCACCGAGTGGGCCGATGGTGGTTTCAGGTCACAGTGACCACACATGTGATGGCGTGAGCACGGGCGACGGCAATTGGTCTCGGGACTCGCTCTTCCAGGCGATTGAACCGGTTCGGTGGCCGGCCCGTATTCATCGGTGGGATGGGAAGACAGGTTGTTTCATCAACCTGCTTCATCACACGAAGTGGGACGTCATGACCACCAACGTCACCGATGACAACGTCAGGGATCCGGCCAAGAATATCGATTCCAGTGCGGTTGATGTGGGGCTGCTGGTGTTGCGGGTGTTCTTCGGTGGGTTGATGTTTGTGCACGGCAGCCAGAAACTGTTCGGGTGGTTCAATGGCGCGGGCTGGCACCAGACCACCGCGGGGTTCGAAAAGCTTGGGTATCACCCCGGCCGGGTGTTCGGCACGCTGGCGGGGCTGTGTGAATTCACCGGTGGCGCGCTGCTGTTCCTCGGGCTGCTCACGCCGCTCGGGGCGGCTATCGCCATCGGCACCATGATCAACGCGATGAATGTGACCTGGCATCACGGGTTGATGGGCTATGAGGGCGCCCTGCTGTTCGCCGTTGCCGCGCTGACGCTGGCGATCACGGGGCCGGGCCGATTCTCCCTCGACCACAACCGGCCATGGGCGCGCCGCGGCGTCACATGGGGCGCCGCGGCCCTCGCCCTCGGCGTGGTGGCCGCGGTGATCACCTTGGTCATCAAGTGGTCGGTATAGGTGCCGTATGCCGGCGATCTTCCGGTTCGGGTCCGTCGGCGAGAGACCCTGCCCGAGACGGAAATTCGGAGAGCGTGGTCACCCATGCCTGCTCGAGGAATCCCTCGATCGCCATCTGTTCCGCTGCCGGCCAACACCGCCGATCCCCATGCGCCAGCACGATGTCGGGGTCCGGCCCATGGCGTGCGCGTAGCATCCATGACGTAGTTGATCAGTGACGCGGGGGTTCATGCATGATCGTCGAAACGTCCCATCCGATCGTGGACGCGGTACTGGATCAGCATCGCGATGCGCTCGGGACCCAACTTCCGGCCTACCGAAACCATGTGCTGCGCAGCCTCAATTACCAGGGCTTGTTGCTGGGTGAGCAGGTGTCCGACGCGGCGGCGCTGGCCTGGGCGATCCACGACCTGGGCGTGTGGACCGCGGAGACGTGGGACTATCTCGAGCCCTCCGCCGATCTGGCCGACGTACACGCGGCCGAGTTCGGCATCACCGACATCGCCGCGGTTCGACGCATGGTGCTCGACCACCACCGCCTCCGTCGCAATGACAACAGGGTGGTCGAGACCTTCCGCATCGCCGATCGCATAGACGCCACCCGCGGCCGCCTGTACCGACCGCTGGCCCGCGCCGACATCGACACGGTCGTGGGACAACTGCCCTACCTCGGCTTCCACACCTACCTTGCCCGCCGCGCCCTCACCTACGCCGTCGCCCATCCGCTCCGGCCACTACCGATGGTCCGCTGGTAGCCGGTCCCGGCAGCAGCGGCTCCGGGACCGCTACCCACGTCCGGCCTCCGCCAATTCAGCCTTCACCACGGCGTAGGCCGTGGATTGAGTAATGCCGCGCCGGGCGAGCATGCCGACCAGGCGGCGAATTGCTTTCTCGCGGTCCAGATCTCGGGGCATAGTGCGGAGTTTGGCGCGGGCCAGTTCGGTGGCGCGGGTGTGCTCGTCGTCGTGCGAGACGGGATCCGATGGCTCGGCCTGGTCGCCGGGCTCCTCGGCTGCCCGGGGCGTCGCGGTGGCGGCCAGTTCGGCCGACACCACCTGGTAGGCGGTGCCCGGTTGGTAGCCGCGGCGGGCCAGCATGGCGACCAGGCGGCGAGTGGCCGTGTCACGGTCGAGGCTCGGGGACAGGGTGCGCAGTTTGGCCCGGACCAGGTCGGTGGCGGAATCCGCGTCGTCGGAAGCGGATTCGGGGCGTGATGCGGCGGGCTTCGAACGGAGCGGCGGCACGGTGCCGGGGGCGTCCGCTTCGCCGCGTTGCATTGCCATTGTGGCAAGTTCGGCGGTCACTACGCCGAAGGCGGTGGCGGGGCTGTAGCCACGCCGGGCCAGCATGGCGACCAAGCGTGCGATGGCTTTGTCGCGATCGACCTCCGGGGACAAGGTCTTCAGCTTGCGGCGGACCATCTCCGCGGCGCGCGCATCCTCGTCCTCGGTGGTCACCGATTCCAGGGCTGGTTCGGCATGCTCCGGCGCGATTCCCTTGCGGCGCAACTCCTCCGCCAACACCTTCTTCCCTTTCCCCGCGTACAGGTGCCGGGAACGCACCCACTGCCGAGCGAAGGCGGCATCATCGATCAGTCCGACCTCGGCGAGCCGGTCCAGTGCACGCTTGGCCACCGGCACGCTGAAACCCCTGTCGGCCAACCGATCCGCGAGTTCGGAGCGACTTCGCGCACGATCGGCCAGCAGCCGCAGACACACCTCTTTCGCCTGCGCCTCGGTACCCCCACCCGCCGATCCGATCGATTCCCCGTGCTCCCCACCCGAATCCGACCGCGACCGCCCGCGCCTTTCCCGCCCCGACCGCCGACCACCACCACCGAACTCATCGCCCTCGTCGTCATCGTACGATCGCGCCGGACCCACGCCCACCCGTGCGCCCCGATCCTCGCCCGGCCGATCGCGAGCAGCGTCCTCGCCGACAATCGAATCCGCCCCGCGCCCTCCCCTCCGACCGCGCCCCCGATCCGATTGCGCGTCGACCCGACTCGTCGAACGGCGCTGCGGGAATGCCTCCTCCCCATCCTCCGCGTAGTCCGCTACGGCCGCCCCACTGCCGGACCGATCCTCGTCGGTGCCGGTATCCGTCCCGGTGAGGGGCCCGGTATCGCCGTGCCGCTGCCGTGACCGGCGGGCGGCTCCGCCGACGGCTCGCTCACGTCTAGTTCGACCGGATTGTCCGGAGTCGGTGGCGGCAGCGGTGGCCGCGGCGAGCGCCGCACGAGCCGCACGCAGCTTGTCCTCCCGCGATCGACCAGCACCGACTGGTTCCAGATCGGCGGATTCGGCGCGGGTAGTACTCGATTCGCCGTCCCGAGTCGCGCTCGGCGCGGGTGGGTTCTCTCTGTCCGTTGGATCATCTCCGGCCCGGGCGCACCGGCCCAGCTGGGCGGCATGCGGCGCGGAGTCGTCGGCAGGCGCGGGGCCGATGGCGGACGCGGCCTGAGCAGAGGGGTTGCCAGGTTGATGGTCCGGCGGCTCGGGGTCTCGGCTCGCATCGGAGGATTGTGGTCGCGACAGCTCGGAGAGCTTCGGTCGGTGCGACGGGGGCGGCTCGGGTGTGGCGGTCGCGTCGTCGGTGGTGCACCAGGTGGAGTGATCGGTGTCCGGCGAATTGTCTTCGGGGACAGGGTGATAGGACGCGGCGGGGGCGGATGGGCCGTAGTTCCAGGTGCCGACGCCGGTGGTGTAGGGGTCGGCGGAGCCGAAGAGGTCGTGGCCGGGCTCGGGGGTTCGGGGCCTGGGAGCGGTGGGGCGGGACGCGCGGCCGGCGGCTCGGGCCGCGGATGACTCCAGTTGGCGGCGGAGGCGTTCCACCGCTTCCAGGCGAGCGGGCCCCGGCGAATCAGGCCGGGGCCCTTCGGGTTCCCGAGGAGTCATGGATCAGAAGTCGGCGGGGGCCTCTTCGGCGGTGACGTCCGCGCCGATGCCGAGCTTCTCCTTGATCTTCTTCTCGATCTCGTCGCGGACATCGGTGTTCTCGAGGAGGAACTTGCGGGCGTTCTCCTTGCCCTGGCCGAGCTGGTCGCCCTCGTAGGTGTACCAGGAGCCGGACTTGCGGATGAAGCCCTGATCGACACCCATGTCGATGATCGAGCCCTCCTTGGAGATGCCGATGCCGTAGAGGATGTCGAACTCGGCCTGCTTGAACGGCGGGCTCACCTTGTTCTTGACGACCTTCACGCGGGTGCGGTTACCGACCGCGTCCGAACCGTCCTTGAGGGTCTCGATACGGCGGACGTCCAGGCGGACCGAGGCGTAGAACTTCAGCGCCTTACCACCGGTGGTGGTCTCGGGGGAGCCGAACATGACGCCGATCTTCTCGCGCAGCTGGTTGATGAAGATGGCGGTGGTGCCGGAGTTGTTGAGCGCGCTGGTCATCTTGCGCAGCGCCTGGCTCATCAGGCGGGCCTGCAGACCGACGTGGCTGTCACCCATCTCGCCCTCGATCTCGGCGCGCGGCACCAGGGCGGCGACGGAGTCGATGACGATGATGTCAATGGCGCCGGAACGCACCAGCATGTCGGCGATTTCGAGGGCCTGCTCACCGGTGTCCGGCTGGGAGACCAGCAGCGCGTCGGTGTCGACACCCAGCTTGCGGGCGTAGTCGGGATCCAGCGCGTGCTCGGCGTCGATGAAGGCGGCGACACCGCCGGCGGCCTGCGCATTGGCGACCGCGTGCAGGGCGACCGTGGTCTTACCCGAGGATTCCGGACCGTAGATCTCGACGATGCGGCCGCGCGGCAGGCCACCCAGGCCCAGCGCCACATCCAGCGCGATGGAGCCGGTCGGAATCACCGAAATGGGCTGACGCGCCTCCTCGCCCAGACGCATGACCGCGCCTTTGCCGAAGCTCTTCTCCACCTGCGCGAGCGCGAGCTCGAGCGCCTTGTCACGATCGAAAGCCTGTGGTGCCATCGTCTGATCCCCTTCTCAACGGGTGTGTCTCATGCTGTGGTTGGCGCCCACGTTAGAGGGCGGCACCGACAAGTTCCGACGACGAGCTTAGACGAACAGGTGTTCGATGCAAGTGACGCGCTGGGCGACACGCGAAAGACCTGGTAGCAAGCATTCGGCAATCAGGGCAGCACCGCGAGCTTCTGCGCGTCGACCAGCGTCTGCGACTGCTTGAACACCCGCAGCGCCGTCGCCACCTCGATATCCCGGATGCCGGGCAACGCGCCGAGCCGTTCGGTCACATAGCGATACAGATGGGCATTGTCCCGGCAGACCAGCGACGCGGTCAGATTGGTCGGCCCGGTGATCGCCGCCAGATAGGCGACCTCCGAATGCTCCGAGATGGCCTTGCCCACCTCCTCCAGCCGCGCCGGATCCACCCGCATCCACAGCACCGCGCGACACGTGTAACCCATGAGCTGCAAAGCGAAGTCGAGGTCGAAGTAGAGCACGCCGTACTCGACGAGCTCGCTCATCCGCCGGGCCACCCGGGTCGCGCTCCAGCCGGTGGCGGCCGCCAGCCGCGCGTAGGGCGCGCGCCCATCGCGAGCCAGGATGGCCATCATCGCCTCGTCCTCGCGCGACAGCGTGACCTGGGTTTCCGGACCCGCGGGCTCCCACATCGGCGGCCGCGGGCCGAGCTCACGCAGCTGCTCCGCGGTGAAGAACCGGTCGTAGCGGGGCCACTCCTCGGGGAACGGAAACTGCCGCATCACCTCGTGCACCGTCAGCCCGACCACCGAGCTGGCGCGCGGAATCATGCGCAGCAGCAACTCGTCCCGCCGCTCGATCGACCGCGTACGGCCCGCGCACATGATCTCGAAGCCACTGGTCAGCAGTGATACCCAGCTCAATTCCGGTAGCCGCGCGAGGGATTCGGCGAGGGCGACGGCCTTTGCGGGCGTCGAGGTGATGCGCATGACCCAGCGCGGCTGCCCCAGCGGCACCGTGTTCACCTGGCCCGCCACATGAATCATGCCGCGCGACCGCAGTGACCGATACCGCCGCGCCACCGTCTGCTCGGAGACGCCGAGGATCGCCCCCAACCGTGCGAACGGGATGCGCGCATCGGTGACCAGGCCGTGCACGATCTGTTTGTCGAGCACGTCCAGGACGGAGGAATCATCCAACTCTTCCTCGAACATAGGAGGAATCTACCGTATGAACCTGGACAACTAGGTGGATACGAGCGGCTATTCCATGCTTGGAGACGAGATCGTTCGTTCTATGGAGGTTCTCATGCGGAAGTGGTTGCCCCTCTTCGCCGCGTGCCTGGGCTCACTGATGCTGCTCATCGACGTCACCATCGTGAATGTGGCGCTGCCGGACATCGCCGCCGACCTGGGCGCCGGCCTGTCCGGGCTGCAATGGGTCGTCGACGGCTACGCGCTGGCGCTGGCCGCACTGCTGCTCATGCTCGGTTCGCTCGCCGACCGATTCGGCGCGAAACCCACCTATCTGATCGGCCTGGCCCTGTTCGCGGCGGCCAGCCTGGCCTGCGGCGTCGCCGGGTCGGCGGGCGTGCTGGTGGCGGCGCGCGCGGCGCAGGGCATCGGCGGCGCGGCCATGCTGGCCACCACGCTGTCGCTGCTGCACGCCACGTACACCGGACGCGATCGCGGCATCGCCTTCAGCGCGTGGGGCGCGGTGTCGGGTGCGGCGGCCGGTATCGGCGTGGTGCTGGGCGGCGTGCTGACCGATCTGCTGTCGTGGCGGTGGATCTTCTTCGTCAACCTGCCGATCGCCGCGGTCGCGATCATGTTGTCCGCCTTGGCGTTCGGGCCGTCGCCGCGGCACGCGGACCGGCGCATCGACGTCGGCGGAATGCTGAGCTTCACCGTCGCGGCGACAGCCGTCACCTACGGCATCATCCGTGGCGGCGAGCACGGCTGGGGTGATCGCGGGGCGGCGGTGGCGCTGATCGGCGGCGCGGTCGCGCTGGTCGCGTTCATCCTGCTCGAATCCCGCAGTGCGGCACCGATGTTGCCGTTGCCCATGCTGCGCAGCGCGGGCTTCACCGCGACGCTGATGGCCGCGGTCGGCATGAGCTTCGCGGCCTTCGCGTCCAGCCCGCTGGTATCGCTGTGGCTGCAGCAGTACCTGCACCTGACCCCGCTGCGGGCCGGGCTGTCGATGCTGCCGATGTCGGTGTGCGCCTTCCTGACCTCGGGCATCTTCGGCCGGTTCCTGCACGAGGTGGCGCCGAAGTGGACGATCGGCGGCGGCCTGCTGGCGATCGGCGCGGGCAGCTCCCTGCTGACCCTCATCGGCTCCGGATCATCCTGGACCACCGCCATTCCCGGCTTCCTGGTGATCGGTGTCGGCGTGGGCGTGATGGCTCCGCCGCTGATGGCGGTAGGCATGGCCGCGGTCCCGCCACGCCAGAGCGGCACCGCCGCCGGTGCGATCAACACCGCGCGGCAGCTGGGCCTGGCGCTGGGAGTCGCGGTGCTGGGCACCGTCTTCCGCAACGCGAGCGATGCGCACCCGATGACTCACGGCTTCGTGGACGGCCTGAACTCGGCGACGCTCACGGCGGGCGTCTTCGGAATCATCGCAGCCGCAGTCGTTTTCGCCCTCTACAACCACGCATCCCACCCCACCTCCGAGAACCCCGTCCTCGTCCCGCCCGAGCCCGCGACGGTCGCCTGACCGGGAAATCAAGATCAGGGAGCTCTCACGGGGGAATTCGGGCGAATTCCCCCGTGAGAGCTCCCTGATCCTTGTTGTCACCGGAGGGGGAAGCCCAGGGCGTCCTCTTCGGGGGTGCGGGGGCCGAAGATGCGGCGGTCGGACTCGGCGATGGGGACGTCGTTGATGCTGGCCTCGCGGCGGGACATGCGGCCGTCGGGGGCGAATTCCCAGAGCTCGTTGCCGTAGCTGCGGTGCCACTGGCCCTCGTCGTCGTGCCATTCGTATTGGAAGCGGACGGCGATGCGGTTCTCCGTGAAGGACCACAGGTCCTTGCGCAGGGCGTAGCCGTTCTCCTTGGCCCACTTGTGCTTCAGGAAGTCGACGATTTCGGCGCGGCCGGTGAGGAATTCGTCGCGGTTACGCCAGACCGAGTCCTCGGTGTAGGCCTGGGCGACTGTCTCGGGATCGCGCGTGTTCCAGGCATTTTCGGCCGCGCGGACTTTGAACTTGGCGGATTCCAGGCCGAACGGAGGTAGCGGAGGACGCATGAAGGAGACCTTTCGATTCGGGTGTGGAGTGGGCTGGGCACCTTGCCGGGACGCGGCAGGGAGTGAGGGATGGACGGATGTAAGGCCGCTGGATATCGGCGGAGTCGATCACCGAGGACGAAATTGCCAGGGCACATGGAGGGCGGATGCGCACGGTATTGGCTAAGGGTTGGTCGGGGACAGCTCGGGTTCACCCCAGCGCAAGGGTGTGGCGTCCGTGATTTCGACGACTTCGGTGAGGGTGAAGTCGATGGCGCATTGGGCACCGGCGGTGAAAGCGGCTTCCTCCCAGGTGATCTCGGCGGTCCCGGTGAGTTGCAGGGTGGCGCCGGTGCGCCAGTCGGGAATCAGGAGGCCGCAACGCGGGTCGGCGGCGATATTGCCGAGAGTCATGAACATGGAGTTGCCACGGTAATCGGGCCAGCGCAGGCGGGTCGGGGAAAGGACCTGCAGGAAGCCGGGATTGCCGCCGCGATGAGAGGCGTCGGCGTTGCCGTCGACATCGGCGGATGCGACGAAGAACGCGTCGGCGCGGGCGATGAGCTGCCGCTGGGACTCGTCCAGCGCGCTGGCCCGGCGCACCGTCGGAGCCCCGCCCGTCGCCCACTCCTCGATGCCACGGCGGGAGATGTACTTCGGGCAGTTCGAATACACCTGCTCGGTATCGATGTGCAGCCCGGTCGCGGTGGGTGCGATCACACCATTGACGCGCATCCGCCGCCGCAGTTGCGGCTGCAACGCGATCATGCCGACATGCCGTGCGGTGTGCAGTGTTTCAGCGAGCGGGTCACCGGCCACCGGCCGCGCCTCGACCTCGATGGCCCGCTCACCGGACGCATGCACGAACCCGGGCGGCCCAACCAACTGACCCGCCCACATCCGCCCACCGTCATCGGCGGCAGCCACCACGATCATCGGCTGCTCCGCCAGGAATTCCGCCGCCGCGGCCGGAATATCGGCGCGAATCATCCGCCCGACCCGTTGAGCAATATCCTCCTGCCCCATGCGTCGCTGCACGACCAATTCCCCAGGGTGATAGCCGATCCCGCTCGCCGCCACGGCACTACCCTTCGATCCGGGCTCGCCGGCCGGCGCACCGGGCTTCTTTGTGGCCCATGCCTTCCCGTCGTGGTGCGCATCGCGTGTCGAGACGGCGTTCATGTGAGCTCCCATCGGGCCGCCTGCGGAGGTGACCGGTCTTCTCGGGTGAATTCTGGTGCTGGTGGCGGTATTCCGGATCAGAAGAAGCCGCAGGTGGGGGCGGCGCCCGAGGGGGCGGGGGCGTGGTCGGCACCGGAGGGGGCGTAGATCTCGAGGCGGATGCCGTCGGGGTCGGTGAAGAAGATGCCGCCGGAGGAGGCGCCCTCACCGTGGGCGACCACGCCGTCGTGGGCGAAGGCGACATTCCGGGCCTTCAGCGCGGATTCCATCTCACGGACCTGGTCGATGGTGTCGACCTGGAACGAGAGGTGGTGCAGGCCGGGAGTTTCGGCGGAGAACTCGCCGCCACTCTGCTGCCAGAGGGTGACCTGGAGTTTGCCGTCGCGGCCCAGGAAGGCGAAGCGCTGGGCGCCCTCGCCGCCGGCGCCGAGCTGTTCGAAGCCGAGCGCGCTGCGGTAGAAGTCCACCGAGCGGTCGAGGTCGGTGACATTGAGGCCGATGTGCCCGGTGGCGAGAACAGGTGCGGTCATGGAGACCCCCTTCGGACGATATAACCATCGTAGTTCATTTGACAGGTTAGAAGCTAGCGGCGGCACACACCTGCCGTCAACCCCTATAGTTGGTTTTGCCGGTTAGAAAGGAGTCGTCGGGCCGATGCGCGCACTACGGCGGTTACCCTCAGGCATGCCAGAACCACGCCCCCACCTCGGTGAACCGCTCGCCCTGGACCTGCTCAACACCCGCTGGATCGCGGCGAGCGGACCCCAGGACCTGCTCACCGACGTGTCCGGGCTGCGGGAGTGGCTGGCCGGCAACGACCTCGACCTGCCCGCCGACGAGGCGACGCTGCACGCGCTCGTGACGACCCGGGAGGCGATCCTGCGTGCGGTCCGCGGCGAGACCGCCGACGACCTCAATACCGTCCTGGCGCACGGCCGCATCCGCCGTTCCCTCACCCCGGACGGCCCGGCCGCGCTCCCCGAGGTCGCCGAGCCGGTCTGGCTACCCGGCTGGCTCGCCGCCGACAACCTGCTCCACCTGCTGGCGAGCACCCCGGACCGCATCAAGCAGTGCGCGCATCCGCAGTGCATCCTGTACTTCCTGGACACCTCGAAGAACGGCACCCGCCGCTGGCATTCCATGGCGGCCTGCGGCAACCGCGCCAAGGCCACCCGGCACTACGCGAGGAAGACGCAGGCGGAGTAGGCGAACCCGCTGCGGCTCAGAACAATTCGTCGAGCAGACGGTAGTAGGCCAGCCGCGCCGGATCGGGATCGGGCAGGCTGTAGGCGGCGAAGAATGCCTCCACCTCGCCGACACCGAAATCATCGGCGAGATCCCGCGCGGCCAACGCCAGATCGCGGTAGCGGTCCGCGACCCCCAGCCGGCCCACGTCGATGAGAATCCCGCCCGCCAGCACATTCGACGGCGTGTAATCACCATGCGCCACAACGAGATCCTCGGTGTCGGGCCGTTCGGCGACCAGCTGTTCGTACACCTGCTCTGCCGTCCGCCCGAGATTGTCCTCATCGAAATCGTCGACGTCGACCAGCCCCTCGACAAGCAGCCGATACGCCTCCGCCAGGGTGATGTCGAGCCGGGCATCGAACGGACAGCCCGCCACCGGCAGTGCGTGCAACCGCCGCAATGTCTCGCCCATCAACGCGCCCGGCGAATCCGGCTGCACCGAAGCCACACTCGGCACTCCCGCATCGACGAGCACCAGCATGTCGTCCTCGAAGACCGCAATCTCCGGCACCGCCATCGACCGCTCCGCCAGCCACCGATACCGCGGAAACTCCGCCACCGCGACCGCACCACGCTTGACCCAATACGTGCCATTGGCCCGGACGACCCCGCCACTGCGCCCCTCGTGATCGTCCGACCACGCTGGGTTCGGCCCGAGCAGCTCCGCCACGCGCGGGGGCAGCCGCAGCCTCACGCGGATCCGATCACCATCGCGACTTCGGCACGTCGAATTCCGCGCACAGCGCCCGCCACACGTCGCGGGGATCCACCCCCGCCTCGATGGCCTGGGCGCCCGTCCGCCCCATGGACGGCAGTACATGATCGGTCAGCAGCACGTCTCCCCGCGCCGTCCCGAACTCGCTATGCAACAGCTCCTGGAACTCCGTCAACCGCACGGCCGCGAGCCTACGCCACCGCCCCGCGCCCGAGCCAAACCCAGCCACCGCCTCCGACGACCGCCTCGCGATGGCTGGCCGAAAGGACGAACACCCGAAACAATTGTTGCGGCGACGAGCCGGATCTCGACTGTGCCGGGCGCCTCCGTGGCGATCGAGTGGGCCACAGCGGCGGGCACGACTGTTCCGCGTCATCACCGAAAGTCATGACGGCAGGCATGGGTTCGACCGCCGCGTTATCCAGGACAGGTCCGACAGATCAGGCCGCAGGGGATGCCGGAACTTCCAACCGGCGTCGCAACCGAAAGTCAGGCGGCGGGTGGGGATTCGACGGCGGCGTGGCAGATTTCGACCGGGTCGGTTACCACGGTGATGCCGGTGGCCGCGGAGTGGGCGGCGTCGGTGTAGGAGGCGTCGTCGAGGATGCGTTTGACGGCGTCTCGGATGGATTCGGGGGTAACGGGGCGGACCAGGATGGAACTGCCCTGGCGGGCGGCGCGATTGGCGAGTTCCCACTGGTCGCCGCCGCCGGGGACGGTGACGATGGGGACGCCGGCCAGCAGAGTTTTGGCGAGCAGGCCGTGGCCGCCGCCGCCGATCACGACCGAGGCGTGGCGCAGGATCTCGTCCTGGCGGCCCAAACCTGCTGTGGCCCAGGGCGGGAGGTCGGCGGGCGGGGTGTCGAGCATGGAGACGGCGACCCGGACGCCCGCACCTTCGAGGGCCTCGAGGGCGATGTCGGCCAGGCCCGCGGTGCCGGTCTGGGCGGTCGAGGGGGCGACCATGATCAAGGGTTCGTCACCGGGCGGTAGATCCAGGATGTGATCGGTCGGCTCCCAGAGCAGCGGGCCGACCAGGTGCGCATTGTCCGGCCAGTCGGGGCGCGGCACCTCGAGGGCGGGCAGGGTGGCGACCAGGCGGGCGGTCGGGCCCGGGTCCTCGGGTGGCAGGCCGATACTCGCACGGGCCTGCTCACGCTGCAGTTCCCCACGCCGGATGGCCCGCGACGTCAGCCCGCGCAGCACCGAATCCCGGGCGCGCCCGCGCATGCCCTCCCCCGCGGCGAGCCCACTCCCGATGGGCGGCAAGCCCTTCGACGGCAGGTACAGCGGGTGCGGTGACAGTTCCACCCAGGGCAGCCGCAGCCGCTCCGCCGCCATCCCGCCCCCGACGGTGAGCACGTCCGACACCACCAGTTCCGGCAGCATGGCGCTCAGATCGGGCAGGATCTCGGTCGAAATATGCGCGGCCCGTTGATGAACTTTGGCGCCCGCGTCACTGTCGTCGTCCTCGGCCCGGGGTGCGAGGCCCTTGAGCCGCCGCACCCCGATCCCGGCCTCACGGGCCGCGTCGAACCACCGCGGGCTGGTGAACAGCACCGGCTCATCGCCAGCCGCCAGCAACCGCTGACACAACGCAATCGCCGGAAAGGCATGCCCCGGATCAGGCCCGGCCACCACCGCTACTCGCACGGCCCCAGGGTGCCACACCCCGCTCCCCCGCCTCCCCGCGACTCCAGCGCACGGATGAGAGCCGTCAACGTCGGGCACGCGTACCGGCGGGCTCCCCCGCCTCCCCGCCACTCCAGCGCACGGATGAGAGCCGTCCACGTCGGGCACGCGTACCGGCGGTCCGAATCATCACCTATTTCGGGGGTACCCCCGGAGTTACCCGGAGGCTTGCGAAATCAATTGTCGCGGTGGCATCGACCGCGACCCTGCTCAGCCTGCTCAGCCTGCGAAGTGGTAGAGCTCGAAGGTCAGGGTGTGGGCACCGGGGACGCCTTCCTTCGGGCCGGCGGTCATTTCCAGGACGGCGCGGGCCTGGGTTTCGGCCGGCTCGGGGCCGAGGGCCTCGAGGTAGCGGCGGTGGGCGGTGAGGGATTCGACGGCGGTCTCGAACGTGTCGGTGACGTCCAGCCCGTGGCCGCCGTCCGGAACGCCGTACACGGCGGCCCAGCGCGGCGACCAGGCGGGCAGCTCGGCGAGTTCGGGGTGGATCCATTCGTTGCCCGCGTCGGACACGGCGTCCAGGGCGGCGCGGCCGACGGCGCGGTGGTCGGCGGAGTTGGGGTAGCCGCGGGCCCAGGTGTCGCCGAAGTTGAACAGCACCACCATGTCCGGGCGGTGGCGGCGGATGGCGGCGGCCAGATCCCGGCGCAGCGCCAGGGATTCCTCGATCCGCCCGTCCGGGTGACCGAGGAATTCCACCTCGCTGACGCCGACGATCTTGGCCGAGGCCCGCTCCTCGTCCTCCCGCAGCGGCCCGCACTCGGCCGGCGGCAGCCCCGCGATCCCCGCCTCGCCACTGCTGACCAGTACGTAGCGAATGTCCTTGCCCTGCCTGGTCCAGCGCGCGACCGCGGCGGCCGCACCGTATTCGATGTCATCGGGATGCGCGGCGATGACGATCCCGCGCTGCCAGTCCTCGGGAAGCTGCTCCATATCCTGCATTGAACACCAGCCGCGACCCATGGCCGACGCGAACTTCGCACCCCACCGCCACGCGGGGCGTCACAGCATGGCGAGCACGCCCTCGAAGGCCGCTTCCGCCGCCCCGAGCAGCTTCAGATCCGGCCCCAGACGTGACTTGTCGATACGAACCCCGCCGAAAGCACGGCTCACCATGCTGCGTCGGTGGACCTGGTCGCGGACCCGGTCGATGGCCGGTTCCGGGAGCGCGGTGAAGAGGTCGCCGAGCACCACCAGTTCGGGCCCAAGGATATTGACCACGTTGACCAGGCCCAGGGTCATCCATTCGAGATAGCCGTCGAGCCGGACTTCCCAATCACCCTGCAGCTCACGGAGTTCGGCGACGATCGCCCCGCGCGGGCCGTGCTCGGGCATGCCGAGGGCGCGGCACAGCGCCGCCTCACCCACCTCGGTCTCCCAGCAGCCTTCGTTGCCGCAGTAACACTTTCGTCCGCCGGGCCGCACCGTCATATGGCCGATCTCGCCGAGATACCCTGCGGATCCGCGCAACAGCGCACGCTGAGCGATGAGCCCGCCGCCGACCCCGACATCGGCCGAGACGAAGACCGCATCGGCGGCCGCACGCCCGACACCCCTGACATGCTCTGCGAGCGCGCCGAATTCGGCGTCGTTGCCGACGGTGACGGGCACGTCCAGCACCGCGTGCAGCCGCTGCCCCAGCGCCACCTCACCCCAGCGCAGGTTGGCGGCATTGTGCACCAGGCCGTCCGCGCGCCGCACCACGCCGGGAACACAGACGCCGGCCGCCACCGGCCGCATGCCCAGATCCTCCGCGAGCATGGCCGCCGATTCCGCGACGTGGGTGATCACCTCGTCCGGTTCCCGTTGCCGCCCACGCAGATTCCAGCTGTTGCGCCCCATGACCTGCCCGCCGAAGCCGACCAGCGCGATCCCCACGTGCTCGGCCTGCACATCCACCGCCAGCACCACCGCCGCCTGTGGTTGCGGCAGCACCAGCAGCGAGGGCCGCCCGGCGCCGCGCGCCAGCCGCGGCACCTTCTCCTCCACCACCCCGTCCTCGGCGAGCCCGTCGACGAGCATTTTGATGGTGGACCGATTGAGCCCGAGCTCGACCGCCAGCGCCGCCCGGGTGGCGGGGCCTCCGATGTGTAGCAGCCGCAGGAGGCTCGACCGGTTGAATCGGCGCACCTCGTCCGGTCGGGCGACGGTCATGGACTCGGTAATACCATTGCGCGGCTCAACAACCTGTAATCGCCACGCTCAGCGGCCCGTTATCGCCACGCGGCGTCTGGAGAGTGCGTCGACGGTCGCGGCGAGCAGCAGCACCAGCCCGGTCACGATGGACACCACCGCCGCGGGCTGCCGCAGCAGGCCCAGGCCGTTCGAGACCACGGCCAGCACCGCACCGCCGATCACCGCGTCGGCCACCCGGCCCCGGCCGCCGAACAGGGAGGTGCCGCCGATGACCGCCGCGCCGACCGCGAACAGCAGGGTGTTGAGCCCGCCCGCCTGCGGATCGACCGAACCGACCTTCGAGGAGTAGACGATGGCGCCGATCGCCGCGCAGGCCGAGCAGATGACGAAAACACTTGCCCGCAACTGGGTTACATTGATGCCCGCGCGCCGGGCCGCCTCCAGGTTCCCGCCGACGGCATAGATGTGACGGCCGTAGGTGGTACGGGTCAGCACATAGGTCCCCGCGACCAGCAGCACCAGCACGATCGGAACCACATACGGCACACCGGAGATCACGATCAGCTTGCTGGGTGAACGATTCACGGTGAGCAACGCCGTCACCACGATCGCGAACCCGCTGAGCGCCACCACTTTCGCGACCACCAGCGGTGTCGGGGACGTGACCAGCCCGCGACGCCGCCGCCGCAGATGCCCGCCCAGCGTGACCGCCGCATACCCACCGGCCGCCACCACGCACAGCACCCAGCTCGCGGCCGTGGACAGGTTCCCGTTCGCCACCGCATTGAGCACGTGCGACGAATTGATCCCCAGCACCCCGCCCTCACCGATGAGCTGCAGGATCACCCCCTGCCACGCCAGGAACAGCGCCAGCGTCACCACGAACGACGGCATCCCGATCTTCGCGATCAGGAACCCGGTGATGCATCCGATGGCCGCGCCCACGCACACCGCGAGCAGCATCTCGATCCACGGATTCGCCTGAAACCCGATGACCGTCAGTATGATTCCCAGCACCGAGAACGCCACGCCCGGCCAGATCCGCAGCAGCCCCGCCAGGATCGCGGCCAGCACCAGCATGGCGTTGAACACGAAGAACACCGTGGATCCCATGCCGGTCAACAGGTTCCCGTTGTCCACGTAGTGCATGGCCAGCACCGCCCCCGCCACCCCGGACGCCGTGCCCGCCGACAGATCGATCTCCCCGATCAGCAGCACGAACACGATCCCGATGGCGATGATCGTCTGCCCCGCCCCCTGCGCCAGCAGGTTCGCAATATTGTTGAGCGAGAAGAACACATCCGACATCAGCGAGAACAGCACCACCAGCGCGATCAGGCCCAGGATCGCGGGTAGGGACCCGATATCTCCGGCGCGCAGCCGGGCCGCGTAGTCGCGCACGGCTTCTCGCGTCGACCGCGTCGTGGTGTCGATCCCGAAGTCGGTGATGGCGGTACCCGGTTCGGCCGCCGCCGATTCCGAAACATTGGTCATAGCAGTGGCTTCCTCACAGCACCGCGGCTTCCGGCCGCGCCAAGCCCAGATCGCCGGAACGTCCGGCGGTGATCAACTCCACCACCTGGCCGGTGGTGACATCGGCGGTCCGCACCTGCGCGGCCATCCGGCCCAGGTACAGCACCGCGATCCGATCGGCGACCTCGAACACGTCGGCCAGGTTGTGGCTGATCAGCACCACCCCCAGCCCCTGTTCGGCCAGCCGCCGCACCAGATCCAGCACCTGCCGGGTCTGCGCTACCCCGAGTGCCGCGGTGGGTTCGTCCAGTAGCACCAGATTGCTGTTCCACAGCACGGCTTTCGCGATGGCCACGGTCTGGCGTTGCCCGCCGGACAGGGCTGCGACCGGGGTGCGCACCGATTTCACGGTGCGCACCCCCAACGAGGCCAGGGTGCGCCGCGCCGCCTCCTCCATGCTCGCCTCGTCCAGCAGCCACGGCTTGCCGCGCTCCCGGCCGAGGAACATATTGGCCACGATGTCGAGGTTGTCGGCCAGGGCCAGGTCCTGGTAGACGACCTCGATGCCGAGCGCCGCCGCGTCCTTGGCGCCACGCAGGTGTACGGGTTCGCCGCGGAATCGCACTTCGCCGGAGTCGGCGGCGTGGATTCCGGCAACACATTTCACCAGCGTGGATTTGCCCGCGCCATTGTCGCCGACGAGTGCGGTGACCTCTCCCGCCGGCACGGTGAGGTCCACGTCGTGCAGCACGTGCACCGGTCCGAAACTCTTGTTCAGGCCGGTGATCTGGAGCAGCGGCTCACTCATGTCTCTCGACCCTCAGGCGATGCCGAGTTCGGTGCAGGCGGACTTCACGTCGCCCGAGCAGACGTCGGAGGACTTCACGAAGCCCGAGTCCACCACCTGCTTGACCTCTGCCTTGGTGATCAACTGCGGTTGCAGCAGCACCGATTTCACATCGCGCTTCCCCTTGGGATCCTGACTCACGCCCTGCGCCAGGGCATCCGCCGCGGCCTTGTCGCCCTTGGCCAGGGCCACAGCGAGTTTCGCGGCGTTCTCGGCCTCGTCCTTGATGGGCTTGAACACGGTCATGTACTGGTCCCCGCGCAGCACCGCCTTGAGACCGTCCACGGTGGCGTCCTGACCGGTCACCGGCACCTTGCCGTTGAGGCCGTTCTTCTTCAGCACCGTGATCACCGCACCGGCCAGGCCGTCATTGGCGGCGACGACGCCGTCGACCTTGCCGTTGGCGCCGGTGAGGATCTGCTCGAAGGTGGTGCCGCCCTTCTGGTTGTTCCAGTCGTCGATGGCCTGGCTGCGCACCAGTTTCAGCGCGCCCGAGTCGTACAGGGGCTGGAGCACCTGCTCCTGCCCCTGGTGGAACAGGGTGGCGTTGTTGTCGGTCGGCGCGCCTTCGATCTCGACGACCTGCGCGCCCGGCTTGTCCTTCAGCGCGGTGGCCAGCCCCTGGCCCTGCAGGGCGCCGACCTTCACATTGTCGAAAGACACGTAGTAGTCGGAGGATCCGCCGAGGTTGAGGCGGTCGTAGTCGATGGTCGGAATGCCGGCCTGCTTGGCCTTGGCCGCGACCGCGCTGCCCACCTCGCTGTTGATGGAGGCGATGAGCAGCACCTTCACGCCCTTGGCGATCATGCCGTCGGCGAGGGTGGAGAACTTCTGGACATCGCCCTGCGCGTTCTGCACGTCGGCGTCGAATCCGGCTTCGTTCAAGGCTTTCTGCAGCAGCGGCTTGTCGAAGGATTCCCAGCGGGCCGAGGTGGCGGTCTCGGGGAGGATGACCCCGACCGTCCCATTGGCGCCGCCGCCCGATGGCGCGTTCGACGAGGAGGTCGTACTGCTGGAATTGGACCCGCAGGCGGTGAGGGTGAGCAGGCCGGACAGTGCGAGCGCGGCGGCGGCATAGCCCCGTCGGCGTCCGGACTTCGTCGGCGGGAGCGCGCTTTTCGTCCTCATCAGGGTGACCTTTCACGCGGCGGTCACTGGGTTGCGACCGCACACACGGCATATGTTGTGGGCAACAACATATGCCGTGTGGGTCACTCATATGGGACGTTTCGCCAAATCGATGCGGCCCGGTTCAGGGCAGCAGAATGACCTTTCCACCCGCGTGCCCCTCGATGACGAACTCGTGCGCCGCAGCCGCCTCCGACAGCGGGAACGTCTTGGCGATCGCCAAATCCAGCTTGCCCGTGGACAATAGCGGCAGCAACTCACGCCAGGCATTGCCGCGGATCTCGGTGCCCGGATCGCCCCCGGGACCCATACCGAGGGCCTTGAACCCCTCCGCGGCCGCCCGATCGAACGCCACGATGGTCGCGATCCGGCTCCGATCTGCCACCAGTTCCAAAGAGACGTCGACCGCTTCCTCGGTGGCCACCGTGTCGAGGGCCACGTCGATTCCGTTGGGAGCCAACGCCTTGACGCGATCAGCCAGTCCGGGGCCGTATGCGACCGGCTCGACACCGTAGGCGCGCAAGCGTTCATGCCGGCTCGGCGAGGCCGTGCCGATCACCCGCGCGCCCCGCGCCACCGCCAATTGCGCGGCCAGCGCGCCGACACTGCCCGCGGCGCCGTGGATCAGTACGGTGTCCCCCGGCCCGACGCCGGTCGCGGCGAGCAGATGCACCGCGGTCCCGCCGACGCTGAGCACACCGGCCGCATGTTTCCAATCCACATCCGCGGGTTTGGGCACGGCCCGGGCGGCCGGCACGGTGACGGCGGTGGCGTAGCCGCCACCTACCGGCGCGATCACCTCGTCACCGACCGAGATCGGCCCGGCCGGCCCCTCGGCATCGGGACCCACCGCGGTGACCACTCCGGCCACCTCCAGGCCCAGCCGGAGCGGGAGCTTGCTGGGATCGGTGCCGAACGCACCGCTGTAGAGCTTGTAGTCGAAGGGATTCACCCCGGCGGCCCGCACCGCGATGCTGACCTCACCCGGCCCCGGATCGGGCACCTCGACCTCGACCAGCGACAAGACTTCCGGTCCACCATAAGCGGTGGCAACGACAGCAGTAGCCATGCTGCGATCATACGAAAGAAGGACCGCCCGCCCCGGCTACCCGGGCGGACGGTCCGAAAGTTTCGACCGATCAGAACTTGCTCAGCGGCGACTTGTCCTTCGAGCCCGACACCGCCTTGTACAGCACGTACAGACCGAAGATGATGGCGCTCACCAGCAGAATCGGGAACAGCGCCTTGATCAGCCATCCGAGCACCGCGAAGGCGATCCACACGAGGACGACGACGCCGAGAATCTTCCAGAACATTCCTAACCTCCCTAGTCTCCGAACCGCCGTCCGCGCGATCCGACACCATCCATACTGCGTCGCCAACCTGAGAAAATCACCAGGTCAGCACCGAAATCCGGGACAGATCAGGGTTCTCCCCGAGTCCCCCGGCCGGGCCAGTAGGCCGCGTTCGCGTGGCGGCAGCCCACCGACCTGCAACTGCCCGAGCCACGCCCCGGGGGAGGCCCGGTTCGCAGCGATGCGGACAGGTCAGGGATTGGCGCGGAAGCGCTGGTCGGCCAGATCGGTGAGGGCCTGGGCCCAGCCGTCGAGGCGCTCGGCGGCGTCGCGCAGGCCGACCATGGCCCAGCCGAGATCGTCGGCGATGGCTGCGCTCTCGGGGACAGCCAGCACCCGGGCCGCGGCCGCGACCATGCCCTCGAATTCGACGACTCCGCCGTCGAGCCGGATGGAGACGGCCTGGACGTGCTCGCCCAGTGGCGAATTCGCGCCGAGCGCACCGGCGGCCCGCTCCATGGCGACGACGTCCTGGGCCAGCGCGTGCAGTGCGGCGGCCCCCGATGCGGCTGTTTCCAGGGTGTCGTTGAGATCGTCCTCCGGAAGCCTGCCCGTCCGTGCGATCTGCGAGTGCAGTCCGTGCAGTGCCCGCTCGGCCCGGACCAATCGGGCGATCGACGCCCGCGCCGCGGACCGGATCGGCGGCAGCTTCCGAGGAACGAAAGCGGCCTGCGGCAGCGGTTCCCGGCGCATCTCCAGATACCGCCGGGCCGTCACCGCGGTCCCGGTAACCAGCGCCACCGCACCACCACCGACCACGACCACCGCCCACGCCGGTGCCGAAATCAGCACCAGTCCAATAGTTCCGGCCGTCGTCAACCCCGAAGCCGTTCCCAGCCGGAAACTCCGACGCCGTGCCCGACGCCGCTTCCTCAACTCACGCTCCCGCGGATCCGCCCACTTCCGAACGGCCACCAACGCCTGCTCCCCCACACCCCGCAAGGTATCCGGCAGTCGCTGCGCCAACTCCTCGGGCTCGAACCCGGTGGGCGCCAACACGTCTCGCACCGCCTCGGTGGCCCGCTCCCGCCGCGCCCGCTTCCCCCGGCCGCTTCCGGCCGGACCGGGCCCGGCCCCTGACCTGCCCGCCCCGAAGGCAGGCTGCGCGCCGTCCGGCTGACGGCCGACTTCGGCTGCAGCGCTCCCGGTCCGACCACGCTGGGCGGAACGGCTCGCGAAACCTGGCCGAGCCGTGCTCGTTTCGAAGCCGGGCGGCGACGTCGACGGCGCACACGCCGGAGGTGGCGTCGCGCCGGGGACGGTCCGATTCGCGGCGGTGGACGGCCGTGCTGCATCGGTGCGGGCGGAGTGGCCGTCGAAACCGGTCGAGTGGGGCGGATTGTGCTCCGGCACTGGGACAGCGCTCATAGGCGGTGCGGAAGCTGTTTCAGGCCCGGCGGTTTCGGAGTGCGCGGGAGGCTGCGGGTTTGCGGGCGGCGGGAACGGGGAGGGGAAACCCGGGATGGGGTCGGAGGTTTTGGCGCGGGTACGGCGCAGAAAACGGGCAGGGGAGGTCGCGGGACTGTTGTCGGCCCGCGATCTCCCCATCGTGCACTACCTTTCGCGCAGCAGTTACTGCTGGGCGGCCTGGCCCTTGTTGAAGTTGGGCTGGGCGGCCGGCTGCGCGGGCTGACCCTGCTGGATCTGCTGCTGGGCGCCACCGGCGGGCAGCGAGTCGCCGCGCATGGAGGCGCGGATCTGCTCGAGGCGGTTGTGGCCCGCCATCTGAACGCTGGCCTGCTGGACCTCGAGCATGCGGCCCTGGACCGAGTTGCCCGCCAGCTCGGCGGCACCGAGCGCGTTGGCGTAGCGACGTTCGATCTTCTCGCGCACCGCATCCAGGCTGGGGACGGCGCCGGGGGCCGACAGGGTGGAGTCCATCTGCTGCAGCGAGGCCGAGACCTGCTCCTGCATCTTGGCCTGCTCCAGCTGCGAGAGCAGCTTGGTGCGCTCGGCGACCTTCTGCTGCAGCAGCATGGCGTTCTGCTCGACCGCCTTCTTGGCCTGGGCGGCGGCCTGCAGCGACTGGTCGTGCAGCACCTTCAGATCCTCGACGGACTGTTCGGCGGTCACCAGCTGGGCGGCGAAAGCCTCAGCGGCATTGGTGTATTGGATGGCCTTCTCGGTGTCACCGGCGCCACTGGCCTGGTCGGCCAGCATAACCGCCTGGCGCGCATTGGCATTGAGCTTCTCGACCTCGTCCAGCTGGCGGTTGAGCTTCATCTCCAGCTGGCGCTGGTTGCCGATCACCGACGCGGCCTGCTGCGAGAGGGCCTGATGCTGGCGCTGGGCTTCCTCGATGGCCTGCTGGATCTGAACCTTCGGATCCGCATGCTCCTCGATCTTCGAATCGAAGAGGGCCATCAGGTACTTCCAGGCCTTCACGAACGGATTAGCCATCGATTGATCCCGCCTCCATATGACGTGCCGCGCCCCGTAGCGCGACAGTAGTGCGCGACCGTCGCGCACCCCTGTTGTCCCTATCTCCACTGTGCAACGGCCGTTCCGGAGACTTCGGCAACAGCACGACGTCTCCGGCACGAAGCCTACAGAGAATTTATCCCTTTCGGCTCCACAGCACAGTGGTCACTTGGCAGCCACCAGCACCAGACGATCCGACTTCGGGGCCGGAATCACAATGCGGGGCCCGAAAGTTCCATCCGCGGCCAGGGCCACGTCGCCATCACCACCCCGCGGGGTAACCTTGGCGAGCCCGGCTTTGGCGGGCACTTTGCCGGCTCCCACCCCCGCGGTGGCCTTGTCGGCGGCCAGCGCGGTGGCCTTGTCGGCGTCGGCCATGCTGGAACTCACGTCGAAGAGCACCTGCGCCAGTGGCACGTCCAGCGCCTGGCAGATGGCGGCCAGCAGCTCACTGGACGCCTCCTTGCGGCCGCGCTCGACCTCCGACAGGTACCCCAGACTCACGCGCGCGGAGGTGGAGACCTCACGCAGCGTCCGGCTCTGGGCAACCCGAGCGCGCCGCAGGCTTTCCCCGATGGCTTCTCGCAGCAGCGTCATCTCGTTCTCCTCACACTCGTCTCGCCGGACCCAGCGTTTGACTGGACAACGTCCGGCGTCGGCCGCGCGTTCCCGGCCTCGTCACTCGTCCCTGACGATGCGGACGAGCTCGGTGACCGCGGCGCGAACCGCGCCCACCCTGATCGTCCACCGGTCCCCCGACAACTTCAACCGAAGTACCTCGGTGGACTCCGGACCCGCTATACCAAGGAATACCGTGCCGACCGGTCGCCCGTCCTGTGGTTCGGGTCCGGCGACTCCGGTGAGCCCGATTCCCCAGTCCGCTCCGCAGCGGTGGCGGGCCCCGACGGCGAGCTGTTCGGCCGTGCTCGCGGCTACCGGTCCGTCGACTGCCAGGGTGTCGGCACTCACACCGGCGAGCGACTGCTTGAGGTCGGTGGCGTACACGATCAGTCCACCCCGCAACACCGTGCTGGCGCCCGGAATTCCCGCGATGGCGGCGCTGAGCAGTCCCGCGGTCAGCGATTCCGCGGTGGCCACGGTCTGACCGGCGGCGGCGAGCGCCGCCACCAGTTCGGCGGCGGGCGCCGAGGTGACGAGCGGGTCGGGCGGAATGGGCGGAGCGGTCGCTACGCGGGACAGCGCGGCCTCGACGTCAGGCCGCACGGCTGCCGCCCGGCGACCCGAACCAGAGGCGGGCCGCTTGCACGACGTAGTCGAGACCGGTGATCACCGTCAGTGCGACGGCCACGTACATCAAGTCCATTCCGGCCGAAGCGAATCCGCCGGAGAGAGGCAGCAACAGCACGGCAATGGCTACGGACTGGACCAGCGTCTTGAGCTTGCCGCCCCGGCCCGCGGGAATCACACCGCGCCGGACCACCGCCAGCCGCAGCAGCGTCACGCCCAGTTCGCGGGCCACGATGACGATCGTGATCCACCAGGGCAGATCGTGCAGCATCGACAATCCGATGAGCGCGGCCCCGATGAGCGCCTTGTCCGCGATCGGGTCGGCCAGCTTGCCGAAGTCGGTGACCAGGCCGTATTTGCGAGCCAGTTGCCCGTCGATGCGGTCGGTGATGGCGGCGACGCCGAACAGCCCGGCCGCGATCCAGCGCCACTCGGTGTCGTGCCCACCGTGGGCGAACAGCGCCAGCAGGAACAGCGGCACGATCAGGATGCGCAGCACCGTCAGCACATTGGCGATGTTCAGCAGTGGGACGACCGGCGGTTCCACCGCCGCCTCCGGGCGGGGCACAGGGGCGAATCCCGGACTCGCCGCGGGGCCGGCATCGGTCCAGCGACCCTCCCACTCGTCACGTTGCACGGTCACCAGCGCCCCCACCGGCCGAGACACCGGCCATGGTTTCCGGACCATGCCGGTATGTGGGGGAGCTGGATGTGCGACACACCGATAAGCCTATCGGTACGCGGGCCGACTACTGTGCACCCCATGACAACACGGGCACCTGACAGTGGTTCGATCGGCGGGCATTCGGCGGTCGCGCCGATCGTCCGCCGAGCGCGAACCTCTGACGTGCCCGAGATCAAGAGCCTCATCGACATCTACGCCGGCCGGATCCTGCTCGAGAAGAACCTGGTGACGCTGTACGAGGCGGTCCAGGAATTCTGGGTGGCCGAGCGCCACGGCCAGATCCTCGGCTGCGGCGCGCTGCACGTGCTCTGGGCCGACCTCGGCGAGGTACGCACGGTCGCGGTGCACCCCGACATCAAGGGCACGGGCGCGGGGCGGCTGATCGTGGAGCAGCTCATCGCGGTCGCGCGCGAGCTGGAGCTGAAGCGGGTGTTCGTGCTGACCTTCGAGGTCGATTTCTTCGCCCGGCACGGGTTCGCGGAGATCGAGGGCACGCCGGTGACCGCGGAGGTGTACGCCGAGATGTGCCGGTCCTACGACACCGGCGTCGCCGAATTCCTGGATCTGTCCTACGTCAAGCCGAACACACTCGGGAATACCCGAATGCTGTTGACGCTCTGACCCTCTCTGTATCCGTACCGACTTCGATCAGGAGCGAGAGCCCATGGCCGTCTTCGCCGTCCACTACGTCTACTCCGAGGCCACAGTCCCCGGCCGCGACATCCACCGGCCCGACCACCGGGCGTGGCTGAACAGCCTGGTCGATGCGGGCACCGTGCTCACCAGCGGTCCGTACCCGGACGGATCGGGCGCGCTCATCCTGGTTCAGGCCGACGACCTGGAGGCGGTGACCACGCTGTTCGAGAACGACCCGTTCAACCGCGAGGGCCTGCTGACCGACAAGCGCATCGTCGAATGGCAGCCGACCATGGGCGCGTTCGTGTCCTGAACGAGGTACCCCTCGAGCCCCACCCCGCCGATGCGGGGTGGGGCTCTTACTTGCCGGGATTCAACGGGTAGTGACCGGTGCTCCGGCTTCGACCGTCTCGCGCCTGCCGGAGTCGGCGCTGCGGCGGATGGCGTCCAGGACGCGATGCATGTGCAGGCCGGTCTCGAAGGACGGGACCAGGTGGAGATCGCGGCGTAGGTCGCCCGCCAGACAGTCGTAAAGCCTTGCCACGTTGCGGGATTCGATCGGCAGCGTCGCGAAGGGACCGGCCTCCTCGGGCGTCAGGTCCTGCCACGCGCCGCCCGGGCCGTTGGAGCCCAGCAGCCGCAGGTCGCTCATCTGGATGCCACCCGCTCCCGAGGGGCCGTCGCTGACAATCACCAGATCGCCGTCGGTGCCGGAGATTTCGATGCGGGTGCGACCGTCGGTGACCTTGCCGTCGTGAATGTGGGCCGCTACCGGTACGCCTGTGTCGGTGCGGCCGGTCAACAGCAGGTGGTCCGGGCTGGTGACCGATACCCGCTCGCCGGTTTCGTTGATGATGGTGAGCGGGTGGCGGATCGCGAGCTCGGCCGAGACCTCGGTGAGCGGGCCGACCAGGGATTCGACTGTCGCGAGGGTGTGGCCGCCCGCGACCTCCAGCATTCCCGCCCCGTTCTCGCGGTCCAGGGTGTAGGCCGCCCACTGCGGGATGCGGCCGCCCGCGCCCTTGCCGCGGGCCGCGTAGACCGTGACCGAAACCACCTTGCCCACAAAGCGACTATTGACCATCAATGCACCCGCTCTCTGGACGGCGGGGGCGAGCCCGGCCTGCAGTCCGACGACGTGCAGTCCGGGAGCAGCGGCGGCCGCGCCCACGATGGCCCCGGCTTCGGCGGTGGTCCGGGTGAGCGGCCATTCGGAGTAGACGTGCTTGCCCGCGGCCAGTGCGGCGCGGATCAGTTCGGCGTGCGCGGGGACCTTCACGGTGATGACGACCAGGTCGACGTCGGGATGTTCGGCGAGCCCGCGCGCGTCGGTGAAGGCATGGTCCGCGCCGAACACGCGGGCGGCGCGTTCGGCACTCTCGCGCCGGCTGGTGCCGACCGCGGTCAGCTCGTAGTCCGGCAGGGCGCGCAGGGCCGGGATGTGGGCGCGGGAGGCCCAGCCACGGTCCGGGTTCGCGCCGATGATTCCCACTCGGATGCGGTCCGACATCACTCACTCCTCCATCAAACGGACTCGATGCGTCCGATTTGGACGCTAGTCAAGCGGACCCGGAAAGTCCACTTTTGCTAGAGTCCGGCCATGACCGCCGTCGATCGCCTGCTCGCCCGGAATGCCGCACCGACTCCCCGCGCCGATGCCCGCCGCAATCTCGAACGGCTGGTCACGGCCGCGCGGGCGGCGGTGGCGGAGGTCGGGGTGGCGGTCACCGCGCAGGAGATCGCGCAGCGGGCCGGGGTGGGCAAGGGGACCTTCTATCGGCGGGTGCCCTCGCTCGACGCACTGCTGACGGCTGTGCTGGAGGAGGTCCTCGACGAGGGCATCGCCGCCGCCGACCGCGCCCTCGCCGAACCGGATCCATGGCAGGGATTCACCGAATTCGCCGCCGCGTACGTGGGTTTGCGGGCGGAGAGCTGCGGGGTCAACGACGCGTTGGGCGGCGCGGGCAGTGGCGAGGTGGACCGCTGCATAAGCGATTTGCGCGACCGGCTGCGCGAATTGGTCGGCAGGGCACAGCGGAACGGCTCGATGCGCGTCGATATCGCCTGGGAGGACGTGGCTTTCGCACTGGCCGGGGTCGGCACCGCCGATCACACCGTCGGCCTGCGGGCCGCCCCGGACCAGTGGCGGCGCACGCTGCGCATCGTGCTGGACGGGCTGTCCGCACGACGGTGACCACCGGACCGGCGGTGGCGCAACACCACCGACGGTCTACCGTCGATCCCGTGCGATCGGATGATGCCACGGCTCTGTCCAGGTTCCGCGCCGCCCGGGTGGCCCGGCTGGCCACCGCCGATACCACCGGCGTGCCGCACCTGGTGCCCGTCACGTTCGCGGTCTCCCCCGCCGATTCGCCGTTGCTGGTGGCGATCGCCATCGACAACAAACCGAAGACCACCACCGATCTCCGCCGCCTCCGCAATATCGCCGCCAACCCTCGCGTCTCCGTGCTCGCCGATCACTACGACGAGGACTGGACCCAGCTGTGGTGGACGCGCCTCGACGGCACCGCCGACATCCTCCACGGCACGGTGGACCGTGAGCTGCCGCTCGGCTGGCTGGTCGCCAAATATCCTCAGTACCAAGCAGATCCACCTGCGGGGCCGATCATTCGGATCGCTGTCGACTCGGTGCGCGGCTGGTCGTACGCCTGATGACGTAGCAACTCGTCAGAATGTGGAGCAGGACATAGCAGCCCGCATAGGTCGGCACCGTGATGTACGCGAACCACACCGAGTTGTCGGCGCGCGGCATCATGAACAGCCCGATTCCGATGGGGTGCGGTGAATCCTCCATGGGCGGCCGGTCGGAGAAGGTCCACCACCAGCTGAAGGCGACCAGGACGACGACTGCCGGGGCGAGCCAGGTCCAGCGGGTTGCGGCGGTACAGGCGTGATGCCAGGCGAGAATCAGCAAGGGCACGAACCACACCCAGTGGTGGCCCCACGAGAACGGTGACGCGCACGCGGCGGTCATGCCCGTGACCGTGATCGCCAGCAGCTCCCGGTGGGCGCGATGAGCCAGCGTCGCCGCTGCGAGCCCGAGAGCCACGACCGGGAGCAACGCGAGCAGCCACATCCAGGTCGGCGGCTGGAACACGGTCGCTCCGAACGCATTCGACGCGTAGCGCTCGACGTCGAAGAACCGCAGCAGCTGCGCGAGCAGACCGTTGACGGACTGGTTGCCCGGCGAATCGACCGCCCCGACCCGGCCGGCGGCGGTGACCTGTCCGCGCCAGTACGAGTACGCGTCGCCGGGCCGGGCGAGGAAGCCGAGGGCGATGGTCGCCGCGAACGCCCCGGCCGCCGCTCCCAGCGTCCGCCACTGCCGGGTGCAGACGAGATAGACGAGGAAGAACGCGGGTGTCAGTTTGATCCCGGCGGCGATGCCGACCCCGAGACCGCGCAGCCGGGCCGCGGGCGGGCAGGTGAGGTCCCAGACGATCAGCAGGACCAGGAAGACATTGATCTGCCCGAGCCAGATCGTGGAGCGCACCGGTTCGAGCACCGTGCAGATCACCGCCAGCACCAGCGCGAACATCCAGGTGTGCAACGTATTCGGGTATTTCAGGGTGCGCAGGCAGCGCCCGGTCAGCGCGATCAGGGCCAGTAAGGTCGCGGCCCACCACATCGCCTTGACGGTGACCAGGGAGACGATCGTGAGCGGAACGAAGACCAGGGCCGCGAACGGGGTGTAGGTGAAGTCCATGCCGAACACGACCGGCCCGTCGTAGAGCCCGGACCGGTTGCGGAGGGCCGCGCCACCCGCCCGATACACGTCCAGGTCGAGCCCGTTGTCGAACAGGCCGTAGTACGGATTGCCGATGGGTATGGCGAAGATGTGCCACAGCAGTGCGGCCACCATGAGGACGAGCCCGCCGGCCAGCATCCGGTTGGTCACACAGGGTTCGGTGCTCCGGCGCCCGAACCCGGTGGTGTCACGCTGCCCGGAGAACTCCTCGGCAAACTCCTTGGCCCCCAAAACCATCTGGCTACCATAACCAGTCCGGGCCGGCGGATCCTCTCAATCACGGTGCTACACCACGGTTCTCGCGGCGACACCGGCCGCGATCAGCTCGTGGGCGCCGCGGCGGTGGTGGTCGATGTCCCGCAGACCGCGGGCGGGCTGCCCTGCACCCGCAGCAGATCGCAGAAGGTCCGGGCGGCGACCTTCCAGCCGCCGTCGATCTGCAGCGCCGTGCCATGACGGTTGAGCAGCAGCGGAATTCCGTGCTTCTTGATGGTGAAGGTCACCGCGGCCCGTCCGGGCCCGTCCCCGTTCACCTGCGAGACGCCGGCCGTCGCGCCGCCCGCGATCGACGAATGCGCCTGATTCTCCAGCGTTTCCGTGAAGGCCTGGCCGTTCTCCAGCAACGCCGCCTTCTGATCGACGGGGATGGAGCTGTCGAAGAATCGCTCGAAGGTGGTGGTGACGGCCTGCACCTCGGTGTCCGGAAGACTGCCGTCCGAGGTGGTCCCGCCATTGCTGCACCCGGCAATCAGGAGCACAGGTACGGCGCACACCATCAGTAGCCGTGCCGCCACGGTTCGATCGAACATTCTCGAGGGCCTCCTCCGAACTTGGACTCGACGAGTACAGCACAGAAGTCGCTGGGCATTAACCCGGCCACGCCTACGTCGAGATCACGACCGGCCGCCTGCCCGCTACCAGATGGCCGCCTCGGAGGCCTGGGGCGCGCCTTCCAGGATGACCGTCATGGTCAGGCCCCCGCCCGGGGTGGCCTCGGGAGTAATGGTCGCGCCCATGGCTTCTGCGAGTCCGCGGGCCAGGGCCAGGCCGAGGCCGACGCCATTGCCGTTGTGGCGGTCGCCGAGTCGTTGGAAGGGGAGGAAGACGCGGTCGTAGTCCATGGGGTCGATGCCGGGACCGTGGTCGATGACGTGGATGCGGACCGCGCCGTCGGCGGCGGCGGTGGCGAAGATGGAGGGGTGACGGTCGGCGGGGCTGTAGCGCAGGGCGTTGGCCACGAGATTCACCAGAACCCGTTCCAGCAGAACCGAATCCGCCCGGATGAGGGGGAGCTCCGGATCGATCGCGGCGGTGACCGTGTCGGTGGCGTCCAGGTCGTCCAGGGCACGGGGCAGCACTTCCTCGAGAGCGAGCTCCTCCAGGTGGACGCCGATGACGCCCGCCTGCAGCCGGCTCATGTCGAGCAGGTTGGTGACGAGACGGTCCAGGCGCGTGAGGGATTCACCCGCCGCATCGAGCAGCTGCGCTCGGTCCTCAGGCGAGAATTCGACGCTGGTGTCCTGCATGCTGGTGACCGCCGCCATGGCTCCGGCCAACGGGGTGCGCAGGTCGTGTCCGACCGCGGCGAGCAATGCGGTCCGCATCCGGTCGGTTTCGGTGAGCGGTGCAACGGCGGCGGCCTGTTCGGCGAGCCGCTGTTGCCGGAGAGCGACGGCCGCCTGGACCGCGAAGGCCGCGGCCACCCGCTGGTCGGCCGCGTCGAGGCGGCGGCCGCGCAGCACCAGGGTGAGCCGATCGTCGGCGGGCACTTCGACATCCCCGCAGGCCGGCGCCGTGCACGGCTCGCCACCGGTGGTCGCCACGATGCGCCACCGGTCCGGATCGCGGCGCAGATCCGGGTCGTCGACGCTGTCCTCGTGCCGTTCCAGCAGGGTGACGGCCTGCATGCCGAAGGTTTCCCGGACGCGTTCGAGCAGCGCGGGCAGTGCGGCGTCACCGCGCAGCACGCTGCCGGCGACGGTCGAGAGGGTGTCGGATTCGGCGTGCGCGCGGGCGGCCTCGGCGGTGCGGCGCGCGGCCATCTCGACGGTGGCGCTGACGGCGACCGCGACCACGAGGAAGATCACCAGCGCCAGCAGGTTTCCGCGATCGCCCACCGCCAGACTGTGTTTGGGCGGGATCAGGTAGTAGTCGAGCAGTGCGAACCCACCCAGCGCGGCGACCGCGGCCGGGTAGAGACCGCCGATCAGCGCCACCGTGATCACCGCACCGAACAGCAGCACGATGGTGGCCGCCAGTGGCAGTCCGACCGCGAGGGCGGCGGCGAGCACGGCGGGCAATCCGGCCAGCGCGGTCGCCAGCCCGATCAGCCTGCGCCGCATGCTCAGTGCGGGTGGCGTGCGCCAGCTGCGCCGCGAGGTGCGGGTGGCCTCGTGCGGTACCAGGTGCACATCGATGGCGTCGGAACGGACGCTGATGGTCGCACCCACTCCGGCCGAGAGCCGCGAGGAGATGGGCCCGCGCCGGCTGGCGCCGAGCACCAGCTGGGTGGCGTTGACTCCGCGCGCGAAATCCAGGATGGCGGTGGGGATGTCGTTGCCGATGACCTGGTGGTAGCTGCCGCCGAGTTCCTCCACCAGCCGCCGCTGCCGGGCCAGATGGTCGGGTCCGGCGTCGACGAGGCCGTCGCTGCGGGTCACGTGTACGGCGAGCAGGTCGGCGCCGGTGGTGCGCCCGGCGATGCGGGCGGCGCGCCGGACTATGGTGTCGCCCTCGGGTCCGCCGGTGAGCGCGACCACGATACGCTCGCGGGCCTCCCAGGTGCGGGTGATGTTGTGTTCGGCGCGATAGGCGTCGAGCTGATCGTCGACCTGGTCGGCCACCCACAGCAGCGCCAGTTCCCGCAGCGCCGTGAGGTTTCCGGTGCGGAAGTAGTTGTGCAGCGAGGCGTCGATCTTGGCGGCGGGATACACATTGCCGTGTTCCAGCCGCCGGCGCAGTGCCTCTGCGGTCATGTCCACCAGCTCGACCTGCTCGGCCGCGCGCACCACGGCGTCCGGCACGGTCTCGCGCTGAACCACCCCGGTGATCCCGGTGATGACGTCGTTCAACGATTCCAGATGCTGGATGTTGAGCGTCGACAACACCGTGATCCCGGCGGCGAGCAGTTCGTCGATGTCCTGCCAGCGTTTCCGATTACGCGACCCCGGCACATTGGTGTGAGCGAGCTCGTCGACCACCACCACCGCGGGCCTGCGCACCAGGATGGCGTCGATGTCCATCTCGGTGAACTCGAAGCCCTTGTACCACAGGGTTTTCCGCGGGATCAGTTCCAGGTCGTCGAGTAGCGCCGCGGTGTGTTCGCGGCCATGGGTCTCGACCAGGCCGAGCACCACGTCGGTCCCGCGCCCGGCGCGCCGCCGGGCTTCCTCGAGCGCCTTGTACGTCTTGCCGACGCCGGGAGCGGCTCCCAGATAGATCCGTAGTCGCCCCCGCACCGGAGGTTTCGTCGTCATCGCCCTGAATTGAACGTTCGACTACGACGCTATCGGAACGCTGTTGACACTCCGCTAGCGCCGCTGCCTGCAATGTTTACGGAATCCTTACGCCTGCACGCCTATCCGAGCACCCCGTCCGCAAACGTCGTCACCACCGATTCCGGCGCCGGGCCACAGTGAGGCCCGGCGCCGGAGGCGGTTACAGGGAGCCGCGTTGCCGCAGGTTCCCCGCGCGGTCGAGCTCGACGACGGTGCCGATGCCGATCCGGTGCAGGAACGGATAGTCGTGGCTGACCACCAGGATCGCGCCACGATACTCGGCCAGCGCCTCCACCAGTTGATCGACGCTGGCGATATCGAGGTTGTTGGTCGGCTCGTCGAGGATCAGCAGCTGTGCCGGTGGATCGGCCAGGAGCAGGCGCGCCAGCGACACCCGGAAGCGTTCACCGCCCGACAAGGTCGAGACCGGGCGTTCGACACTACTGCCGCGAAGCAGCAAGCGGGCCAGCTGATTACGGATCGTGGCCGGTGTGGTGGTGCTGGCCACCCCATGCACATTGTCGAGCGCGCCGACTTGCTCGTCGAGATTGTCCAGGCGTTGCGGCAGGTAGCCCACCCGGTCGGTGAGCAGGGTGCCGCGTTCGGGGTGGCGGCCGCTGAGCAGATGCTCGATCAGCGTCGACTTGCCCGCGCCATTGGGGCCGATCAGGGCGACCCGTTCCGGGCCCTGGATGACGATGGCGCGGTCGCCGTCGCCGAGTTCCGCGATACGGCGGCTGCGCGGCACGTCGGGGTCCGGCAGGTCGAGATGGATGTGCTCGTCCCGGCGGACCCGCGCGGCCGCAGCGTCCAGGACATCCTGGGCGGCACGGACTTTGGCGTCGAGCGTGGTGCGCATGACTCCGGCCGAGCCCCGCGCCCGGCTCGCCCGGTTGCCCGCGAGGATGCGTGGAATGCCACCGTCACGTTGCGTCGCGCGTGCGGTGCGCTCGCGCCGGGCCAGTTTGGTCTCGGCCTCGATGCGCTGCCGCTTCTCGACCTTCAATGCCTGCTCGGCGGTTCGCGCCGCCTGCTGGGCCGCGGCCTGTTCCTGCTCGATGTGCTCCCGCCACGCACCGTAGGGACCGCCGTACACCTCGAGGGTCGCGCCGTGTAGTTCGGCGGTGGCGTCCATGCGCTCCAGCAGTTCCAGATCGTGGCTCACCACGACGAGGGCGCCCGGCCAGGAATCCACGAATTCGGCCAGCTTGGCGCGAGTTTCGCGATCGAGGTTGTTGGTGGGCTCGTCGAGCAGCGTGATCGGGGTGCGCCTGATTCGCAGCCCGGTGACGGCGATGAGAACGGCCTCACCGCCGGAGATCTCGCCCACAGTACGATCGAGATCGGCTGCGCTGAAACCGATTTCGTTGAGCATCTCGTCGGCGCGGGCTTCGATGTCCCAGTCGTCGCCGATCGTCTCGAAGTGTTTCTCCTCGGTGTCGCCGGCCTCGATCGCCCGCAGGGCCGCGAGTGTGCCTGCGATACCGAGCAATTGCGCAATGGTGTCGTTCCGGGCGAGCGTGAGGTGCTGCGGGAGATACCCCACATCGCCGCTGGTTTCCACCCGCCCCGAGGTCGGGGTCAGGATGCCGGCGATCAGATGCAGCAGCGTGGACTTCCCCGCGCCGTTCCGCCCTACCAAACCGGTGCGCCCGGTGGCGAACACACCATCGACCCCCGCGAGAGCGATGGTCCCGTCGGGCCATTCGAATGACAGATTCTGCAGCGTGATCGCTGCTTGCATGGATGAAGACATGTGTCGACAGACTCTTCCTGCTCATGGGATTACCGACGCCGCCGACACACACCAGAAATCAACGGCCCATTCCCGATTCGGAACGCCGAGTAGCAGGTGTGATCGCAACGCCGCCTTCGAGTAGGCGGCTAGAGTCTGTCGACCTCGATGAGCATCCGGCCACCCTACCAGGGCCGCACACCTCCATCCCCGTCGCCGATTGCCGGTGCACTGCCGGCAGCCGCCGCGACACTCCCCCGGTGTCTTTCGAACAGGAATACCGGCCGAGCCAGCTGGTCACCCGGTACGGCCGCGTGATCGACGACCGCGATTGGGACGGACTCGGCACTGGGCGATCAACGAACTGACCCTCCGCACAACCCGGGTCGACGGCAATCAGGCCGTCGTGACCGCAGCACCGCGCTGACAGTCGTCGAGCTTGAGAATGAATCGGGGCAGGTGGGGGTCGGTGGCGGGCAGACCGTCCGGGTCGAGGTCCCACCACTGGCCGCCGTCGAACTCGGTCGGATCGAGCGGATAATCGCGGGCGCGTTCGCCGCTGATCACATACCAGAGCGACACATCGATATGGCCCGCCGCCCGACCGACCGTCGTTGTCCGGGTGAGGAACAGCGGATGCTCCCCGACCAGGTCGAAGATCGGGTCGATGCCGAGCTCCTCCCCCGCCTCACGTCGGGCGGTATCCCGCGGATGCTCGCCGGCTTCGACGTGGCCGCCCATCGGCAGGTGCAGGCCCGCCATCCGATGCCGGCCGAGGAAGATCCCGCGCTCGCGGGGATCGACCAGCACCACGTACGCGACCAGATGCGGTGACGGCGTGGCGGGTTTGACGCGCCGGAAGATGTCGTCGGTCGACGCGAGCCACTCCAATGTGGTTGCGCGGTGCTGCCGTTCGATTTCATCGAAGGGCGTGATCGCCGCGACGACATCCGCGACCATGGCGGTAGCAGGCTGCATGTCGGCGAACCTACCCCCCGGGTACGACACCCAGCGGTTGCGTGGTGATGTTTCGCGCTGGAATTGGGGCGATCGTCGGCAGGGTTCGGGAAGTCTGCACCAGAATGGTTTTGGCGGTTAACGCTCGGGGTCGGTGCGACGACATCAGGGCAGCTGATCCTTGTGGATCGCGGTCGGGGTGATTCGAGCTCGAGGTCAGGGGATACCTATGCGCAGCACACATGTCGGTCGTCGGCCGAGCGCGTTCGCGCTGGTAGGGCGGCGGGCGGGGGTGATCGTTCTCGGCGTCCTCACCTGTGCGGCCGCAATTGCGGGCTGCACGACGACATCGAAGGTCTCGCCCACCAGCCGGCCATCGGACGCGGCGACGGCTACTGCCACCGCGACCGTCCCAGGCTCGGTACCTGAAACAACCCTCGTGCCGACAACGTCATCGGTGGCCGAAACCCCTGTCGTGCCGACTCAGGCTCCGTCGAAGCAGCCGGAGCCGAGCACCGAACCTCAGGCCGGGACGACCTTTCCCGGTGAGGGCCTCACTGCTCAGCAGGCCCGTGACCTTCAACAGGGTGTGGACGGCGGGCACCAGCCGTGGCGCCTGGATCGTGTTCAGGTCGCAAAGGCCTTCGTACAGCAGCGATTCGGCTGGGCCACTGTCCAGGCCGCCGCGGACGGTCCGACCAGCGTCGTGGTCACCAATCAGGACGGCGGCAAACTCACGCTGCAGGTCGGTCAGCCGGTGACACAGGGCAGCCACGGTATCTGGGTCGTCGATGGCGGCGCCTGGGACTGACTCCAGCGGGAAGGCACTCGGCACGGGCGCGCGCAACTCGGCGAGCGCACGCGAATTTGCCGATTCATGTTCGTACACAACATATTTCGAGTTGCGCATGATGGACACGGCCGACAGCAGCCTGTTTCGGGAACGCGCAATCGGGAACCCGATGGAAGGCGCAGTGTACGAACCGGAAGGAGCGCGCTCCTATGCCAAGCAATCTCCACCCCGAAACGATTCACGAGCCGCCCGCGGGCGCCACGGTGCCGACCCTGCTGGACGGTGTGTCGTGGCCCGGCTTCGCCCTGCTGCTGGTCGGTGTCATCGCGCTGGCCATGACGCCCGGTGACACCTGGACTGGTCTGTGGGCCGCCGCGGCCGCGATCGGACTGATCGCCGGCGTCGGCTGGATCACTGTCGAACATCGGCGGTACCTGGCTCGGCATGAATCGCCGACGGCTGAAATGGAGACGGCGGGCCGGACGCCCACGGTGACCGATCGAGCCCCGGACCGGTCTGCGTCGGCTCGGGGCTCGCTCGGGGGTAATCGCCCATGATGATCGCTCAGCATGTTTGACGGCTCTGGACAGTACCGGCCCGGAGTGCCGCCGATCCGGACCTGTGGCCTGAGACACGCACACTGTCCAGTGGCTGTTGCCGCTGCCGCCCGGCGGAACGCGGGCGCGGGTGGTCGAGCAAGATAGGTGGCGATTTCCCCGAGGTACAAGGAGAAGTAAGTGCAACGCATCGGCGTGATCGGCGGCGGCACCATGGGTGCCGGCATCGCCGAGGTGGCCGCCCGCGCAGGCGGGTCGGTCCTGGTTCTCGAGCGCGACACCGCGGCGGCCGACGCCGCCGTCTCACGCATCGAGAAGTCCCTGGCCCGCGCGGTCAAGTCCGGCCGTCTCGAGCAGGCCGCAGCCGACGAGGCCCGCGCCCGCATCACCCTCACCACCTCGATCGACGACTTCGCCGACCGGGAGCTGGTCATCGAGGCGGCCCCGGAGATCGAGACGCTGAAGACCGAGTTCTTCGCCAAGCTGGACGCCATCGTCTCCCCCGAGACCATCCTGGCCACCAACACCTCGTCCATCCCGGTCATCCGGCTGGCCAACGCCACCGCCAACCCGGGCCGCGTCGTGGGTGTGCACTTCTTCAACCCGGTCCCGGTGCTGCCGCTGGTCGAGGTGGTGGTGACCCTCAAGACCGACCGCGAGGTCGTCGACAAGGTCACCGCCTACGCCCGCGACATTCTCGGCAAGCGCACCATCGAGTCCAAGGATCAGGCCGGCTTCATCGTCAACGCCCTGCTGATCCCCTACCTCTGCAGCGCGATCCGCATGTTCGAGACCGGCTTCGCCAGCGCCGAGGACATCGACGAGGGCATGGTCAGCGGCTGCGCCCACCCGATGGGCCCGCTTCGCCTCACCGACACCGTGGGCCTCGACGTCACCCTCGCGGTCGCCGAATCCCTCTACGCCGAATTCGGCGAACCGCAGTACGCGCCCCCGGTGCTGCTGCGCCGCATGGTCGATGCGGGCTATCTCGGCCGCAAGACCGGCCGCGGCTTCTACACCTACTGACGCCGTAGGGGCCGCCGCCGGGCAACCGGCCGCGGCGAACACATAGCGTGGTCGTCATGACCGGCAACGAGCTCGGCGATTTTCTGCGCGCCCGCCGCGCGGCACTGCGTCCCGAAGAGATCGGGCTGATCTCGCACGGCCGCCGCCGCGTGGCGGGGCTGCGCCGCGAGGAGGTCGCCGAGCTCGCAGGAATGAACAGCGATTACTACACGCGCCTCGAACAGGGGCGGGAGCGCCACCCGTCGGCGCAGATGCTGGAGGCCCTGAGCGGTGCGCTGCGACTGAACGAGGCTGTGCGCGAGCACCTCTACCGTCTCGCGGGGGTGGCCCCGCCCGCGCGGCGTCCGAGCCCGGACGAGACGGTCAGCCCCACGCTGCGCCGCATCGTCGACGGCTGCCCGGCCGCACCGGCCCTGGTGCTGAATCCGGCCATGGATATCCTCGCCGCCAATGCCATCGCCGGCGCGTTCTTCTCCGGATTCCCGTGCGTCGACAATCTGGCCCGCATGACATTCCTCGAACCGGCCGCTCGCCGATTCTGCGTCGATTGGACGTGGACGTGCCAGGCCATGGTCGCGGGCTTCCGGCAGGCGGGGGCATTGTATCCGGATGATCCGCGCCTACGTCGCGTGATCGCCGAACTCACCGCAGCCAGTACCGAATTCGCCGAACTCTGGCATTCCTACACGCTGTGCACCGCGACGACCGAGCCCCAGGAGTTCCGCCACCCCGAGGCCGGTCAGCTGTTCCTGACGTATGAGTCCTTCGATGTGCGCGGCGCCGCGGGCCAGCGGCTGATGGTCTATCAGGCCGAGCCCGGCAGCCCGACCGCCGCGCGCCTGGCTCGCCTGCGTGCCCGGGTGTAGCGCACCCAGGCAACCGACCGGTTCTGGTACCTACCATGACCGACCGTGAAGCCATTCCCCCACACGCACATTCGGCCGCATCGGATCGCCGCGGCGGGCGCGACCCTGCTCGCGGTGGCGGCCGCCGGTCTCGCCACGCCGGGAACCGCTCGGTCCCAACCGACTTCATGCCCCTCCGTCACCGTATCGACCGTTGCCACCGCGGTGATCCCGTTCGTCGACTGGGCCGAGAACCTCGGATTCGACGCGCAGGGCAACCTGTGGGTCGCACGGCTGTACCGGAATGAAGTGCAGCGCTATGACAGCGCGGGCCGGGTTACGGCGACCGTCCCGGTCACCTCGCCCGGCGCGATCCGCCTCGGACCCGATCAGCTGCTGTATGTCGTCTACGGCGACAACTCGGTGAACCTGCTGCCCGGCCGTCACGACAGCGGTGTCGTCCGTTTCGACCCGACCGCCGCCACACCGGTTCCCGAGACCTTCGTCGACGGCCTGAGCATGGCCAATGGTGCGGCCTTCGACGCCGAGGGCAACCTGTACGTCGCCGACACCGGGTCCGGAGTGGTCCGGGTCCGGCGCGATGGCACCGTCGACACCGAGTGGTCGGCACAGGCGAAGATATTCGGCGTCAACGGCATTGCCGTCCACGGTGATTCGATCTACACGACGGTCTACCTCACCTCGCAGGGCCGGCTCGTCCAGATCCCGATCGCCGACCCGTCCCGCCAGAGCACCACCACGGACACCCCACTCGCCGACGACCTGGCTGTCGGCCCGGGCGGATTTCTCTACACCGCCACGACGTCCGGCACCCTGCTCCGCGTCGACCCCGACAGCCACGCCAGCTGCTCGCTCTTGACCAGAGACCCGCTGGCCGCGGTGGCGACAGTCCCCGGCTCCGAACGCGATCTCATGGTTGCCACCGGCCGCGGTGACGTTCTTCGCGTGCACCTCAACGACTGAGTCGGGTGAATCCCGCCGCAGGAACTGCCTCCGCAGGCGGTATGCGCGGGCGCGTCGTGGAAAGTCAGTGCCGCCGACCGGGCCCGTCCGGCGATGGAAGATCGGGGTCGCTGCCGCTGTCCTGCGCGCCGCCTGATCCTTCACCCGCAGCGGGGCCGATTCTGCGGGGTCGGGCCACCGGCCGGATACCGGTGACCGGGGCATCGTCACCGGCTCGCTTGCGCCGCATGGCACCGAGGTCGATGACACTCCCGCCCTGCTCGGCGCTGCCCGGATCGTTGACCGGAGCGGGGTACGGCCCCGGCCCGGGGTCGACCGGCCACCACCCGGTCTCACGCTGCAGCTCGGATCGAAGGACGGGCCTGGTCGGCGCCGGATCGTAGATCGAGCCGCCTTCCGGACGCCAAGGATGCTGAGGACGCTCGGCCGCTTCCTCGTTCTTACGCCGCGGGCGACGCGGCAGCCTGGTGATCTTCGACGAGCCATCCCCCGCTTCGGCGGCACCGCGCTCGGCGGCCTTCAATGCCTCCAGCTGCCTGCGGAGCCGCTCCACCGCATCGAACCTGTTCCCGCCGGGTCCCGGCAGGGATCCACGTCCAGGCACTTCCCGATCCGACATCGACCTAGCCGCCGACGGGTGCCACGGCACCCGCTCCCGCCACGACCGCCCGAACGCCGAGCCGATCTCCGAACTTCTTCTTCATTGCGTCGCCCACGACCCCATTCTCCCTCAGTCCCGCCGCAGCCGTTTCGCGCGCTCTGTTCCGGGCAATCAAGAGCACACTTCCCGATACGCAATCTGCGGCCTGAGGTCAAGATCCGGGGGTCGACTCCGTCGGATATGGGCGGCGAGGTCGGACCGACGCCGATCGAGTTCCACGCATCGGCGACCGAGGGTTGATCACTCGACTCGATATGGGCGGGGGCGTACCTTGCTTCGCATGTGCTTCTACCCGAGTCGGACACATCTCGTGTGCCTGCAATGCCGGGTGTCCTATAAGCACTCGACCGGGTGCGGGCCGAAGCGGTGTTCACACTGCGGTGGCGAATTCATCGATGCCGGACCACATCTCGCGGTGCCCCGGAAGGTCGACAAGGCCGGGTGGCGGGTGCTCGCGGCCGTGCTCGACTCCGGGCTGACCTTCCACGGCGGATGCTGCGGCACCGGTCCGGGCTATCGGCCGCGCACGTTACGCGAGGTTCGAGAGCGGCAGCTGCTCGCGCAACGCACGGGTATACCGATCGCTGAGGCCTTGGTCAGGCCGAATCTCTAACCGGCGAACTCCTTTCGGACCTCGGCACTGTGCACACGTGCGCGGAGGAAGCGAACGTAGCCGCTGTGGAAGCTCCTCGGTGGCGTGCCCGGGACCAGGGCTGTCTCCGCGAGATCGAGGGAGTCTTCCAGTAGGGCGTCGTGCAGCCATCGCCACACGAGTGGCCAGGCGAGCCGGTCCTTTCCGTGCGTCCGCATCACCAACTCGTGTGTCAGGCGGGAGTGCGTGGCATCCACTTCTTCCACGACGAATCCGTGCGTTCCGTCGAAGCCGAGCGGGCGACGGAAGCGGAACCGCACCTCACGTCCCGGAACGTATTTCACACAGGTGTAGCGGATCGGACCATGGCCGCCCGACGCGTCGACTCCCAGTGGCCGATCGAATCGCATTGCGGGCCATTGGTCGACCGGCCACAGCCGGTCGTCGTCGGTCGCCAGCGTGTCGAGTAGCCGACCGACCGACTGGGCGTCGGCCGCGATCACCCGGCTGTGGACGTTGCGAATCATGACTCCTCCATTTAGCGATTACTCTCCAATTCCAATTAGAGGCTACTCTCTAGAACGTGTCGAGGAAACCTGCGCACAACGCGGACTCACTACTGGACGCCGCGGCGAAAATCGCTGCGGCAGAAGGCGCCGGCGCGGTCACGATGAGCGCGGTCGCGACGGCCGCGGGTGCGCCGAGCGGCTCGGTCTACTACCGATTTCCCGACCGGGCGGCACTGCTGGCCGGCCTGTGGCTGCGCACGATCGATCGATTCCACAGCGGGTTTCTCCCGGCGCTGGAGGTCGATCCGCCGCAGGAGGCCGCCGTCCGAGCCGCGCATCATGTCATCGACTGGTCGCTCCACCACCCGACGGACGCGGCGGTCCTGCTCGCTGGACCGGAGTCGTTCGGATGCGCACAGTGGAGCGCCGAAGCCCGCGACGCGGCCGCGGCCCGGCAGGCCCGGCTGAACGGCGCCGTCCGGAATCTGGGCGATCGCCTGCACTACCGCAGCCGAGCCGACCGCGAACGTCTGGCACTGCTGATCATCGAATTGCCATATGCGGCCGTGCGCCGGAGCGCACGCAATCCTGATGCCAACCTGGCTGGGACCGCCGAGGCCGTCGACCGGATCGTCCGTGACGCGATGAATACCGAGTCGCCGGCCGTGATCGAGGACTGACAGAGGTCGACGCATCAGGCGAAGGTCGTGTGCATCTCCCAGATCAGCAGTTCGCTCTGCTCGACAGCGGCGACTCGATGCCCGCCGGTGGCGGTCAATCGCACGGCGTCGCCCTGGGTCAGCACGCCGGAGCCCTCGAATTCGACACTCCCCCGCGCCACGAAGACGTGGCCGTAGGGCGCGTCCGGAATCTGCACCGTACGACCCGGCTCCAGGCGCGCCACATGGAAAGCCGCATATCTGTTTCCGATGACGATCGCCGTCCGGTCGCGGTCGCGCCGGATGCCCGATGCGACGGTGATCAGCGAGTTCCCCGTCAACTCCGCGGTGATGTCCCGCTCCTGGTATCCGGGTGCGGCCCCGGGCTCGTCGGGCGGCACCCACATCTGCACGGCGTGCAGGCGCTGCCGCTCCAGACGTCCGGCGCCGTTGCGCTCCGAATGCAGAATCCCGGTGCCCGCGCTCATCCGCTGCGCCATGCCGGGATGGATCAGACCCGAGTGACCCGCCGAATCCTGGTGGACCACCGTCCCTTCCAGCACCCAGGTCACGATCTCCATGTCACGATGCTGATGGGTGTCGAACCCCTCGCCGGGGTCGACGACGTCCTCGTTGTGGATCATCAGCAGCCCGTGGGCATTCGCCGCCAGATCGAAATTACCGGTGGCCGGAAACGACTGCCTGGAATCGAGCCACTCGTTCCGCCAGCGCCAGCGATCCGCGCCCGGCACAACCCGAACACCTGCTTCGCTCACCGCTCACCTCCGCAACCAATCCCTCCCGCCTCTGTAACCCCGCGCGCGATCCGGCATTCCCGACCGCGGGCTCCGCCGATCGAGTGCTGAACGGGTCATCGTGGCAGCGGTAGCAATTCGACCAGGGTGCCGCGGCCGCTTCCCGGTGCTCGGACCGCACACCACGCCGCAGCACCCCGCCCTCACCGGCGGCAGATTCACCATCACGGCACCCGGACCCGTGACCTGTCGCAATATCACCGCCAATCCGGCGGTCACCCTGCTGTGGCCACCATCCACCTCGGACGGTCACGCCCTCATCGTCGACTACTCCGCGTCGGCCAACTCCCCGCACCGGAAGCTGACCAGCAGATCTCCACCCCCGCTCCGAAAATCGTTTTACCGCTTCAGAACCCGTTGCTACCGTAGTTTCAACACCTCCACCCGACAACACCGGAAAGGCGGCCCCCGTGACCGAGCTGATTCAGCCCGCGACCATGTTCGACCTCGCCCGCCTGCTCCGCGTCCGGCTCGGCGTACGGAGCGTCTCCTAGCGGCTTCGGCACCACCGACCCGCCAGGGCCGCTTCCGGGCAAAACGCCACGGAGAGCGGCCCTTTCCATATCCCGTAGCCCCACCCATTCCCTCGTAGCCCAAAGGTAGAGGCAACGGTCTCAGGTGCCGTCAAGTGTGAGTTCGAATCTCACCGAGGGAACCCACCTTTCACGACCCGCGCACCCGAGTGCGGAGTAGATGTCAACGGCGACATCCGCGCGGGGTCGAGCGCCCGTAGCTCAGTGGAGAGAGCGCCTGCCTCCGAAGCAGGAGGTCGAAGGTTCGAATCCTTCCGGGCACACCAACTTTCGATGACGCGTGACAAGCCGACTCCCACCGTTCACAGTCTTTCAGGCCCCGTCGAATCCCTTCGCATCAGGCGAGGTTGTCCGGCGGAGTTGGATCGGTGGTACACGATCTCGGCTGCACCGATGAATTTCGGGTGGATCCGTCGTCGGCTCCTCTGGATAGACCGACAGACAGGAGTCCAGACATGACGAGACCGTTTCGATTCGGGGTCGTTGCCCCGCTCAGAACCGACCTGCCGACGTGGCGAGATCACGTGCGCCGCATCGCCGACAGCGGCTACTCGACGCTGCTGGTGCCCGACTTCCCGCAGATGCAACCGGCGCCCGGTCCCGTACTGGCCACCGTGGCGGCCCTGACCGACCTGCGCGTGGGCACCTGGGTGTACGCCTCTCCGCTACGCCCGGCCTGGCTGACGGCGTGGGAAGCACACTCGCTGTCGCTACTGACCGACGGTCGCTTCGAGATGGGCATCGGCACCGGCAGACCGGGAATCGAGGACGAGCTCCGCGACAAGGGGCAGCCCGTCGTACCGCCGCCGAACGAGCGGCTGGCACAGATCCGTGAGACCGTCGAGACGCTGCGAGATCTCGACGGCCCCGACCGTCACACACCTGTGGCGATGGCCGTATTCGGTCCGAAGGCCCGGGCGCTGGCGGCCGAGGTCGCGGACACGGTCACCTTCGCGCTGGGGGATCAGCCTCGCGGCGAAGTCGAGCGGCTGGCACGCGACTTCCGGACCATCAGCGACGCCGAGCTCGCGCTCGCCGTACCGGTTATCGGCGATACTGTCGCGCCGCACATGGCGCGCCCCGACACCGACACTGCTGCGCTTCGCGCGGCGGACGCAATGACCGTGCTTCCGGATGACCCGGCGGCCGCCGCCGAGGAAATCCAGCGGCGACGGGAGGAGATCGGCTTCTCCTATTTCGTTTTCGGCGCCGACTTCGCCGACAGGTTCGCTCCGGTCGTCGCTGAGCTCGCCGGACGCTAGTTGCCTGAAAGCAACCCGTGGCCTCTGTTCACCGAGTTCCCCCGACCCCTGACGACACGGTCGGGCTCAGCCGCCGGTGGCTGCTCCGAGCCGGCTGTGCGGGCGCGCTATTTCAGCCTCGAGCGATCCACTGTTGCATGGCGGCCGCGACCATCGAGTCGCCGTGCGCGGTGGGGTGCCAGGGGAACCCGAGCAGTTCGGTGCGTGGGTCGAACGCTCCGTCCACCCAGGGATCCGCAGTGCAGGCGCCGTGCCCGGCGGTTACCGCTCGGGTGTCGAGGAAGTTCACGTTCAGAATGCCGGCGGCCTCGCGCTGGGCCGAGTCGATCCGGTCCAGAAACCCGGTGACCGCGCCTGCTCGGGGCTGGACCGCGTCGATGCCGAGGATGCTCACGCAGGCGGAATCTTGACCGGGAGAGTGTATCTCCGGGTATCCCACGAAAACGATCCGCGCGTTCGGGGCATAGTAGCGGATGTACTCAACCGCTTGGCGGACTCGGTCTGCGTAGGCCCGACCAGTGATGGTGTCGGGGTCGGGGGCGCGGCCTTGCGCTGCGGCTTCCGGACCGCAACCATCGACCAGGTCGGTCAGACACGTCAGGGCACGAGACAAGGCGACCGGGTTGTCGGCTCCCCAGGCGTCGTTCATGCCGAGCTGAATCGTCACGGTCCGGGTGCGTGGTCCGAACGCGCTATCGGACATGGCCCGTTTCACCTGGTGCACCAGGGTCCAGCCCGAGGTGTCGATCGTGCCGCCCTGGCACGAGGTGTCCTCGACGTCGTCTGGTGACAAGCCGATACGCTGCGTCAGCTGCGTCGGCCATGATGTGGGCACGTGCTTGCAGCCGGGATCCCCGCCTGCGTTCAGCAGGTCGAGGATTTCCCCGTTGGCGGAGAAGGAATCGCCGATCACCACAAGGGTTTTGCCGCTGGGGGCCTCCGCCGTGGTCGTCGGCGCCATCGCGGCGAGCGCCGCTGCGGTGCCGCAGACCGTGGACGCTGCAAGCAACCGCAACCGAGCCGAACTCTTCACTAGCTGTGTACCTCTTATCGATCCGTTGCGAAAACATGCGAAGCGAGACCACTTCAGATTCGAACGCCTACTGTAGCTGCGCGCCGGTAGCGCCGCCGATCGATCGCGAATTCGGCTGAGATCCGAAGTTCATCACGCTCCCTCGCGGCGCACTCCGGGTGGACGGCCCCGAGCCCACGGTGGGCCGACAGGCCGCGTGGAACCAGCGACACCTGGACCGTGGCGAGGAGTCTTTCGGCTCTGCCGAGCGGCGGGTCGGCGCGGCAGCCTGTACCCGTGATCATGACTCTTGCCACCGTGGCGCCGACGCGGACGATCGAGCCCAGCATGTTCGACCGGACGGTCACGCGGCTGTGTGCCGAATTCGGCAGCACCGCATCCCGGCAGCAGGTGGAATCGGTTTTGCGATGGAGCCTCGCCGACTTGGCCGGCAGCCCCGCCGGTGCCATGCCCGAACTCGGCGAACGCTCGGCCAGACAACGGCTGCTGGACAACGACCTCGATATGCCGTTGCGCGTCGCGTGAATTCCGTTCGTTCCGAAGGCTGTCGCATCGAGCCCGCGATGACGGTCGAAGCCGTTGTGGGCGAACGCACTGACGCACCGCCATCACCCATCGCATCCTCAGATCGAAAATCGTTTTACCACTTCAGAACTCCGCTGCTACCGTGATTTCAACACCTCCCCCGACGACAGGAAAGGCGGCACCGTGACCGAATTTATGCAGCGCCCGAACACGTTCGACCACAGCCGTCTCATCCGCGTCGGCTTACGGATCTGCCCCTGAAGGTCTCGATTACCGCAGACCACTCAGGGTCGCTCCCCGGCATTCGCCGGGAGCGACCCTTTCTCATCCAGCCCGAAAGCAAGCCACCCAGCCCACGCACCTCAACGTCGAGCGGGCGTCACCGTTGACGCATGCAGGGGCGACGGCGACCGCAGACCACTCCAGCTCCGCGCACCTCGATGCCGAGTAGATGTCGACGCCGACATCCGCGCAGAGCCACATGCCCGTAGCTCAACCGGACAGAGCGTCTCCCTACGAAGGAGAAGGCTGGGGGTTCGATTCCTCCCGGGCATACCGATTTTCGATGAAGCGTGGTGTAAACGGCAGCACGGCGGACTCTGACTCCGTCAGTTCAGGTTCGAATCCTGGCGCTTCAGCTCTCCTATGTCGGCTGAACCCATAACCGCGCAATCACTTTCGACGAACATGGGCTCGACGGCGCTTCGGTGACCAGACCTCGTCGTTCCGGTCCTCATGGCCTGCCGAGTGCCCAGCTGAACAGCAGCGCCAGGTCGTCGCGGTCTGCCCGGGTCGGTGTGGCGTCGGGGAAAGCCACCAGGGGCAGTCGCAGTCCGTCGAGTGCCGCGCAGAGGACTTTCGCGGCCGATATCGGTTGCACCGCACCGGCTTCCGTCAAAGCCGCGGCGACCAGGTCGCGGGTCTCGTTGTCCCACTGAACCACCAGCGGGGCCAGATCGGGTTGTCGGACCACCTCGAGGTACAGGCTGAATACCGACATCATGCGGCGGTCGGGGGCCATGCTCACCTGTAGCCACCGGTCGGCCAGTTCGGCGGGGGACGCGGTGCGCAGATCGAAGTCGCGGCGCAGTTCATCGAGGATCGCCCGGGTCGAGGCGATATCGCGGCGCACCGCTTCGGCGCAGGTCGAATACACCAGATCCGCTCGTGTGGGGAAGTGGTAGGTGATCGACGCCAGCGAAACCCCCGCGGCCGTGGCCAGCGCTCGTGTCGTCAGCGCGGGCAGGCCGTCCCGTGACACCAGGTCGAGCGCGGCATCGAGAACGAGCTGATATCGCTGCTGACCTCGGGCGCGCCGCCCGTCGGTATATCCGGTTGTCACCGCCACCTCCTCGAGGGTTCATCTTGCCCGATGTCCGGTGAGCAAACCTCAAGAAAACTATTCGTACGAACGTCTTCTAAGTTATGGTGTCCCAGCTCTCAACGATCGACCCGAGGTAATCCATGACACCACCATCACTGCGCCGAGGCTTGTCGGCTGTTGCCGCTCTGGCGGCACTCACGACCATGGCCACCGCGCACAGCGCGGCCGCCGACGCACCCGCGGGCACCGTCACCGACCAGAGCCCGGCCGTATCGGCATTCGGGGTCGTGGGGGCTGCGACGGTTGACCGCATCACGTACTGGACCCGGGACTCCTCTGACCGGCCGGCACTGTCCAGTGCCCTGGTCTTCCTGCCGCAGGGCGCTCCGCCGCCGGGCGGCCGACCGGTGGTGGCATGGGACCACGGCACCATGGGTGTCGCCGGGAAGTGCGCACCGTCCACCATGGGACTGGACGACGACCACTACACCGAGTTGTTCTCGCGCTGGCTCGCCGACGGCTATGCCGTCGTGGCGACCGACTACATCGGACTGGGCACCCCCGGCCCGCACGCCTACCTCGACGGTCACGCCGAGGCCAATGCCACCGTGGATTCGGTCCGCGCCGCTCGGGCGGTCGAGCCTGGACTCTCGACACGCTGGGCGGTCGTCGGGCATTCCCAGGGCGGGCAGGCGGCCATGTTCACCGCCACCGACGCCACCCGCTATGCCCCCGAACTGGACTATCGCGGTGGCGCCGCCTACGCGCCCGGCGCCAGCGCCGTCGACTTGATGACCTTGCTCGGTCGGCCCGGTCTACCGAAAGTGCTGCCCCCGGACATGAATGCGTATGCCGCCTACGCGCTGCTCGGGCTCCAGGCCGCCCGGCCCGACTTCGATCTCGACAGCTACCTCACCCCGTTCGGACGGGACATCGTCGCTCGCGCCCGGCAGCTGTGTCTGGACGATCTCATCGCCGAGACAGCCGATGTGAACGTCTCCGACATGCTGGCCCGCCCGCTGGACGAGGGCGATTTCCCGGTGCTCGCACACCCGGTGATGGACATCCCCACATCCGGCTACGACCGCCCGCTGCTCATCGCACAGGGAGCCGTGGACGCCGACGTTCCCGCGCCGATGGTATGGAACCTGGAAGCTCAGCTCGTCGGGCAGGGCACCCGAGTCGAGATGCGCAATTACCCCGGCGACGACCACGAAACCCTGCTCGCTACCGCCGCACCCGACGTCGACGGCTTCCTCGCGCAACTGCTGCGCTGAACCGGACGAAGTCCCAGGGGACCTCCGATGAACCATCGGTCCCCTGGCCACCCCGTCCATTTCAGCGAATGAATCAACCAATCAATCTGCCCACCAAGGAGATTCAGTGAACACCCGCACCCGCATCCTCGTCGCGTCCGCACTGACCGCGACCCTGATGACCCTCACCGTCGAAGTCGCCACGGCGGCCCCCTCGCCGGTCGCCCCGACCACCGGCACAACCACGGACGCGGCCACCCTGAGCGCCGATTCCCCGAGCAGCGCCGGGATGTCCAGGCCGCAGGCAACGGCAGATCTGCCAGTTGCGGAGCTGGCGAATGACGCTGCGGCACAGCCGCTTTCTCCGTCGGTGTCGGGCGCCGTCCCGGTCGCCGCGGCCGCCGGGACCGACCCGCAGGCCGACATCGCCGATGCGCTGAACCAGGCCGGTAACGAGTTCATGCTGGCCACGACCGTGGGCACCATGGCCGGTGGCGTGGTCGGGCTCGTGGGCGGCTGTGTCGTCGGTGCGATCGTCGGCGCGATCGGCGGCTGCATTCCCGGCCTGGGTATCGGCGCCGCGGTGGGCCCGATCATCGGCGGCGTGGTCGCGGGGGTCCCCGCCGGTATCGCGGCACTGGCACAGGCATACAACACCCTGCACGCCGCCGGTGACATCAGCGCCCCGCTCGCGGCTCCGATCGGCTGACATTCGGCACCACAATGCCGATATCGCATGATTGTGCCAGCGCGGGATAGGCAAAGGTCAACTGCCCGTGCAGATCCGAGGTTGACGGAACGTCCGCTACTGATGAGCGGACGTTCCGCAGTGGCTCGGGCGGGTTCCCGGGTCCCGGCCGATCGCCGAGGCGGCTGTCAGGAGGGGACGGAACACTCCGCGATGGCGGCGAAACCGTTCGCGGTTTCCTCGTCCTTCACCACGCCATCGACGGTGATTCGGCAGGAGATCGACCCCGAGGATGCCGTGTTCTGCACATTCATGTTCCACGCGGGGATAGAGGAGCTGGACGTGATCGTCTTCGACCACGGCAGCGCCACATTGGTGTCCTGCAGCACGTTGTAGTTGTCGCCCAGATAGGTGACGGCGGCGGTCGAGGTACCGGGGCTGCCCCACACCTCGTAGAGCACCTGATGAGAATCATCCGCCCCCGAGATCCCGGCACCGGCGCTCAACAGCGCAGCCCCCACGAACGTCACAGTGGCGATCCGCCGAACCAGTGTCATCGAATGTCCTTGCCTCACAAAGGCGAGCGACTCTCCCCCGCCGAATCCGGACACTAACGGAGCACACCGACAAGCGAGTAGATCAGCGCTACTCGGTGATCGAAGTCAGTGCGCGGTGCGAGCTGCCCCGCGCACTGTTCCTCGACGACTCGTACCGGTGCTCGCCGGTCTCCGCACCGCTGGTCGGAAAGTCAGCCCCCGCGCGGGGCCGGGTGCTCGTGGCTCAGGGGAGAGAGCACCTGCCTAGGAAGCAGGCGGTCGAAGATTCGAATCCATACGGGCACAGTATGTTTCGATCGACACCCGGGGTGAGGCTCGCCCGGAAAGACGTGCAAATCTACTGGCATAGAACCTGATTCGCGCCCAACCCCCGAACACCGAAGGCAGGTCCCCGATACCGTGGTGCCGATCCGCCGAGGGGCTGGCGCGGCAATCGGTATCGGGGACGCGTCTGCTGTCACTCCATTAGGTCGCCTACGGGTTGTAGATCTCCACGTACGCGTTGGTGGCGACGGCGAAGACGCCGGGGCCGGCGCCGGTGCAGGCCGCCGTAATACGGTCACCCGACGGGGTGAACGGGTAGCTGAGCACCTTGTAGGGGCCGACGGCGTACAGCGGGAACGGTCCACTGGCGTAGAGGCCGACGCAGTCGAGGTGGAGTACGTAGTTGGATGCACCGTCGGGCCCGCAGACTGCCGACGCGTCGAACAGCCCCTTCGTCACGGTGCAGTCCTGTGGCGCGGCCTGCGCGGTACCCGACCCGACGACGGCTGCGAAACCCACACCCGAAATGCCCACGATCGCAACCCGTGCGGCAACACTCAACGACCTTTTCATGAAGACCCTTCCGATTGGCGTTGTGTTGTTCGTCGTAGCCGAGCCCAATTTTGTTTCCATTCTGAAATTGTTGGCCGCGTCTGGCCCACATCGTTCCCGCCGTCCGCGCACCGATGCGGTCTGTCTGCGAATCAGGTTCAGGATGCCCAGAAGTGGTCGGTGACCGCCTCGACCGCGCCTTCACGGTGCTGGTTGTGACGAGCGACCGATAGGGGGTCGCTTGGAGCGGCTGGAGGCGAATGCGGCAGCGGTACAGCGGTGAAATACGGTCGGGTCGTGACAGGTCATGGCGATTCGAGGGTCGGTGGAGTCGATCATGGGTAAGCCGAATCGGAAGCATCGGGCGGCCAAGCAGCGGGCGCGATACGGCGGAGCCGACTTTCCGGCCATGCACGGTGGGGCCGAGGAGCGGCCGCCGACCGCTGAGGAGATCGGCAATGCGATCCTGGCGGCCGCCATGGAATCGGCCCAGCGCGGAGCGCGGGGTCGATCGGTACAGCGTGATCCGGTCGTCGTATTCACCGGCCGGCTCGCCGCTGACGACCCGCTCGTTCACGAAGTGGAGCGGGGTGCGCACCTCGCGGGGCAGCACCTCATGACGCGGGTCTTCCGGAATGGCTGGTTGCCGGCGGACATTCATCAGGCGGCACGACGGCGCGTCGACGACTTCGCGGTCAGCTTTCTGATCGACACCATGGCGGACGCTGTGCGGCCCTTCGCGCCTGCGACCGTCGACGAAACCTGGGTTGCTCAGCTCGGTGAATTGGCGGCGGACGCCTGGTGGTCGGATTCGGCGCCGCATTTCGGCCAGTGGGCGGCGAAGCACCTGCTGACTACCAACGAAGCGCTCACCACCGTGATCGAGGCCCTCGCCCTGCTGATCCTGCTGCCGAAACTGGAACTCATCACGCCCCTGCCCGGTACCGCACGTCCGACGGCCGCTGTCCCGCATCATGTCGACGAGAAGGTGCTCGGCCGCGTTCGCGGACTGCTCGCCAAGGCCGAGTCCACGTCCTTCCCCGAGGAGGCCGAGGCCCTGTCGGCCAAGGCACAGGAGCTGATGACCAAGTACGCGCTCGATCGGGTGCTCGTCGACGACGCCGACACCGCCGTCCCGGATCTCCCCGGGGCACGGCGAATGTGGCTCGATACCCCGTACACCGACGCGAAGGCCCTGCTGATCGACGTGGTCGCCAAGGCCAATCGATGCCGCGCCGTCTTTTCCTCGGCATGGGGTTTCATGACCATCGTCGGCGACGACGCGGATCTCGACGCGGTGGAGTTGTTGTCCACCTCGCTGCTCGTGCAGGCCACCAGGGCGATGATCGCGAACGGCGACAAAGCCTCCCGAAGCGACAAAGCCTCCCGAAGCGACGAAGCGCGCAGCCGGACGTTCCGGAAGTCGTTTCTCGTCGCCTATGCCACCCGTATCGGGGAGCGTCTGGAAGCAGCCACCGCGGCCACCATCGCGGAATCGCCTGAGCCACAACGACTGCTGCCGGTCTTGGCTTCGCACCAGATCGCGGTCGACGCGGCTTTCGACACCTTGTTTCCACAAGCCCGCAATCGTGGGATCACAATCCGCAGCGCCGCAGGCTGGGATGCCGGCCGAGTGGCCGCCGACCGCGCCCGGCTCGACCAGGGACGGTCATGACGATCATCCCGGAGTCGATGGCCGGATCGGCCGGTCACTGCTGATACAGCGTGGCCCCGAACATCGTTCCCGCGAAGGCGAATTGGCCGGAGTCTCCGATCGCGCCATACCGCATTTCACGCCCCGCGCGCCTCAACGTGGAGTAGATGTCAACGAGCGGGGTTGCGCCGCTGGCAGTTTCGTGGCTGACTGCGCGTGATCAGAGCGCCGCGGAGTATGGCCGGTGTGCCGCGCGGCAGTTGTGTGCCCATGCCGCACTTCGGCTCCACCGTCACCCGCTGACAGTGCGGTATCAGCGGGCGCGGACATTCTTGGCCTCGCCGAAAACCGGCTGTGGCACACGACACGCTACAGCGATCACGACAAGTATTGCGACACAAAGGGATTGTCATGACCACCTTGATAAGCAACGCCGAGAGCTATGTCGACGGTCGCTGGATCACCGGCGACGGTGAGCCGATAACCACGATCAATCCCGCCACCGGCCGGCCGGTGGCGGTCACCCCGTCCACGGCACCGGCCCAGGTCGCCGCCGCCATCGCCGCGGCCCGGCGCGCCTTCGACGGGGGTGAGTGGAGCCGACTCCGCCCCGCTGACCGCGGCGTGCTGTTGCACCGCCTCGCGGACCTGCTCGAGGAGCACCGGGACGAGCTGGTCCGGCTGGCGGCCACCGAGCTCGGCACCCCGATCAGCAGCGGGCCCACCCAGCACGTGGATCTGCCGGCGAAGTTCTTCCGCTGGTTCGCAGAGGCTGCGACACAAGGGCCGCGGGACGGATACGAGCAACCGCTCCCACTGGACCACGATCCGATCACCAACAGCAGCATGCTGCTGCGGGAACCGGCCGGTGTGGTCGCCGCTATCGTCGCCTACAACGCGCCGATCACGATGTCCGCCTTGAAGCTCGGCGGCGCCCTGGCCGCCGGCTGCTCGACGGTCCTGGTCACATCACCGAAGGCGATCCTGCTGACATCGGCGTTCGTGCGGCTGGTCGAGGAGGCCGGATTCCCGCGCGGCGCAGTCAATCTGGTCTTCGGCCCGCCCGAGGTCACCACGCTGGTCGTGCAGGCGCCCGAGGTCGACATGGTGAGCTTCACCGGCTCGCCTTCCGTCGGCAGCATCATTCTGACGCTGGCCGCGCCGACCCTGAAGAAGGTGGTCCTCGAGCTCGGCGGCAAGTCGCCCAATATCGTGCTGCCCGGCACCGATCTGACGCGGGTGGTACCGGCCTCGGCACTGCGGTTCACCCGCAACAGCGGGCAGGCCTGCGGCGCCACGACCCGAACCCTGGTGCCGCAGGCCGATTTCGACGAATACGTCGAGCAGTCGGGCCGGTTCCTGCGGAGCCTGGCCGTCGGCGACCCGATGTCGCCCGACACGGTCCTGGGACCGCTGATCACCGATGAGCACCGCGTCGACGTGGAGGGGTTCCTCACCCGCGCCCGCGCGGCCGGCGCCCGGATCCCCGTCGGCGGCGGCCGCCCGGCCGGGCTCGACGACGGCTTCTTCCTCGAGGCGACGCTGGTGACCGGCGTGCCCAATGAGGCGGAGATCGCCCAGGAGGAACTCTTCGCGCCGGTGGGCGTGGTGATGCCGTATACCGACCTCGACGAGGCGGTCCGTATGGCGAACGACGTCAGGTACGCCCTCAATGCCAATGTATGGGGACCGACCGCCGAAGCCATCGCCTTCGGCCGCCGGATCCGCTCGGGCACCGTCACCATCAACGGCGGCGCCGGCATGCGGGCGGACGCCCCGTGGGGCGGGCCGGGCTACAGCGGCATCGGCAGGGAGGGCGGCGAGGAGGGACTCCGCGAATTCTTCGAGGTCAAGCACATGCAGTGGCCGTTGTGATCCCGGCCGGGAAAGCGGCGGAGTCCCTCCCTGAACTCCAGTCCCTCCCCCGCCCGATGTGATCGAGGAGGGCACCATCCCGGTGGCCCGGGTGCGGGCCATGCGCGAAGGCGAGCCCCATGCCCGGGCTCGCCGCACTGGCGGACGCCTCAGGCCTCGTCCGGATGCCGCGTGAGCAGCCGCTCGGCGGCGTCGTACTCGTAGAGTTCGGCATAGCGCCCCCAGTCGATGGCGATCCGCAGTTGTCGCCGCGCGGCGTCCTCGGTGAAGCCCCGCCGCAGCAGATCGAGGAAGAAGCCGTCGCGCAGCCGCTGGTTGCGCGCACTGGTCAGCGCGTGGTCGATCGCCGCGACCAGGGGCGCCTTGGCTCGAGCCAGCCGAGCGAAAATGGCCTTGGCACTGTCGATATCGGCCTCGGTGAACAGGGTGCCGTCGAGGGTGAGCTCGATATCCCCGTCGGCGGTGGTGGCCAGCCCCAGCATGGTGGCGGCGTCGACCAGCGGCATCAGATCGTCGATCTCGAAGCGCAGCCCGCCCGCCAGATCCGGCAGGTCGGCCCGCCCGCCTTGGGCGGCGACAAAATCCAGCATGCCGCCGATTCCGTCCACCCCGGCATCGGGCAGCGGCCGGGTGATGGGGGTGGGGGCGATGCTCGTCCGGTCGCCATCGAAGGTGGCGTCGGTGAGCATCCGATAGGCCTGGTCCACCAGCGCCTGGAACCCCGCGCCGCGCGGGTCACGCGGCTGCGGGAGACCCACCCGGATCTCGCCCTTGATTCGGCCGGGATTGTTGTCCAGCACCAGGATTCGGTCGGCCAGCTGCACCGCCTCCTCGATATTGTGGGTGACCATCAGCATGGTTTTGGTGGGGAAGGCGGTCTCCGCCCACAGTCGCATGAGCTCGCCGCGCAGGTTCTCGGCGGTCAAGACGTCCAGCGCCGAGAACGGCTCGTCCATGAGCAGCACCTCCGGCTGTACCACCAGGGCGCGGGCGAATCCCACTCGCTGGCGCATGCCACCGGAAAGCTCCTTGGGATAGGCGTTCTCGAAGCCGTCCAGGCCGATCATGTCGATGGCGTCGGTGACCCGCTCGCCGCGCTCCCCGGCCGAAATCCCTTGGGCGCGAAGGCCGAGTTCGACGTTCTGCCGCACGGTCAGCCACGGCAGCAACGCGAAGGTCTGGAACACCATGGCGGTATTGGCATTCGGCTCGGTGATCTCGGTCTGCCGGATGCGCGCGGACCCCGCGGAGGGGAGCATCAGGCCCGCGATGATCCGCAGCAGCGTGGACTTGCCGGAGCCGGATTTACCCAGCAGCGCGACGATTTCGCCCTCGTGCAGCTCGAGGCAGACATCCGAGAGCACCGGCAGCTGCTCGCCGGAGGGGTTGGTGAAGTTCTTGGTGACACGATCGACGGTGATGATGGGGGTCGACACGGTGTGTCCTCCTTTCGAAAAATGTTTCAGCTCAGCGAGAATCGCCGTTCGGCGGTGCGCTGCAGGCGTCGCCACAACAGGCGGTTGATGGCCACCGTGACCACGCTCATCACCACGGTGCCGAGCAGCACCTTGGCGAAGACGTCGTCGGTGGTGGCATTGGTGATGTACGCGCCCAGGCCGTAGGCCTCCATATGGGTGTTCCCGGCCTCCACGACCTCGCCGACCAGGGTGGCGTTCCACGCGCCGCCGAACGCGGTGATCGCGCCGACCACATATCCGGGGGCGATCGCGGGCAGTATCAACGACTTCCAGCGCTGCACGCCGTGCACGCCGAGATCGTCCATGGCCTCGCGCAGGTCCGTCGGGATCTGCCCGGCCGCCGCGATCACATTGAACAGCACGTACCACTGCGCACCCAGTGCCATCAGCGCGATGCCGCCGATATTCAGTGAGATGCCGGTGTAGGTGAGCGCCGCGATGACGAAGATGAACAAGAACTGGGCCGGGAAACTGGCCAGTACCTGCACCACCGGCTGAGCGAACCGGCAGATGCGCGGATTCATCCCGATCCACACGCCGACCGGCACCCACACGATGGTGGAGACCACCAGCAGCACTATCACGCGGCCGAGGCTGGCCAGCCCCATGAGCGAGGTCGGCCCGAATTCGGCCAGTCCCACGGTTCTTTCGAAGTAGGAGGCGAGTGCCCAGGTGCTCCAGGCGAGCGCGGCGAAGAGCAGTCCGAAGAAGAGCACATCGCCGATGCGGCTGCCCGCGCGCTCGTCGTAGGCGGAACGGGTGCTGCGCCCGAAGACGCGCATGAGGCGATCGACCCGCTCGCCGACCGGCCGTAGCACCCGAGCCAGCCGACCCGGGACCGTGCTGCGCCGCAGCAGGTCGAGCACGAGACTCCGTGGGGCCTGTGCACTTTCGGTGTGCTCCACCCGGAATCGCTCCGACCACGCCGTGAGCGGCCGCCAGAACACCACGTTCACCAAGACGATGGTGAGCACCATGACCAGCGCACCCACCACGAGGTTGCCGACCTCGGCCTCGGAGGTGGCCGCCGCGATGAAACTACCCATGCCGGGCAGCGCCTCGTCCCGGCCGGATACCGTGATGACCTCCGAGGCCGCGAGCATGAACCACGCGCCGCCGAAGCTCATCATGCCGTTCCAGATCATCGGCACCATGGCCGTCGGCACCTCCAGCTGCCACAGCCGCTGCCAGCGGGTGAGCCGCATCATGCGGGCCGAATCATCCAGCTCCCGGGGCATATTGCGCAACGCCTGGTAATAGGCGAAGGTCATGTTCCAGGCCTGCGCGGTGAAGATGGCGAAGATGCACGCCGCCTCCGCGCCCAGATACGAGCCGTGGAACAGGCCCACGAACGCGGTGACCGTGATCGAGACCAGGGCCAGCACCGGCACCGACTGCAGCACGTCGAGCGCCGGGATGAACACCTTCTCGGCCCGGCGCGAGCGCGCCGCCCACTGGCCGACGATCAGTGTGAAGAGGATGGACGCCGCCAGGCCGATGAACATACGTAGCGTGGTGCGGGCCGCGTAATAGGGTAGGTTCGCGGGATCGGTTGATACGGTCTCGGTTCCGGTATCCGGCGTCCAGGGCACCGACATGTCCCGAAACAGCCGCAGCACCAGCAGGATCAGCAGCACACCCGCGCCGATGATCAGGTAGTCCACCGCTCGGAGCCGCCCGCGTGCCCGCGGCACCTCGGGAGTCGTCTTGGGCCGGTCCGGAATTGCCAATTCAAGAGTCATTGCTGTTCACCTCGCTCCGAGCGGCGTCGTCGCAACTCAGTTGGTCGATTCGGCGGCGACCGCGGGCGGTGCGGTCATGACGTTGAAGGCGTGCACGGCCGAGGCCAGCACCGCCGGTGCGCCGACGAGCAGGTTGAAAACCACGACGCCTATCCCGGCCCCGGCCACCGCGCCCTCCAGACAGCCGGTGACGGCGCCGGGAATCGCCAACGTGCCCAACGTCAATGCGCCGACCGCGAGACCCTGGCCCGCGCCCAGCAGGACGCAGCCCAGCGGCGCGCCGATGACGGCACCCAGCAGCGTGCCCACCGCCAGGGCCACGGTGAGCTCATTGTTGACATTCTGGAAGACGGCATTCATCCGATCCTCGAAGCTGTCGGGATCGGCGATCTGCTGTGCCGCAGGGCCTTCGGCTTGCGCCTCCGCGGCGGCGTACAGCTCCGCGGCGATGCGTCGTTCCTCGGTGCCGACCGGTCGGGCCCGATCCGGGCGCGGGGTGAGGGTGGCGCTGTCGCCGTCGATGCGGGCGTCGATCGGGTACGTCGTGTCCTGCTTCGTGATGGTCAGCGGGATAACCCCCACCACCACGCCCTGCGGGTCGAGGATCTGCAGCTGGTCGGTAGTGGTTCGGAGCGTGCCGAGGTCGGTGCGCAGCACCACCGATCGGTCCACGATCCGGGCGTCGCCGGACACGGCCTGAACTGTCACGGCGTCGGCGAGCCGGACGTCCGATCCGGGTGCCGCGGCCGAAACGGCGGCCGGGGCGACCAGTCCGGCGGTGGTGATCGCCGCGGTGGCGAAGGCGAGCAAGCGAATTCTCATCGGGATGTTTCCCCTCGGGATATCGCTGCCCGCATCGGTTTCCGGGCAGCATCGAATACCGTCCGGCACGGTGGCGCCGACGGGTCGGACATATATGCGAATCTCCGAATTCATTCGTAAAATGTGCATGCGAATAGTCCGGTGCCGCGCGGGCGGCATCGTGATATCGGAGAATTACGTGCGTCGAGATATCGACGCGGTGTTGGTGTGCTGGCTAGCGGCCCGGACCGAGGCGGAGGGGCCGGCCCGGAGATCCCGGGTCATCATCGGGTGCCATCTTGCTACCCGACCTCCTCACTGGTAGAACGCGATTCGTCAACGCACGGGGGGAGGTCGCCCGGAACTCTCGAGGCGGACGCACACCCCTCTCGTCAGAGTTTTGGCACTGCACGACGTGTTCCGAATCGGAAAGCCACTTTGGATTACCCCTTGATCCGGAGAAATCTGTCCTAACCTTGGGCGTCTCTCGACGTCGTCAGATCAGTGGCCTGTGTTCGTGCAGGAGCCTCGCCTATCGAGGTGCAACAGGGAACCTAGTTAAAGACTCGGTAAAAGTCAAAACCGCTATTCGCATATCGGCGAGCGCTATGTCACAGCGGCGCACCGGACCGTCGATCGCACATTTCAGATGTGTCGCCGACGTTGGTCGGCGTGGTGAGACCCCTGTTCGAGCGGGAGGACGGCGACCGGTGTGATCGTGCCCCACAGCGAACCGTCAGCGTCCATGGCCGCGGCATCCGGGGCCCGCGTCGCCGGTGGGGGGTGGCGCTGTCGACCACCCCGCCGTACCTGGCTATGCGGTGACTCCGACGATCACAATTCTCATTCTTCGACTGCGACGGACGCCGCTGATAGGGCACCGGCACGCCGTGCCAGTTGCCGACCGCCGAGTACGACCGCGGCGATGGCGGTCACGCCGAGCAGCGCGCCGGTGACGAGGACGCCGGTCACCGATGTGAAGCTGACGATCACGCCGCCGGTGAGCGCGCCGACGGCGACGGCCAGGTTGTACATGGCGGTATTGAGCGCGGTCGCGGCCTCGGGATGATCGGGGGCGGCCTGCAGGATCCAGGTCTGCACGCCGACCGGAATCGCGCCGAATGCCGTGCCCCACACCAGCAGTGCCATGATGCCGATGACGGGTGTGGTCGCGATGAGTGGGAAGAGCGCGAGTGTCGCCGCCAGCAGCGCGGCGGCGACGACCAGGGCGCGCCGCGGGTCGCGGCCGGCGGCGGCGCCGCCCGCGAAGGTTCCGGCCACGCCCGCCAGGCCGAAGGCCAGCTGCGCGGGCCCGATTGCCGCGGCGCCCAGACCGGAGATGTCCTGCAGCATGGGCCGGACGAAGGTGAATGCCGCCCAATGCCCGCCCACGAGAAGGAAGGTGGCGATGACTCCGGCGCGGACGGCCGGTGTGCGCAACTGCCGCGCCAGGGCGCGGGGGCGGACCACCTCGGTGGCGGGCAGGGGCGGTAGCAGCAGCCGCAGCGCGAGGGCGACCACCGCGCCGAATCCGGCCAGTGCGGCGAAGGCGACGCGCCAGCCGCTCAGATTGCCGATCAGCGTCGCGGCAGGCACTCCCAGCACGTTGGCCGCTGTCGCACCGCCGAATGCGAGCGATATCGCTCGTGGAATGTGGTGCGCGGGAACCAATCTGACCGCGCACGAGGCGGCCAGTGCCCAGAAGCCGCCGATGGCGATGCCGGCGACGGCACGTGCGGCGAGCAGGATCGCGAAGTCCGGCGCCAGCGCCGAGACCGCTGTCGCGGCCAGCATGAGCCCGATCAGCCCGAGCAGGACCGTACGCCGGTCCGATCCTCCGATCGCGACGGGCAGGGTGGACGCGGCCGCCGCAGCCATGAGTCCGGGCAGCGTGATCGTCAATGCGACCGCGCCGGGAGAGACGTCGAAGGTGTGACCGATGGGGGTGAGCAGGCCGACCGGCATGGCCTCCACGGTGACCATCGCGAAGGTGGCGGTGGATACTGCTGCTACGGACAGCCAATTGCGGATCGGAGTTCCGGCGCCGGTGGATTCGTGAGTGGAAGCGATGGGAGATGCCATTACTTCCACCTGCTCGTGTCGGATGGGGAGGTGGTGTTCGCCATGCTCGCAACGGTTCCGCGCGGCGCTGACGCGACGCTGGCGTCAGCTGACAGCGCGCTGGTACAGGGCGTGCTCGAACAGGACATCGATCTGGTCGCAGGGGGTGTGTCGGCCTTCGTTCAGGGCAGAGGCGAATCGGTGCTGCCCCAGGGCTTTCCGGGCGAGGGTGACCGCCTGCCGTACGTCGGGACCTGGATTGCCGTTCGTGATGCGACCGTCCACTTGGTCGATGGCTCCCAGCAGGCGCGCGGCTGGTTCGGGTGCGCCGATGGCGAGGGCGGCCAGCGCACAGCCGACGGCGACGGCGGGGAGCAATCGCGGTGCGGCGGTGCCGGCGATGTCGCGAGCGATCTCGAGTTGCCTTGTCGCGGTGCCGATTCGGCCCGTTCCGACCAGTGCGATCGCGTAGTGTGTGCGTCCCAGAATCTCGTCGATGGCCAATGCCGGGGCGGGACTGCGATCGGCCCGCAGCGGACCGTCGTCGCCGAACAATCGTCCGTACAGCTCGATCGCCGTGCCCGGTTCGCCTTGCCGCAGCGCCAGATCGGCCTCGGCGACGCCCAGCCACTGCGCCGTTCCCTCGGGCACCTGGGTATTCCCCCACCTCCGGGCGGACGCGAGGTAGGAGGCGCCGCCGTCCACGTCGTTCTCCCGCAGATGCAACTGCGCGGCGCGGCGCAGCACGCCCACGGCCTCCTCGGCCCCCAGACCCGGGGTCAGCAGTTCGGCGGCCCGGGCGATGAGGGGAGCACCCGCGGCGAGTCCCGACGATTCGATCCTGTGGTGGGCCAGGTGCAGCAGCGCCCGACTCACCCCTCGCGGCTCGCCCAGACGCTCCAGAATGCGGATGGCCGCTTCGAGGTCGGCCACGCAGCGCTCGAACGACTCTGTGTCACCACCGATTTCGTCCAGTGCCCGTAGTACCAGCGCATTGCCGCGCAACCAGGTGTCGTCGGCGGCCAGGCACTGGTTCAACAGCTCGCCGGCACCACGGTGCCGGTCGCGAAGTGCCAGCAGCAGCACGAAGATCGGATGCGGCGGCCGGGACTCGCCCATGGCGGTCCGCACGAGTTCATCGAATTCGCCCGAGCGATCGGGTATTTGGCCCCGCCACAACGGCTCGTGGTACGCGGGCAGCTGGTGGGCGTAGCGGACGGCGAGAAAATCCGCGGCGCGGTCCGGCGGCGGACCCGCACTGAACAGCGCCAGCACACGCGGTTGCCAGGCCAGGGCATCGCCGCGGAGCCCGCACAGCAGCCAATGCCAGATCAGGCCGCCGTACAGACCGACCGCACGCTCGCCGTCCCCGGTGCGCACCGCCCATTCCAGGGCGGCCTGGCAGTTGGCGTGTTCGATGGTGAGCAGGCGCGTCGCCTCCTGCTGCCGCGCATCGAGCAACCGCGGTGCCGCGTCCCGCACGAGAGCGAGGAAATGGTCGGCGTGGGCGTTCGCCAGTCGCCCGCTCTCGCCGGCCGCGTCCAATTCCGATGCGGCGTAGGCGCGAATCGTTTCCACCATCCGGTATCGCGCGCCGTCGAACTCGACGATGGACTTGGCGACCAGCGCAGTGAGGGTATCCGCGGTGTCCTCGCCGCCGCATACCGCGAGGACGGCGTCGAGTGCGGCGCCATCCGCGAAGACGGCCAGCCTGCGCGCCAATTCGACCTCTCCACCGCTGAGCAGGTTCCAGCTCCAGGACACCACGGCATGCAGCGTGCGATGCCGGGCTGATACGTTGCGACTGGCCGAGTCCAAGAGACTGAATCGGTGGGACAGCCGGTCGGCCAGATGACGTACCGGCAGGGCGTGCAGGCGGGCGGCGGCGAGTTCGATCGCCAGCGGCAGCCCGTCGAGACAGCACACGACGGTAACGATATCGGCGCAGTCGGAGTCGGTCAGCCGGAAGTCCGGTCGCACCGCGCGGGCGCGGTCCACGAATAGCTGGACGGCGGCGGATTCGGCGGCGATCTCCACCGACGCTCCGGGCTTCGGTACCGCCAAAGCCCTTACCGGGTATAACTTTTCGCCGTCGATGCCGAGCGGCTCGCGGCTGGTGGCCAACACGGTCAGCTGGGGGAAGTGGCACAGCAGGTACGCGGCCAACTCGGCGGCCGCGTCGATCACGTGCTCACAATTGTCCAGGATCACCAGCATTCGGCCGTGCCCCATGGATCGGTGCAGCACCACGCGCCAGTCGGCGTCGTCGATGGATCCGCCGAGGCCCAGGGCGGACAGCAGGACGGCCGGAACCGCGGTCGGCGTCGACGCGTCGTCCGCGCGCTGGGGTGCGACGCCCGCGAGGTCGGCGAAAACGCAGCCGTCGAGCCAATCCGACTGGACCGCGGCGAGTTCCGTCGCCAGCCTGGTCTTGCCGACGCCGCCCGTGCCGGTCAGTGTCACCAGCGCGGAGTCGCGCAGCATCCGGGTGAGCTGATCGAGATCGCGTTCCCGGTCGACGAAGCTGGTCCAGCGTCGCGGCACGCCCCGCCCCCGCACGAGGGGTGCTCCCGCTGATGATGCCTGCGATCCGACTGCGGATTCCGGCACCGATCGCACCGAATCCTGTTGTGTCCGTGTCGAGTCCCGTGCTACCGGCCTCGGTCCGGCCGGGGTCGGATAATGCGGGAGGTCCGATTCCGCAGTCGCAGCCGCGTCGATCGAGGTCAGTGCCGCCTGCAACGCCGGGCCGGGTTCGGCGCCGAGTTCACGGCGCACCGATTCGGCCGTGTGCCGGTAGACGTCGAAGGCTTCCGATTTCCGGCCCGCGGCCGCGAGTGCGGTGATGCGCCGGGCGGCCAGGGTTTCCCGGAAGGGGTGCGCCGTGCAGTGTTGCGCGAGTTCGGCCAGGGCCTCGCCGGCCCGGCCCAGCATGAGCAGGAGATCGGCGCGCAGCTCGATCGCCGCCAGTCGCCGCTCGGTCAGCTCGGTGACCGTCGAGCACATGTCGGCCGAGTCGACCACACCTCCGAGCGCGTCCGAACGCCACTGTGCCAGAGCCAGATCCACCGCGCGGACGGCGGGCTCGTGCCGCCCGGCCGATCCCAGTCGCCGAGCCTCACCGAGCAGCCGGTCGAACCGGCACGCGTCGACCGCGTCCGGTTCGACCGCCAGTAGATAGCCCGCTCCGTCCTTCACCACGCGAGGTGAGCCGACTGCCGCACGCAATCGGCTCACCAGGGCCTGTAACGCATTCTCGACTCGCGCCGGCGGATCCCCGTCCCAGATCCCGTCGATCAGCAGCCCGGCCGGAACCGCCGTCCCGGCGCGAAGCGCGAGCAGTGCCAACAAGGTTCGCAACCGTGGCCCGATGATCGCGAACTCGTGCCCGTCGGCCGCGATCACCGAGACCGGGCCCAGAACCCTCACCTGCACGACAGGACACCTCCACATGACCTCCCGCCCATGATCACTGGAATCCGTCGCCGCTGTCGAACGGAATTCACACGACGGGGTGGCCGCCGACGACAACAGCAGGCACCCGTTCGCGTACCTGCCAGTGCTCGACGATCAGGTCACCCTGGATGCGGAAGACATCCATGACCACCGTGCCGCGATCCCCCGGTCCGGTGGTGAAGAGGCTGTGCGCGAACACCAGATCCCCGGTGGCGGCGATACGGCGCAGTTCGAACCGGGCGTGCGGAAACCGCTGCCGCACACCGCGGATCAGCTCGATCAATGCCCGGCGGCCGTCGGGCAGGCTCGGACCGTGCTCGATCAGATCGTCGGCGACGAAGCGATAGGCCAGATCGGCACGGCCCCGGTTCCACAGCAGTTCGAGATAGTCGACGACGAGCGCGGTCATCTCGGTGCGGCCGAGCGGTGGTCGAGTGATCAAGCGCCCGTCTCGATCATGACGGTCTTCTGCTCGGTGTAGGCCTCCAGCGCGGTGCGCCCGCCCTCCCGACCCAACCCCGAGGTCTTGTACCCGCCGATCGGGGCATTGGGCATGAAGGTGTAGCCGTTGATGCCCACCGCTCCGGCGCGGATGCGGCGGGCCAGCCGGAAGGCGCGCCCGATGTCGGCGGTGTAAATGCCTGCGGCCAGGCCGTATTCGGTGTCGTTGGCGATGCGGACCGCCTCGTCCTCGTCGGTGAACGGGATGACGGCCAGCACCGGCCCGAAGATCTCCTCCTGTGCCAGCCGCATGCGATTGTCGACCTGGGTGAAGATGGTCGGGTTCAGGTAGTTGCCGGTACTCAGCGCATCGCCCGGCCGATCCCCGCCGAGCAGCAGGTGCGCGCCGTCCGCGGTGCCGGACTCGACGTAGTCCAGCACCTTCACCAGCTGCTGTTTGTTGATCAGCGGTGATGCGTTCGTGGCGGGGTCGAATGGGTCGCCGTACCGCACCGATGCCGCGATCTCCCGTGCGCCGTCGAGGAATTCGTCATAGCAGTCGACGTGCACGAGGGCCCGGGTCTGCGCGGTGCACTGCTGTCCGGACATGCCCAGCGCGATCATGCGCATCACCGTCTTCCCGGCCTCGCGGACGTCCGCGTCGGGGAAGACCAGGCTGGGGCTCTTGCCGCCGAGTTCCAGGGTGACGCGTTTGATGTCCCGCCCGCTGGCCTCGAGGATGCGTCCGCCGACCCCGCGACTGCCGGTGAAGCTGACCTTGTCGACGCCGGGATGGGTGATCAGCGCCTCGCCGGACTTGGTCCCGACGCCGGTGACGAGATTGAAAACGCCAGGCGGCAAATCCAATTGGTCGATCAGTTCGGTGATCGCGAGGCTGCTGAGGCTCGCGTATTCGGAAGGTTTGAGCACCACCGTGCAGCCGGCGGCCAGCGCGGGCGCGACCTTGTTGGCAAGCTGCAGCACCGGCGCATTCCAGGGCACGATGGCCCCGACAACGCCGACCGGTTCGCGGAAACTCAGGTACTGCAGGTCACTCCGCTCGGTGTACTGCGGATAGGTCTCCCCGCCGAGCTTGTCGATCCAGCCGAGGTGGTGATCGAACACATCCGCGGCGACCCCGGCCGAGAGCCGGTACTGGGTGGTGAAGGAGATCGGCATACCGTTCTCGAGCGTCTGGATCCTGCTCATCCGTGGTGAAGCCTCGCGCAGCAATCGCACCAGGGGTTCGAGAATCGCCTTGCGCTCCTTGGCCCGCAGCCGCGGCCACGGGCCCTCGTCGAAGGCTCGCCGCGCCGCGCTGACGGCCCGGTCGACATCGGCGGCCGAGGCGTCGGCAATGGTGGTGACCTCCTCGTTGGTCGCGGGGCTGAAGTGCTGCCAGCGCGCATCGGAATCCGAATCGACCCACTGGCCACCGATGTAGAGCCGTCCCGGAGCGATCTCGAGATCATCTCGGTACGGAAGAACGGACACTCCGAGTTGGCTGGCCCTGTCGGTATTCGTCATGTCGACCACACTCACCGGCCCCGCGGACACGGGACTGGCGCGCGGCGACAGTCCGGTATCAGTGGCCGCGAGCAGTCTCGAGGCCATGGTGGACAATATGATCCGGTCCGGCCCCGGGAGAGCCGCCCGTGCCGCGAGCTATCGACTTCCGCGCATGGCGGCGTTCTGGCTACTGGTGGCCGCACTGGCCCTGATGCTGTTCGCTTCCTCGGCGCCGTCGCCGCTGTATCCCGTCTATCAGCAGCAGTGGCATTACTCCTCGCTGGTATCGACGGGCGTGTACGCGATCAATGTCCTTGCCCTGCTGGCCACTCTGCTGGTCGCCGGATCGCTGTCCGACCACATCGGACGCCGGCCGGTGCTGTTCGCCGCCGCGGTGACGGCGCTGGCCGGGACGCTGATCTTCGCCGAGGCGCAGTCGGTGGCATGGCTTTTCGTGGCGCGCGGGGTCCAGGGCATCGCGGCCGGGCTGTCCACCGGAGCGATCAGCGCGGCACTGATCGACCTGCAACCGCCGGGTTCACGACTGGGTGTCCTGATGTCCAGTGTGGCCGCCGGAGCGGGATCGGCCTCGGGCGCGATGGCCTGCGGACTGCTGGTGACCTTCGCTCCGGCACCCACCCACCTGGTGTTCTGGCTACTGGCGGCTGCCTATCTGGTGCTCATCGTGGGCGTCACGATGATGCCCGAGACGGCCGCGCCGGACGGTCGTGCACTGGACTCGCTGATTCCGAAAGTCTCGGTACCGCAATCGGTTCGGTCGGTCTTCCGGACGCTGCTGCCGTCCATCATCGCCACCTGGGCGCTGGGCGGTCTGTATCTGTCGCTCGGTGGGGCGCTCATGCGCGCGCAGTTCCATCTGACCAGCCCGCTGGCCGGGGGGCTCGTGATCGTCGCGCTGCAGGGCGCGTCGCTCACCGCGGCCGTCGCGACCCGCAACTGGACCATCGACCGGGCGCTGGGACGAGGCCCGGCCTTCCTGGTCACGGGTGTCGTGATCGCCTTGGCCGGCGTCGCCTCGCACAACGTGTGGCTGTTCCTCGTCGGCAGCAGTATCGCCGGACTCGGCACCGGACCGACCTTCACCGGCATCCTGCGGATGCTCACCGGGCTGACCGAGGCCGATCGTCGAGCCGAGGTGATCACGGCGACCTATGTGGCCGCGTACCTCGCGTTCAGCCTGCCCGCCGTCCTCGCCGGACTCTGCCTGAGCCGATTCGACCTGTCCGCCACGGCCTTCGGCTACGGCGTGATCGTGCTCGCCCTCGAACTCGTCGCCGTCCTCAGCAGCGCCCGGCACCGGGGCGCACTGAACACCCTCACCGACGCCCCGCCCTGCCCGGCGCCGTGCCCCGGCACCGTCGCGGCGAACCCGCGCGTCGTCGCCGCGCACGCCTGACCACGACCGATCACGAAAGGAACCTCGATGACCATGGCAGAGCGACTCCTGCACGCCGATCCTGCCCGGCGTGAACCGGTCCGATTCGCCAGTGGGACCGCGACCCTGGCCGGTCACCTGTACCGGCCGCCGGCCGCCGCACCCGGCGAGCGCACGCCGGGTGTGGTGATGTGCGGGCCGATCAGCAGCGTCAAGGAACAGACGCTGCCGCACTACGCCGAGCGGTTCAGCGACGCCGGATACACGGTGCTGACCTTCGATCCCCGCAATTTCGGTGAGAGCGAAGGGGAACCACGCCATCGCTACGACCCCAATCTGGTCATCGCCGACTATGCGAACGCCATCAGCTATCTGCTCACGCGACCGGATGTCGATCCGGAACGGATTGCGGCCGTGGGTGTCTGCATGGGCGGCGGCTATGCCGTCTCCGTCGGGGCCCGGGACAAGCGGCTGAAGGCCGTGGTGAGCATCGCCGGCGGGTACGACATCGGGGGCACCTTTCAGCAGGGCCTCGGCATCGAAGGCTTCGCGGCCTACTTCCGGCGGGTCAACGATCTGGTCCAGCACCAGTACGAGACCGGTGAAATCGCTTACATACCGACCATTGCCGAGGAGCTGACCGAGCAGATTCCCGTGGCAGTCATGCCGAATCCGGAGGCGTACGGCTACTACGACCGCACCAGCAGGACCGAAGCACCCCATTGGCCGCGCATGCTGACCGCGGATTCGCTCGAACCGTACTTCATCTACAACTCGATCGGGCACGCGCCGCTGGTCGCACCCACCCCGCTGCAGATCATCCACGGCACCGGGGATACCGCGCTGCTGCCGGAATATGCCCGCCAGGTCCACGATGCCGCCCGCGGGGAGAAGGAGCTGGTCTGGATCGAGACCAGCAACCACATCGAACTCTACGACCAGGACCCCTACGTCTCCGAGGCCGTCGGCCACGCCCTGCGCTGGCTCGACCGCCATCTCGTCCCACAGCCGGGCGTGCGGTCCACGCTCCTGGGTACCGAGACGAATCATTCACCACGACAGGAGAACTCGACATCATGACTACGATGCAGGATCGGCTCGACATCATCGGAACCTGCTCCCTCATGGCCTGGCTCGCCGATCACCGGGACTGGGACCGGCTGGGCGAGGTCTTCACCCAGGAGGCCGTCCTGGACTACACCAGCCTCAACGGCGGCGAGCCAGTGACGCTGACACCCACGCAGATCGGCGCCGCGTGGTCGCAGGTGCTGGGCAAGTTCGACGCGACCCAGCACGTGATCACCAACCACCTGGTGACCGTGGACGGCGACACCGCCGTCTGCACCGCCTATTTCCAGGCCACGCACATCCTCGCCGATCGATTCGGCGCGCCGACATGGACATTGGGTGGAACCTATCGCTTCGACCTGACCCGCGCGGCGGGCGACTGGCGGATCCGCGCGGTCGTGATGACCGCGACCTGGGGCCGGGGCAACCGGGGGCTCATCTCGTAGCGACTTCGACGGCGAGCGCGGCATGTTCGACCTCGACGAGCAGCGCCTCCAGCGCGGTGGCGTCGCCTTCGCCCGCGAGCATCTCGAATGCCGTGTCGCCGAGCGCGTTCCGGGTCAGGGTCACCACACGCTCGCCCTCCGGTCCGAGTACGGTGCGGCCCACGCGCACATGCTCCCGGCGCAGGATGCCGATGATCCGCGCGGCCCGATCCGCCTGACCTGACACGACAGCCGCCAACGCGTGACCGAACGCCACGTCCAAGAGCATCAGCGGGGACGTGGAGACCGCATAGTCGCGAGCGATCCGCAAATGGTGCACGGCCGACTCCATCCGGCCCGCGTCGAGCAGCACATACACGTAGGTGACACGCCAGTGGATCGGTTCGAACATGCGCGCGAGGCTGCGATGGTCGGTAATCGGCTGTGTGGCTGCGAATTCCTGATCGAAGAGTTCGAGTGCGCGATCCGTTCGTCCTTCCCGCCATGCCAGGTAACCGAAGGCCAGGCGCCGGGCGGTCGCCGTGAAGGCGGTCTGCTCCGTGGTATCGATGCGCTCGGCGGACGCCAGATATCCGGCGGCTCCGGCGATATCACCGCCGGCGAGATGCAGGTTCGCGACGTAGGTCAAGGTCCGCAACCGGACGTCGGCGCCGAGTTCGGCGTTCAGCAGACCTGCGGCCCGGGCCACCAAGGGTGCGGCGCAAGCAATTCCATGCCAGGTCACGCGCAGATACGCGAACAGGAACAATGCCAGGCCCAGTGTGCGCGGGTCGCCGGACTCGCTCAGGCAATCCACGGCCTGTTCGAGATCGGCGAAGGTGTGCGTGATGGGGTTGGCGTCGATGTCGTCGAACGCCCGCAACGCCAGCGCATGGCCGCGTAACCTGCCGTCGTCGGCCGCCGCGCAGCGGTCCAGCAGACTCCGATCGCCACGGTGGCGCTCCCGCAATGCCAGCACCAGGACGAACAGGTAATGCACGCCGCGCGGTTCGGTCATCGCCACCCGGATCAGTTGTTCGAATTCGGCGGAGGCATCGGAGAACGACTCCACCTTGATACCCATCGTCGGTTCCGGAAAGTGTGCGGCGTATCGGCTCATCAGAAACGATCCTGTGCAGCCAGGCGGTATCTGGTCACCGGCAACAGCGAGTACCTCGGATTGCCAGGCCGACAATTGAGTTCGCTGTCCGCGCAGCAACCAATACCAGACCCGGTCGCCGAACAGCCGCAACGCGAATTCCGCTGCCCGATGCCGCACCGACCAGGCCAGCGCTGCCTCGCAGTTGCCGTGTTCGGCGGCGAATCGGTGCAGCCATTCGTGCTGGGCGGGCCCACCCAGTTCCCGCGCGCCGACGGCGGTGAACTCGACGAACCATGCCGCGTGCGCATGTTCCCATCGTTCGGTCTCACCCACGCGGGCCAGCTCCGCGGTGGCGTAGGCGCGGATCGTGTCGAGCATCCGATAGCGTTCACCGTCGAATTCCACCAGTGACATCGCGACCAGTGCGGCGAGCCGATCGGTGAGGGTCTCCGCGTCGTCCATGTCGGTCCCGCACACGCCCGTGACGGCGTCCAGGGTCGCGCCGCCGGCGAAAACCGAGAGGCGGCGCGCCAGCTCGGCCTCCGCGGCGGGCAGCAGTTCCCAGCTCCATGCGACCATCGCCCGCAGCGAACGATGCCGGGATATCGCCCGGCGGGATCCGTTGGCCAGCAGGCCGAAACGATCGTCGAGCCCGTCGGCGAGCGCCTGTGGTGACAGGCCGTGCAGGCGGGCGGCTGCGAGCTCGAGCGCCAGCGGCACCCCGTCGAGGCTGCGCACGACAGCCGCGACCGCATGGCAATTGTCCTCGGACAGGTGGAAATCCGGCCGGACCGCGACAGCACGATCCAAGAACAGTCGGACGGCGGTGTTGGCGGCGGCCTCCTCGACCCTCACGTCCGCCGCGGGTATCGGCATGGGCCGCACCGGGTACAACTGTTCACAATCCACCGCCAGCAGTTGACGACTGGTCACGAGGACAGTCAGCTCCGGAAGCCGGTCCAGCAGACTCACCACCAGGTCGGCCGCCGCGGCGATCACGTGCTCGCAATTGTCCAGAATGAGCAGCATCCGCCGTTGCCCCAGCGTCCGGACCAGCAGATCGATCCAGTCCTGGCCGGGCACATCGGTGATCACGCCCGGTGTGACGGCGGCGAGAACCGCTGCCGCAACCGCATTCCGGACTCTGGCGCCCGAGCGTTCCGGCGTGACCGCCGACAGTCCGGCGAAAGCGACTCCGTCCGGCCACTGTTCGGGATGTACGAGTACCAGTTCGGTGGCCAGCCTGGTCTTGCCGATTCCGCCGGGGCCGACCAGCGTCACCAGCCGGTGCCGCTCGAGCATCCCAGCGATCTCGGGGACCTCCGTGACGCGTCCGACAAAGCTGGTGAGCCGTCGAGGCGACGCCGGCACGTCGCGGGCGACGCGATGCGGTTCGGGTGGCAGATCGAGTTCCGCGACCGCGCGGCACAGCACCGCCGACGGTTCGACGCCGCGTTCGGTGCGCAGCAACCGCTCGATGCGGCGGAACGCCTGCAGCGCATCGGATGTGCGCCCGGCCGCGCCCAGCGCCGTCACCAGGCGAGCCGCCAGCGACTCGCGGAACGGGTGCGCGGCCGACTCGGCGGCCAGCCCCCGCACGACCTCCGCGGCCCGTCCCAGCGCGAGGAAGGCATCGGCGTGCAACTCGATCGCCGTCAGCCGCTGCTCGGCGAGCACCTCGGCCGCAGCGCGCAGCGCCGCGGTCTCGACGACCTCGCTGAGCGCCGGTCCGCGGCACAGTCCCAGCGCCCGGTCCAAGGCCACCACGGCATCGTCCGGCCTGCCCTCCGACAGCGCACCGCGCCCGGCGTCGAGCAATCGCGCGAACCGAATCGCGTCCACCGCTTCGGGTTCGACCGCCAGCAGATATCCCGGTTCCACCCGCACCACGGCATCCCGCCCGGTGATCGCCCGCAGTCGTTTCACCAGGGTTTGCAGCGAATTCTCGGGTGAAACAGGGATCTGCTCACCCCACACCGCATCGATCAGTCTCGATACCGGGACCACATTCCCGGCCTCGAGCGCCAGCATGGCTAGCAGAGCCGACAGCCGCGCCCCGCGCACCCCGGCAGTCACCCCATCGCCGGAGATCACCTCCACCGCCCCCAGCAGCCTGATCCGAATCAAACTGTGCCACCTTCTGTTCCCGTTCCTCCACCTACGGCGTACAGGATGCACTCCCCCGCTGGCATGAGCGTCAGCGTCGTATCGGCCGCAATCGCCCACCGCGACGACCTCGCCGGGACCCGGCTCCGGCCTCGGCAGTTCCCGCACTTCCCGACATACCAGCTTTCGGCGAAGCGCGGCCATGGTGTGACCTACGCCTTACACCTGTCCGGTCGTTCGCTGGGATCGCGACTTCCACACCAGCAGTGCGGCCTGGGCGAGGAAGAAGACGCCGCCGCCGGTGGCATAGACGGACAGGACATCCAGCGATGGGGAGGGGCCGGTGGCCTGGGCGACGTAGACGGCGCCGACCAGGAAGGACAGGCCGCCGGAGATCAGGGTGGGCCATTGTTTGCCCAGGGTGGGGCCGCGACGGTAGAGGCCGACTGCCAATTGAGCCGCGCCGGATATCGTTGCCCAGACACCGAATACGGCCAGGACGGCGGCCACGCCGCCGGCGGCTCCGGCGATGCCCAGGGCGATGGCGGCCAGGGTGCTCAGCGCGCCGTTGAGAGCGGTCACGCGGCGTTCGGAGCCCTCGGGCACCGCGAGCCAGTCGATGGCGGAGGACACCGCGTCGATGAGGGGGTAGACGATCAGCAGGGTGAGCGCGACGGCGTGCAGGGGGTCGTGGGCTGCGGCGAAGGCGAGAGCCCACCCGAGGGCCAGGATGCCGCGGACCAGGGACAGGCGGATCAGCGACGAACGCTCGGATGTCGAAACAGGCTGTACCACAGTGGTGTTCATGGAACCTCTTCCATTCGATCGGTGTGAAGCAAGAAAGGCAGTGGGATCCCCTAGCCGATGAGATCCCGGACGCCGGGTCCCCGCCCGTGCGGTACCGCGAGCTCGGCCCAGTTCCACAGCGCCGCCGGATCCGCGAAAACCGTTGCCGCACTGACCTGCTCGCCCCAGCGGAACGCACGGAACGGGGACATATCGATCACTCCTTGGGTGAGAAGACGAATTCCCGGACCGCGTGTTCGAACCGCTGGGGTTCCTCCAGATGCCCCATGTGCCCGCTGTGTTCCAGGACGACCAGTCGCGAATTGGGGATCAGTTCGTGCAGTTCCAGTCCCCAGCGCGGTCCGCAGATGACATCGTGGCGGCCCACGATGACCAGGGCGGGGACGGTCAGGTTCGGTAGATCGGCGCGGTCGTCGACGAGATCGGGAGTCAGGTCCGCGTCCAGTCCCGAGATGTAGGTGGCCCGCAGTCCTCTCCGGAAGGCGGTCCACCGCTGTTCGTCGGCCCAGTAGTCGGCGAAATACGACGGCAGGATGCCGCGCGCGACCGCGAGGGTCTGTTCGTCGCTCGAAATGGCCTGCATCGCTTCGAAGGCCGCGAGCACCTCCTGCAGTTCCGGCCGGTCCGCGTGCACGGCGGCGAACTCCTGGAGGCGGCGTCCGGCCTCGGCCCCGTGTTCGGTCCCGGTGACCGGTGCGCCCTCGTACAGCACGACACCCGCGACCCCGTCCGGCCGGTGCAGTGCGTGGTACGCGGCGACGAACGCCCCGTGCGAGTGCCCGAGCAGATACACCTCGGGCACGTCCAGGTGGTCGATCAGCCGTTGCAGCGCAAGGCTGTACCGCTCGCGGGTGTAGCCGTGCGGATGGGTGGGCAGGCTGCCGGATTCGCCGGTGCCGAGCGCCTCGACGTACACCATGGTCAGGTGTTCCTCGAGCGCGGGCATGCGCAGGTACTCCCAGAAGATCCCGGGGCCGCCGGGGTGGGCGACGCAGACGGGCCCACTCCCGTACACGTGATACCGCTGGGTGATGCCGTCTGAATCGACGGTGTGGACGCCGGGTGCGAGTCGGCCGGTGCCGCGGATCGAGTGCGGCGCGGACATCACGCTGCCCGCAGCGGGCCGGCGAACGACTTGCGCAGCGAGGACGGGCCGACCAGCGGCAGCAGCGCCGCCAGCAGCTTGCCCTTGAAGGCCTGCGAAGTCCGGGTCAGTTCGACATCGACCCGGGTGCCGCCCGATTCCGGCGTGGCCCGGAAGACCCAGCCGCCGCCCGCGCCGAAGAGCTTGGAGTCCAGGGTGGTGACGGTGACGGTGTCGCCGTCCGGATCCCACTGGTAGCGGGCGCGTTCCCAGGCGGCGGCCGTGCCTTCGGTGACCTCGGCCCAGGTCTCGCCGCGGTCGTGGACGACGAAATGCTCGGCGTCGATGCTCGGCCACACCTCGGTGCGGGTGGGTCCGAAGTCGGTGAGCACCCGCACGACCTCGGCGGGAGTCAGTGTGGACAGGAGATGAAAACGTACCGTAGCCATGGAAGAACCTTCGCCGCCGCGGGCGGGCGGGCGAATCTGTCAGTTGACGTTGAGGTGACGTAATCCTGTTTCGGTAAGGTCGCGGCCGGTCCCGTACGACGTCACGGGTCCGGGAGGAGAGCACCACCCATGCCGATGGTCGGACGAGACACCGAGCTGAAGGTCCTGGCCGCACTCGTGGACGGCCCCGGCGACCGGAGCGGCATCCTGATCGAGGGGGAACCCGGGATCGGCAAGTCGTCGCTCGTCGAGGAGACGGTCGCCATGGCGGCCGCCGCGGGGCTGCGGGTGCTGCGGACCGCGGGTGTGGAAGCCGAACACGGCCTCGACTACGCCGGCCTGCACCGGCTGCTGTACCCGCTGCGCCGCGCGTTCGATACCCTGCCGGCGCGCCAGTTCGAGTCGCTGACGACCGCGTTGGGCATGTCGGATGCCGTCGGTGAGCCGAGCCCGCACCTGGTGGGCCTCGCCGCCCTGACGCTGCTGGCCGATCTGGCGGTCGAACGGCCGCTGCTGGTCGTCGCCGAGGACGTGCACTGGCTCGACCCCGCCAGCGCCGAGGTCCTCGCCTTCGTCGCGCGCCGTATCGACTCCGAACCGGTTGCCATGGTCGCGACCGTGCGCGACGGCACGAATTCACCGCTGCGCGAGGCCGAGCTGACCGCCGTGCGGCTCGGCCCGCTGTCCGATGAGGACGCGAACGCGGTGCTCGACAGCACCGCGCCGGAGCTGTCCGCCCGGGTCCGCCGCCGGGTGCTCGTCGAGGCGCACGGCAACCCGCTCGCCCTGACCGAACTGCCCACGGCCGCCGGCGATCTCGCCGAACCGGCACCGACCCTCCCCTTGACCGAGCGCCTCGAACGAGCGTTCTCGGCGCGTAGTGCGACACTGCCCGAGCGCACTCGATCGACCTTGCTCGTCGCGGCGCTCGACGACGGCGATTCGGTCACCGAAACACTCGCTGCCGCGGGGATTCTCCTCGGATCCGAGGTGGGGACCGACATTCTCGCCCCCGCGGTCGCGGCCCGGTTGATCGACATCGGTTCCGGCACGGTGACCTTCCGCCATCCGCTGGTCCGCTCGGCCCTCGTGGCGGCGGCGACGGCCGAGGAGCGCCGCCGCGCCCACCTGGCGCTCGCTGACCTGCTCACCGGGTCTCCGGATCGCCAGGTGTGGCATCGGGCGGCGGGCACCGCCGGAGCCGATGAGGAGGTGGCGGCGGCGCTCGAGGTCGCCGCCGAACGGTCCCGGCACCGCGGCGGCGCGGTCGCGGCACTGGAGCGTGCCGCCGCGCTCAGCGCCACCCCCGGTCGGCGCGCGGATCGCCTGCTGCGTGCGGCCGAACTGGCCGTCGACTCCGGTCACCCCGACACGGTCGAACGGCTGGTCGACACGGCGCGCACTCTCCCCCTCACCTCCGCGCAGGAGGCCACCGCGAAGTGGCTGCTGAGCGGATTCGAGGATGGAATGCGCGAAAGTCCCTCGCGCATAGGCGAACTGGCCACACTCGCGGCCTCCGTCGCTGACGACGGGTATCCGGATCCCGCGCTGCGGATCCTGTGGGGTGCGGCCATGCGGTGCTTCTGGTCCGAACCCGGGCCCGAGACCCGGCGCGCGGTCCTCGCGGTCGCCGACACCTTCGGCATTCCCGACGGTGACCCGCGCAAGCTGGCGATCGACTCGATCGTGGCCCCGTTCGACCGCGGCGAACAGGTGCTGCGCCACCTGCGGGCGCTGGCCGCGACCACGGGCCGCGATCCGGAGGTCGATCACTTCCTCAGTAGCGCGGCATACCAGGTCGGCGCTTTCGACCTCGCGGCGCAGTTCGCCGGCGCCGCCGCACCCGGATTCCGTTCCGCCGGACGCCTGGGGCTGCTGACCCGGGCTCTCGCGATCCAGGCCTGGAGCCTGGCCCGGCTCGGCGACCTCGCCGCCGCCGCGCCCATCGCGGCCGAGGCCGCGGCCTTCGCCCGCGAGACCGGCGCGCCCTTCATGCATGCGGTGGTCGTCGCGGTACAGGCCGAAATCGCTGCTCTGCGTGGGGAGTATCCGCAGGCCGCCGAGCTCACGGCGGACGCCGAACGGACCGGACTGGCCGCCGGCGCACGGCCCGTGCTGGCCACCGTGCAGCTCACCCGGGGGCTGATCGCGCTCGGTGAGGGCCGATTCGACGACGCCTTCACCGATCTGGCCCGCATCCACGACCCACGCGATCCATCGTATTCGCCGGCCCTGCGCGCGTGTTTCCTCACCGAGCTCGCCGAGGCCGCGGTCCGGGCCGGGCAGACCGACGCTGCGGCGGAGCTGCTGCGCGGGCTGGAACCGGTGGCGGCGTCCACGTCGTCGCCCGCCCTGCACATCGGAATGCGGTACGCCCGAGCGGTTCTCGCCGGTGATTCGGCCGGCAAGCTGTTCGCCGCCGCGCTGGAGGCGGATCTCACCGGGTGGCCCGCCGAACGGGGCCGCCTCCATCTCGCCTATGGCGAGTGGCTGCGGCGGCAGCGGCGGGTGGTGGAGTCCCGCACCCATTTGCGCACGGCCCGAGAGACTTTCGACGCCCTCGGCTTCACGGCGTGGAGCGAGCGGGCCCGCCTGGAACTGCGCAGTGCGGGCGAATCGAGCCCGAACCGCGATCCGGATGCCCGCGAGCGGCTGACCCCGCACGAGCTCAGCATCGCGCAGCTGGCGGCGCAGGGACTGACCAATCGGGAGATCGGACAGCGGCTGTACCTGTCGCACCGGACGGTCAGCACCCACCTGCATCGCATCTTCCCGAAGCTCGGGATCAGTTCGCGCGGTGACCTCGCGACGCTGCTGCCGACCGAGGATGAGCCGGCGCGGTAGCCCAACCGACACCGATTACGTCATCCGACGCTCGCGACGAGGGTCGCCCGCTTCCTAGCGTCTGATGACATGAACATCAGCAGACGACGACTTTTCGGTGGTGCGCTCGTCGCGGGCGCGGCGAGCCTGACCGCGGCCTCGCTGAGCGCCTGCGGCACCGATTCGGCCGCGACGCCCGCGACCACGACCCCGGTTCCCGGCACGGATTTGCGGAAGGGGTCCGGTGAGCACACTACACTCGGTCCGATCAAGCAGATCGACGCCGGCGTCCTCAGCGTCGGCTACGCCGAATTCGGGCCCAGCACCGGGCAGCCCGTGATCCTGCTGCACGGCTGGCCCTACGACGCCTACAGCTACGCCGATGTCGGGCCGCTGCTGGCCGCGGCCGGATACCGGGTGCTGGTCCCGTTCCTGCGCGGCTACGGCCCGACCACCTTCCGGTCCGCGCAGACCGTCCGCAACGGCCAGCAGTCGGCGATCGCGCGCGACATCGTCGACTTCATGGACGCCCTGCACATCGACCAGGCCGTGCTCGGCGGATTCGATTGGGGCGCACGCACGGTCGACATCATCGCCGCGCTGTGGCCGCAGCGCGTCAAGGCGATGGTCGCGGTGAGCGGATACATCGTCACGCAGCAGGCGGCCCAGCAGCAGCCGCTGCCGCCCGAGGCCGAACTCGGCTGGTGGTACCAGTACTACTTCGCCACCGAACGCGGCCGCCTCGGCTACACCCGCAATCGGCACGACTTCAACAAGCTGATCTGGAAACGCGCGTCCCCGGCCTGGAACTTCGACGACGCCACCTACGACCGCACCGCGGCCGCCTTCGACAATCCCGACCACGTCGACATCGTCATCACCAACTACCGGTGGCGCTTGAGCCTGGCGCCGGGCGAGCCGCAATACGACGCCTACGAACAGCAGCTCGCCACCGGACCGGCCATCACCGTGCCCGCCATCACCATCGGCAGCGACTTCGACGGCGCGGCCAAGGACGGAAAGCCCTACGCCGCCAAGTACACCGGCAAACATGAGCACCGCGTCCTCGACGGCATCGGGCACAACGTCCCGCAAGAGGCGCCGCACCCGTTCGCACAGGCGATCATCGACGCCGACCACCTCTGACATTCCGTCAACCGCCGGGCCCGGGCGCCACCGCTGGGCCCGGCGGTTCGTCGTCCGGTCTCGCCGGACTCGATCGAACGCACGGCCGCCTCACCAGGGGCGTCAGACGGTGATCGTCTGGTATTCGGTGTACTGGCCCAAACCGACGGCGCCGTACTCGCGGCCGATGCCGCTGGTCTTGAATCCGCCGAATGGGCCATCGAATCCGATCGGCGCACCGTTGATGGTGACCGTGCCGGTCCGGATGCGGCGGGCAACGGCCAGCGCCGCGGCCTCGTCCGCCGACCAGACGCCGCCGGAGAGTCCGTAATCGGAGTCGTTGGCGGTGCGCACCGCGTCGTCGATATCGTCGTAGGCGAGCACGACCAGGACCGGGCCGAAGATTTCCTCACGGGCGATGCGCATGGCCGGTGTCACGTCGGCGAAAACAGTTGGGGTGACATAGAAGCCGTCCCGCAGTCCGGGTGGGACCTGCGGGCCGCCGCACACCAGGCGCGCGCCTTCGGCAATACCGACCTCGATGTAGTCGCGGACCCGCTGTTGCTGATCGCCGCGAACCATCGGCCCGATGAAGGTTTCCGGGTCGCGCGGATCACCGACCGGCAGGGACTCGACCAGCACAGTCAGCGCCGCGACCACCTCCTCGTAGCGGGTGCGCGGGGCGAGAATCCGCGTCTGGGCGATACAGGACTCTCCGTTGTTCAGCAGCGAACCGAATTTCAGGCCGTTCATCACCGCCGTCAGATCCGCATCGGGCAGGATCACCGCCGCCGATTTGCCGCCGAGTTCGAGACTCACCCGTTTGAGCTGGGTGCCGGCGATGGACGCGATCCGGCGACCGGCCCCGGTCGAGCCGGTGAACGCGATCTTGTCCACGCGCGGATGGGAGATCAGGTACTCGCTCGTTTCCCGATCCGCGGGCAGCACGCTGATCACGCCTTCCGGCAAGCCGATTCGATCCACCAGCTCGGCCAGCAGACCCATGCTCAGTGAGTTCTCCGGAGACACCTTCAGCACCACCGAATTTCCGGCGAGCAGGGCGGGCAGGATCTTCGACGTCGCCGAGGAGAAAGGCGAATTCCACGGGATCACCGCCGCCACCACGCCTACCGGTTCGCGCCGGACCACGCTGCGCACACCGGCATCCGGGTCCGACGGTGTGAGGGTGTGCTCCCAGTCGAAATGCTCGGCGGCCGCGAGGTAGGCATTCGCCTGCCGGGTCAGACCGGCCTGGCCGGCCTTGGTGAACCATGCGGCGGAACCGTTTTCGGCGGTGATCAGCTCGGCGATCCGGTCCGCCTGCTCCTCGCGCAGCTTGTTGAACTGTCGCAGCGCCGCGATTCGCTCGGCGGGCAGGGTGTCGCGCCAGACGCGGCTCTCGAAGGCCGCGTGCGCCGCCGCCACCGCGCGGTCCACATCGGCGGGTTGCGCCTGCGCCGCACGGCCGATGACCGATCGATCGTGCGGCGAGAGGATCTCCAGCAGTGCGGGTTCGCTGGGTTCGGTCCACGAACCGCCGACGTAGAGCCGATCGTAGGTGATCATCTGGTTTCTCCTGAGTCGAGCGAATTCTGTTGGTCGCGATAGGTTTCCAGCAGCCGGAGCCAGACTTCGCTGATGGTGGGGAAGGACGGCACCGCGTGCCAGAGGCGGTCGAGGGGGACCTCGCCGACGATGGCGATGGTGGCCGAGTGCAGCAGTTCGGCGACGCCCGGCCCGGCGAAGGTCGCGCCGACGATGACCCGGCGATCGGGGTCGATCAGGACCCTGGCCCGGCCGCGATAGCCGGGATCGTGCTGGATCGCACCGGCGACGCGGCCGATGTCGTAGTCGACGACGTCCACGTCGCGCCCGGCGCGCGCGGCGTCGTCGGTGGTGAGACCCACCGCCGCGATCTCCGGATCGGTGAATACCACCTGCGGCACCGCCTCGAGGTCGGCAGTCCCGGCGTGGCGGCCCCACCGTCCGGTGTCCAGCGCCAGCCCACGTGCCCGGGCGGCGATGACCGTCCCGGCGATGCGCGCCTGGTACTTGCCCTGATGGGTGAGCAGCGCACGGTGATTCACGTCCCCCACCGCGTACAACCACTGCCCCTCGACCGCGGTCACCGTGAAGGTGTCGTCGGTGGCGAGCCACTGACCGGATGCCAGGCCGACCGTGTCGAGACCGAGGTCGTCGGTGCGAGGTGCGCGTCCGGTCGCGAGCAAGAGTTCGTCGGCGACCAGCCGGGTGCCGTCGGCGAGGGTCAGGTGGATGCTGTCGTCGGGTCCACCCGCCCGTTCGGCGGCGGTGATGGTGGTACCGAACCGCAGATCCACTCCGGCTTCCCGGAGCCGCTCGGCGACCAGGTCCGCGGCGAAGGCTTCGACTCTGCCCAACAGCCGGGACTCGCGGGCGATGAGGGTGACCTGCGCGCCCAAAGCCTGCCAGGCCGCGGCCATTTCGGTGGCGACCACGCCGGCCCCGAGAATCGCGAGCCGGTCCGGCACCTCCCGGGCGCTGGTGGCTTCGCGACTCGTCCACGGCCGCACGGCATCCAGGCCCGGCAGTGGTGGCAGGGCGGCGGAGGTGCCGGTGCACACGGCCACCGCATACCTGGCGGCGAGCCGCACGGTCTCGCCCTCGGGCGTCTCGACCGTCACCCGCCGGGGTCCCTCGAGCCGGCCGTGGCCGCGGATGAGTTCGACATCGACCGAGGCGAGCCAGTCGACCTGGCCCCGGTCGTCCCAGTCGGCCACCATCCGGTCGCGATGCTTCAGCACCGCGGCGGCGTCGAGCGGCCCGGTGACCGCCTCCCCGACACCGGGGAAGCGGGCGGCCTCGCGGTAGAGCAGCGCGGGGCGCAGCAGCGCCTTGCTGGGTTCGCATGCCCAGTACGAGCATTCACCGCCCACCAGTTCGGATTCGACGATCACGGTACTCAACCCGGCAGCGCGGGTACGGTCGGCGACATTCTCACCCACCGGACCGGCCCCGATGACCACGACGTCACAGGTACGAACTTCCTTGTCGGACATGAGGTTCCCTTCGATGACCGAGTCAGCGGCCGTGTGCGCGCTGCGTGATTTCCTGCAGGAACCAATCATTGCCGTCCGGATCTGTGAACGCGGCGAACGAACCGTAGCTGCGCCGCTGTGGATCGGCTCCCGGAACCCGGCTTCCGGTTCCGCCATGGTGGAACACACCGGTCGCGTCACGGAACGGTCCATCCACCGCGACCCCGCGTTCGGTCAACTCCGCGACCGCCTCCTCGATATCGGTGACGACCAGATGCAGACCCCGCACCGATCCGGGCACGGCCGAGGTGACCCCGGTGCCGAAGATGATCGAGCATTCCGACCCGGGCGGGGTAACCTGCACGACGCGATAACCATCGTCCACAGGGAAATCGGCATCGAGACCAAAGCCGAGCCGCTCGACGTAGAACGCCTTCGCGCGCTCGACATCGGCGACGGGCAGCACGACGACTTCCAGTTTCATATCCATGATCGGTGTTCTCCTCGAATGTCTTTCGCTGCTGATCAGTGGGCGGAATTCTCGGCGGCCTGCTCGATCACCTCGGCCACCCGATCGGGATGCGAGACGGCGACCGAGTGCGAGGCCGCGATCTCGGTGACCCGCGCGTGCGCCCGCTCGGCCATGAACCGCTGCGCCGCAACGGGAATGTTGAGGTCCTCGGTGGTGATCACATCCCAGCTGGGCTTGTCGGTCCACGCGGCCACGGTGGCCTTCTCCTCGAGCGCGGCCTGCAGGATCGGGCGCTGAGCCGCAGCGGCCAGCCCGGCGCGGTCGGCAGGAACATCGGCGGCGAACTGGTCGCGGAACTTGGCCTGCTGGATGTACAGGTCGGTGCCGGTGCTGCCGTCGGGATTGGTGAACGCGACCGGGTCGAGCGTGCCGGGCAGGGTGGAGCCGGGGAACTTGTTGGTCAACTCCAGCGCGGTCTCCCCGGGCGCGGGCAGAAACGCCGCCACATACACCAGCGCCTTGACCCGATCACTGCCCGCCGCGGCGGCGCTGATCACCGACCCGCCATAGGAATGCCCGACCAGCACAACGGGTCCGTTGACATGACTGATCAACCCCCGCACGGTGACGGCGTCGGCGGCGGGCCCACGCAACGGATTCGCCGCCGCGACAACCGGATACCGGTCCTTGCGAAGCTTGTCGATGACATCGTTCCAGCTCGAACCATCCGCGAACGCGCCATGCACCAGCACGATCGTCGGCTTCGGCGCGTCCTCGGTCGGCCCGGCATGCGTGGTGGTGCTCGCGGTGCACGCGACAGCGAGGCTACCGGCCGCCACCGCGGCCGTCGCCGCCGCGACCGCCCGGCCCGCGCGTCCGATGCGGGGGCGTCGAATCTCGACCATGTCATTGTCCTTTCGAGGTGAAGCACGTTGTGCGGCTACCACTCTGGTTTCCGCTCCCCCATCGCCACATCTGTCAGCTGACGCCGACCATGACGTAGTCGTCACCCGGCGGTCGAGAGCCGCCGGAACTGGTCCTCGGAGAGCCGCAGGTCTCCCGCGGCAACGTTCTCCGCTAGGTGGGACAGCGAGGTCGTGCCCGGAATCGGCAAGTTCGGGTGACGTAGTCCGACGCCGTCGGACCCGAATGATCAGCCGATGGCTGTTCGGGCTCCGAGGGCGGTGAGCATGGAAAGGCGTTCGGCGTCTGCGCTGCCGGGCTCGGCGGTGTCGATCATGATTCGCAGGTCGCAGCCCGCTACCGTGAGGACGGCGCAGTCCAGGGTCAGGGCGCCCGCTGTCGGGTGGTCGATGGTCTTGACCGTGATGTCGTAGCCGGCGACGGCGCCGGACTCCCAGAGTGTGGCGAAGCGGGGGCTGTAGGTGCGCAGATCAGCGATGAGGTGGCGTAGGCGCTGGTCGGCGGGGTAGCGGGCCTCGGCGGCGCGCAGGTCGGATACCAGGGCGGTTTCCAGGGATTCGAGGGTGTCCGGTGCGTAGCGGCCGACGGAGCCGGGGCCGATGAAATGCCGCCACACCCGGTTGCGTTCGTTGCCCTGCCAGGTCGTGGAATCGCCGAGCAGTGCCGCGCATGCCGGATTCGCTTGCAACAGTGTCCAGGACGCGTCGAAGACGGCGACCGGGATGCCGACCAGCCGATCCAGCATGCGCTGTACGGCTGGCGGGATGGCGGTCGGGACGGTTCCGGGCTCGGGCAGTACCAGTCCTGCCAGCCGATACAGGTGCGCACGCTCGTCCGCCGATAAGCGCAAGGCCCGCGCCAGCGCCTCGACCACCTGGGGCGAGGGGTTGGATGCCCGGCCCTGTTCGAGCCGGGTGACGTAGTCGACGGAAATACCGGCCAGCAGCGCCAGTTCCTCGCGCCGCAGGCCGGGCGCTCGGCGCGCGCCATTCGCCGACAGCCCTACGGCGTCGGGCGATACCTGATCGCGCCAGCGCCGCACCGCTACTCCGAATTCCGCTGTGGCCATGGGCTTCATTCTGCCCGTTCGCCGATCCGCCCACCGTCGGCGTACTGCTCGGTATCGACCGTCCCAGCCTGGTATCGACAGTCCCAGGAAGATCAGGCGACTGGCTGATGCCGCCCGGCGGCGCGAATCTGAGGACATGACAACAACGCTCATTACCGGCGCCAACAAGGGGCTGGGTTTCGAAACCGCCCGTCAGCTCGTCGCGGCGGGGCACACGGTGTATGTCGGCAGCCGCGACGCCGAGCGTGGGCGGCTCGCCGCGGCGGAAATCGGGGCACGCTCCGTCCAACTGGATGTCACCGACGACGCTTCCGTCGCCGCGGCGGCGAAGATCATCGAGGCGGACGGCGGACTCGACGTCCTGGTCAACAACGCGGGCATCGATATCGAGGGCAATGGTGCGGTCGACCTCGCGGAGGTCACCGCCGAGATGATGCGGACGGTATTCGACACCAATGTTTTCGGCGTCGTGCGCGTCGTGCACACGTTCCTGCCGCTGCTGCGGCAATCCACCGCACCGGTCATCGTCAATGTCAGCAGCTCCCTGGCCTCGATGGCACGCGGCACCACCCCGGGCACCCATGCCTACGCCTATCCCGGATTGTCCTATCCCGCATCGAAAACCGCGCTGAACAGAATCACCGTGCAATACGCGAAAGCGTTCCCGGACATTCGGATCAACGCCGTGGAGCCCGGATACACCGCGACCGATCTCAACGCCCACGCGGGCAGGCAGACCGTCGAAGAGGGTGCCGAGATCATCGTGCGGATGGCCCAGGTGCCCCAAAACGGGCCCACCGGAGGCTATTTCGATGTCTCCGGCGCGCTGCCCTGGTAGAGACCGAGGATCAGGCACGCCTCGCGGCACTAACGGAACAGGTGTCGATAGCGCTCAGCCCAGGATGATCGAGGCGGCGTGTTCGCCGATCATCATGGTGGCCGCGTTGGTGTTCCCGCCGACGATGCTCGGCATGATCGACGCGTCGGCGACCCGCAGTCCGTCCACTCCGCGCACCCGAAGCGCCGGGTCCACGACCGCGCGCTCGTCCACACCCATGCGGCAGGTGCCGACGGGGTGGTAGACGGTGGTTGCGCGGTTGGGGACTTCGGCGGCCAGCTCCGTGCGGCCGGGGTATCGCGGACCCGGAGAGATCTCGGTATCCACCGCGCCACTGATCGATTGGGCGGCCATGACCTCTCGGGTCAGCTCCATGCCGTACACCAGCGTGTCCAGGTCGCGCTGCTCGGCGAGATAGTTGGGGTCGATGGCGGGCGCCGCGGTGGGGTCGGCGGACGCCAGTCGCAGCGCGCCCCGGCTCTGCGGGTAGATCATCGTCACCAGGACGGTCAGTGACCGGCGCGGATCGGGAGTGTGACGGATCGGGGCATCCTGATTGGGGCCGGGATAGCCCCACGGCAGCACGTGCAGTTGCAGATCGGGCGCCCCGGCCGCATGCGGGGTACGCAGGAACGCGACGACTTCGAACACGCTGCGCGCCAGCCAGGTGCTGTTGTTGCGCAACGACTCCCGCAGAAACGCCCGGGCGAAATACCCAGGCGACGAACGGCGCACGGCGTTCGGCATGGCGAAGGTCATCGGCACGAACAGGTGGTCGTGCAGGTTGTCGCCCACCGGGAGGTCGGCGACGACGTCGATGCCGAACGCCCGGAGATGGTCGGCCGGTCCGATGCCCGAGAGCATGAGCAGCTGCGCGGAGCCGAATGTGCCGGCGCTGACGATGATCTCGCGCTCGGCCCGCAGCACTTCGATGCCCTGCTCGGTCCGGTACTCCACACCGGTGGCCCGGCCGTTCTCGGTCACTATCCGCACCACGTGCGTATTCGGTAGCACCGTAAGGTTTTTCGGGCGATCGTCGAGGTACCCGACCGAGGTGCTGTAGCGCAGACCGTTGCTGTTGCTCTGCTGGAGGATCGAGACGCCTTCCTGTTCAGCGCCGTTGTAGTCGGGGTTGCGCGGCAGGTCGGCGGTTTCGGCCAGCGCCTGCATGAACGACTCGGACGCGGCCGTCAGATCGCGCGCCCGGATCACCTTGATCGGACCGGAGCCGCCGCGGAACTGGCTCGCGCCGTCCTCGAACGACTCGAGTTTCTTGAAGCTCGGCAGCACATCCCGATACGACCAGCCGCTATTGCCTTCGCCGGCCCAGTCGTCGAAGTTTCGCCGGTTGCCACGCACGAACACCATTCCGTTCACCGAGCTCGAACCGCCGACCACCTTGCCGTGCGTCTGCGGAATGGTGCGGCCCAGGGCATGCTTCTGCTCGACGGTGTAGTGGCCCCAGTCGATCCGCTTCTTCAGCTGCGGCACGCTGTGCATCGGGCCGATCATGCCGGGCTTGCGCACCAGCCGGCTGTTGTCACGACCGCCCGCCTCGATCAGCGTGACCGCGGCACCGGTATCGGCCAGCCTGCGGGCAATAATGGCACCGGCGCTCCCGGAACCGATGATGATGTAGTCCGTCGCAGCCATGACCAGCCCTTCTGTCCACACAGGTCTCGCCGCGAGTCACCGGCAAAACTGGAACATGTTGCGAAAGTACTCGAAAGCGGCCGCCCAGGAACCCGTTTCGGACCACGGTGAGGCGAAGTGGTTCGGTTGATGTCCGGGCATCACCGCGAGTGCACGGCGCTGAGCACGAATTCGCTCACGCACCTGACGAATGCCTGGCAGGCGGCCGAGACCGGAGCTCGGGGCGCCACCAGGTTGACCTGCCGCCGCAGTTCGGCGTCGGAAACCTGCCGCAGCGCCAGGCTCGCGTCCCGGTCGGCATGCGACCGGGCGACGGACTCCGGCAGCAATGCCACACCCAGACCCTGGCGGACGAACTGGACCACCTGCTCCACTCGGGTCACCTCGAACGCGACATGCCTTGTCACACTGGTGAATCCGCGGTCGGTCTCGTGGCGCAGGCCGTAGCCGGGCGGGAAGTCGATGAACGGGCAGACCGCCAGGTCGTGCACGGAGACCGACGCACCCGCCGACGCCGGATGATCGACCGGCAGCACCGCGACCAACGGCTCGCTCAGCAGCGGGGTGAATTCCACGTGCGCCATGGCCGATTCGACGGCCAGTCCCACGATCGCGACATCGAGTTTCCGGTCGCGCACCGCACCGACCAGCAGGTCGCTGCCACCGCTGCGCAGTGTCACGCTCACCTCCGGATAGCGGGCGTGGAAGGCCGCCATGAGCGCGGCGACGTCCAGCAGCTCCGGCGGCACCTCCATCAGCCCTACGGTCAGCCGGCCACGCACGGCGCCGTGCAGCGCTTGCGCGTCGATGAGGAGCCGGTCCACTCCGGCGAGCACCTGCCGGATCTGCGGCAGGAGCGCCTCACCCTCCGGGGTCAGGACGACCGACCGGGTGGTGCGCGCGAACAGCCGCACCCCGAGCTGGTCCTCGAGTTTGCGCACCTGCTGGCTCAGCGCCGACTGCACGACGAACAGATCGGCGGCCGCCTTGGTGAAGCTGCCGAGTTCGGCGACTCCGACCACATAGCGCAACTGCTGGAGGTTCATCCGATCAATCACTTTCGATGATGAATACGATCATATTTATACCTTGGACTGGATAGTTCGAGCGGCCCAGAATCATCGGCATGCCTGCGCACCCCGATCTCCGCCTCTCCCCCACGGCCCCGGTGCCGCTGCGCCCGCACGGCGGACTGCGAGCCAACGATTGCTCGGATCCCGCTGTGCGCGAGCGCATTACCGCAGAAATCGCGGCCCTGCCATTCCTGGGCACGCTGACCTGTTCGCACGTCACCCTGACCGCGGGCGCGACGGAAGAGCTGGTGCTGACCTACACCGTCGGCAGCTCCGGGATCGCCGACAGCGGATGGCTCAAGCTCTGCTTTCGGTACTACTCGGACTGGGACCTACAGGTCGGCGACCCCGCCGGACGCGACTACGCGAGCGCGCGGCTGATACACCGCTCGCTGATCGGCGGCGCGTCACCCGACAGCGCTGCCACCGCACAGCGCCTGGACGTGCGCTACGACGTGAAGGGCGGCGAGCGGCCCTTCCAGAAGTCCGTCCTCGTCCATGTGGTGGACGGGTACCTGCGGCCCGGTGACGTGATCGAAATCCGGCTCGGGGACCGGCGTTTCGGTGGTCCCGGCACACGGGTGCAGACCTTCGTGGAGGATGCCTTCGCCTTCCATCTGTTCGTCGACCCGCTCGGCACCTCCCGCATGGCGCACGCCGGGGCCTGCCATCTCGCTATCGTGCCCGGCCCGCCCGAACGCCTGATCGTGTACGGCCCCCGGCTGGTGCGCGCCGATGCCGGGGCGGTCGACCTGCACGCGCATCTGCAGGACCGCTGGGGCAATGCCTGCCGCGACCTGCCCGTCCGGCTGCACGCGACCCGCGCGGGCCGCACCGTCGCCACCGCGACCACGCCTGCGACGGGCTGGGCGCGCGCCACCCTCACGGTGCCGCCCGCGGGCGACACCGACGAGATCCTGGTGGCGGCCGAATTCGACGGCGGCGCAGTCGAATCCGTGCGATGCCACCTGGATACCATTGCCGGCCTACCGGCGCCGCGCGCGTTCTTCGCCGACCTGCACGTGCATTCCGACGACACCGTCGGAACCCAGGACACCGCATGGAATCTCGCCTACGGACGCGAGATCGGCGCGCTGGATGTGCTCGGCTACACCGCCAATGACTTCCAGATCACCGACGAAACCTGGAACGAGGTGGTCGCCGCCTGCCGCCGGGCCGGGGAGGACGACCGGTTCGTGTGTTATCCGGGGGTGGAATGGTGCGGCACCGCGGGCGTCGGCGGCGACCACAATGTCGTATTCCTCGGCGAGGACACCACTCTCGCCCGCTCGCTCACCTGGCACGCGAACATGTCGAGCACCACCCCCGTGCCCGAAACCTGGCCCATCACAGAGCTGTACGCGGCCTACGACAAGGACCCCGACTCCTACCTGCTCATCCCGCACGTCGGCGGGCGGCGCGCCGTCCTCGACTGGCATTACCCGGAATTGGAGCGGCTGATCGAGGTCCACTCCACCTGGGGCTCGAGCCCCTGGTTCCTCGAGGACGCCCTCGCCCGCGGGCTGCGCCTGGGTGCCAGCGCCGCCAGCGACGAGCATCGCGGACGGCCCGGCAGCGGTGCGCCCGGCGCCAACATCTTCGGGTCGGCCGGCGGCCTCACCGGCGTGCTCGCACCCGAGCTGACCGCCGCCGAGGTCGGCCGGACCCTGCGCGCCCGGCGCACCTGGGCCACCACCGGCGCCCGCGCCGTCGCCCTGCTGCGCTTCGGCGATCGGTGGATGGGTGACGATATCGTCTCCGCCGCAACGGAGCTCGATGCGGAGTACGCCGTGTACGGCACCATCGGGTGGGAGGAGATACGGCTCTTCGACGCCACCGGTGAGGTCTGGCGGCGCGACCTGCACGCCGAAACCGGGTTGTCGGACACGCTCGTTCGCGTGCGCTGGGGTGGGGCCCGCCATCGCGATCGGTATCGTTGGGCGGGCTGGACCGGACGACTGCGGATCACCGGCACAGACGTCGCGGCCGCCGAGCCCTGGGCGGCCCTGCATCCCGAACAGCAGATCGCTCACACCGACAACGAGATCACCTGGCGCACAACGACCTACGGCACGGATATCGGCGTGGTCCTGACCCTCGGAGCGCTTGCCGACGCCCACTTCGAGCTGGAGACGACGGTGCGCGAGGACGATCGGCGCGGCACACTCGAGCTGACCGGCGCCGACCTGATCCGGTCGGGCCACCGGGAACTCGCCATGGGCGGGCTCGATCTCCGGATCCGGATCGAACGCATCGCCGACCCGGCCGGGCTCCCGGTCAGCGTGCGCGGCGCCGTGACTCTCGCGGTGCCGCCGCGCGACAGTGCCGTCTACCTTCGCGCCCGCCAATTCGACGGCCACCAGGCGTGGACCAGTCCCCTGTTCCTGACGCGCACCGAAATCCTCTGAACCCCATGTCCATTCCCGCCCGCATCAGGCTGATCCGCCGCCTGCACATCGACCTGATGCGCATCACCACCGCATCGTGTGAGCCCTCCGGCACCCCTTCCCGACTCTCCGCACCGCGCACCGAGACCGGCCGCGCGTCACCCTCAGAAGGCACACACTCATGCATTCCCCCACCCTGGGCGCCGTCGGGCTCGTCATCGGATTCTTCGTCGGCCTCACCGGCATGGGCGGCGGCGCCCTGCTGACCTCGGTGCTGGTCCTCGGCTTCGGCATCCCACCGCTGGCCGCCATCTCCAACGACCTGTTCGCCTCGCTCATCATGAAACCGTTCGCGGTCCCGGTTCACCTGCGCCGCAGAACAGTCCACTGGCGGCTGGCCGGGCTGCTCGCCCTCGGATCGGTCCCTTCGGCCTTCCTCGGCGCGGTCCTGGTCGGCGTGCTCGGCCACGCCGCGGCCGTGCAGAACAATCTCAAATTCGCCATCGGGGTCGGACTGACCCTGTCCGTCGTCTTCACCCTCGTGCGCCAAGCGATCGAACGCCGTCGGCAGCGCCCGATCGCCACCGACGACCTGCCGCTGACGACCCGTCCTGTCCCGACGGTCCTGATCGGAGTCCTCGGCGGCCTGCTCGTCGGACTCACCTCCGTCGGCGCGGGCGCGGTCATGATGGCCGCACTGGTGATCGTCTACCCCGCCCTGCGCCCCAACCAGCTGGTAGGCACCGACATCGTGCAGGCGATCCCCCTCGTCGCCGCCGCCACCCTCGGGCACCTGCTGTTCGGCGATGTCCGCCTCGCCCTCACCGGATCTCTTGTCCTGGGCGCGATCCCGGGCGTGATGCTCGGCGCTCTCCTGTCCTCCCGCTCCCCCGCCGCGATCATCCGCCCCGCTTTCACCGCCGTCCTCACCGCTTCGGCCCTGGCCCTCCTCCACGCGACGATCATCGTCATCTCCCTCGTCGCGGCCTTCGCGCTCACCGCCAGCGTCCTCCTCACCACCGCCAAGCCTCGAATAACGGTGACGGCGTAGACCAGGGTTTCGACAAGGAATTCAATCGGACCATCGGTCAACGGCCGGTGAAAGGCTGGTGAATGTCACCCGGGTCACGGTACGCAAAATCAGCCGCGCGGAGCGAGATGCCTAGCGGGACTCGACCGCCGCGAGCATCGTGTGCGATCCGGTGACGCTGCGCAGCACGCCGACGCCGGCGGTGAGCGCGGCACCGCCAGCTGTCCAGCTGACACCGGCGGGTTGTGAGGTCAGTACCACGACGATGTAGCGCAGCGGTTGTCCCGGGGCGGAGCCGACAAGACCGGTCGTGTTCATGGTCGTCGAGGTGTCCAGGATCATCCAGCCCTGCTTGATCGCCGTGGTGGTGCCGGGAAGGCCGTCGGGGATGCCGAAGTTCTGATCGGTGCCATCAGCGGCGATCCGGCTGGTGTTGCGCAACGCGTTCAAGATGACGTCACTCGCCGGTTCGGGCACGGTCGCGGTGATGTAGTGGTAGATGGCAACGACATCGTTTGGGGTGGTGAGGGTTTCGCCCCATTCAGTGGGGTCGCTCGGTGGCCGCGTGCCGTTGAGCCCGATCAGCTCGGCCATCCGGCTCACGATCGCGTTACCGCCGTTACGGCCCCACAGCCGGTCGGCGATGTCGTCGTCGCTGGCCGACAACATCCGATCCAGCTGGCCCGCTGTGTCCGAATCTGGTTTCCAGCCTTGGCTTTTCAGTTCGTCGAGCGCGATCAGCAGTTTGACCACGGAGGCGGTGTAGAACTGCTGATCGGCGTTGAGGTCGGCGATCACGGCACCGGTAGTGGTGTCGACGACCTCGATGCCGACCTCGGTACCCGGGGATGCATCCTGGATCGCAGACTGCATCTGCTCGGCCAGCGCCGCGGGTGATCCAGCGGGTCGCCCCGAATTCGTAGGCGCGGCCGACGCATCGAGAGGCACCGCCCGGAGAGCGGCGAAGGCAAGAAGGCCAGCCGTGATGCCCAGCCGCCACAGTGGAAACGAGCGAATTGGGCGCGCGACCACGCCAGCGGCGGTTTTCCGCATCGGTATGCTTTCGGAACTTCGTGGCTTGAAACCGCACGCTCCCGGTGCCGTCGCCGCGTAAGGAGGTGACGGCACCGAGCGAATCGCGTTCAGCCGGTGATGGACTGGAAGATCTTCACGCCCACCAGGATCACGGCGACGAGCAGGTAGCCGCGCAGGGCGAACATGCCCACCGTGCGTGCGGTGGAGAACGCGGGCCGTTCGAGGGTATCGAGCGCGGGGGTGCGCCAGGTGTCGCGGTCGGCCTCCATGATGGCCTTGCGCTCAGCCTTGGTGAGCGGGGTGGCGTCCAGCTCCTCCACCTGGTCCGGATCCAGTCCGCCGAGCTCGGCCGCGGTCCGCTCGGCATTGCGGCGACGACCGCGCTGCCAGGCGATGAGCATGCCCGCTCCGCCGAGGACACCGACCAGAGCGCCCACGCCGAAGCCGGTTTCGAGGGTCAGCGTGGACAAGTCGGGGAAGAAGGTGGCCGCGGTCAGCGCCAGCGACAGCAGCACCAGCGACCAGACGATGACGCCCGCGACGATGTTCTGCCGCACCGTGTTCACCCACGGCCCGAGGACCGCCTTGTCGTTGCACAGCAGCACCAGGAACACCGTCGCCGAGGGCAGCAACACACCCGCCAGCGCCTGCACGCCCTGGGTCAGCAGCCCCAGCACGTGATCGGGGCTGAAGGACACCGCGGCGGCGACGGCGAGCAGCGCCGCGTATCCGATGTAGAAGACCGGTGCTTCGGTGATCTTCCAGTGCAGCGAGTGCCGCTTGCCGAGGGTGTCGCCGAGGGCATACGTGGTGGCCAGCCCGACGGCGTTGGCGCCGATGAGCGAGGCGTCGAGCAGCAGGATCGCGAACAGCGCGCCGACGGTGGTGCCCATGTGGTCGTGCAGAGCCTGGGCCACGGCCCCGGCGTCGGTGAAGTTACCGATCGCCTCGGTGCCGGCGAGGCCGAACGTGGTGGCGGCCATGATGGCGATGGCGCCGATCATGACGACGACGATGCCGACCCACAGGTCGATGCGCTCGTAGCGGATCCAGCGCGGGGTGATGCGCTTGTCGACGATGTTGGACTGCTGGAAGAACAGCTGCCACGGGGCGACGGTGGTGCCGACGATGGAGACGATGAGCAGCAGTAGCGTCGAGTTCAGGCCGCCCGGGAACGACGGGATCAGGCCGTGGGCGGTGTCCTTGACGCTGGGGTGCACCATGAACGCGAGTGGGAACATGACGATATTGATCGCGATGAGCCCGAACAGGAATCGCTCCCACCGGCGGAAGGAACCGCCCGCGACCATGGCGAACAGCAGTACCGCCGCCAGTGGCACCGAGATCGTCTTGGGGAGCCCGAAGTAGTTGAGCGCCATGGAGACGCCGATGAATTCGGTGACGATGGTGAGCGCGTTGACGATGAACAGGTCGCCGACGCTGAACGCGCCCCAGAACTTGCCGAAGCGGTCGAAGATCAAGCGCGCGTGGCCGACTCCGGCGACCGCGCCGAGGCGGACCACCATTTCCTGGTTCACGTAGAGCACCGGGATCAGCAGCACCAGGGTCCAGACCAGCGCCATGCCGTAGTTCTGTCCGGCCTGGGCGTAGGTGGCCACCCCGCCGGCGTCGTTGTCGCCGACCATGACGATCAGGCCGGGGCCGATCACGGCCAGCAGCATCTTGAACTTCTGCCAGCGGGTGCGGCCCTCGAGGGTGTCGTGCCGGCCGATGGAGCCGAGCGCGCCGACGATGTCGCCGACGTGCGCGGAGTCCATGACCGCGCCGGTCGGGGTGGCGGCCGCGGGTGAGGTGACGGTGGTGGTCCGGCGGGTTGCGCCGTTGGAGAAGAAGGCCATCGCCGTTCTCTCCCTTCTTCACTGTATTGCTGCGCAGCAGATCTGGTGTACGTCGAAAGGGGTGCCGCGGGCGCACCGGCGGCGGTCGCGGCCGGGTTGTCGACCGCTGGGATGTCAGGCGTGGAAGGGGTGTCCGCCCAGGGAGGCGGTGTAGACCGCGCTACGGCCGCGGGCCAGGTGCAGGTTGTGGCGCTCCTGCTCGGACAGCCGGTGCCGCGTGATGTAGCGACGGACGGACGCGGTCAGCGAGACGTGACCCGAGCGGGGGAAGGCGATGACGGCCATGATGGGGGCTTCCTTTGCGAAAGGCCAGCCGCTGCAAGGCATTCCGGGCACGACAAGGCACACCGAAGGCACGCATCGACCACGTCACGGACGACCGGTGTCGCCGTGGTCGATGCCTGATTTCGGGATGTCAGGCGGTTACGGTGTCGCAGCAAGCTGGGAACGAATGTTTTCGAACCGGACTCGGATACGGACTATCGCCGGACTTCATGTCGTCCCTCACCTCCTTGCTGCCTGGACGCGCACGTCACTACGTTGAAATGCCAGAACACCAAGGGGAGAAAACCCGAACAGACTGTTCGGATTGGCACCCCTCTCGTCAGAGCTTCGGCACTGCACGACGTGATCCCTTGCGGGAAGCCACTTCGGGTGACCCCTTAATCCGGGGAAACCTGTCCTAACCCTGGGCGTCTCTCGACGTCGTCGGATCAGTGGCCTGTGTTCATGCAGGAGCCTCGCCTAGCGAGGTGCTGACCCGAGAATATTGGGCTGTTTTCCAGCGAAAGTCAAATCGGGGCCGGTCGTTTCTGTTCGCGCCGGCCAGGACCGCGCCGGGCACGGTCGTGCCGAAGCGAAAGCCGCAGCCGCACAAACACGTTCCAACTCAGGCCGCCGGTACGTCTACGGGGGCCGCCGGAGTGGCGGCCGGCGTATTGATCCGATGGAGAACTGGATCAAGGCCATTCAGCGCTCGGTCGCGGCTGAGACCGGCAGATCATCGGCCCCGTCCACGTCCCGGACGGGGCCGTTTCCGTGATGTCTGCCCACCCCCGCCACCGAGGCCCCGAAGCAGCGCGATCAGCACCGCCAGCAGGATCACCAACACGATCGCCGAACCGACCCACACCTCGGTATGACTGTATGCCGGGACATGGCCCGTACCGGCCCCGGCGATGATCACCCACCCCGTGGGAATACCCACAGCTTTCAGGCTAGCCGACCGGCGCGGGCCGCCCATCGCTCACGCGTCGGTCAGCTGGCCGGCAGCAGTCGGTTCGATGAGGCGCCGACCCGCACCAACTGTCATCTGATCTCGCTTCCGGGCGAGGTCGTCGAGTCCGACTCCCGCTCAGGGTCTGCGAGCGGGTTCGCGGCCGCACAATCTGGGCAGGTGCCATACAAGTCGATGTGGTGTTCGAGGTCGATGTAGCGGTGCCGGTGCGCTATGCGCTCGGTGTGGTGTTCCAGCTCGCCGAGGACGAAGTCTTCGGCACGGCCGCAGACCCGCCGCAGCAGGTTGTGGTGATGGCCGGTGGTGCGCAGGTCGGCGTGTAGTTGCTGGGCGCTGCGGAAACGGTCGTCGCTGCCCAGCAGGGTGAACAGGGCTCGTTGCCGCTCGGTGGTGCGGTGCGCGGCCGCATCTACGTCAGCTGATGGAAAGTTCCGTTGTGACATGTGTTCGGTGGCGTCGGAGGCGGTCGAGGAGGAAAGCGGCCAGATAGCAGCTGGCCGCGACGGTCACTTCTTGTAGTCGGCGGTGATCGCGTCCACGATCTTGGTGACCGAGGCGGGCGAGTACCACTGGTGGGGGTTCCCGTCCTCGGCCACCCCGAGTTCCTTGCCGACGGCGAGCTCGGTGCGACCCTTGCCCGGGTTGGCTGCCAGCAGCTTGTCCGCCCAGGCGTCGTAGCCGATTCCGTTGGCGATGAACACCTTCGCGCCCGCGACCGTGCGCGCGTCGGCAGGCGAGGGCTCGTAGTCGTGCGGGTCGGTGTCGGGATTGGTGATGATGCTCGTCTCGTGCACCTTGCCACCGCCGAACTGTGCCGCGACGCTGCCCCAGGCATTGATCGTCGCCACCACCTCGAGCTTGCCGCTCGTCGACTCCGACGACTTCGACGACGTGCCGCACGCCGTCGCCATCCCCACCAGCGCCACCGCGCACGCGGCCGCCGCCATCGCGCGTTTGCTGAAAACCAGACCAGCCATCTTGCAGCCCTCATCAGATCTTGAAATCGAAAATCGTTACCAATAACGTAACAGTCCTTTTCCCCATTTCCAAGCCGAATCCGAACCCGGTATCCATGTGAATCAGCAAGCCGCCGAGCACATCACGCCACCCGAGAACTAGCTACCTATCAGCGCATACGCAAAAAGATGCGCACACTATGATGTGAACCCGACAGTGACGAGGAAGCGAACCAAGACAGGCACGAGAAAGGAACGAAGATCATGACCACACCCGAGCATGCGGCGCACACCGGGCACGAACACCATCACGGCGAAGGTTGCGGACATGTAGCTGTTCCACACGACGGGCACACCGACTACGTGCACGACGGTCATATGCACCGCGCACACGGCGATCACTACGACGAGTGCGAGCCGACCGGGCACACTGCGCACGAAAGCCACGATCATGTTCACGGCGAGGGCTGCGGCCACACTGCCGTGCCCCATGGCGACCACGTCGACTACATCCACGATGGACACCGGCACGCACCCCACAACGGGCACTACGACGAACACTGATGATCACGCTCCGGGCACAGAGCGGCGGAATCGCTTACACGCGAACGTGACTGAGCGTGTGACACCGGAACCGCTGACGCACTGCCGCATGCGCACGGAAGCCTTCCACATCGCGTCGTGACGGTGCTGGTCATCGACGACCCGGGCACCATGTACCGCGGGGTGTCCGCTGGAGGTCGGCGGACACCCCTGCCAGGATGTGGGGGTGCTCGCCCAGAACACTCTGAACTCGGCCCGCATGCGGGTGTCCTCGACCTATGTCCTTGCCGCGCTGGTGGTTCTCGGCGTGGCCTGTCATGGGCCGCTGGAGCGCGCGGCGGCTTCGTCGGCACGTTTGCAGACCGCGGTGACGATCTTCGCCGGGGTCTTCGTACAGGCGGTGCCATTCCTCGCGCTGGGGGTCACGGTCAGCGGCGCGATCGCGGCGTTCGTGTCCCCTGCTCTACTGCGAAAGGTGTTGCCGCGCAACGAGACGGCGGCCATCGGCGTGGCCGGGCTCGCGGGTATGGCATTGCCCGGTTGTGAATGCGGGGTCGTCCCGGTGGCGCGGCGGCTGACCGATCAGGGCGCGCCGGGGTCGGTCGCGCTGGCCTTCATGCTGTCCGCGCCCGCCATCAATCCGGTGGTGTTGATCGCGACGGCAGTGGCGTTCCCGGGCGAACCGGGAATGGTGGTGGCGCGGTTCACCGGTTCCTTGGCGACGGCATTCACCATGGGCTTGCTCTGGTCGAGAATCGGACGTCCGGGCTGGCTCCTGCCGCGGGCGGCGCGCCACGATCACTGCGTGACCGGACACAGCCGATGGCAGATCTTCACCGAGACCGCGCGGCACGACCTGTTGCAGGCCAGTGCTTTTCTCGTACTCGGTGCCGTCGCGGCCGCAGCACTACACGTGCTGGTGCCGCCATCCTGGTACGAGCACCTGGCGGGCCAGATGGCGACGGCCATTCTCGTGATGGCGGTGCTGGCCATCGTACTGGCGCTGTGCTCGGAGGCCGATGCTTTCGTCGCGGCGAGCATGTCGGCGCTGCCGCTGCTGCCGCGTCTGGTATTCCTGGTGGTCGGCCCGGCCGTCGACGTGAAACTCTTCGCCATGCAAGCCGGTACGTTCGGACGGCAGTTCGCACTTCGCTTCGCGCCGTTGACCTTCGCGGTGGCGCTGGTCTGCGGCACCATTGCCGGACTCGCCTGCCTGGGAGGGGCGCGATGAAGCGGGAGACTCAAAACCTGCTGTTGCTGCTGATCGGTGTCGCGGTGCTGTGGATCACGCTCGATGGCACCTACCTGCGATACGTGAAGCCGAGCCTGCATCCGTATCTGCTGATCAGCAGCATCGGATTCATACTTCTCGGCCTGATCGCGATCGGGCGTGACATCCGGCGTGGCGCCGCCGTTCACGACCACGACGACCACGATCACGGCAGCGGCCGCACCCAATGGCTGCTGCTGGCCCCGGTCGCCGCGCTCCTGCTCATCGTCCCGCCCGCCCTGGGCGCCGGCGCGGCCTCGACAACCTCTCCGGTACAGGCGGTTTCACGCGACCCTGCCGCCGACGAACCGAAGCAGTATCCGTTCCCACCGCTACCCACCGATCCGGCGCCGCTCATTCCCATCGTCGATCTGGTGGACCGCGCCCTCCTGGACTCGAGCCATTCGCTGGACGGCCGCGAGGTGACCATCCGCGGATTCGTCATCCGCCCCAAAGATCTCGAACAACGCAACCCCGACTCGACCGAGTTCGATCTCGCCCGCGTCGTGATCACCTGCTGTGTCGCGGACGCCCGGTACGTCCTCGTCCACCTCTCCGGCATGCCGGAGGCCATCGCGGACGACACCTGGCTGGAAGTCCGCGGCACAGTCCAACCCGGCAGTGCTCAGCACGACTCGGATGAAACGCCCACCCTCACCGTTTCCGACTACCAGCGCATCCCCAAGCCCGACAGCACCTACGAACGCAGCCACTGATCGACATCACCACCCTGAGGTCGACAAACCGGCCGCTGAGGCCGAACCACTTCAACGGCAACGCATTCGGAAGGACGGCAGGGGCGATGGTCGCGCAATCGTCATGCAGTTGTGTTGCCGCTTCGCATGTACGTTCACCTCATGGTGGCCGCGGCGCGACACGCTGAAGGCAGGTGACACCACGACAGCAGGATGTGCAGAACCTTTGGTTATCGAGACGGTACTACCCCGGTCGGCGGTGCAGGAGATCCCGCCACCGATGATGGCCGAATCCGCGCCGATGCGCGGTAGCGAGTACGCGGCCCTGTTGCGGCGGGTCCGGCAGGCGGGTCTGCTCGAACGGCGGATGCGGTACTACGGGTGGAAAACCGCTTTCACCGCAATGGCCTTCGCGGCGGGGTGGGCGGCGTTGTGGGCGGTCGGCGAGTCGTGGTGGCAGCTGGGGACCGCGGTCTACCTGGCCGCGGTCTTCGCGCAGCTCGCGTTCCTCGGACATGATGCCGGGCACAGGCAGATCTTCCGGACCCGGCGGGCCAATCACTGGTACGGGCTCATCGTCGGCAATCTCGCCACCGGGGTGAGCATCGGCTGGTGGACCAGCAATCACAACCGTCATCACGCGCACCCCAATACCGAGAACGACGACCCCGACGTCGCGGGAATCCTGGCGCACTCCGGTGAACGGGCCGCCCGCGGAAAAGGATGGCGGCGCTTCGTCTTCCGCTATCAGGCCTGGCTCTTCTTCCCGATGCTGCTCCTCGAGGCGGGCAGTCTGCACTACTCGAGCGTGCGGGCCGTGGTGAATTGGCCCATCCCACACCGTATCCGGGAGGGCGCGTTCCTCGCCGCGCACGCGATCGCCTACTCGGCCGCGGTCTTCCTGGCGCTGTCACCGGGCAAGGCGCTGGTCTTCATCGCGGTGCAGCAGGGCCTGTTCGGCTTCTATATGGGCTGCACCTTCGCGCCCAATCACAAAGGCATGACGGTTCTTCCCGCGGGCGACAACACCGACTTCCTCCGCCGCCAGGTCCTGACCGCCCGCAACGTTCGCGGCGGGCCGCTGACCGACCTCGCGCTGGGCGGACTCAACTACCAGATCGAGCACCATCTGTTCCCCTCCATGCCCCGCCCGGCCCTCCGCACCACCCAACCCCTGGTCCGAGCCTTCTGCGCCGAACGCGCCATCCCCTACGCCGAGACCTCCCTGCTCACCTCTTACAGCCAGGCCCTCCGGCACCTGAACACCGTCGCCCGGCACACCCGCTCCGACAGCCCGGACCGGCCTCCCGCCCGCCCCCGCGATTCGGTCGGGGAAGGCGAAGCGGTGGCGGGTCAGGCGACACGGAGAACTCCGTCGATTCAGGTCTGACCCGGGCGAATCAGCATGTAGATGAGGGCGGGGTTCTCGCGAAACGGTCTGGGAGCTATCGCAATCCGCCGGCGAATTCACCTGCCATCGCGTCGGCTACGCGGCCTACCGCGTCTTCACCGACGCGGCCCTGGAACAGGCACCTCGGTTCTCGTGATCGCAGGCGACCCCGGTGCTCGTGATCGCCGATGACTCAGTGGTCGTGGTCGTCCTCGCCGTGCGGGTGGCCGTGGGCGAGTTCGTCCTCGCTGGCGTCGCGGATGTCGACGACCTTGACGGTGAAGTGCAAGCGCTGACCGGCCAGCGGATGGTTGGCGTCGATGGTCACCTCGTCGCCGTCGACCTGGCGGACGGTGACGATCTGCGAATCGCCGTCCGGCGCCTCGGCGTGGAACTCCATTCCGGGCTCGAGCTCGTCCACGCCCTCGAACATGTCGCGGGGCACGGCGCTGACCAGTTCGGCCAGGTACTCACCGTAGGCGTCCTCGGGCTCCACCACGACGACCAGTTCGTCGCCGGTGCTCTTGCCTTCGAGAGCCTGCTCCAGGCCCGGCACGATGTTGTCCGCGCCGTGCAGGTACACCAGCGGCGCCTCGCCGACGGAAGTGTCCAGCACCTCGCCGTCATCGGCCTTCAGCGTGTATTCGATGGAGACAACCTTGTCAGCGGCGATCGACATGGCGGTAACCCTTTCACAGAGGAATCCGGACCGCGCAAATGTATCCCGTCAACTTCCCGGCGCCTGCTCGGCGTGTCCGCCGGGCGCTCGCGGGCCGTCACTGCTAAGAACCCCATCGTGCCCGATGCATTTTGGCATTTCGTTGCCGCATTGTCCGTTTCCGCCACCGCAGTGGTCGCGCCCGCCACCGCGCTCGCCACACCACCGTCCACGCCGGAATGCGCGACCACCCTGTCTCCCGCCGAGAACGCCGAGATCGCCCGGCTGGCCGATACCGGCACGCTCACCGGCGACGACGAGCTCGCGCTGCTCGAGGACGCCGTGTCCCGCGACCATCTGATCACCCGGATCCTCGAACAGCACGCGGACCGCCGGGGCGCCTTCGCCACCGGCCTGGACGTCGTCGAGCAGCAGGCGGTGCTGCCGCTACAGCGCGATCCACAGGCGTTCACCGACCCGGAGTACGCGCACCGGCTCAGCTTCGACCTGCTGCGCCGGTTCCTCGACAATGTGCACGCCGAGTTCAGCGGCGGGACGCCGGAACCGCACTGGGCGAACTACTTCGCGCTCGCCGCGGACCGCACGGCCTCGCCCGGCCGCGTCGCGCTCGCCGGCTACAACGCGCACCTGATCGTCGATCTGCCGCGGGCGGTCGCCGAGGCCGGATCGACACCGGCCGACGCCGGCGACTACTTCAAGATCGTGGCCGGCATCGCCCGGACCGGCGACGTCATCACCGAGCGAACCGACCGGATCTACCACGCGAACATGGGCCCGCTGTGGCGGTTCTACTTCTTCGGCGAAGGACTCGATCAGGTACTCGGCCAAGGGGTCGCGACGAAGCCGTTGCTGGTCGCCGCCGACCTCGGGGCCAATGTGACGATCTTCGCCAACGGACTCGCCCTGGCGAATCCCGCACTGACGACGGCGACGGCCGCGGAGATAGAGCTGGAACGCCAGACCGCGGAACGCGCGTTCGACGTCCTGGCCCGGCTCAACGGAATCTGAGATCGCATCGCCAGACGAAACCAGCTGCCCGGCAGTGGCTTTCGCCTGGATCACGTTATCGGCTCACTGAGCCGAGAGGCTGCCGAGGAGTCCCGTGAGGGGGTTCGACGCCCAGGAGCCGGAGCCGCCACCCGACGGGGTGCAGTCGACGACCTTCACGGTGGCGGTCTCGGTGCTGACCACCTCCTGGGTCGTCTCGAGGGTGTGGGAACCGGTGGTGGTGGGCGTCCAGCTGAAGGTGGCCCGGCTGTTGGACACCCTGGAGTTGCCAGACCCGCTTCGCCGACGCCACTGCCGATTCGGCGCCACTGGCAGAATCCGGGGAATGGCCCAGTCTTCGGTTTCGACCACGTCGCCGGCGGTCGGTCGGGCGCTCGACATCCTCGTCCGCTTGGCCCAGGGTCCGGGCCCGGTCCGGGCGGCGGCGCTCGCCCGCGATCTGGGGCTGCCGCGCTCGTCGGTCTACCACATCCTGTCGGTGCTGGTGGACCGCGGATTCGTGGTGTATGTGCCGAGCGAACAGGCCTACGGGCTTGGCGTGACGTCCTTCGAGATCGGTTCGGCCTACCTGCGCCACGAACCGCTGGAACGGCTGGCTCAGCCGATTCTGCACCAGCTGGCCAGGCAGCTCGGGCAGGCCGTACATCTGGGCATTCTGCACGGCAACGAGACGGTCTACCTGCTCAAGGAACGCCCCGGCTCCGGTCCGGCCGCGGAGGTCTCGCTGATCACCGATATCGGGGTTCGGCTGCCGTCGCATCTGACCGCGAACGGGCGGGCGATCCTCGCCTCGCTGCCGGATGCCCAGGTAAAAGCGTTGTACGCCAAGCGTTCCGACTTCATCACCCGTACCGGCCGCGGGCCCCGGACCCTGACCGAGCTGCGCCGGGACCTGGAACAGATCCGCACCCGCGGCTGGGCCGAGGAGGTGGAGCTGGTGACGGCGGGCCTGCGGTCGGTCGGCACAGCGGTGTTCGACCACAACAGCCGTCCGGTCGCGGCCCTCAGCACGACGTGGCGCACGCTGTCCTACCCCGAGCCGGAGGTGGTGGGTCAGGCCCTGCGGTGGGGCGCGGAGCGCCTGACCTCGCGAATCGCGGGTCAGGCACCGGTGACGCGGTGACTCGGCAGCCCTGCTTGTGAGTCCCCTCACAAGGGTTGTATGTTGCTGTATATACAACCACCGCAACGGGGAGATTTCCGACAATGACGCAGGACTGGGACGACGACCTCTACGCACGCATGGCAGATCACACCCTGGCGAAGGCGTACTCCCGGTCCCTGCCCGAGTGGTACAAACACGATTTCGACCCCGGCCGCGCCGCCGCCGACATCGCCCGCATGGAAAAGCTGCACCCCGAATCATGCGACGTGGCCCTGCACCCACCCACCGGACGGGCGCGCGGGCGATTGCGGCTCACGCTCTACATCGCCGGCGCGGCCGTCTCACTCAGCCGCATCCTGCCGGTCATCCAATCCCTCGGCGTGGAAGTCCTGGACGAACGCACCTACCCGGTCGACGATTCGGCCGGAAACCAATGCTGGATATACGACTTCGGCCTGGCCTTCGACAGCGAACCGGCGCCCGACGACGACACGCACACCCGCTTCACCGAAGCCTTCGCCGCCGCCTGGCGGGGCGACGCCGAGAGCGACACCTTCAACCGCCTGGTGCTGGGCGCGGGATTGGCCTGGCGTCCGGTATCGGTATTGCGGGCGTACGCGAAGTACCTGCGCCAGAGCGGATTCCCCTACAGCCCGGAACGGATCGCGGAAGTCCTTGCCGCACATCCCGAATCCGCGCGGCTGCTGACGGACCTGTTCCACGCGCGGTTCGCACCGGACGGGCACGCCGCATCCGCCGAGGCCGAGGTGACCGACCGGCTGAACGACGCCATCGGACGGGTCGTCGGGCTCGAAGCGGACCGCATTCTGCGCGCCCTGACGACGCTGGTGCGAAACACGCTGCGCACCAACTACTTCGTGCGCGACGGCAATGCGACGGCACTGTCGGTCAAGCTGGATCCGCAGCGAATCGACGAACTCCCCCATCCCAGGCCACGATTCGAGATCTTCGTCTATTCGCCCCGGGTCGAGGGCGTGCATCTGCGGTTCGGCGCCGTGGCGCGCGGCGGCCTGCGCTGGTCGGATCGCAAGGAGGACCTGCGCACCGAGGTCCTCGGACTGGTCAAGGCACAGGCGGTGAAGAACGCGGTCATCGTGCCGGTCGGCGCCAAGGGCGGGTTCGTCGTCAAGCAACCCCCGCGGCCCACCGGCGACGATGCGGCCGACCGCGCAGCCCACCTGGCCGAGGGCATCGCCTGCTACCGGCAGTTCATCGCCGGCCTGCTCGACGTCACCGACAATATCGACGCGGCCACGGGAGCCGTGCTCCCGGCCCGCGACGTCGTCCGCCATGACGGCGACGACACCTACCTGGTGGTGGCCGCGGACAAAGGCACGGCGACCTTCTCCGACATCGCCAATGAGGTCGCGGCGGGCTACGGCTTCTGGCTCGGCGACGCGTTCGCCTCGGGCGGATCGGTCGGCTACGACCACAAGGCGATGGGCATCACCGCCCGCGGCGCGTGGGAGAGCGTCGAACGCCATTTCCACGAAATGGGCCGCGACACGAGCACCGCCGACTTCACGGTGGCCGGGATCGGCGACATGAGCGGCGACGTCTTCGGCAACGGCATGCTGCTCAGCGAGCGCATCGGACTGGTCGCCGCGTTCGACCACCGCCACATCTTCCTCGACCCGCAACCGCGGGCAGCGGCCTCCTACGCCGAACGCCGGCGCCTGTTCGAACTGCCCCGCTCGTCCTGGGCGGACTACGATCGCACCCTCATCAGCGCCGGCGGCGGGGTGTGGCCTCGATCGACGAAATCGGTGCCCCTCAGCCCCGAAGCCCGTGCGGCACTGGGGCTTCCGGACTCGGTCACGGCGGCGGCGCCGAACGAGGTGATCCGCGCGATCCTGCGCGCACCCGTCGACCTACTGTGGAACGGCGGCGTGGGGACCTACGTCAAGGCCGCCACCGAATCACACGCCGACGTCGGCGACAAGGCCAACGACGGCGTGCGGGTGAACGCCGCCGACGTGCGGGCCACCGTGGTCGGCGAGGGCGGCAACCTCGGATTCACCGCGCGCGGCCGCATCGAATACGCCTGCGGCGGAGGCAGAATCAATACCGACGCGCTGGACAACTCGGCCGGGGTCGACTGCTCCGACCACGAAGTGAACATCAAGATTCTGCTGGACGGCATGATGTCGGCGGGCCGGGTGGACCGGGCCGAACGCGACCGGCTGCTGGCCGAGATGACCGGCGAGGTCGGCCGGATCGTCTTGCGGGACAATCGTTCCCAGAACCGGGTCCTGGGCGTGAGCCGGGCCGACGCGGCCGCCCGCATCGGTGTGCACGCCCGCATGATCGCACAGCTGGAGACCCGCCGCGGACTGGTCCGGGCTCTGGAGGCGCTCCCCGACGAGAACGAGCTCACCCGGCGCGCCGACAGCGGCCGCGGTCTGACCTCCCCGGAATTGGCGACCCTGCTGGCGCACGCCAAACTCGCGATCAAGGACGAACTGCTCGCCGGCGAACTGCCCGACGACCCCGCACTGCACGATCACCTGCTCGACTACTTCCCCGCCTCACTGCGAGAACGTTTCGGCGACAGCGTGTCCGAGCACCCGCTGCACCGCGAGATCGTGGCGACCCAGCTCGCCAACGATGTGATCGACCACGGCGGAATCAGTGTCGTCTTCCGGCTGGCCGAGGACTCCGCGGCCGGTGGGCCGGACGTGGTGCGCGCCTACCTCGTCGCCACCCGCGTCTTCGGGCTGCACCACCTCTGGGACGACATCGCCGCCAGCGGACTGCCGGCGGCGGTGACCAATGGCCTCGTCCGCACCACGCAGCGGGTGCTCGACCGCGCGGTGCGCTGGCTGCTGGCCAACCGCCCGCAGCCGCTCGACATCGCCACCGAGACCGGCAGATTCGCCCCGCGGCTGGCGGCACACGCCCACCTGGTCCAGGAATGGCTGCGCGACCGTGAACTGGCGGACCTGCACGGCCGCATCGCCGACTCGATCGACGCCGGGGTACCGCACGAGCTGGCCGCCCGGGTGCACCTGCTGCTCGACCAGTTCGGGTTGCTCGACATCATCGAGGTCGCCGACGCGGGCGGTCACGAGGTGGCCGACGTGGCAGGGCTGTACTACGCGCTGAGCCAGCATCTGGGCACAGTGCGCCTGCTGCAATCGGTTTCGCGACTGTCCACCGAGGACCGCTGGGGTTCGATGGCCCGCCTGGCCCTGCGCGACGACCTTTACGGATCCCTGCGCCTGCTGTGCCTGGTGCTCTTGGCGGATCGGCCCGACCCCGCCGAGCCGCCCGCCGACACCATCGCCCGGTGGGCGACCCGCAACGCCACCCGCATCCACCGGACCAGCTCCACCCTCACAGAAATCCTCGACAGCCCGGCCGCCGACGTCGCCGCCATGTCCGTGGCGGTACGTCAGATCCGCGGCCTGGTGCGAACGGGGTAGCCCCTCAGGAAGTCTGCGCGTCGAAGGTTCCCGCGAGCCGGTAGCGGGAACCGGGATGCAGCAGCCGCGCCGAACTGACCAGCCGATCCTCCGACCACGTACGACGTCGGATCAGCAGACACGGCTCCGACTCGGTGAGCCCGAGCAGGGCACACTCGTCGGGGGTCGGCAGCACCGCCTCCACCACATGCTCGCCACGACCGAGCGGAGCGACCGACACCAGATACGTGTTGGGTGTCGTGGTCGTGAAGTCCTGTTCCAGATAGCGCGGCGCGAACTCGGGATTCACGAAGCGATCCTCGAGCTGGATCGGCAGTCCGTCCTCGAAATGCACCAGCTTCGAATGGAATACGGTGCTGCCCTCGGCGACGCCGAGATCCTGCGCGATCACCGAATCCGCCGGGCGCTGCTCCAGCGACACCACCTCGGCCCGATGCCGGTGGCCCCGGTCCCCGATCTCGTCGGCGATATTGCGCACCTCGACCAGCGCCGAACTGACCTTCCGCTCGGCCACGAACGTGCCGACACCGGTCAGCCGGACCACCAGACCGTCGGCGCTCAGCTCCCGCAACGCGCGATTGATGGTCATGCGCGACAGTCCCAGCGCACCGACCAGCTGATTCTCCGACGGCAGCAGCTCGCCCTCCCGCCAGCGCCCCGAGACGATCTGCTCCGTGATCAGATCCTTGACGCGCTGATACGCCGGGGCTGCTCCACGGCCGCGAGCCCGATACAGCGACGCGATATCCACCTCGTCCATCGCCACATTCGTCACCTGCTCCACATCCTGCCCATCGGTGGACACCCGCCCGTTCGGGCCCAAGTGTATCGGCGCTCCGGCGGGGGCCCCGCAGCGGTCAGGTGTCTCGGATCCGAGAATCTCTCGCGCCGACGCTGTTCCAGGCATCGAATCCGGGGTGTTATGGGCGTCACGATCAGCCCATACACAGGAGTCCCGATGACCACCAATCCCACGTCCGGCCCCCGCCCGGTCCGTGCACCGCGCGGCACCGAACTGAACTGCCTCGGCTGGCAGCAGGAGGGCGCCCTGCGCATGCTGATGAACAACCTCGACCCCGAGGTCGCCGAGCGACCCGACGATCTGGTCGTCTACGGCGGCACCGGCCGCGCCGCCCGCAGCTGGGCGGCCTACGACGCCATCGTGCGCACGCTGACGACCCTGAAAGACGATGAGACGCTGCTGGTTCAGTCCGGCAAGCCGGTCGGCGTGATGCGCACCAGCGAATGGGCGCCGCGCGTCCTGCTGGCCAACTCCAACCTCGTCGGCGACTGGGCCAACTGGGAGCAGTTCCGCAAGCTCGAGGCCGAGGGCCTCATGATGTACGGCCAGATGACCGCGGGCTCGTGGATCTACATCGGCAGCCAGGGCATCCTGCAGGGCACCTACGAGACCTTCGGCGCGGTGGCGCGCAAGCGTTTCGGCGGCACCCTCGCCGGCACCATCACCCTGACCGCCGGCGTCGGCGGCATGGGCGGCGCGCAGCCGCTCGCGGTGACCATGAACGACGGCGTGGCGCTGTGCGTCGACGTCGACGTCACCCGCATCGATCGCCGCATCGCGCACGGCTACCTCGACACCAAGGCCGAAAGCCTCGAAGCCGCACTGGAACTGGCCGTCCAGAAGCGCGACGCGCGGGAACCGCTGTCCATCGGCGTGGTCGGCAATGCCGCGGAGATCTTCCCGCGCCTGCTCGCCATGGGCGCGCCGATCGACATCGTGACCGACCAGACCTCGGCCCACGACCCGCTGTCCTACCTGCCGATCGGCGTCGACGTCGCCGACTGGCACCGCCGCGCCGCCGAGGATCCCGCCTGGTTCACCACCGAGGCCCGCAAGTCCATGGCCGCCCACGTCGAGGCCATGGTCGGCTTCCAGGACGCCGGCGCCGAGGTGTTCGACTACGGCAACTCCATCCGCGACGAGGCCCGCAAGGGCGGCTACGAGCGGGCCTTCGAATTCCCGGGATTCGTGCCCGCCTACATCCGGCCGCTGTTCGAAGAGGGCCTGGGCCCGTTCCGCTGGGCCGCCCTGTCCGGCGACCCGAAGGACATCGCCGCCACCGACCAGGCCATCCTCGAGCTGTTCCCGGAGAACGAGCACCTCAAGCGCTGGATCACCATGGCCGGGGAGAAGGTCCACTTCGAGGGCCTGCCCGCCCGTATCTGCTGGCTCGGCTACGGCGAACGCCACCGGGCGGGACTGAAGTTCAACGAGATGGTCGCCTCCGGGGAGCTGTCCGCGCCGGTCGCCATCGGCCGTGACCACCTCGACTCCGGTTCGGTGGCCTCCCCCTATCGCGAGACCGAGGCCATGGCCGACGGCTCCGACGCCATCGCCGACTGGCCGCTGCTCAATGCCCTGGTCAACACCGCGTCCGGGGCATCATGGGTGTCGATCCACCACGGCGGCGGAGTCGGCATGGGCCGTTCCATCCACGCCGGGCAGGTGTGCATCGCCGACGGCACCGAACTGGCCGCCCGCAAGCTCGAGCGGGTGCTGTCCAACGATCCCGCCATGGGCGTGATCCGCCACGTCGACGCCGGCTACCAGCACGCGGCCGATGTCGCCGCCACGCGCGGCGTCCGAATCCCGATGCAGGAGAACTGAACTCACATGCACAACGAATCCGGGCAGTGGACGGTCGTCGACAATATCGGCGCACTGGTGACCAATGATCCCGAGATCGGCGCGGGCCCGCTCGGCGTGATCCGGGATGCCGCGGTGGTGCTCGGCGACGGCCTGATCCAGTGGGTCGGCCCGCGGGCGCGTCTGCCCGAGGGCAGCGCCGGCGCCCGGGTGGATCTGGAAGGCCGTGCCGCCCTGCCCGGATTCGTCGACAGCCATGCGCATCTGGTGTTCGGCGGTGAGCGGTCGGAGGAATTCGCGGCCCGCATGACGGGTGCGCCCTACAGCGCGGGCGGCATCCGGACGACCATCGCGGCGACCCGGGCGGCCACCGACACGGCGCTGAGCGCCAATGTCGCCCGCCTGGTCGCCGAGGCCCTGCGGACCGGAACCACCACGATCGAAACGAAGTCGGGCTACGGACAGACCGTTGCCGACGAGTTACGGAGCCTCGAGATCGCCGCCCGGCACACGTCGGAGACGACCTTGCTGGCGGCGCACGTCACACCGCCGGAATTCGCCGGGCGCACCGACGATTACGTGCGGCTGGTCATCGACGAGATGATTCCCGCGTGCGCCCCGCACGCCACCTGGATCGACGTCTTCTGCGAGGAGGGCGCCTTCGACGCCGATCAGTCGCGTGCCGTGCTCGAGGCCGGTATCGCGGCCGGGCTCACGCCGCGAGTGCACGGCAACCAGCTCAGCTACGGCGCCGGTGTCCAGCTGGCGGCCGAGCTGGGCGCGGCCTCGGTCGATCACGTCACCTACACCACCGGCGAGGACATCGAGGCGCTGGCGGCGAGCACCACGGTGGCCACCCTGCTGCCGGGGGCCGACTTCTCCACGCGCAACAAATATCCCGACGCGCGGGCCCTGCTCGACGCGGGCGTGACCGTCGCCCTGGCCGCCGACTGCAATCCGGGCACGTGCTACACCACGAGCATTCCGTTCTGCATCGCACTGGCCGTGCGCGAAATGCACATGAGCCCTGACGAAGCCGTGTGGGCGGCGACCGCGGGCGGCGCGGCGGCCTTGCGGCGCAACGACATCGGATGCATCCGGATCGGCGCGCGCGCCGATCTGATCGCACTGGACGCACCCTCGCACCTGTACCTGGCATACCGGCCGGGAGTGGCGCTGGTGCGCGAGATCTGGAAGGACGGACACCGGCTGTGACCGCTGTCGATCATCCGCCCGCCCCCTGGTCCGGTCGCGACGACGGCCCGGGTCCGGCACATCTGCGCTGGCACAGCGCGATATCCCCGTTCACCCCCGAAACCCCGCCCGGGGCAAGCGTTCTGGTCGGATTCCGCAGCGATGAGGGGGTCCGTCGCAACAAGGGGCGGACCGGAGCTGCCACCGGCCCGGCCGCCCTGCGGCAGGCACTGTCGTCCATGGCGCTACCCCGCCCGGCACGCGTCATGGACGCCGGTGACGTGGCGGTCGAGGACGGGGATCTCGAATCCGGGCAGCGGCGACTGGGCGCGGTGGTCACCGAACTGCTCGACGGCGGGCATTTCGTGACGGTGCTCGGAGGCGGGCACGAGGTGGCCTACGCCAGCTATCTCGGCATCGCCTCCGTGGCCGCGGCCGGGGCACGACTGGGCGTGCTCAACCTCGATGCCCATTTCGATCTGCGCGCCGACCCGACGCCCAGTTCCGGGACACCGTTCCGGCAGATGGCCGCGGACGAGGCGGCGGCCGGGCGGGTGCTGAACTATGCCGTGCTCGGCATCTCGCAGCCGAGCAACACCGTGGCATTGTTCGAGACCGCCGCAACGCTGGGAGTGCGCTATCGGCTCGACGAGGACTGCACCGCCGCGGATATGCCCGGGGTGCGGGGTTTCGTCGAGGAGTTCCTGGCCACCGTCGATGTCGTGTATCTGACCATTGACCTGGATGTGCTCCCCGCGCCCGTCGCGCCGGGCGTCAGCGCCCCGGCCGCGTACGGCGTGCCACTCGAGGTGATCGAGAGGGTGTGTGACCTGGTCGCGGGCAGCGGCAAACTGGCACTGCTGGATGTGGCGGAGCTGAATCCGGATCTCGATATCGACCACCGGACCGCGCGCACCGCCGCTCGGCTGATCCACCGGATCGTGACTCGGCGCGACGGCCAACTAAATTAGTTGCCGTTGTGTAACTGCACACTCTTGACACAGTTGTATATACAGCCCTATACATATGTGAACGCACTCACAATCCCTGTCGGGCTGCGTTATGAACAACACCAGGGAGTCCGATCCGTGAAAGACATCTCCTCGACCCTGACCCGGGGTCTCACCGCCCGCCACATCCGATTCATAGCACTCGGTTCGGCCATCGGCACCGGCCTCTTCTACGGATCGGCCGAGGCGATCAAACAGGCCGGCCCTTCGGTACTGCTGGCCTACCTGATCGGCGGGGCCGTGATCTTCATCGTGCTGCGGGCGCTGGGCGAAATGGCGGTCCGCAACCCGGTGTCCGGTTCGTTCGGTGAGTACGCCAGCCAGCACATCGGTCCACTGGCCGGGTTCATGACCGGCTGGACCTACATCTTCGAGATGGTCATCGTGCTGCTGGCCGACACCACCGCCTTCGGGGTCTACATGGGGTTCTGGTTCCCGGATGTCCCCCGATGGATCTGGGTGCTGGCGATCGTCTTCTTCATCGGCGCGATCAACCTGCTCAACGTCAAGGTGTTCGGCGAGCTCGAGTTCTGGTTCAGCCTGATCAAGGTCGTCGCGATCATCGCCATGATCGCGGGCGGAACCGCCGTGCTGATCTGGGGATTCGGCATCCATGACACCAGCACGGGCCTGTCCAACCTGCACGCCGGCGGCGGATTCTTCGCCAACGGCGTGGGCGGCTTCCTCGGGTGCTTCGCGATCGTCATGTTCGCGTTCGGCGGCTCGGAGATCATCGGCGTCACCGCGGGCGAGGCGGAGAATCCCGAGAAGACGATTCCGCGGGCGATCAACACCGTCCCCGCGCGCATCATGCTGTTCTACGTCCTGACCCTGACCGTGATCATGGCCGTCACGCCGTGGAACCAGATCGGCGACGAGGGCAGCCCGTTCGTGCAGATCTTCAAGAGCCTGGGCATGGGGTCGGCGGCGACCGTGCTGAACGTCGTGGTGATCACGGCGGCCCTGTCGGCGATCAACAGCAACATCTTCGGCGCGGGCCGGATGATGTACGGCATGGCCCTGCGCGGGCAGGCCCCGGCCGTGATGCGGCGGGTCTCCCGCAACGGTGTGCCGTGGATGACCGTCGTGATCATGGTGTCGGCCCTGCTGGTCGGCGTGATGCTCAACTATCTGATTCCGGACCGGGTCTTCGTGGTCATCGCCTCCATCGCCACCTTCGCCACGGTCTTCGTCTGGCTGATGATTCTGGTGTCCCACTTCCGCTCGCGCCGGCAGATGAGCGCGGCCGAGGCGGCCGAGCTGAAGTTCCCGGTGCCGCTGTGGCCCTACCTGCCGATCTTCGCGATCGCGGGCCTGGCGTTCGTGATCGTCCTGCTCGCCTTCGACGCCGACACCCGGGTGGCACTCATTGTCGGCGCCGTGTGGCTGGTCCTGCTCACCGCCGCCTACCGGCTGTGGTGCCGGCCCACAAGCGAGCCCGCCCCGGTGGCCCCCGCTGACCAAGCGCCGGGGATCAACCCCTCTCTGACCGCAGACCTTCTCTGACCGCAGACCTCTATCAACCGCAGATTGGACAACACCACGATGAGCTCGAACACCCTCCGCCTTTCCGAAGAGCACACCTTGGCAGCGGGCGACGTCGAAGTCGGCGTCGGCGCGCTCACCCCCGAGGACGTGGTCCGGGTCGCCCGTGGCAATGCCACCGTGCGGCTGTCGGAGGACGCGCTCACCGTGATCGCGGCGAGCCGAACCCGGATCGAGGCGCTGGCGGCCGACCCGAAACCGGTCTACGGCGTATCGACCGGTTTCGGCGCCCTCGCCACCCGGCACATTCCGCTGGAACTGCGAACTCAGTTGCAGCGCAGCCTGGTTCGCTCCCACGCGGCCGGTTCCGGGGCGGAGGTCGAGCGTGAGGTGATCCGCGCGCTGATGCTGCTGCGGCTGTCCACGCTGGCGACCGGCCGGACCGGCGTGCGCGTGGAGGTCGCCCAGGCGTATGCGGCGCTGCTGTCGGCCGGGATCACGCCGGTGGTGCACGAGTACGGAAGCCTCGGCTGTTCCGGCGACCTGGCGCCGCTGGCGCATGTCGCCCTCGCGGTGATGGGTGAGGGCATGGTCCGCGATGCGGACGGCACGCTCATGCCCGCCGCGCAGGCGCTGGCCGCGGCCGGCCTCGAGCCGGTGGTTTTCGCCGAGAAGGAGGGCCTGGCGCTGATCAACGGCACCGACGGCATGCTCGGCATGCTCGTGCTGGCCTGCCACGACCTGCGCCGGCTGCTCCGCCTGGCCGACGTGACCGCTTCGATGAGCGTCGAGGGCCTGCTCGGTACCGACAAGGTGTTCGCCGCCGACCTGCAGGCCCTGCGCCCGCAGCCGGGTCAGGCGCTCGCCGCCTCGAATATGGTTCGGCTGCTGCAGGGTTCGGGCATCGTCGCGAGCCACGCGACCCCCGACTGCACGGTGGTGCAGGACGCCTACTCGCTGCGCTGCGCCCCGCAGGTCGCCGGCGGCGCGCGCGACACCCTCGCGCACGCCGAACGGATCGCGTCGTACGAACTGTCCAGCGCCGTGGACAACCCGGTGGTCACCCTCGACGGCCGGGTGGAGTCCAACGGCAACTTCCACGGTGCGCCGGTGGCCTACGTGCTGGACTTCCTGGCCATCGTGGTCGCCGACGTGGCCAGCATCAGCGAGCGCCGCACCGACCGCTTCCTGGACCGGGCCCGCAACCACGGCCTGCCGCCGTTCCTGGCCGATGATCCCGGCGTCGACAGCGGCCACATGATCGCCCAGTACACGCAGGCCGCGATCGTCTCCGAGCTCAAGCGCCTGGCTGCGCCCGCGAGCGTGGACTCGATCCCCTCCTCGGCGATGCAGGAGGACCACGTGTCGATGGGCTGGTCGGCGGCCCGCAAACTGCGCCGCGCCGTCGACGGCCTCACCCGGGTGCTGGCCATCGAGGCCCTCACCGCGGCCCGCGCCCTGGATCTGCGGGCTCCGCTGGAACCGTCCCCCGCGACCGCCGCGGTCCGCGACCGGATTCGCGAGGCGGTCGAGGGACCGGGCGCCGACCGCTACCTGGCACCGGAGATCGAAGCGGTCGTGCAGCTGGCGGCCTCGGGCGAGTTGCTGGCCGGCGCCGAATCCGTGGTGGGCCCGCTGTCCTGAGCGCGGGGGTTACCCGCCGAGCAGGCCCTTGGCGATGTGGGTGACCTGAATTTCGTTGCTGCCCGCGTAGATCATGAGCGACTTGGCGTCGCGGGCGAGCTGCTCGACCTTGTACTCGGCCATGTAGCCGTTGCCGCCGAAGAGCTGCACGGCCTCCATGGCGACCTCGGTGGCGGCGCGCGAGGAGTACAGCTTCATGGCCGAGGCCTCGGCGAGGGAGACCTTCTCGCCCGCGGCGGTGCGCTCGATGGCGTTGAACACCATGTTCTGCACATTGATTCGCGCGATCTCCATCTCGGCCAGCTTGAGCTGGATGAGCTGGAACTGGGCGATCTCCTTGCCCCACAGCTTGCGCGACTTGGCGTAATCGACGCTGAGCCGGTGGCATTCGTTGATGATGCCCAGGGCCAGCGAGGCGATGCCGATGCGCTCGGCGGCGAAAGACTCCTTGGCGCTGTCCTTTCCGTCGCCCTTGGCCGGATTCTCGGTTTCGCCGAGCAGCCGGTCGGGGGTGATGCGGACATTGTCGAAGAACAGTTCGCCGGTGGGCGAGGAGTTCATGCCCATCTTCTTGAAGGCGGCGCTCTGGGTGAAGCCGGGCATGCCCTTGTCGAGCACGAAGGTGAGCACCTTGCGGTCGCGGCGGTCGGTGCCGTCCTCCTCGTCCAGCTTGGCGTAGACGACGGTGACATCGGCGTACGGACCATTGGTGATGAAGGTCTTCCGGCCGTTGAGGATGTAGTCCTCGCCGTCGCGTCGGACGTAGGACTTCATGCCGCCGAAAGCGTCTGAGCCCGAATCGGGTTCGGTGATGGCCCAGGCGCCGACCTTCTCGAAGGTGACCAGCTCGGGCAGCCAGCGCTTCTTCTGCGCCAGGGTGCCGCGGCTGCGAATGGTGCCGACGGTGAGGCCGAGGCTCACGCCCATCGAGGCCACCAGGCCCAGGCTGATGCCGGCCAGCTCACTGTTGAGGATCACGCCCATGCTGCCCGATCCGCTGAACCCGCCGCCGGACTTGCCCGGCTTGTTCTCGGCGCCGCCCTCTTCCCGCGCGAAGGCCTTCTCCAGGCCTTCCCGGGCGAGCTCGTCCAGGCCGAAGGTCGCGTACAGCTTGCGGATGGTGTCGAAGGGCGGCAGCGCACCACTTTCCAGCTGCTCGACGTTGGGCTTGATCTCCTTGTCGATGAATCCGCGCAGGGCGTCGCGGAACATCAGGTCTTCGTCGGACCACTGGTACATGTAGTGAACTCCCGAGGGCTCGCCGGAACGGTTACCCCCGAATATAGAACACGTTCTACTTGGGTTGCCGTGGAGATCAGCCCGGGACTTCGGTGGGCGGGTTGGGGGTGGTGATGGGCGCGGCCGGTGCCGTCGTGAGGGTGACATCACCGGATTCGAGGTAGCGCACGACCGCGGCGTCGACGGGCACGTTGCCGCGGCCGAACGAACCGTGGTCGGTGCCGTCGACCCAGACGAGGGTGCCGTTGAGGGCGGCGGCCATCGCGGGCCCGCCCGCAGCCGGGGTGGCGGTGTCGCGAGTGCTCTGCACGATCAGCGGGCGGTTCGCCAGGCCCGCACCATCGACGCGGATGCGATCGGCCGAGGAGGGCCAGGCACCACAGAACGCGCCGGCGGCCTGCAATCGCGAGAAGAAGGCGAAAATGCTGGTGCCGGAGACGAAGTCGCCGATCGCGACCGGGACGGCGGCCGGGTCCGGGGTGCCGGTGTCTTCGTTGCAGGTGATCGCGTCGTACATCCACTGCCCGGTCGGATCCAAGGCGGTGCGCTGGGTCAGATAGGTGAAGAATTCGGTGTGCCGGGGGTCGGCGCGGTATCTGCGCATTCCCTCGGCGAAGGCCGGCCACAGGTTGCGTGCGTACACCGCGGTCGAGGCGGCGGCATAGGTCGGACTGGTCGTGCCACTCGGATGCCGCGCGGTCTGCACCAGATTCGCGACGCGCCCCGACACCTCGTCCGCACCGGGCGTCTGCCCCGGCGCGGTGAGCGCACCGCCCGCACCGCCGAGCGTCGGATCGAGGCGGGCCAGCCAGCCGCCACCCTGCGCGTCGACCTGCCGAACCCATTCGGCGGCAACGGTATTGCGGGTATCGCCCAGGCCGTAGATGGAGTCGTTGGCGGCGATCCAATCGAACAGTTCGGTGAACCCTGCCTCCCGGACCTGCCAGCCCTGCGCGAACTGCTCCCGCCAATCCCACTGCGGATTCACATTGCCGTCCAGCACCAGGTGATCGACGTGCGGACCGAACAGGGTCGCGTACGCCGCACCCAGGAACGTGCCGTACGAGCCGCCGTAGAAATCGATCCGGTCGACACCGAGAGCCTGCCGCGCCTGGTCCAGATCGCGCGCGAGAGTCTCGGTGGTGATGGTGCGCGGATAACCGGGATCGGCACTCTCGCACGCGGATCGATCGGTCACCGGAATGATGACCTCGGTGGTCGTCTTACACTGCAACGGCGTCGCCCACCGCAGCCCCCGCGGCTGCACCGCGATCTCATCGAACTCCCGATGCAAGTCGGGCACCGTCACATTCCGTGGCGCCCAGAACCCGAGCGCATCCGCCCCCGGCCCACCCTGCCCAGCGAACAACACCCCACGCTTGTGCGCCGAATCGCCGGCCGGAATCCGACTGACCGTAATGTCGATATGCCGCCCATCCGGCACGGAATAATCCATAGGCACCGACAGGCTCGCACACTCGGCCTCCCCCGCCTTTGCCTCGGCCGGACAAGGCCCCCAATGCAATTCGCCACCTGTATCGGCGTCTGCCGCGGGCGCGACCACAACGGCCACTACCCCGCACGCCACCACAGCAGCCGTCCGCAACCACCGTGCCGAGTACGCTCCACCCATCACGGCCCCCTCCCCGAGACGCGACCGAATCCGCTGCCACCCTATCCTGCGCCGAACCATCTTGTCCGCCATGGTGATTCCGCGATTCCTCGCGGCTGGATGCGCGGCATCGGAAACGTGGCGCAGTGGTCGTTGCTATCGGCAAGGGCGATCAGGTAACCCCTCGCGCTCGAGGAGCAGGCGCTAAAGGCCCTCGGGCTCCGAATCATCCGGGGCAGGCGGTTCGCCGCCACCGCCTCGGATGGTCCAGAGGAGGCCGTCGAGTTCGTCGGGTTTGATGAGGACGTCTCGGGCCTTGGAGCCTTCCGACGGGCCTACGACGCCTCGGGTTTCCATGAGATCCATGAGGCGGCCGGCCTTGGCGAAGCCCACGCGGAGTTTGCGTTGCAGCATGGAAGTGGAACCGAATTGGGAGGTGACGACCAGTTCGATGGCCTGCAGCAGCAGGTCGAGGTCGTCGCCGATGTCGGGGTCGACGTCCTTCTTCTCGCCGGGCTTGGCGGCAGTGACGCCCTCCTGGTAGTCGGGTTCGGCCTGGGTCTTGGCGAAGTCGACGACGGCGGCGATCTCCTCGTCGGAGATGAATGCGCCCTGTAGACGGGTCGGTTTGTTTGCGCCCATGGGCAGGAACAGGCCGTCACCCATGCCGATGAGCTTCTCCGCGCCGGGCTGGTCCAGGATGACGCGCGAGTCGGTCAGCGACGAGGTCGCGAAGGCCAGGCGGGACGGGACATTCGTCTTGATCAGACCGGTGACGACGTCCACCGAGGGCCGCTGGGTGGCCAGCACCAGGTGAATGCCTGCGGCACGGGCCTTCTGGGTGATGCGGACGATGGCGTCCTCGACATCACGCGGCGCGGTCATCATGAGGTCGGCGAGCTCGTCGACGATGGCCAGGATGTACGGGTAAGGGCGGTACACCCTTTCGCTGCCCAGCGGCGCGGTGATCTGGCCGGACTTCACCTTCCGGTTGAAGTCGTCGATATGGCGGACCTTGCTGGCCTGCATGTCCTGATACCGCTGCTCCATCTCCTCCACCAGCCAGGCCAGCGCCGCCGCGGCCTTCTTGGGCTGGGTGATGATGGGGGTGATCAGGTGCGGAATGCCCTCGTAGGGCGTCAGTTCCACCATCTTGGGGTCGATGAGGATCATGCGCACCTCATCGGGGGTGGCCCGGCACAGCAGCGAGACCAACATGGAGTTGACGAAGCTGGACTTACCCGAACCGGTCGAACCGGCCACCAGCAGGTGCGGCATCTTGGCCAGATTGGCCGCCACGAACTCGCCCTCGATGTTCTTGCCCAGACCGATCACCAGCGGATGGTGGTCGTTGCGGGTGCTCGAGGCCTTCAGCACGTCGGCCAGGCGCACCAGTTCGCGGTCCGCGTTCGGCACCTCGATGCCGACGGCCGACTTGCCCGGAATCGGCGCCAGCAGACGGACATTCTCGGTCGCCACCGCGTAGGCGATATTGCGGGCCAGGGCGGTGATCTTCTCGACCTTCACGCCGGGACCCAGCTCGACCTCGTAGCGGGTGACCGTCGGGCCGCGCACGAAACCGGTGACCGCGGCGTCGATCTTGAACTGCACGAGCACCTCGGTGATGGCCTCGATCATGGATTCGTTGGCCGCACTGCGCTTCTTCGGCGGGTCGCCGTCGGTGAGCAGCGACAGCGACGGCAGCGTGTAATCGCCGTCCACCTCGCGGTCGGTGACGAACTCCAGCTGCTGCGGCTCCGGCGGCGGCGGGGTCTGGTCGACGACCTTCGCTACGGCCTTGCGCGGCTTGGGCTTCGGCTTCTCCTCCGGCGCGGCGATGTCCTTGGCGTCCTGCAGCGGCGGCTCGCCGATGATCTCCGTGGTCGCGTCGGAACCCGCGAACTCGTCGGTCGGATAGTTCTCCGACGGGGTACGGCCGCGGCGCTTGCGCACCTCGGGACGGTGCATCGGGAAGCCATCGGCGTCATAGCTGTCGGGGTCGTAGAGGCCGTGTTCCTCGGAGTAGCTCTCGTATTCGTCGCCGCCCGCGCCGGTGCCGAAGATCTCGCGCAGCCGGGCGGGCACATCCCGCGCCTGGGTGCCGGTGAGCAGCAGCAGCCCGAAACCGATGGCCAGCATGAGCAACGGCACCGCCAGGAAGGCGCTCAGCCCCTCACCCAGCGGACCACCCACCACATAGCCGACGAATCCGGCGGCGTGCGCGCGACCGTGCGCGTCGGACGGCGAACCCGCCGCCAGATGCCACAGACCCAGCACCGGCAGCCCGGCCAGCAGACCGCCCAGCACCAGCCGGGGCCGGATCTCCGGCTGCGGCTCGGTCCGCATCAGAATCACCGCGATGGCCACCGCCACGAATGGCAGTGCCGCCGAGGCGGATCCGGCCACCCCGCGCACGACGGCATCCACCCAGTGCCCGACCGGGCCGCCCGCCGACATCCACACGGCCGCCGCGATCACGAAGGCGAAAGCCACCAGCCCCAGCGCGATCCCATCGCGCCGATGCCCGTGCTCGATCTCCCCGGCCCGGCTGACCGTCCGCGTCGTCGCGCCCAGCCCCCGCGCCATCATGGTCCAGCCGCTGGTGACGCCCCGCCGAACCACCGCGAGCGGCGCGGTATTCGATCCGCGCCGCGGTGCGGGCCGCCGCGCCGGCGCCTTCCGTCCCGCTCCCCCGCGCCCCCTCGCGGGGGTGCGTGGGCTGCGCGCGCGGGCCTGTGCAGGAGCCTGCCCCCGCGTAGCCCCCGCTCGCGAACGTGACGTTCCGGTGCGGGCCTTACCTGCCATGCGTCCCAGGCTAGCCGCAACAGCACCACCCGGACCATCCGCAACACCCGGCCCACCCGAATCAGAAACTGTGGCGCTCACGACCAAAAACCGGCATCGACGGCGCGATCACCCGCCTCGAAGCGACCCGAAGCCACCCGTCACACTACGACGGGCCCCCGCTGTTCCGGCTCATTCGCGCGCCAGAAAACCGCCACGGCCTGCAGCGGGACCGGATCAGCGGGTCGCCGGGAGCGCGGGGCCGGCGGTCCAGGTGGTCAGGGCGGTGTCGAAGTCCGGGATCTGGGTGCTGGCGGTGCGATAGCACTCGGCGGCGTCGAGGGTGCGGCCCAAACGGCGCAGGGCCGTGTAGCGGACCAGGAGGTTGTGCGTGTGGGCGGCGCCACCCGCCGAGATCCTGGTGGCCTCGGCACGTTCGGCGTGCTCGGCGGCCTGGGCGTAGCGGCCGGCGGCCAGATCGGCCCGGGCGGCACGGGCGTGGATCACCGACTCGAAGCGGGTGTTGCCGAAGCGGCGGGCGGTGACCAGGGCGGCATCGAAAAGGTGGGCGCCGCGATCGGCGTCGCCCTCGCTGCTGAGAATCCAGGCGGCCTCGGTCAGGCCCCACACCACATTGCGGCGCACACCGGACTCGTTGTCGCCGACCACCGCCCGGGCCGCGGCGGCCAGGGAGTCGCGGTTGCGGCCGGCCGCCGAATAGGCCCGGGCGAGCAGCGAATACGCGACGCGAACGCACTCGGAGCTGTCGGCGCGACGGTAGTACGTGAGGGCGGTCGCGAAATGCGTTGTGGCGCGGGCCGGGTCGCCGTCGTGCAGGGCGAGCACACCCGCGAAGCCCTGAATCGCGCCGGAGGTCCAGGGATCGATATCCGGATCGTCGTCGGCGAGCAGCCCGCGCACGTGCACGGCGGCACCGTGCGGCTCGTCCAGTTCCGCGGCCAGCGCGAAGACCAGCGCCAGCCGGGCGCGGCGGGCCGCCACGATGTCACCGTCGGAAGTGATGGCCTGCACCAGCTCTTCGAGGACCTTGACCAGGTCGACGGTGGCGTCACAGGCCAGCCCCGTCTCGGCGACGGTCAGCGCCAGGTCCGCAGCCAGCACCCGATGCCGGGGCGTCCCCGCGACCGCCAGCCGATAGACGGCGGCCAGATTACGGCGCTCGATGGTCAGGAAATCGCGGGTCGAGTCCAGATCGTCGAGGCGGGTGCCGGGGTGCCCGGTCGATGCGAGGCGCAGCCGCAGACCCGGATGCCGCACGCGCAGCACCGTTTTCATGGTGGCCAGGTAGTAGTCGAGCAGGAGGGCGGCGACATCGAGTTCGCGCTCACGGTCGGGGCGGCCGAGCGCGAACAGGCGCATCAGGTCGTGATAGTGGTAGCGGCCCCGGCCGACCGATTCCAGCATGCCGCGATCCACCAGCTCCTCGCACAGGTCCTCGGCCATCGATTCGACGGTGTCGAGGACCGCGGCGGTGGCGGCCAGCGAGAGTTCGGGCAGATCGGCGACGGCGAGCAGCCGGAAGGCCCGCGCCGCGTCCGGCGGCAGTTGCTCGTAGCCCGCACGGAAGGCGGCCGTCAGCGCCAGGTCCCCGGCCCGGAAGCGGTCCAGGTCATGGCGTTCGGCCGCGAGCCGGTCCGCCTCGGAGACCACCGTCCACTGCGGCCGGGCCGCCACCCGCGCGGCCACGATGCGCACCGCCATGGGCAGCAGGCCGCACAGTTCCACGATGCGGCGCACCGCGTCGGGTTCGGCCGCGACTCGCACCGCGCCGACGATGCGGGTGAACAGGGTGACGGCCTCCCCTGGTTCGAGCACCGTCAGGGCCGCGGACCGCACACCGGGCAGGGCGGTGAGCGGGCGGCGCGCCGTCACCAGCACCGCGCAGCCGGACTCCCCCGGCAGCAGCGGCGCGACTTGCGCTGCGTCGCAGGCATTGTCGAGCACGATCAGCAGGCGGCGGCCGCTGCTGGCGGACCGGAACAGCGCGGCCCGCTCGGCGACGCCGACCGGAATCTCCTTCTGCGCCACGCCCAGTGCGCGCAGGAACGCGCCCAGCACGTGCTCGGGTTCGGCCGGCGTCGCGCCCGCGCCGAACAGATCCACGTACAGCTGGCCGTCCGGGTACAGGTCCCGGATCCGGTGTGCCACATGCAGCGCCAGCGCCGTCTTGCCGACCCCGCCCATGCCGGAGATGGCCACGATCGGCCGGGTCGCGCCGAGCACGACGCACAGATCGCGCACCAGATCGTGACGTCCGGTGAAATCGGCGGTGTCGGGCGGCAATTGGGCCGGCCGGGGCGCGACGACGGTGATCGGCGCGGTCTCCGATGCCACGGTGGGCAGCTCGTCGGCCAGGATCTGGCGGTGCAGCTCCGCCAGCGCCGGTCCCGGCTCGATGCCCTGCTCGGCCACCAGCAGCCGGCGAATGCGCTGATATTCCTCGAGCGCCTCGGTGCGGCGGCCCGCCCGGTAGAGGGCCGTCATCATGAGCCCGCGCAGCCGCTCGCTGTGCGGATCACCGGTGATGAGCGCGGCCAATTCGGCCGTGGCGTGCGAGAAGTCGCCGCGTTGTACGGCGAGCTCGAGGAGGTCTTCGGTGAGGACACGATGCAGCCGCCGCAGCCGTGCGCGTTCGGCCGCGGCCCACGGCCCGGGCACGCCGGTCAGCGGATCACCCCGCCAGGCGCCCAGCGCGTCACGCAGCGCGGCGTCGGCGATCTCCAGACAGCCGGCGGCCCGCGCCTCGGCCGCCTCGCCGCGCAGCCGGTCGATGCGGTCGACATCCAGGTGCAACGGCCCGTCCAGGCGATACCCGCGCGCTTCCGACGACAGCAGCACCGTCTGCTGTGCGGCCAGATGCTTGCGCAGCGCCCATGCGTAATTCCGGAGCGCGCCCACCGCCGAGCTCGGCCGTTCGGCGCCCCAGATGCCGTCCAGCAGTTCCTCGACCGACACCGTGCGCCCGCGCGCACACGCCAGGATGGCCAGCGCCGCCTGCAGTTTGGGTGGCATGGGCGGAATCGGCACGCCATCGGCCGTCAACTCGACCGGTCCGAGAACCGCCAGTTGCCAAGACATTGCCTACCACCTCATCACACACGGGCCGCTGCCGAGGACGCAAGCTACCGCTCGACGCGTGATCGTTTCATGACCGGTGTGCGCGCTGCCACTCCCGCCGGAGCAATGCTCCCGCGGCCGGGTAGGTCAGACGCTGCGGTCGAGGGCGTGCACCAGTGCCACATCGTCCGGGGCGCCGGTGGCCTCGAGCCGAACGGCATTGCGGCCGAAGGCATGCAGCAGCAGCTCCGACGGCGGTCCGGCCAGCACCACGGTGCGGTCACCGGCCTGGCGGGCGACGGTGCGGTGGCCGTCGGGCGTGGAGAGCGCGACAGTAACCGGCGATTTGCGATATGCCATGCGCGCCAAACCCGTCAGCACCTTCCAGAGCTGGTTCTCATCGGCGGCGGACAGGGTGCGCGGCTCCCAGCCGGGCGCGGCGCGGCGGACGTCCTCGTGGTGGACGAACATCTCGGTGGTGTTCATCAGCGAGTCGACCGGGCGCAGCAGGAACGGCGGGCCGCTGCGCACCTCGTCGAGCAGGTCGGCGAACGGGCGCCGAGTGACCTTGCGCTGCACGCGGTCCAGATAGGAGGCGAAGGGCTTCAGCAGGATACCGGGGGCGGCGTCGGGGCGGCGTTCCCGGACGACCAAGTGCGCGGCCAGGTCTCGGGCCGTCCAGTCGCCGCACAGCGTGGGTGCGTCCGGGCCGGCTTCGGCCATCGCCTGAACCAGGGCCTGGCGCTCCCGTTGAGCCAAAGTCATAAGGGGAACCTTAGTCGGGGATGTCCGAATGTGCACAGCGGCGTTAAGCGAACCACCCGGTCCTCCATAAGGGCGGGAGTTGATCGTGATCACCGCGTCCGGTTGTGCCAGTGCGGTCGGGCGCGGCGCCCCCGCTCGAGGACGCCGCACAAAACACAGATCCGGGTTGGCGTCAACCTTTCCGTATCGGTAGCTTGATCCCTCGGTCCATAGGGTCGTGGATCCGAAAGCACAAGAAGGGCAACACTTTGAAGAAGATTGTCAGCGGCGCAGCCGTGATGGTCGCGGCCGCCGGCTCCCTGCTGGCCGCGACCGCGGCTCCGGCCAATGCCTACCAGGACTATTACTACGGCGCCATCGCGCTGTCGCCGTCCACCGGTCATATCGGCTACTCCTATGACTATTCCGACAGCCCCTCGGCGCAGAACGCCGCCATGAGCTCGTGCCCCCAGGCCGACTGCCACATCGTGGCGCGCTTCGCCAACGGCTGCGGGGCGATCGCCTACTCGTCGCGCGACGGCTACTACACCTTCGGCGCGGCCTCCTCGCGCAGCGCGGCCAAGAGCCAGGCGCTGGGCCGGAACTCCGGCGACGCCACCATCATTCACTGGAACTGCACCACCGGCTACGAGCTTTAATCCGACGGCGCCATTCCAAAACAACGGGGAGAATTTCGTTGAAGCACAACATCCTTCGCGCGACCGCCGCGCTGATGCTGGCCACCTCGGCCTTCGGCCTGGTGGCCTGCAGCAAGTCCGATGACAGCACCAAGGCCGCGTCCACCACCACCGCGGCCGCCCCGGCCGGCAAGTTCGACGGCAGCACCGAGGGCGACGGCAAGATCACCGGCGCGGCCCCCGCCCCCACCACGGTCGCGGATCTGCCCAAGCCGACCGTGCAGGACCTGAACGACAAGGTCACCAAGGCGTTCGACCCGTCCATCGACTCCAAGACCAAGACCGACTGGATCGAGGACGCCGCCCTCGACCCGCAGCTGGCCCAGAAGCTGGTCGACGCCGCCAAGGCGAACAACGTCACCATCAAGATCACCAATGTCGGCGACCCTGCCAACGGCAAGCTCAAGGCCGACGCCGACGTCACCATCGACGGCAAGCCGGTCCAGAACGCCACGGTCTCCTTCGTCGCCGACGGCAGCGACTGGAAGATCGACCACAACTACGCCTGCAGCATCGTCAAGGCCGCGAAGCTCGACTCGGCCGCCTGCCAGGATAAGTAGAACTCTTGTAGTTCCCGCCCCAGGCGGAGTGTTGTTCCTGCCCCCGGCGGAATGCCCTCCGGCGGAGGAACCCTGGCGGTAGACCCGCCCAGTTTTTCCCGCCCCCGACAGCCGGACTGTCGGGGGCGGAGCTGTCTTCACCGTGGATTCGGCTGTGCGACAGGCGAAACCGCCCGAGCAGCGGAATGCGCTCGGGCGGTTCAGTTTTCGGTTGTGCGCCGGGTCAGACGCCGATGACCGTGGGGACGATCATGGGGCGGCGGCGGTAGGTCTCGGCCACCCAGCGGCCCACCACGCGGCGGACGGACTGGGCGATGCGGTGGGTGTCGGTGACACCCTCGACCGCCAGGCGGTGCAGTTCGTTCTCGACGAGTTCCTGGGCGCCGGAGAGCGCCTCGGGGTCGTCGGAGAAGCCGCGGCCGCTGACCTCCGGTGTGCTGACGGCCTTTCCGGTGGCCGAGTCGACGGCGACATTGATGGAGACGAAGCCACCCTCGCCCAGGACCAGGCGGTCGGAGAGGGTGGACTCGCCGACGTCGCCGACCGAGAGGCCGTCCACGTAGACCTGGCCGACCGGGACGCGGCCGGAGATGGAGGCGATGCCGTCCACCAGGTCGACCACCACGCCGTTCTCGGCCAGGATGACCCGCTCCTCGGGCACGCCGGTGGCCACCGCGAGCGCGCCGTTGGCGCGCAGATGCCGCCACTCGCCGTGCACGGGCATGGCGTTGGTGGGGCGGACCGCGTTGTAGAGGTAGAGCAGCTCGCCCGCCGAAGCATGGCCGGAGACATGGACTTTCGCGTTCTGCTGGGTGACGACCGTGGCGCCCAGGCGGGCCAGGCCGTTCACGACCGCGAAGACCGCGTTCTCGTTGCCGGGGATCAGCGAGGAGGCCAGCACCACCAGATCGTCCGGGCGGATATTGATCTGGCGGTGGTCGCCGCGCGCCATACGCGACAGTGCCGACAGCGGTTCACCCTGCGAACCGGTGGAGATCAGCACCAGCTTGTGCACCGGCAGGTTGGCGGCCTGATCAAGATCGACCACCAGGCCGTCCGGGATGTCCAGATAGCCGAGGTCCTGCGCGATCTGCATATTGCGGACCATGGACCGGCCCACGAAGCAGACCCGGCGGTCGTAGCGCTGCGCCACGTCCACCACCTGCTGGATGCGGTGCACGTGAGAAGCGAAGGAGGCCACGATGACCCGGCCCTTGGCCTTGCCGATCACATTGTCGAGCACCGGGCCGATCTCGCGCTCGGGCGTGACGAAGCCCGGCACCTCGGCATTGGTGGAGTCGACCAGGAACAGGTCCACGCCCTCGTCGCCGAGGCGGGAGAACCCGGCCAGGTCGGTGAGGCGGCCGTCGAGCGGCAGCTGATCCAGCTTGATGTCACCGGTGTGCAGCGCGATGCCCGCGGGGGTGCGGACGGCCACCGCGATGGCGTCGGGGATCGAGTGGTTGACCGCGAAGTACTCGCAGTCGAACGCGCCGTGCCGGGTGCGCTCGCCCTCGGTGACCTCGATGAGGTTGGGCTGCAACCGATGTTCGCGGCACTTGGCCGCCACCAGGGCGAGAGTGAACTTCGCGCCGATGACCGGAATGTCGCGCCGCAGGCGCAGCAGGAACGGCACCGCGCCGATGTGATCCTCGTGCCCGTGGGTCAGGATGACCGCGGCGATATCGTCCATACGGTTCTCGATCGGACCGAAGTCGGGCAGGATCAGGTCCACGCCGGGCTGCTGATCCTCCGGGAACAGCACACCGCAGTCGACGATCAGCAGCTTGCCGTCGTACTCGAAAACGGTCATGTTGCGGCCGATTTCACCGATGCCGCCGAGCGCGAACACCCGCAGGCCGCCCTTGGGCGCCCTGGGCGGGGTGCCCATCGCGTGCGGATCGCGCGGGGCCGGGGCCGGCTCGCGATCGCGGCCGCCCTGCCGGGACCGGCTGCCGCCGCGGCGGGTGCGGTCACCGCCGCGGCCGCCACGACCGCCACGCTCCCGAACCGGTTCGGCCGCAGCCGATTCCGTGCGCGGGGCGGCGGCTTTCACTGATTCCTGCGGCGCGGCAGCGGTGCTCGCCTGTGCGGCGGGTTCGGCCTGGGCCGGAGCCGGCGCGGGCTGCACGGGAGTCTCCGGAGCCGGGGCGGGCGCACCGGCGGCGCGGCTGGCGGTACGGCGGGGGCGACGAGCGGGGCCGGTCATGCAAGCACCCCCGCCGCGCGCAGGTCCACCGCGAGTTCGTCGAGTTGATCCTGGGTCGGCATGAGTTGCGGCAGCCGTGGTTCCCCGGTCTCGACGCCGAGCAGGCGCAGCGAACCCTTGGTCATGGCGACCCCGCCGAGGCGGGCCATGGCCCGGTTCAGCGGGGCCATGCTCACATTGATCTCCCGGGCCCGCTGCACATTGCCGGCGCGGTAGGCGTCGACCAGGGCGCGCAGGCGGTCCGGCACGAGATGGCCTATGACACTGATGAATCCGGTCGCGCCGACCGACAGCCACGGCAGGTTGAGCACATCGTCGCCGGAGTAGAAGGACAGCCCGGTCTCCGCGATCAGCTCGGCGCCGGCGCCCAGGTCGCCCTTGGCATCCTTGACCGCGACGATGCGCGGGTGCTCGGCGAGGCGGCGAATGGTGTCGGTGGCAATGGGAACCACCGAGCGCGGCGGAATGTCGTACAGGGTGACCGGCAGGTCGGTCGCGTCCGCGACGGCGGTGAAGTGGGCGAACAGACCGTCCTGGCTGGGACGCGAGTAGTACGGGGTGACGACCAGCAGGCCGTGCGCGCCCGCGCGTTGCGCGTTGCGGGCCAGTTCGATGCTGTGCGCGGTGTCGTAGGTGCCGGCGCCCGCGATGACGGTGGCGCGGTCGCCCACGGCGTCCACGACGGCGCGCAGCAGATCGAACTTCTCGGACTCGGTGGTGGTCGGCGATTCCCCGGTGGTGCCGGAGACGGCGAGCAGATCGACGCCACCGTCGATCAGGCGGGCGGCCAGCGCGACACCGGCATCGACGTCGAGCTTGCCTTCGACGGTAAAGGGGGTCACCATCGCGACACCTACTGTGCCGGACGCGTGCAGCTCGGTTCGCGTCGATTCACCGTTCGTCATAGTCAGAAGGCTACAGCCTTGCCGGAACGGGTTTTGCATCGTTATACCCGAACCGTGCCCGGCGCGATGGTGATTCGCATCAAGCGCCCACTTCTGGCGTCAGAAGTTTCCTTGAATGACGTCAGCGACGACGTCACACTGGTGTCATGGATCTCAACAAATACACCGCCCAGCTGCGCGAGAACCTCATCGCCGCCGCAGCACTCGGCGATGAGAAAACCCACGCTACGGCCGCCGCCCTGGCCGCCGCCACCGAGCACTCCGCCCGGCTGGTGTTGCTGGCCGCTCTTTCGGAACTGGCCGCCGAGGTGAGCGCGACCCTCCCCGACCGCACGGTGCACGTGTCGGTCGACGGGACCGACGCCCACATCGACGTGCGCAAGACCGCGGGCGAAGAGGAACACCCCACCTTCGACGAGGTCACCGGCGACATCAGCCGGGTGACGCTGCGTCTGGTCGAGCAGATCAAGGCCCGTGCCGAGGAGGCGGCCGCGCAGAGCGGCCAGTCGCTGAACTCGTGGCTGTCGACCACCGTTCAGTCCGCGCTGCGCGACCAGATGAAGCGCGGTGGCCCGGGCCGCTGCGACGCTCCATGACCGCTCAATCGGTGATGGTCGTGACCTTGCCGTCGGTGTCGATCTCGGTGCGGCGGTCCTCGTCGGGGGCCGTCGCCAGCACGGTGGCGAGTACGTGCCGCCCCAGCGGCAGCACCCGGACCGTGATGCGGCCGGCATTGATGGCGTCGAGTTCCCTTGTGGCGGCATCGATCACGCGCTTGCGGACCCATTCGGGGACGCCCGTGAAACCGCCGTCGTCGAGGAGCACGACCTCCACGCCACGCGCCCGCGCACCCCGGGCCGCGCCGCTGAGCTCGTCGGTGACCAGCTGCGGTGCGCGCAGGCCGTCGCGGAGTTCGGCTTCCAGCAGCCGGCACTCCTCACGTTCGGCGGCGGTCAGCTCCGCGCCGTCGGCGATGCGTTCCAGGATCGGCCGGGCCACCCGGTCCAGGCGGGCGAGCTGACGCGTGCGTTCACTGTCGGCGGCGGCCATGGTGGCCTCGGCCGCGGCGCGCATCATGGCGTCCTCGCGCAGGATGCGCAGCGACCGCTGCATGGGGCGCATGACCGCGGTGAACACCGAGATGGCGGTGACGGTGCCGACCGGGACCAGGGAGCCGACCAGGGTGCCGGGTTGCAGATGGCCGCCGATCAATCCGATCGACACCAGCACCGTCGCGACGGCCGTAACGCCGACCCAGGCGGTGCGAATCCGGCCGCGCAGCACCAGGACCGCGAGGACGTACGAGGACGCGAAGGCCGACCACACCGTCTCGTGCACGAGATCGTGTTCGGGCGTCATGACGGTCAGCGTTGTGGCGATCGGCGGCGCGGCGGCAGCGTACAGCGCGACCGGGATCGGCAGCGGGTCAACCGGAATCGCGGTGACGAGCGCGCCCGCGCTGAGCATGAGCACCAGGCTCGCGAACGCCGCCCACAGCGGGGACTCGCCGAAATTGCGCATCATGTACAGCGCGATCACGGCTTCCAGGATCAGCAGGAACAGCCAGGCGGCGCTGCCGCGCAAGCCCAGCAGATCGCGCAGCCCGAAGCGCGGGTCCAGATCGAGCGGGTGGTCAGCGGGAACCATCGCCACCCCACACGAGAGTCACGGTGGTGCCTTCGCCCGGTTGGGTTTCAACGAACGCCGAGCCGCCCGCGAGCTGACGCATGCGGCCCAGGATGCTCATGGAGATGCCGAGCCGGTCGGCGGAGACGGCGGCGAGGTCGAAGCCCGCGCCGTCATCGGTGAAAACGATGCGGATGCTGCCCGCGCTGACGGTTGCGGTGACAGTGCGGCGTACCTCGCGGCCCGCAACGGCGGCGTGGCGCAGGCTGTTTCGCACGGCCTCGGTGAGGGCGGCGGCGATGGTGCTCGCCGAGTGCACGGGCATGCGCAGGTCGTCGTAGCCGGGCCAGGTGCGGGTGGCGAAGCGAACGCTGGGATTGATCTCCTGCACAGCGGCTCGCAGGAACAGCACAGCCGAGCGGGCATCGAGCAGGTCGGGATCTCTTTCCTCGCCGCGGCATTCGTAGAGCTGCTCGAGGGTGCGTTCGGCTTGGCGTTGCAGCACATCGGATTGGGTGCCAGCGCGTGACGCTTCCAGGAGGGTGGAGAGCACGGCGTCGTGGATGAGCGCGGCGAAGCGGGCGCGTTCGCGGGCGCGGGCCTGCGCGGCGGCCTGGGCGGCGGCGCGGCGGCTGGCAATCGCCGACTCGCGATCGACGCGGGCGGCGGCGCCCGTGGCCGCGGTGCCGCACCAGACGCACAGGGCCGCCAAACCCGCTTCACGCAGGAAGTTCTCGCCCACATTCTGTGGGGTCGCCGCCGTCACCGTGTACACCGTGGCCGTGGCCGCGGCCACGGAGGTGCCCAGCAGGTAGGTCACGGTCAACCGGGTGGGCCAGGCGAGGACCGCCGCGGTCACCGCCACCGGAGTCACCCGGTACAGCCATACCGTCGTCGAGTCGACGGTATGCATTTCCAGCCCGAACGGGATGGAGGCCAGCGCGCCGAGGAAACCGACGGCGGCACAACCACAGACGAAGCGGGTCGCGCGCGGCCCGGAGACCGCGGACACCACGGCGATCACCGGATACCAGCCGAAGGCCAGCACCACCGCGGTCACCGTCCACCACGCGGGCGCGTACCGGCCCTGCTCCGCGGCCTCCGGCAGTTCCACGCCGCCGAAGATCATCCCCGCGATACCGATGGAGATGCCCAACCGCCGCATGATGCGGTCGTAGGCGGCGGTGGCCGGGTCCTCCCGCATGCTCAGGCGGCTGCGCAGGCGCTGGGTGAGTGCCGCGAGGGACGGCAGCATCGGCCGGGGTGCGGCCGGGGATTCCAGGGCGCCCGAGGCGGTCATGTGCGCGGATTCCGCTCGGGAACGGGCAGCCACCCGTCCTCGACGGCCCGCTTGTACAGATCGGTCTTGGTGGGGGCCGGGCGGCCGGCGTCTGCGTACTTCTGCCGGATGCGGCCCAGGTAGTCGTTGACGGTCTGCTCGGACAGGCCGGTCATGCGCGCGACCCGCGAGGCCTTCTCCCCCGACGCGTACAGCTGCAGTACCTGCTGCTGGCGTGGGCTCAGCCCGACATCGGACAGCTGCGGGTCGCCGTCGATGGCGGCGGCCCAGTCGGTGGTCACCACCTGTTCGCCGTGCGCGGCGCGGCGCACGGCCGCGACCACCGTCGGCATGTCCTCGGACTTGCGCACCACACCCAGCACGCCCGCCCGCGCGGCCGACCGGACCAGGAACGGGTTGTCGGCCCCGGTGAACACCAGCACCTCGATCCCCCGCGCCCGCAGCGCCCGCACATTGTCATCGGGTGAGGACCCGTCCGCGAGCCGCAGATCCAGCACCACCAGATCCAATCGCGGCCCCGCCGAGAGCAATTCCGCCACGGTCCCCGCCGTGATCACCAACTCCAGATCGGCTTCGGGGGCCAGCATGGCCGACAACCCGATCGCCACCGACTCATGGTCCTCGACCAGCCCGATGCGGCGTATCCCCGACTCTTGCGCCTCCACGGCGGCCGTCACCTCTTCCACACTCCCAAGTGACGTTCCCCGAGAACGCCCCCACGAGTATGACCGGCGAGCCACCGAATGTGTCAGCCACCAGAAATCGGGGGCTCACCCCATCAGCTGTGCGGCGATGGTCGCCCCCAGTTCCCAGCAGCGCTCGATCTCCGCCTTCTCCGGCTTCGCCAGCACGATCACCGTCGCGGCCGCTTTCTCCCAGCCGAGTCCGGTCGTCGCGCTCTCGATACTCCGCTCGGCTCCCTCGGTCCCTTGATTCCCGTGGATGTACAGCCCGTAGGGCCGGCCCCTGGTCGAATCCAGGCACGGGTAATAGAAGGTGTCGAATGCGTGCTTGAGCGCTCCGCTCATATAGCCGAGATTCGCGGGCGTCCCCAGCAGATACCCGTCCGCCGCGAGCACATCACTCGCTGTCACGCCCAGGGCGGCCCGCCGCACGACGTCGACCCCTTCGATCTCGGGATCCGTGGCGCCCGCCACCACCGCCTCGAACATCTCCTGCATGAACGGTGACGGCGTGTGATGAATGATCAACAGAGTCGGCACGTCCCGAGCCTAGCCCTCCGCCGCCGTCCGGCCCGGCTCCTCGGCCGTGTGGGGTGCCCCGATCGCGCTTCGGCCGATGCCGCGAGAGTTTGTAGTTCACACAGTGGTGAACGTGCTGCAACATCGGTCTGAACGCTCGAGCCGTTGCGGCCGAACCGGTGTGGGACTCAACGTTTCCGGGCCTCGGCAATTGGCGGTGGTTGCGGCCGTGACCGGCGGCGATCGGGGACGCAACCCTCCACCTCGGAGCCCGCTGCGACTTCATCGAGGTTTGCGGTACGATTCCCATATCGCCGAAACATGTTCCAGCGAAACGTTTCTCGTGGGTGAACATATCGGGGGAAGTGCACGCTGATCATTGACTCGAAGCGGGAGTGCCGCTGGCGGCCCGAAGACGGCATCGATGTATCCGATTGCTCGGCAAGCGGATACGCGCCAACCAGCATTCCAGCAGCAATACCGACCGTTCTCGATCCTGTGTGATCGTTGCACCGGGGGTCGTGGAACTGGTCGCATTCCATCCGTCCATGGGAGCTACACCTTGGTAACTAACGTGTTCGAGGCCGCATGAGGCTGTATTCGCCCGAGTTCACCGCCGACCCCCGCACCGCGTACGACCGGATGCGGCGCGAGCACGGCCACCTCGTCCCGGTCGAGGTGGCGACGGGAGTCTCGGCTACGCTGGTGATCGGATACCGTGCGGCACTGCGCATTTTGAGTGATCCGGACCGTTTTCCCGCCGATCCGAGAGCCTGGGAGTCGAGTCTCCCCGAGAACTGTCCCGTCCTGCCGATCATGGAGTGGGGGACGATCGGTTCCGGGGCGGAGGACGAACACCGCACGCGCTATCGGCTCGCCTACCTCGAGGCGCTGCGCGCCGTCGATCTGTTCACACTGCGGCGCGAGGTCGAGGCGGCCGCGGTGCCGTTGATCAACGAATTCTGCAGTGCGGGAAAGGCGGACCTGCTCGACCAGTTCGCGGTGCCGCTGACCGTGCGGGTGGTCAACAATCTGCTCGGCCTGTCCCAGGAGGTCGGCGAGCGGGTGTTCACCGCGATGTCCGTCCTGCGCGATGCCCCCGACGAGGAAACCTCGGACCGCTACAACCAGCGTCTGACCGGAGACCTGCTGGAGGCGGTCTCCGCCAAGCGGCGCGAACCCGGCGCGGACGTGATCTCGCGGCTCATCTCGCACCCGGCCGGGCTCGACGACGCCGAGATCGTGGCGCAGCTCGCGGTCCTCTATGCCCGCGGCAGCGAACCCACCTGGAATCTGATCGTCAACACGGTGCTGTTGATGTTGACGGACAAGCAGTTCCACGATGATCTACTCGCCGGTGCGTTGCCCGTGCGGGACGCGATCGACGAGGTGTTGTTCGTCAATCCCCCGCTGGCCAACTCCTGCGCCCGCTATCCCCGGCAACCGCAGCTGGTCGAGAATGTGTGGCTGCCGGCCGACCAACCGGTCATCATCAGCTCGACCGGATGCAATTCCGATCCGGCGGTGGCGGGCGAACGGGTCGGCAACCGCTCGCATCTGGCGTGGGGCGCTGGATCACGGTCGTGCCCGGCCCAATCCGTGACACTGGTCATCGTGCAGGAGGCTCTGGACCAACTGCTGGACGTGCTACCCGAGATCGAATTGGCCATGCCCGCAGACCAACTCGAATGGCGGCCGAGCGCGTTCCATCGCTCGCCCGCCGCGGTTCCGGTGATCTTCCCGCCCGCCCTGCCACTGGCCGTCCCGACCCCGTGAGTACTCCTATCGCCACAGGCGACTGCGGCGGTAAAGGGGTTGGAACGCCATGCGATTCAGGATGCCGACCGGGGCGGGCATGGCGGCCAGGAACGCATGGCGCTCCTCAGGGGTGACGTCGTCGAGGATCCACGGGATGTAGACGGCCGCGCCGGAGGGGCCCTGTCGCCGGGCCATCGCGGAGCGGAAGGCCGCCCAGTCCGCGGCCGTCAGCTCCTGCTGGATGAGCGGTAGGGCGGCAATCTCCTCGTGCCGCATGTGATTACCGAGGACTTCGGTCAGCTCCAGGACTCGCACACCGAGATCCGGGGCTCGGCGTGCGATGGCCTCGTCCAGGCTCGCCAGCAGCGGATCCAAGTGCGCGTGCTCGGCCTCCATATCGGCGATGAGCGCGAGTTCGACGGGACGGCCGACCACCGCGCGGTGCAGTGCGGGCCACAGCACCACGTCCTCGACCGAATGGTGCACGTCCAGTTGGCGTTTGAAGTTCGCCCAGCCCGCCCGCACGCCCGGGGCGTCCATCCGACCGGCGTCGGCGGCCTCGCGCAAACGCCCCAGATCGCGGCGAAAAGCATTGTGGGTGGCATACATCGGCGTGAAGTCGATAAGTTCGGAATTCGACGGGGAGTCGACGGACATCGGTGGGTCCCTTCAGTTCTGGAATGCGGAGGCGTTCTCGTCGGCCCACTGCGCGAAGGTGAGCGCAGACCGGCCCAGCAATTCCGCGACGATGCCGGTGGTGGGGCCGGGGGTGCGGGCGTAGTCGGCGAGCGAGCCGAGCAGCCGGGCCGGAACCTCCTCGGGCAGGCCCTGGTTCAGCAGCGCGGCCCGCACCTGGTCCGGCGCGACTTCGGCGAATGACAGATCGACGCCGAGGGCCTTGCCCAGGATGCGCACCTTGTCGCGTTGGTCGAGTGACTCCGGGCCGGTGAGGACGTAAGCGCGTCCGTCATGGCCCGATTCGGTGAGCGCGCGAACCGCGACGGCGGCGATATCGCGCTGGTGGATCGGTGAGGTGGCCGCCTCGGCGTACGCGCCGCGGACGGTTCCGGTGGCGCGGATCTGCGGGGCCCAGGCCAGCGCGTTGACGTCGAAGTCCGCGCAGCGTAAGGCCGTCCAGTCCAGGCCGGAGTCCCGCGCGGCCTGTTCCGCGGCCCGGAATCCGTCGGCGAAGCGCGCTTCTCCCGCCGGGTACTGCACCGTCAGCGCCGAGATGACCACAGCGCGGCGCACGCCCGCCGCGGCGGCCGCGGCCAGTAGGTCAGCGGCCGCCGCTCCGACCGCGCGCGGGCTGATCAGCACCGCTTCCGCGCCGTCCCACACCGGGCCCAGCGAGCGCGGGTCCGAGGGATTCCTGCCGACCACGCGCACATCCGGGGGCAGCGCCGCCCGCTGCGGATCCCGGCTGACGGCGGTCACCTGCTGCCCGGATTCCAGTAGGAGCTGGATGGTTTCGCGGCCGACGACTCCCGTCGCCCCGGTGATGACGATCATCGTGAACTCCAATCTTTGTACGATTATCATATAATTCGAATAGTAGATGCTACGAATTTCATACTACAAAGTGAGCTGGATCACTCACGCGTTAGCACTTCCGCAGATGAGGCCCATCCGGGGGCCGAGTACGGGTGACGTAAAGTACGAATCTCATACGAGCCGATGGGAGGCGTGGTGGGTGCTGCGGCGGATCGCGAGGAAGCCCGGCTGCGGCGGCGCGCCGCGGGCGACATCAAGGGCGCGATGCGCGGGCTGCGTAGCAACCTGGCCATGCTCAACCGTCAAGTCGGGGTGCGCCTGGAACTGCGCGACGTCGACGTCGACTGCCTCGACGTGATCAACAGCCAGGGCCCCATCAGCCCCACCGCACTGGCCCGCGCCGCGGGACTGCACCCGGCCACTCTGACCGGCATCCTCGACCGGCTGGAGCGCGGCGGCTGGATCGTCCGCGAACGCGCCGCCGCCGACCGGCGCTCGGTCGTGGTCCGCACCCTCCCCGACCGTCTCGGCGAGCTCTACCAACTACTTTCGGGCATGAACAGCTCACTGGACGAGATCTGCGCCGACTACACGACCGAACAACTCCAGCTCATCGCGGGATTCCTCCGCCGCAGCGCCATCGCAGGCCACGACTCGGGCCGCGAACTCCAGTAGCCGCCACCCGCCTTCACCCATAGCGGAATCCGAACGGTTGCAACGACACCCGGCATTGTCGGCAGTCGCCGCCCGGCCCGTGTCCGATCGGCGGCGTTGCCGGGATGCGTAGCGCGCCTTGGCTATAGCGGCGGGCACGTCGCACCAGATCTCGACGACATGGTGAGCGTCGGTGTGCTCGATTCCGATGCGGGCAAAGTTCAGGTCGCGGGGCGCGAACCACCAGGAGTCGATGACCACATCGGCCGGGGATGCCTTGGCCGGGGACCAGACGGCGTCCATCGCTATTCCGCCGAGTTCCGGTGGGGTGGAATGGTTTCCGAGGGTGATGCCAAGGCTTCCCCGATGGCGTCCTTGGACAGGAACCAGGCGTCGAGGGACCGGGCGAGGGCGGCGCCCAGGGTGGTCCTGCCTGCGCCAGGGAGGCCGTTCACCAGGACCAGCAGGCCGTCCACGGAAGGCTCAGCTTCCGAAAAGTCGCCGCCACCATGGCCGTTCGGCCGGGGCGACTGGAGGCGGGGTCGGGGTGCGGGGCGGGCGGGCGGATTTGTGTTCGGCGCGCCAGGTTTCGACGACCTCGTCGACCTTCAGGGGGCCGATAGGGACGTGGGGGCCGGTGGGCATGCGAAGGTACTGGACTATGCGGTCGTTGAGGGAGGCCACCGTAGCGCGAACATCCCTCTCGGAGAACATGTCCCGGACGGTCTCCTGGATGCGTTCACGTTCCCGGCGCAGGATGATCGATTCGGGGAGGAGGGCGTCTCCGCCCAACCCCTCACGCTTCAGATAGTTGCGCAGCCACCAGTCTTCATCGGCGGCGCCGGGCGGGATGGGTCGGCCCGCGCCCTTCAGGTTGTCGAATTCGCCCCGCTCCGTTGCCTCGCGGACCTGTTTGTCGATCCACGATTCGAAGGAGAGCCCGGGCGGTTTGCGCTCGGTCATGTCCCGATCCTACCGATCGCCACGAAGCAGCCGGGCGCGCGAGATCCCTTCCGGCGCCGGGTCAGTTGTCGCCGCGGTAGGGGCCGAGCACGGTGGTGACCAAGCGGTGCGCGGTGGCGACGGCGTGGTCGGCGCCGCCCTCGGCCAGGCCGAGCAGCGGGTCCAGGCCGGGGACGTGGGGGGCGAGGGCCAGGTGGGGCAGCATGAGGAGCAGCAGCGAGAGCAGGGCCTGGGTGTCGGCGCCGGGGCGGAGGGCGCCCTGCGCGGTCGCCACGTCGAAGAGGGGTTGCAGCACGGCCACGTAATGGCGGTTGACGGATTCCCGGACGGCGGTGCGGGCCACGGGGTCGGGTTCGAGGTTGGCGGCGGCGGTCATCGCGCGCTCGAGCGGATGGTCGTAGAAGTAGCGGATCCATGCTTCGAGGAGGACGTCGAAGGAGCCGAAGAAGTCAGCCTCCCAGTCGAGTTTGCTCGCGGTCGCCTCCATGGCCGAGCGAATCCGTTCGCTGGACAGTTCCGCCAGGTAGACGTACATGTCGGCCTTGTCGGCGAAGTACTGGAACAGGCTGCCCTTGGAGACGCCGGCCTCGCGGCAGATGGTGTTGAGACTGCCGCCGCTGAACCCGCGGGCGGCGAATTCGGCCTCGGCTGCGGCCACCACGGCGGCCCGGCGCGGCGCGGGGAGCCGGTCCCATGTCCCTGTCGGCATCACCGATCTCCTCTGCCCGCGGGCTATTGACTGTGTGACGGTTTCGATCCTACAGTGACCATCGGTCATATGACCACTGGTCATAAAGGAGTCCGAATCATGTCCAACAAGTCCAACGAGCCGGAAGCCCGCGCCGCCGACGAGCCGAGGGTCTGCGTCATCGGCGCGGGCTCCGCGGGTATCGCGGCGGTGAAGGTGCTGGCCGAACGCGGCATCGACGTGCACTGCTACGAGCTGTCCGACCGGGTCGGCGGCAACTGGGTGTGGGGCAACAGCAACGGGGTGTCGGCGGCGTACCGGTCGTTGCACATCAACACCTCGCGTCAGCGCATGGAGTTCAGCGACTTCCCCATGCCCGCGTACCTGCCCGACTTCGCCCGCCACGATCAGATCGCCGACTACTTCGATGCGTATGTGCGGCATTTCGGGTTCGGCGACCGCATCCGGTTCCGCACCGGGGTCGACCACGTGCAGCCGCTGCCCGACGGCACCTTCCGCGTGACGCTGTCGAGCGGCGAGACCGTGGGCTACGACGCGGTGCTGGTCGCCAACGGCCACCACTGGGATCCTCGCCTGCCCGAGCCGATGTTCCCCGGCGCGAGCGAATTCCGCGGCGCGATCATGCATTCGCACGCCTACACCGAGGAAGCGCAGCTGACCGGCAAGCGGGTGGTGGTGCTGGGCATGGGCAACTCCGCGATGGACATCGCCGTCGATGCCTCGTATCACGCGGCGGAGACCTATCTTTCGGCGCGCAGCGGGGTGCACGTGATCCCGAAGTACGTGTGGGGCCGCCCGTACGACCGGATCGGAGCGGCCGAATGGTTCCCGTCGTTCCTGCGGTGGCCGCTGGCCCGCAAGCTGATGGCCGCGGCGACCGGGCCGATGACCCGCTACGGGCTGCCCGCGCCGAATCACAAGTTCGCCCAGGCGCATCCGACCATGTCGAGCCGGATCCTGGATCGGCTCGCGCACGGGGCGATCACGCCGATGCCGACCATCGATCGCTTCGACGGCGACGAGGTGGTGTTCGCCGACGGCCGCCGGGTGGCCGCGGATCTGGTGGTTTTCTGCACCGGGTACAAGATCAGCTTCCCGTTCTTCGACCCCGGCTTCCTGGACCCGTCCGGTGACAATCGGATACGCCTGTACCGCCGCGTCTTCCATCCGGAGGTGCCGGGCCTGTACTTCGTGGGGCTGGTGCAGCCGCTGGGTGCGATCATGCCGATCGCCGAACGCCAGGCCCACCTCATCGCCGACCACCTGCGGGGCCGCTATCACCTGCCCGGACCGGCCGAGATGGAGCGGGAGATCACCGCACACCAGCGCGGCATCCAGCGTCGCTATGTGGCCTCCAAGCGCCACACCATCCAGGTCGACTTCGACGACTACATGCGCGATCTGCGGCTGGAACGCCGCCGCGGCGCGCAACGCCCGGGCGGGCTCTCCCGGGTCGATCGCCCGACCGCGAGCGCCGCCGCCCGTCCCGCCCGCGACGGCGAGGCGGTGGCGTGATGCACGAGAACACCACGGGCGCAAGCGAACACGAGGTGTGGTTCCCGTCCGAGGACGGTAACCACTGCGCGGCGACCCTCTATCTGCCCGAGCACCGGCCCGGGACCCGTCCGCCGGTGATCGTCATGGCGCACGGGCTCGGCGCGATCCGCGCCATGGGCCTGGCCGCCTACGCCGAGCGTTTCACCGCCGCCGGGTACGCCTGCCTGGTCTTCGACTATCGCCACTTCGGCGACAGCGAGGGCATGCCGCGATATCTGCTGTCGACCCGCAGGCAGCGCGCCGACTGGGCGGCCGCGATCGCCTTCGCCCGGCAGCTGCCACAGGTCGACGGCGCGCGAATCGTGGCCTGGGGCACCTCTTTCGGCGGCGGGCACGCGATCTACACCGCGGCCCGGCGCCCGGCCGGACTGGTCGCGGCCATCGCCCAGTGCCCGTTCACCGACGGGATCGCCTCCACCCTGGCCATTCCGCCGGTCAACTCGGTCAAGGCCACCCTCGCCGGTGTCCGTGATGTCGCCGGTGCGCTGCTCGGCCGCGCGCCGCACATGATCACGACCGCCGGGCCCGCGCACGGCACCGCCCTGATGACCGCGCCCGACGCCGAATCCGGCTATCTCGCACTGGTTCCGCCCGGCACGGACTTCCGCAACGAGGCGGCGGCCCGCGTCGTCTTCGACATCCTGACCGATCGGCCCGGCCGGTTCACCGACCGCATCGAGGTGCCGATCCTGTTCGCGGTGTGCGAAACCGATTCCGTCGCACCGGCCAAGGCCACGCTGCGCTGTGCGGCCCGGGCGCCGCGCGGTGAGGTGCGCACCTACGCCGACGGGCATTTCGACATCTACCGCGGCGCGGCCTTCGATCGCGTGGTCGCCGATCAGCTCGACTTCCTGCGCCGTCACGTCCCCATCACCATCGATGGAGAACCGCGGGCATGACCGGCCGTGGTCACCGAGTCTCATGACGCCGACCCGGCCTGGATCGTCGCCACTGTCGGCCCGCTCGGCCAGTCCGACGCCTGCAACGTCATCGCCTGCACCCTCGGGACGGATCCGGACGGTTACGAGTGGCGGCTCTCCGGCACTTGGCCGCGCCTGGCGACCATGCCCTCGCGCCTTCCGATCCTGAGACCGGGCACGATGTCCGCCTCGCCGCCGATTCGCCCGTCGCCGCGGGCACACTGAAGGCATGGATCCTGTCGTCGCGTTGCGGATGATCGCGTTCTTCAAGGACCGGGCCCGGGAGGATTCCCGGCGGGTGATGGCCTATCGCAATGCCGCCGACATCGTCGAGGGTCTCGACGATGCCGAACGGGAACGGTTGGGGCGGGCCTGCGACTGGCAGTCGCTGCCGGGAATCGGGCCGAAGACGGCGGCGGTGATCGCGCAGGCGTGGGCCGGGCGGGAGCCGGACACGCTGATCCAATTGCGGACCGCCGCAAAGGATCTCGGGGGCGGCGAGTTGCGGGCCGCACTGAAGGGCGACCTGCACGTGCATTCGAACTGGTCGGACGGATCGGCGTCCATCACGGAGATGATGGCCACCGCGCAGGCGCTGGGGCACGAATACTGCGCGCTCACCGACCACTCCCCCCGCCTGACCGTCGCCAACGGGCTCTCACCGGATCGGCTGCGGCGGCAACTGGCTGTCATCGACGAACTCCGCGACCGGTTCGCGCCCATGCGCATTCTCACCGGCATCGAGGTCGACATCCTCGACGACGGCGCACTCGACCAGGAACCCGACCTGCTCGATCGCCTCGACATCGTGGTTGCCAGCGTCCATTCCAAGCTGAAGATGGACGCAGCCGCCATGACCCGCCGCATGGTGCGCGCGGTATCCGGCGGCCGGGCCACGGTGCTCGGCCACTGCACCGGCCGCCTCGTCGAAGGCAATCGCGGCACCCGCCCGGAATCGAAATTCGATGCCGAACAGGTCTTTTCCGCCTGCCGCGACCAGGGCGTGGCAGTCGAGATCAACTCCCGCCCCGAACGCCGAGACCCACCCACCCAGCTCCTGAACCTGGCCCTCGATCTGGGCTGCCACTTCTCCATCGACACCGACGCCCACGCCCCCGGCCAACTCGACTTCCTCGGCTACGGCGCCCAGCGCGCCCTCGACAACGGCGTCCCCGACGATCGCATCATCAACACCTGGCCGCTCGACAAGCTGCTGAGCTGGGCCGGATCCTGACCCCGATCGAGAGCAGTGAGCTCTCAGCGCGGGAATTGTCCGAGCCACCGCAGTGAGAGCTCCCTGATCTTGCTGCTCGGGGGTGTGGACGAGGCCGCCGGGTCAATGCGGGCAGGTGGATTGAAAGGGTTTGTTCGCGAACAGGTCGTCGATCCAGGACGACCACTGAGGTATGACGGTGGCGGGGGCGTCGTGGCCGCCGGGGGCCGTGAGGTCGTGGACCGGGGCGCCGAGGGCGCACATTTTGGAAATTGCGGCGGTGGACCAGGTGGTGTCGACCAGTTTGTCGGCGTCGCCGCGGACTATGTAGGTGGGGAGCTGGGTGGCGGATCGGGGGAGATTCGTCCGGGATTGGAAGTCGGCGAACGGGCGGGCTGCGGCGTCGTCGGTGAAGGATGCTTCGGCGGGGGTGGCGGCCCGGCCGAGGGCTGTGTCGGCGGGGGTGAGGGTGCCGGTGCAGGCGGATTCGAGATGAGGTGCGGCGGTGAGCAGGTCGCCGTGGAGGACCTGGTCGTAGCGGTAGCCGGGGGTGGTGTCGCGTACTGCGGCAACGAGATACGGGATGATCAGGTATTGGTCGGGGGCGTTGAGGGTGCCGGTGCGGACGGTGTCGACGAGCTGGAGTTCCAGGGCGGGTGACAGGAGGACGACGCCGTGGAGGTTCAGGTCCGGCGCATAGGATTTCGCGGTTTCGGCGGCTGATTCGGCGGCGCGACCGCCCTGGGACACGCCGAGGAGCACGGTGTCGGACGACAGCGGGAGGCCGGTGGAGTGGGCGGCGCGGATCGAGTCGAGGACGTCGTAGCCGGAGGATCGGGAGTCCAGGTACGGGGCGTTGCCGGGGCCGTCGAGGCCCTGATAGTTGGTCATCACCACGGCTCGGTGCCCGGCCAGGAGTCCGGCCACCGTGGAGGCCGAGCCGAAGAGGGTGGGCGAATTGGTGGGAGCGCAGGCGCTGACGACTCCGGAGGTGCCGTGCGCGAAGGCGATGACGGGCCAGCCACCGGCGGGGGCATCGCCGGTGGGGACGAAGATCGCGCCCGATACCTCGATCGGCTTCCCTGCCGGGGAGGTGGATCGGTAGCGGATGTAGGTGGCCGAGGACATCGCGGCCGTCAGGGCGGGATCGAGATTGCCCATAGGTCGCTGCGATACCAGCTTTCCGGGAGAGTCCACCTTCGGCGCGGTCGTGCCGGAGGTGGCGCCGCACGCGGTCAGAAACAGGGCAGCCAGTACCGGGAAGACAATCGCTGCTCGCATACCGCTCCTTCGGATCGGGGTTCGATGACAGCCTCCTCGATTAACTCGAATCTAGCTGTTGCGACCGCCCGGGCCGCGGAAGGGGCGCCGGCTGACCTTCGCAGGCGGACCGTGCGGCGCGCGAGAGACGGGGGCGGACACGCGCGAAGAGCTCGTAGAGCCCCGCGCCGTATTTCGTTGCCAGTTCGGCATTTTGCGCCAGCACGTCCAGCTCGTTGGCGACCGTCAGCTCCAGAAAGGCCCGGAAATCGGGCTCGGAGGGTTCGAATTCGCCGCCTGTGAAGCGGTCCCGGAACCATACCGGATCCGCGTCGATGCGGCGATAGACCGTTTCGCGATCACAGGCGGCGTACTGGTAGATCCATCCCTCGGCCCGCGCACCGACCAACTCGACAACCGTTGCGCGATCGGATAATTCGACGAGCGAGACACCGAATCCATCGGTGCCGTACACGGCGTGCGCCAGGCCGGCGAGCTGGAGGTCGCCGTCATGTCCCCACACCGCGAGCGTGTCGGCGACCCGGCCCAGGTGGGCGAGCAGCGTCCCGCCGGGATGGTCGATGGTCTCCGTGCCGCGATCCCGCAGGAACCGCTCGACGCGGTTCCTGCGGGATGCGAGGGATTCCGGCTCGTTCACCTGTTCATTGTCGCGCGGGAACCGGTTCGGCGGCAGCCGCTTTCACCCGCCTCTGCTGTCGGTACAGGATCGTGGAAGCCGCGGAGGCCGCCGCCGAGAGAGCGGCGAGGATCCCGAAGGCGAGGTGGTAGCCGGACACCGGTGCCCAGCCGGATGACGTTGCCCGGGAGAGGATTACGGCCACCAGCGCCACCGCGACGGCCCCGCCCACCCGCTGCAGGATGTTCACGAAGGCCGTGGCGTCGGGCAGCTGCTCGTGCCGGACGGCCGCATACGCCGCCGAGACCAGCGGCATGGCGCCGACACCGGTGGCCATACCCGCCGCGAAGAGCAGGAATTGGATGAGGATTCCGTTCGCGCCGACCGGCAGGAACGCGAGCGGCAGCACGGCGCAGGCAATGGCGAGGTTGCCGAGCACCGCGACCCGGCCGCCGCCGAACCGGTCGGTCAACCGCCCGCCCAGCGGCAGCATGATGATGCCGCCCAGGCCGTAGCTGAGCAGGTCGACGCCGGTGCGGATGAGCCCGGTGCCGTGCAGCACCTGGAAGTACAAGGGCAGCAACACCATGACTCCGAACATGGCCCCGCCCGCGAAGAAGCTGGCGCTGGTGGCGGCCCGGAAGGCGTGGTTGCCGAACATCCGGATGTCCAGCAGCTGCCGCCCTGCGCGCAGCGCACGGGTGATGAATCCGGAGAGGCCCGCGAGCCCGAGCACCACGGGCAACCACACCGACAGCGAGGTCACCGACCCCGTCGTCCCGACCTCGGACAACCCGTACACCACCGCGGACACGCCGCCGCCCGCGAGCACCAGGCCGATCACGTCGAGCGGCTGCGTCGCCACCCCGCTGGTCCGTGGCAGATACCGCAGCCCCAGCGCCAATCCGGCCAGTCCGAACGGAATGTTGATGAGGAACAACCACTCCCAGCTCCAGTGCGCCAGCATGAGCCCGCCGATGGTCGGCCCGATGGCGGGCGCGCCCACCACCGCGATGCCGACCACACCCATGACCCGGCCCATGCGCTGCGGCCCGGCCGCCTGACCCAGGATCGTCTGCCCGGCCGGGATCATGAGTCCCGCCGCAAGCCCCTGCAGGACGCGCATTCCGATCAGCCACCCCGCGGTCGGCGCGAAGGCGCACGCCGCCGAGGTCACGGTGAAGGCGACCAGCGCCCCCATCCACAGCCGGGTCACGCCCACCCGCCGCGCCAGCCAGCCGCACACGGTGAGCGAAACACCGAGGGCCAGCAGATATCCGCTCGCCACCCACTGGATCGTGGCCAGCGAGGCGCCCAGATCCGCGCCGATGGTGTGCAGCCCGATATTGACCAGCGAGGTGTCCAGCATGCCCATGACCGCGCCGAACACCACCACGCCGGCGGTGCGCCAGACATGCGCGGGGATCTTGTCGGAATGGGCGGGGGCAGGAGCACCGGCCGGAGCGCCCCGGGCGGCGGATGTCCTGGTGTCCGAACGCATTTGCGTCATCGGACCTCTCCTTCGATAGTTGATGAGCAACTCAATTGCAGAGAATATCAATGATTGAGGAGCTCAACAATAGATATAATCAGCGGGTGCCCGAAGAACGTTCCGACCCGGCCGAGGTCCACCCCCCGAGCCTGCTGCGCCACCCGACCTACGCGCTGGGCAAGCTGCACAAGGCGATGCACTCCCACCTCGGGACACCCCTGCGCGAGCACTGGGTGCTCACCTACCTCGCCGAGAGCAGTGAGATCTCCCAGCAGGAGATGGCCAACATCCTGGAGATCGACCGCAGCGAAATGGTGCGGCTGATCGACAGCCTCGAGAAGGCCGGTCTGGTCACCCGCACTCGCGATCCGCACGACCGCCGGAAATACCGGCTGGCCATCACCGCCGCCGGCAATCGGGTCCGCGCGGAGACCGACGCGAAGATCGCCGCCGCCACCGATGTGCTGCTCGCGCGCCTGACCCCCGCGGAAAGGGATACCCTGCACCGACTTTCACTCAAGGCCCTGGGCTACGACATCGACGAGAGCTGACCCACACGCGGCCGGGCAACCGCCGCGCGATGGCTCACCACCAGTGAGGGCTGTGAACCCGGTTACGCGTAGGGCTAGGGTTGGGTCCGTGCCTTCTCGCCCCCGCCTACCCCGTTTGCCCCAGCTCAACCCGCCGCTGGATGCCCGCCGCGGCTACTCCCAGCAGGAGATTCTCGGCGAATTGCGCCGGCTGATCCTGGAGGGAAACCTGCCGCCCGGTACCGGTTTGCCCCTGGGTGAGATCGCACGTGAATTCACCGTGAGCGCCATCCCGGTGCGCGAGTCGCTGCAGACCCTGATCGGCGAGGGCCTGGTCGAGCACCGGCCCAACTTCGGCTACCAGGTCACCATGCTGACCGCCGACGAGCTGCGCGAGCTGTACATCGTGCGCGAGCGCCTGGAGTCCGCCGCGCTGGCCGCGGCCGTGCACAATGCGACCGAGGCCGATCATCAGCTGGCCCGCGAGATCCACGCCCGCCTCGAGCAGGCGGTGCTCACCGAGAACGCGGTCGCCTATCACCGGGAGACCCGCAACTTCCACCTCGCTCTGGTGCGCCCGTCGGGTATGCCGCGCGTGGTGCACATGCTCGAATACGCCTGGAACATCACCGAACCCGTGCAGCCCATGGTGCATGTGACGACCATGGATCGCGTGGTGCTGCACGCCGACCACAGCAAGCAGCTGCAGGCCTTCCTAGCGAGGGATGCTGAAGCGTTGCTGTCGGCCACCGAGGGGCACCACGCACGCTTGAACAGCGTGCTCTCGCATCTGCCCACCGACACCGGTTTGTTCGCCGAACCCGCAGGTGAAGAAGATATATAACCCCTGAGCCAGGGGCTTTCGAACATATACGGTTCAAGCAACGCCGGAGCCATTTCTGTTCGATAGCGTGGATCCATGCGGATCCGGGTCATCAATCCCAACACCACCGCCGCGATGACGGCACTCATCGGGGACAGCGCGCGCCTCGTCGCCGCGCCCGGCACGGTGGTCGACGCCGTCAACCCCGACATGGGCCCGGCCTCCATCGAGAGCCACTACGACGAGGCGCTGGCCGTGCCCGGCCTGCTGGCCGAGATCGCGCGCGGCGAGGCCGAGGGCGTGGACGGCTACATCATCGCCTGTTTCGGCGATCCCGGCCTGGACGCCGCGCGCGAGCTGGCGCGCGGCCCGGTGATCGGCATCGCCGAGGCGGCCATGCAGGCGGCCAGCCATCTGGGCCGGAAATTCAGCGTCGTCACCACCCTCGGCCGCACCGCCGGCCGGGCCTGGGAATTGGCGGAACGCTATGGCATGGAACGCTTTTGCGCGAATGTGCACGCCTGCGAGATACCGGTCCTCGAACTCGAGGATCCCGAGGCGCGGAAGGTCATCGCCGACGCCTGCCGTGAGGCCGTGCTGGCCGACAACTCGGACGCCATCGTGCTCGGCTGCGCGGGGATGGCGGATCTGTGCGAGTACCTGACCGAGGAGGTCGGGGTGCCCGTGGTGGACGGCGTCGCCGCCGCCACGCTGACCGTGCAGTCGCTGGTCACCATGAAGTTGCGTAAGTCCGGCCGCGGGGAATTCGCGGCCCCACTACCGAAGAAGTACGTGGGATTGCTCGCCGATTTCGGCATCGAGGAACAGGAGGCCCAGGCGTGACGCTGCCACCGGAGACATGGAACGGGATCGAATCCCGTTTGCAGGCAGTGGATTCGGAGCTGCTGCGGCTCTATCCCGGCGATCGCCCGGGGCAGCCCGTGCACACCGCGTACGCCTCCGGCGCGGACGCCTCGATCGACCTGCCCGCCCAATGGGGCGCGGCCGCACTGGAACTCGCGGCGGAACAGCGGGACCTGCTGGTCGAGCTGGCCGGCGAGGATGCCGTCGAGCGGGTCCTCCGGACCCTGAGCGAGCGCCCCATCCAGGACCTGCGGTTCGATTTCGAGGACGGCTACGGAACCCGCGGCGACGAGACCGAGGACCGCGACGCCCTGCGCGCCGGCGCGGTGCTCGAAGCCCTTCCGTCCCAGGTCTCCTCGCGCGGCATCCGCATGAAGGGCCTCACCACCCCGGAGTGGGCACGCGCCGTGCGCACCCTGGAGAAGGTGCTCGAGGGCGCGGGCGGCGTGTCCGAGGGCTTCGTGTTCACCGTGCCCAAGATCCGCCATGCCGAGCAGGCCGATCTCACCGTGCAGCTGTGCGAGGCCCTCGAGTCCGCGCACGGGCTGGCCGCCGGATCGCTGCGGTTCGAGCTGCAGATCGAGAGCCCGCAGGCCATCATTGCCGCCGACGGCACCGCCCCGGTCGCGCAGCTGATCCAGCGCTCGGCCGGACGCTGCACCGGATTGCACTACGGCACTTACGATTACAGCGCCGCCTGCGGTATCGCTCCGAAGTTCCAGTCGCTGGAGCACCCGGTCGCCGACCACGCCAAGGCGGTCATGCAGGCCGCGGCCGCGACCACCGGGGTGTGGGTGTGCGACGGCTCCACCCAGGTACTGCCGATCGGCACCGACGCGGAGGTGCGTGCGGCGGTGTCGCGGCACTTCCGTCTGGTCACCCGCTCGCTCGAGCGCGGCTACTACCAGGGCTGGGACATGGGCGCGGGCCACCTGGTCACCCGCTGGCTGGCCACCTTCGCGTTCTTCCGCGAGGGCCTGGGCATCGCCGCCCCGCGGATCGGCCGCTACCTGGATCGCCAGGGCGGCGCGGTGATGGACGAACCGGCGACCGCGCAGGCGCTGGCGACCGTGGTGCTGCGCGGATTGGCGTGCGGCGCCTTCGAACCCGCCGAGGTCACCGCGATCGCCCCCAAGGCCACTGTCGAGGTATTGCATCAATTGCGAGAGAGGAAGATTCCGGCGCTATGAGCGACGTTGATTTCACGCTGCTTCCCGATCTGGCCGTGCGCACCCTGGGTGGCGCCGTGCTGTGGGCGAACGACGAGTCCTTCGCCGAGAAGGAGAATCTGATCCGGCCCGAGCAGGCCACCTACTCCCCCGCCACCTTCGGTCACAAGGGCCAGGTGTACGACGGCTGGGAGACCCGCCGCCGCCGCGGCGCCGCGGGCGACCACCCGGCCGGCGACGACTGCGACACCGCGATCGTCCGCCTGGGCGTGCCCGGCGTGGTCAAGGGCGTCGTGGTGGACACCGCCTGGTTCAAGGGCAACTACCCACCCGAGGTGTCGGTGGAAGCCATTGCGGTGGAAGGCAATCCGTCGGTCGACGAGCTGGTCGCCGCCGAGGGCTGGACCACGATCGTCGAGCGCGCCAAGGTGTCCGGCGATTCGCTGAACCCGTTCGCCGTGGACTCCCCCAAGCGCTGGACCCACGTGCGGCTGCGCATGTTCCCCGACGGCGGCATCGCCCGCCTGCGCGTGCACGGCGTCGCCAAGCCCGACCTGGCCTGGCTGGAGTCCGGCCCCTTCGACCTGGCCGCGGTGGAGAACGGCGGCCTGGTCGCCGACTGCTCCAACCGCTTCTTCTCGCACCCGCAGAACGTGCTCATGCCCGGCCGCGCCCGCAGCATGGGCGACGGCTGGGAGACCGCGCGCCGCCGCGACAAGAACACCAACGACTGGGTGCTGGTGCAGCTGGCCGCCGAGGGCGTGATCACCGCCGCCGAAATCGACACCTCGTACTTCCTGTTCAACAGCCCGGGTGCGGGCGCCCTCACCGGTATTCGCGCCGACGGCACCGAGGTCGAACTGCTGGGCCGCACCCGCCTGCAGCCCGACACCCGCCACCGCTTCCTGATCGGCGCGGACGCGGCGGTCGTGCAGGTGCGCCTGGACGCCTTCCCCGACGGCGGACTGGCCCGGCTGCGGCTCTTCGGCACCCTGACCGACGAAGCTCGGGCGCAGCTGCGCGCCGAGCTGGAAAATGACCTGGCGTGACCGGTCGGGGCCCGGAGGCGCCGCTCCGCCTCCCCGCGCTTGCTCGCGTAACCACGGATGGCCCCCGAGCGCGCCGAAAGGACATGCAGCCATGAGCGATTTCGATCTGAACTACCCGCGGGACATGGTGGGCTACGGTCCCAACCCGCCGCACCCGCAGTGGCCGGGTGGGGCGAACATCGCGGTCAACTTCGTCCTCAACTACGAGGAGGGCGGCGAGAACAATGTCCTCGACGGCGACGCGGTCTCGGAGACTTTCCTGTCGGATATCGTTCCGGCAGCGGCGTTCCCGAACCGGCACATGTCGATGGAGACCATCTACGAGTACGGCTCCCGCGCCGGACTCTGGCGGGTGCTGCGGCTGTTCGAATCCCGCGATATTCCGCTGACCATCTTCGGGGTGGCCCGCGCGCTGGAGCGCAATCCGGAGGCCGTCGCGGCGTTCAAGCGCAACGGCTACGACATCTGCTCGCACGGCCTGCGCTGGATCTCCTACCAGATGATGGATGCCGAGACCGAGCGCGCGCACCTGGAGGAGGCGGTGCGCATCATCACCAAGCTCTTCGGTGAGGCGCCCAAGGGCTGGTACACCGGCCGTGATTCGCCGCAGACCCGCGAGCTGGTGGTCGAGCACGGTGGCTTCGTGTACGACTCCGATTCCTACGCCGACGATCTGCCCTACTGGGTGAAGGTCGCCGGCCAGGATCACCTCGTCCTGCCGTACACGCTCGAATCCAATGACATGCGCTTCTCCTCCCCCGCCGGGTTCGCCAACGGCGAGGAGTTCTTCACCTACCTGAAGGACGCCTTCGACGTGCTCTACGCCGAGGGCGCGGCGGGTGCGCCGAAGATGCTGTCGGTCGGCCTGCACTGCCGCATCATCGGCAAGCCGGCGCGGGCCAGGGCGCTGGAGCGCTTCCTGGACTACGTGCAGTCGCACGAGAAGGTGTGGCTGGCGCGTCGCATCGACATCGCCGAGCACTGGCGGACAGTGCATCCCGCGCCCTGACGGCCGGGAGAAGCCGGAAAACCACTGCGGCCCGGGGTGATTGCGCGATCACCCCGGTACCGGGAACGCCGGTGCGGCCGGAACCGCACACCGACTCTCCACCGGGGACCCGCCCGTCACGGGTGCCCGGATCTTCCTCCCGGTGTGGGGTACCGCCGGATGCATCGGCGGCACCACGAATACGGCCCGGAACCAACAGGTTCCGGGCCGTATTTGCGTATCGAGTGATATCGCCGTTCGGTGCGGTCGGGCGAAACCGCCTCAGAGCGCGCCGCTTTCGATATCGCGCTTGATGCCCTCCTGGGTCGCCTGGTGCGCGGCCACCCCGTTGCTGACGGTGAAGTCGAGCAGGGCCGCGTCGGCGATGAAGGTCAGATGCTCGTTGACGGTGGTCGTGCCGTCACCGTTGTCGGCGAAGGTGATCACCTGGTGGGTGGTCACGTTGGGGACGTCCCAGCTGTCGCTGGTGTAGTAGTGCTCGTCCGGGTGCAGGATCTGCTCGGCCTGAGTGTGGCCGGGGAAGATGACCGGGCCCGTCGGAATGTCCTCGAGCGCGGTGAAATCCGTGGTGTGGGTGTCGCCGTCGTCGCAGGTGCGGTGGACGATGATGTCCTTGAGGAACGAGTGGCGACCGATACCGTTGCGGACATCGGAGTAGATGTCCCACACCTTGTCCAGTGGTGCGTCGATGGTGACGGGCAGATCCACCTCGGTCACTGCTCGCCCGTCGTCCGGATTCTGCTGCTCGGCCTGATAGATCGACCAGCTGACCTGCCACTCGAGTTTGTAGCCGTTCTCCGACTCGATGCAGGACGGCGCGTCGTCCGCCCGTGCCATCGCCGACCCCACCGCAGGCGACCCCATCGCCGCGCAGGCTATCGCCAGCGCATAACCCACCTTGAACCTCACCGGGCGGACTTTACCCCGGCCGCAACCTACCGGCAGGTTTCCTGCGAAATCGCGGCTACCGTGCCCCGGGCCGGTCGCCGCGCTCCAATTCCACTGCGCGCTTCATCATTTCGCGTGCGCGGGTGCGGTCGCCGGCGTAGTCGTAGGCGCGGGCGGCGCGGTAGTTGGTGCGCCAGTTCTGCGGGTCCGCCTCGAACTCCTGCTTCACCCGCTCGAAAAGCGCGTCGGCAGCATCCTTCTCGATGCGTCCGGACGGGCGGCGCGGCAGATCGGAGACATCGAGCTCGCCGCCCTCCTCGTGCATGCGGCGGGCCAGGCGCTGGTGGGCGAAGGCGGCGCGAACACTGGTCGCCACGATCCACACGCCCAGCACCGGCAGGATGAACACGCCGATGCCCAAGCCCACCGCGGCCGGCTTACCGGTGGCGATCAGGTCGATCCCGATCCGGCCGAGCAGCACGAAGTAGAACCCGAGCACCACCACCAGGGCCGCGATGAAACCGACCCGCTTGAAGACCTCGCGGCCGTTGCCGTCGGCAGGATTCCCGGAGGGCGTGCTCACAGGTCGAGCAGCGGGTCGATGCCCACGGTGAGACCGGGGCGCAGCGGCGTCTTGCGCACGCCCAGCAGCACGCCGGGCACGAAGGAGGTGCGGTCGAGCGAGTCGTGGCGGATGGTCAGCGTCTCCCCCTGTGTGCCGAACAGCACCTCCTGGTGCGCGACCAGTCCGGCCAGCCGCACCGAGTGCACCCGCACGCCGTCCACGTCCGCACCACGCGCACCCTCCAGCTCCTGGCTGGTGGCATCGGGGCTGCGGCCCACACCCGCCTTCTCCCGGGCCGCGGCGATGAGCGCGGCGGTCCGGAAGGCGGTGCCCGACGGCGCATCCGCCTTGTTCGGGTGGTGCAGCTCGATGACCTCGACCGAGTCGAAGAAGCGCGCGGCCTGCTCGGCGAACCGCATGCTCAGCACCGCGCCGATGGCGAAGTTCGGCGCAATCAGCACTCCCACCTCCGGCTTGGCCGCCAGCCAGCCCTTCACCTGCTCCAGCCGCTCGGCATCGAAACCGGTGGTGCCGACCACGGCGTGAATCCCGTTCTCCACCAGCCACTTCAGATTGGGCATCACCACATCCGGGTGCGTGAAGTCGACCACGACCTCGGTTCCGGCGGCCGTGAACGCCTCCAGCGAGTCGCCCTTGTCGACCTGCGCCACCAGCTCCAGGTCCGCGGCGGCCTCGACCCCGGCACAGATGGCCTGCCCGACCTTGCCGCGCGCCCCGAGCACACCCACCCGGATCCGGTTCGTGGTCACCTGGTCTCCTTCACTCCGCCCAATCAGCAACGGGTCGAGCCTATCGGGTCGGCGACACGCCACGCCGCGCGGCCGTTTCGGACGAGTCGGCCACCGGCTTCGGGGCGCGGGTGCGGCCGGCCTTCTCCGGGTCGGCGGTCACAGCTGGTCGTAGACCGCGACGAGCCGGTCGAGGACCTCGGTGGCGGACCTCAGCGCGGCGATGTCCTGCTCGGCCAGTTCGTCTCGAAGGGCGTCGGTCATGGCCGTCATGCGCTCGCGGCACCGGGTGCGCCCGGCCTCGGTCAGCGTGACCAGCACCGAGCGCTTGTCGCCGGGTGGGCGTTCCCTGGTGACATATCCCGCCGCGGCCAGGCCGTTGACCAGCTGAGTGGTTGCGGCGCCGGTTGTTTCGGCCATGGCAGCGAGTTGGCCGATCGTGAGCGGCCCGCGGTCGGCCAGCGCGCGCAGGGCGCGCGCATGGGTGAGCGACAGCGCCTTGGGGGATCGGGTCGCGCGCCCCCGGAGCCGGGAATCCGCCGCGCTGAGCCGGTAGGCGGCCCGGGCCAGCAGGTCGAGAGCTGTCGCGCGGTCCGCATCGAGGTCTTCGGTCACGGTGGGTCTCCTGTCGGCGGATCGTGCGGGGTTGACAGCAGCTTAGTCTAAGTACTTAATAGATAAGTACTTAGTTTATTGGAAGGAGCACCCACCATGACCACTCGATCGCTGGGCCAGAGCTGGGCCCTCGACATCGCCCTCGCCCAGGGCGGATTCGACGCCCTGCATCCGCAGGCGAAGGGCACCATGGAGCAACTCGGCCACGACCACACCGACTTCGACAAGGTCTTCGAACTCGTGCGGAGCGGGGCGATGCTGCCCAAGGCGTGGGCGAGCATCGCCGCCCAGGCCGAGGAGCGCGCCGCCCACCATGAGCGAAACGGGTTCGCACGCACCGCCGCCGACCTCTACACCCGGGCGGCCGTGATGTGGGGCCGGGCCCAGTACTCGATCTTCGAGGCGGCCGATCCACGCAAACTCGCATTCCGCGAGCGCGCCAATCACTGCGTCGAACGGCTGGGGGAACTGCGCGGCGGACTGGTCCGGCGGGTGGCGCTGGACTTCGAGGGCAAGCAGATCTTCGCACTGCTGCATCTGCCGGCGGGGCCGGTGCATCGGGCTCCGGCGGTGATTCTCGGCCCGGGCATGGACATGATCAAGGAGGACTACATCGCCGCGGCCGAGCGCTACTACACCTCGAGGGGCGTGGTCGCGCTGTCCATCGAGGGTCCTGGGCAGGGCGAGAGCCGGGCGCACGGCCTGACCGTCGATCTCACCAACTACGAACGCGCCGTGCGGCATTACATCGACTATCTGAGCGAACTGCCGGAAGTGGATCCGCTGCGGATCGGCATGTTCGGCATCAGCATGAGCGGGTATTGGGGATCGCGTGCTGCCGCGACGGAGCCGAGGCTGGCGGCGTTGGCGGCCTTCGAGGCGCCGACCGGCGATTTCCGGACCATCTTCGAGCAAGCGCAGCCGACCTTCAAGAACAACTACATGTACATGGCGGGCTACGACGACGAAGCGGCCTTCGACCGGGATCTGAGGGACCGGATGCCGCTGGGGGATCTGGTCGGTGACATCGCGTGCCCGGTGCTGTACGGCATCGGCGAGTTCGACGAGCTGACCCCACTCGAACAGGCGCTCGCCAATTACGAACTCGTTCGCGCGCCCAAGGAGATTCGCGTCTACGAGGGCGAATTCCATCCGCTGGGAGGCGTGGCGGCCGAGGTCTTCCGATTCGGCGCCGAATGGCTGGAACGAGCCCTGACCGGCGAGTTCGCGACGCCGGGACGCGATGTGCGGCACTACGTCCACCGCGACGGGCGCACCACCGACGGCACCGCCGATCCGCAATGGTGGTCGGGCGCAGTGCCGTTGGCCATCCAGCGGCTGCGCTCGGCGTGAATCGCCACCGGGTGATCGACCGTTCGTGACGCACCCCTGGACGCCGGGAAAGACCGGGTGCGCAATGGAATCCATCGCGCACCCGGCCCTTCGGGCCGGTGGGCTAGCCGGTGTAGCCGGTCAGCTTGTAGACCGTGGTGTTGCCGATCTGCTGGGGTGTGAAGGTCGCGGTCACCCAGTCCGTGATGTCGGTGTGCTGGTTGCGGCCGAAGCCACCCTGGTTGCCCGGGCCACCCTGGTTACCCTGCTCGGCCTGGGCGCCTTGGCGATTCGGCTGATCGGCGGGGTTCTGGCCGCCGGCCTGCTGCCGGTTGCGCTCGCCTCCGGTGGCGGGGGCGCCGGGCTCACGGTTGCCGTTCCCGTTGTCGCCGTAGCCGTTTCCATTGTCGCCGTTGCCGTTTCCGTTGCCGCCACGGTCGTTGTTGTTCTGCACGACGTAGTAGCCGATCTTGCCGGCCTTCACATCCGCTTGGAACTCCGCCAGGGTCGGGGTCGGATCGCTGCCGGAGAAGCCGCCGATGGCCATGACCGCCTTGTCGGTCTGCAACTCCAGGCCCGCCGCGGTGGAGGAGCCGTTGATCGCGGCCGCCCACGTCGAGTCGGACGTCTTCAGCAGGGCCGCCAGCTGCTGGTCGGGCTGGGACTCGCCGAAACCGCCACCCCGGCCGCCAGGGGCTCTCGCTGGGCCGACGGTCGGACCGCCGCCACTGTGCGGGGTGACGATGGTGGCGATCGAGTAGGCGGTCGCGCCGGACAGACTCGCGATCAGGCCGAGCGCCAGCGCGGCGGCGGCAACACGGCGGTTGTCCCGCACCCACGGCAGCGCCAGCAGCACGGTCGCCACCACCGTCAGCGCCAGGATCGCCCAGCGCAGTTCGGGGTACCAGCCGCTGTTGCGGTGCAGCAGAACGAAACTCCACACGCCGGTGGTCGCCACCAGCGCGGCCGCACCGAAGCGGCCGAGGACGGTGTGCCGTCTGGTCCACATCTCGTGGATGCCGACCGCGAACATACCGGCCACGGCCGGTGCGATCGACAGGCAGTAGTACGGGTGCACCGTGCCGCTCATGTAACTGAGCACGCCGCCGTCGATGAGGATCCACAGCCCGAACAGGATCGCGCCCGCCCGCACCAGGTCGGTGCGCGGCGCCCGGCCCCGCGAGACCAGCACCAGCACCATGGCCAGCAGCGCGGCCGGCAGCAACCAGCCGATCTCGAAGCCGAATTCACCGGTGAACAGGCGTCCCACGCCGCGCACCTGCCCGCCGAAGCCGCCGAATCCACCGCCACCGTGTCCGCCCGGACCGGCCTGCGCGGCCGTGTCCGCAGCCGCGGCCGGATCGGGTGCCGCGGTGGCCGGGTCGTGCGGCGCGCCGCCCGGAGCACCACGGTGGTTGCGGCCGAGTACCCGCGCGAAGCCGTTGTAGCCCAGCACCAGATTCATGAAGTTGTTGTCGGTCGACCCGGCCAGATACGGGTGGCTCGACGCCGGCCACAGCAGCGTGACCAGGACGTACCATCCGCTCGACACCACCAGTGCGACGAGCGCCCCGACCAGCTGCACGATGCGGGCGCGGATCGGATTCGGCGCGGCGATGAGATAGACCAGCCCCAGCGCGGGCAGCACCATCAGGCCCTCGAGCATCTTCGCCAGGAACGCGAACCCGAGCGCCACACCGGCGAGCAGAATCCACTTGGTCGAGGCGCGCTCGAGGGCGCGGACGGTGGCGTATGCACCGGCCATCATGAGCAGCACCATGACCGCGTCCGGGTTGTTGAACCGGAACATCAACGCCGCGACCGGCGTCAACGCCAGCGCGGCGCCGGCGAGCAGGCCGGTGTAATGGCTACCCGTCAGCCGCCGCACCGCGCCATACAGCAGCCCCACGGCGGCCACCGCCATCAGGGCTTGCGGAATCAGCATGCTGGCACTCGAGAATCCGAAGATCTGCCCGGACAGCCCCATCACCCACTGCGACACCGGCGGCTTGTCTACGGTGATGAAGTTCGCGGGATCCAGAGAACCGAACAGGAGTGCTTCCCAGTTCTTCGACCCGGCCCACGCGGCCCCGGCGTAGAACTGATTGCCCATGCCATTGATGGTGATGTTCCACAGGTACATCACCGCCGTCGCGATGAGTAGCGCGGCCAGACCGGCACGTTCGGCGGTCTGGCCGCCGAACCGTCCGGCCTCACGGGGAGCCGCGGGCGGCGGCGGAACCACTGACGGGTTGTCCTGGAGTGATGTGGTCACGCTGACCATTCAGCGCCCCGGACTCCAATGAACCCTGTGAGCCCGCGGGGAGCTTCCGGTGAGGTCGAGATGCCGGTCGATCGCGTGTCCGTCCCTACCGATGACTACCCGAAGGCGGTGCCGCGTCCTTCTGCAGTCGGGGTGTGCGGACGTCGGTGGGGCTGTGGCCGGTGTGGTGGCGGAACCAGCGCGAGAAGGCGCTGAGTTCGGAGAAGCCGAGTTCGGTGGCGATGGCGGTGAGGGTGCGGTGGTGGTGGGTGAGGTAGCGGTGGGCGAGGTCGAGGCGGGTGGCGACGGTGGCGGCCGAGCACCGATGGGTGGGCAGCAGTGTTTCGATGATGGCGCGTGCTTGCTCGGCGGTGGATTCGCCGACCGGGGTCAGGGATCGTAGGTATTCGCGGGCACAGGGGCGGAGCAGGGGATCGGCCAGCGGGTTGGCCGCGTCGAGTTCGTGGGTGTAGCACACGATGCCGTTGAAGCTCTGCTCGAATTCGATTGTGGGCCCGAGGATCCGGTGGGCATTGCCGCGCCGTTCGGGTGCGCCGTGGGTGAAGCAGACCGACAGCGGATGCCAGTCCTGACCGAGGAGTTCTCGCAGGATGCGGCAGGTGGCGCCGACGGCGAGCTCGGTGGCCTGCCGGCCGAGCGAGGCGCCGGGTGCGGCCTGGATGTGAATGGTGGTCAGACTGTCGGCCTGGGTGAGCCCGGTGCGCAGCGCCTCATTGTGCAGAGCGATATAGCGGAGCACGATCTGCAGGGCGCTGCGAATATCGGGTTCCTCGCGGGCGACGAGCGCGACCGGCCCGAGGTTGGCCAGGCCGAAAATACCGACGTCCATTACGAAGTCACGCGTCAAGGCGATGCCGCGCTGCTGACCATCAGCGGCGGAGCCCTGAAACCCGCCGGAGATCAACTGGTCCTCACCGATCCCACCGACCGGCCGATCGCCGCGATCCCGCTCAGCTACCGCATCGGCAATACCGCCTACCCGATCGCGTGCGGCGAGGGGACCGGTCGGGATATTGTGGCTGGTGTCCGGTGGGGAGATCACGAGTGGCCGATGGTCGAGAGAGATCTGTTCAATACGCAGCGTGATGTCGGTATCGATGTCGTCACGGAGTTGCGTGCTGCAGGTTTCGAGGAGGCCGAGGAGATCGGGCGGGGCGGTTTCGGGGCGGTGTTCCGCTGTACCCAGCCGGTTGTGGGTCGCACGGTCGCGGTGAAGGTGCTGACCGGCGAGCTGGATGAGAATCGGGAGCGTTTCTTTCGCGAGCAGCGTGCGATGGGGCGGCTGACCGGGCACCCGAATATCGTCGACATGCTCGAGGTCGGTGAGACCGCAAGTGGTCACCCGTACCTGGTCATGCCATATCACGCTCGCGGATCCCTGGATGCGCGCCTGCGCCGCGACGGTCCGTTGTCGCTGGCAGAGGTGCTGCACCTGGGGGTGAAGATCGCCGGGGCGCTGGAAACCGCGCATCGAGCCGAGGTGCTGCACCGTGATATCAAGCCGGGAAACATCCTGCTCACCGACTACGGTGAGCCCGCGTTGACCGATTTCGGGATCGCCCACATCACCGGTGGATTCGAAACCGCGACCGGCACGATCACCGGATCACCGGCATTCACCGCACCGGAGGTCCTCGGTGGTGACGCCCCGAGCCGGGCCTCGGATGTGTACGCGCTGGGAGCCACGCTGTTCTGTGCGCTGACCGGGCACGCGGCCTTCGAACGCCACAGCGGCGAGGAGGTCGTCGCGCAATTTCTGCGAATCACCCAGCAACCCGTACCGGATCTGCGCGAGCAAGGAATTCCCGACGACGTCTGCGCGGTGATCGAGGCGGCCATGTCACGCGAACCGCGCCGCCGCCCCACCGCCGTGGAGTTGGGCGAGCAACTGCGCCAGATAGAGCGCGATCACGGTTTCGCGGTCGATGCGATGGTGCTGCCGGCCGAACCAGTAGCCGAGCACGCATCGGTTGTCACGTCGGCGCCCGAGGCGGGGAATCGTACTGGAAGCCTGCCGCTCGAGCTGACCAGCTTCGTCGACCGGCGGATCCAGCTGACCGAAATCAAGAACCTGCTGGCGGGGTCACGTCTGGTGACGCTGACCGGTATGGGCGGGGTCGGCAAGTCACGGCTCGCGCTGCAGGTCGCCGACAGGGTGCAGCGAAATTTCACCGACGGTGTGCAACTGGTCGAGTTGAGTGATCTGCACGATGAGACACTTTTGGTCGACGTCGTGTCCACCGCCCTCGGTCTGCGAAACCAGAGTGCCCGGCCGATGCTCGACACGCTTGTGGAGTTCTTGTCCGCGCGCAATCTGCTGCTGGTACTGGACAATTGCGAGCACATGATCGAAGCGGTCGCGTCGCTGACCGAATTGCTGCTACAGACCTGCCCGCAAGTGCGGATTCTGGCGACCAGTCGAGAGGCACTCGGCCTCGGCGGGGAATCGGTGTTCGTGGTGCCCCCACTGGGGATTCCCGACACGGCGAGCAAACCCGGGCTGCGCGCGGTGACCCGCCACGACGCGGTGACGTTGTTCGCCGAGCGAGCCGCCGCGGCCGTGCCGGGCTTCGAGGTAACCGATGACTCCATGCTCAGCGTGGCCGGGATCTGCACTCGACTCGACGGGCTACCGTTGGCGATCGAACTGGCCGCGGCCCGGCTGCGCACGATGTCGCCCGAGCAGATCCTGACCCGGCTCGACGACCGCTATGCCCTGTTGACTCGCGGGAGTCGTGTTGCCCCGATGCGGCAGCAGACCCTGCGGTGGTGCATCGGCTGGAGCTATGACTTGTGCACACCGGCCGAGCAGCGGTTGTGGGATCAGCTGTCGGTGTTCGCGGGCGGTTTCGAGCTCGATGCGGTCGAGCAGGTCTGCGGCGCCGATCCGACCGAGACGCAATTGCTCGACACATTGTCCGCGCTGGTGGACAAGTCGATCCTGATCCGCGAGGAAACCCAGGGCACGATCCGCTTCCGGATGCTCGAGACCGTTCAGGAATACGGCAGGGAGCAAGCCGAGGACAGCGGGAGATACCCGGAATACGTTCGGCGGCATCGGGATTGGTGTGTGCGATTGGCAGTCCAGGTGGAAGCGGAATGGATCGGCCCGCACCAGCTGCGGTGGGTTGCCCGGTTGGAGCGGGAGCTGCCGAATCTGCGAAACGCGCTGGAATTCAGCCTGTCCGAGTCGGGCGAAAGTGCGTTGCGGATCGTCACCGCCCTGTACATGTTCTGGATACTGCGTGGGCGGCTCAGCGAGGGACGTCGCTGGCACGAGCGCGCGCTCGCCCAATCGACCGATGCACGGCCGCTCTGTCGGGCCAAGGGTCACCGCGGGGCCGCCACGATGGCCGTCCTGCAGGGTGACCTACCGGCCGCCGCCGAGCACGTGGCGCAGCTCGAGGCCCTGGCCGAGCAGACGGCGGACCCACTGGTCGCAGCCCTGCTCGCCCACGCCAAGGGAAACTACTTCCTGACGGGCGGTGCTGACAATCCGGCTCGTACGGGTACCACCCTGCTGGCGGATGCCATCGACGCCTACGAGGCATCCGGTGAGCTCGAATCGCAGCTGGACGCGCGGATTTCGCTCGGCTGGGCTTACGCGCAACAGGGCGACATCGCGGTGGCTCTCGCGGGCCTCGAGAAGGCACTCGCGATCACCGAATCCGCCGGTGAAACGGTGCTTCGGTCGTGGGTGCTGTGGGCAATGGGATTCGCCGTGTGGCGAACGGGTGAGCTCGATCGCGCCGTACATCTGTTGCAGGAAGGAATTCGAGCGGCTCGACTGGTGTCCGATCCGGTCGTCACCACCATCTGTATGGAGGCACTGGCTTGGATCGCGGCCGAGCAGCGCGATGTCCGCCGCGCCGCTACCCTGCTGGGCGCCGCCGATACGCTGAGCCGGATCGGCGGCAGCTCCGTCTCGATGCTGCCCAATATGCTCGTCTACCACGAGGAATTCACCCGCCGCAGTCGCGAGATGCTCGGCGCGCGCGCATTCGAGGCGGCCCATCAGCAAGGCGCCGCAATGAGTTTCGACGCCGCAGCGGGCCTCGCGCTCGGCGAGCGAGCCCAAGCGACCGCGCCGCCCCTCCGTTCCGGAGGAAAACTGACCAAGCGTGAGCGCCAGGTCGCCGATCTCGTCGCGCACGGCCTGACCAACAGGGCGATCGCGGCTCAACTGGTGATTTCACCACGCACCGTCAATGGACACGTGGAACATATCCTGACCAAACTGGGGTTCACCTCGCGCGCACAGATTGCGGCATGGGCCGCCGAACAGACCGAACTCTGAACTCTTCGTCATCGACTCGCCACGCCGACATCAGCGCCGGCACATCCTCGGCCACACCGCTCTCACGCATCGGAGCGGAGGTGGGTGGGTCAGTCGAAGGTGATCACCTGGCGGAGGGCGTGGCCGGAGGCCAGTTCGTCCATGGCGGCGTTGATGTCCTCGAGGCGGATGTGGGAGGAGATGAGGCGTTCGACGGGGAGGTTGCCCTCGCGCCACATGCGGACGAATTCGGGGATGTCGCGGGCGGGGACGGCGGAGCCGAGGTAGCTGCCGATGATGGCGCGGCCCTGGGCTACCAGGGCAAGGGGGGAGATGGAGGCGCGGGCGTCTGGAGCCGGGAGGCCCACGGTGACGGTGACGCCGCCGGGAGCCGTTGCGGCTACGGCGGTTTCGAAGGCTCGGATGTTGCCTGCGGCTTCGATGACCGCCTCGGCCCGGATGTTGTCGGCCGCGATTTCCTGGGGGGTGTAGGCGGCGGTGGCGCCGAGTTCCAGGGCGGTCTTCAGTTTGTCGGGGACGGTGTCGACGGCGATGACCTCGCGGTCGGTGCCTGCCCGCAGCGCCGCGGCCACGAGCACCGCGGCCATGCCGACTCCGCCGAGGCCGACGACCATGATGCGGTCCGCGGGGCCGGGTTTGGCCGAATTCAGCAGGGCGCCACCGCCGGTGAGGACGGCGCAGCCGAGGACGGCGGCCACCTCGGGTGGGACGTCGTCGTCGACCGGGACCACCGAGCGGCGGTCCACGACCGCGTGCGTGGCGAAGGCCGAAACACCCAGGTGGTGATGGACTTCCGCGCCGTCGCGCAGCAATCTCCTTCCGCCGGCGAGCAATTCGCCCGCGTTGTTGGCGAGACTGCCGGGCTCGCAGGGGGTGCGGCCGTCGGTGGCGCAGCCGGCGCACTCGCCGCAGCGGGGCAGGAAGGTCATGACGACCCGCTGGCCGACGCGCAGGTCGCTCTCGCCGGGGCCGACCGCCTCGATGCGACCGGATGCCTCGTGGCCCAGCAGCATCGGCACCGGCCGCACCCGGTTGCCGTCGACCACGGACAGATCCGAGTGGCACAGCCCGGCCGCCTCGATCTTGACGAGCAGTTCGCCGGGTCCGGGTTCGCCCAGCTCCAGCTCGCTGATGGTGATCGGCTTCGAGTCGGCGAAGGGCGTCTGTGCCCCGATGCGTTCCAGGACGGCACCACGAATCCTCATGCGCCCGACGCTACTCCATCGCACCTTCCCAGACAGTGCGAAATCTGCTTCCATGGAGGCCGGACAGGAGCTTCCATGAGCACAACGGTGACCACCGGCAATCGAGCCTTCAATCACGTGGTGACGCACTTCTTCGGCAACGTCGCCCGGGCCTACGACACCGCCGCCCTGCAGCAGGTCGTCTACCGCCCGCCGCAGGATCAGGTCCTCGCCGAACTCCGCACCGCCGGATCGCGCCGCATCGCCGACATCGGCTGCGGCACCGGCATTCTCACCGCCCGCATCCAGCGCGAACTGCGCCCCGAGGCCGTCTACGGCGTGGACGCCTCGCCGGGCATGCTGGCCCAGGCCCGTGCCCGCTCCGCCGCCGTGCAGTGGCGGCAGGCCGCCGCCGAGCATCTGCCCTTCGCCGAGGGCGAACTGGACGCGGTCGTGAGCACCAGCGCCTTCCACTTCTTCGACCATCCGGTCGCGCTGCGCGAATTCCATCGGGTGCTCGCACCCGCAGGGCTGGTCGCCATCGCGACCATGCATCCCTCCGGCCCCATCTCCCGGCCCATTCGACGGCTCACTCGCAGCCCGCGCTTCCCGGCCCACGCGCCCTCACCGCGCGAAACCCGGAAACTGCTGCAGGACGCGGGATTCGAGGTCGTCGATCAGCGCAAGATCGCCCGGCCGCTGCCGTCGTGGCTGATCCCCGACGTCATCACCGTCGGACGGCGCGGACGGTAACAGCAGTCACTTCCCCGGGTCGTCGCCGCCGAGGAAGCACACGGTGAGCTCGAGTTTGTTCCAGACCACCCAGACCGCGCCACGGCCGTCGCGCGGACAACCCGCACCCGAGGTGGTGCCCTCGAGCACCGCGGTCGCCTGGACGATGTGGGCGCCCGGAGTCCCGCAGGCGACCTTGGACGGGGCATCCATATCGGCGGTGTCGTAGCAGACCCCGGTCCGCCAGTCGAAGGTCAGGCACAAGTGGTAGCGGGCCTTGCCGGTCTTGTCCCTGGGTGCGGATTCCAGCGTGTACAGCGGGTCCGAGCACGGGTCCGGGCCGATCTGCAGCACCCGGTAGTTCGCGTCCACCGAGTCGCAATCCGACGGCTCCGGCGAGCCGGCCTTCCAACTCGGAGCGCCGGTAGCGTCCTTGGCCTGCTGGATGGGCACCTCGACGCAGTCTCCCGCCTTCAGCGCGGCCATGGGATCGGGGGCGCCGGGCTTGGCGGAGGTGGTCGGCAGCCCGGCCGGCACGAGTTCCGGTGGCGCGGCAATAGCGTTGCCGGCGACGGTATCCCGCGGCAGCGGCGAGATCATGGCGGTCATCGCGCCGAACACCAGCACCCAGCCGATCAGGGCCGAGCCCGCTGTCACCGCGCGCGTCCCGCGGCCGATCACCCGATGCGGTGTCCGCCGCGCCCGGCTCGCCACCACACAATCCCCTGTCTCAACTCAACTCGTCTGCAAGCTATCCCACCGGCGGGCTTCGGGCAAAACCGGCGAACAGCCCGCGACGGGCTCAGGAGGCGAGTTCGGGGGTGGACTCGGCGAGCGCAGGCGGCCAGGGCATCGGAGTGATATTGGCCGGTTTGGTGGCCGGGCTGGCGTCCCAGTCGAAGTGGACGCCGACCCACGCCCGGGGCTGTTCGAAGGTGATGGCCCGGGCGTCGAAGGAGACACGGTGGAAGGAGATGTCGCCGAAGAAGTCACCACCCGTGAAGATCACCGACCGCCCCGCGAATACGGCATCGGCGAAGGAGACCTTGCCGTGGTACTCGGCCCGGGCGAAGGACACCTCCTGGGTGCGGCCGGTCCTCCACCGCACCTGCCCGCCCAGCCGGGCGCCGTCGAAGGAACTGGACTCGGAGTAGAAGCGGCAATCGGCGAAGATGACACGCGCGCCGGTGAATTCGGCGCTGTTGAAGGTGACCCGGTCGCCGTCGAACACGGTGCGCTCGAAGGTGGTCAGGGCGGCGCCGAAGCCGGCCTCGACGAAGACGGCGCGCTCGCCCGCGAAGGTGGCGCGGTCGAATGCCGTTCGCGCGCCCCGGAATTGCGCGCCCGCGAAACTCACGCCGCCGCCGAATGTGGCCTCGGTGAAGGTGACTCCGGCATGCTCGCGATCGGTCCGGTCGACCTCGGTGTGCGCGAAGACCGCCCGGTCGAAGATGGCCATGCTGCGGAAGATGGCCCCGTGGAAGGTGACCCGTTCCCCCAGGAACCGCGTCTGCTCGAAGCACACGGTGCGGCCGCTGAGGAACATGGCGTTGGTGAAGCGGGTATTGCGTCCCGCGAAGACGGCGTGCCGGAAGTCGGCGTCTTCGAAAACCGCGTCGGAGAAGTCGAAATCGAGGCGACACCATGGTGTTTCGGCCGCTGGTCGCAGATGCTCGGCGATCACCCGCACGATGGTGTCGCGGACCTGCCGATCATTCTGCCGATAGGTGTACACCCGTTCCACGGCCGTACCGTGATCCTCGACGCGCTGCGATTTGGAGATCAGGTGGCTGGCCCCCTCCTCCGGTTGATACGGCAGCCGCAGGTACCCGCACAGCACGTCCACGCACTGCTGCCGACGCCAGCGGGCGGAGAACTCGTCGGCCACCCCGGCCATGGCGTAGACCCCGGCGATACGCACCGCAACATCGGGATCCCCGAGCTGGCGGGCGGCGGCCCCGAAGACATCGGCGAAGCGCCCGCGCTCGGCATCGCGCTGCCGCCGGTAGGCCACCACCAGGGCGACCGCCCCGAAGACGCCGGCCGTCACGGCGAGCGAAATCTTGCTCAGATCCAGCTGATTCGGCGTCTCGGCCCGCGCACCCAGGAAGTGCCACAGCACCCACCAGGTGACGCCCGCTACGGCCAGCCCGCCGAGCACGGCCAGCAGTGCCGACACCATCAGACCCGACCGGCGTACCGCCCGGCTCACCACCCCACCGAACCTCCACCGCCGCATAGCCGAAGAATAACGACCCCGGCCCGGTCACGCATCGGATGCGGCAATTCCACCGCGACTTCGCGCACCTGAAAATCGCTACACGCCAAACCGTTTCACCGGGAATGCGGTGAGTCTGCGCAACGGCGGCACCGTCTCCGCCCGGCAGCAGCACCGGCCCCGTCCGACGGCAATGCCGCGTCCGCCCGGCGACATGTGGTCACCGGGCGGACGCGGGTCGGGCCATTCGGGAAATCAGGCGGCCGTCGCAGCCTCCGCGGGCTCCTCGACCTCCGTGGCCTCCGCATTGCGGCGCAGCCCGATGGCGGCGGCACCCAGGCACGCCAGCGCCACCACGACCACGAACCACGGGAACACCGTGCTCAGCCCCCAGGTGGTGGCCGCCCAGCCCGCCACCACGGTCGGCACCGCCATGGCCGAGTAGGCCAGCAGGTAGTAGGCCGACATGGTCTCGCCCCGCTTGTGCTGCGGGACAACGTTGGACAGGTGCCGCAGCGATCCGCCGAAGCCGAGCCCGAAGGTGCCGCCGAGGGCGAACCCGGCCAGCAGCACCAGCACCCAGTTGTGGGTGTTCAGCGCCGGAATCGTGATCACCAGCGCGATCGCCATGCCGATATCGCCGGCGATGGCCGCGCGCCGGGCCGGAATCCCGCCCGCGATGGCCTGCGCGATCGCACCCGCGGTCGCGGTCGACGCCACCACCGCGCCGCCGAAGACCAGATTGTGGATGCCCGTCTTGGCCGAGGCCAGCGACGGATACAGCGACAGCAGCACGCCCAGCACCGACCAGGCCGCCATCACGCCCAGCGCCGAGAACCAGAAGTCACCGCGGATCTCCTGCGGCACAGCCGGTTTGGCAATGGTGATGCGCTGCTTCTGCCGCGCCCCGTGCGGCTCCCGCAGCGCCAGCACGCCCGCCGCGATGAGCACGCACACCAGCGTGATCACCACATACGGAGTCCGCAGCGGGTGCGGCGCGTACTGGGCCAGCACCGCCGAGCCCAGAATCGCCACGGCCATACCGACATTGAAGGCCACCCCGGACAGCTGCCCGGACCGCGCGCCCTGCTGCGGCCGCAGATCCAGCAGCGCCGCCGCGCCCGCCACCACGGTCGCGCCGACCGCGGCCCCGTGGACCGCCCGGGCCAGCAGCAGCATGGCCACATTGTCGGCGAGCAGGAACACCACCAGGCCCACGATCATCAGCGCGAACGCACCCAGCAGGACCGGCTTGCGGCCCACCACATCCGAGATCCGCCCGGACACCAGCACCGCGCCCAGCGCCGCCACCGCGTAGGCGGCGAAGACGAAGGTCGTGGTGAGCGGGGAGAAATGCCAGCTCTGCTGATAGATCCCGTACAGCGGGGCGGGCGCGCCCGAAACGCCCAGCGCCACACCACTGGCCGCGAGGACGAGCGCGTACGCCCAGGTCTGGCTGCCCTGTTCGGCTCGAGTCGCAACCACCGTTGCCGATGCCATCGAACCCTCCATCAGGTAAGTTTGATTTTTATCGAACCCAACCCTACGTGGGGTTCGACGATTATCAAACTAGTTATCCGAGTGAGGTAGCTCATGCCCGACACCGAAGCGCTGCCCGCGGTGGCCCCGCTGCCCGCGGTGCTCGGCGCACTGCAGGACCCGATCCGCCTGGAGATCGTCCGGCGGCTGGCCAACGCCGGCACCCCGCTGCGCTGCAGCCTGACCTACGACGGCGTCAGCAAATCGACCGCCGCCCACCACTTCAAGATCCTGCGCGAGGCCGGCGTCACCGCCCGCGTCACCATCGACGGCAACACCCACCTCCGCCTGCGCTCCGCCGACCTGGACACTGCCCTCCCCGGCCTGCTCGCCGCGGTACTGGCCGCCGCGAATCGTGAACGCGATGACACTCCGGCCGACGCGGACGCCCCGGCCGGCACGGGAGAGCGATTCGTGACCCGAGAGCAGTTCGTCGCCGCGTCAGGCGACGCGCCGACAGTTGATCTCGCGGGATACCGGTCCGATCAGGACGCCGCCTCGGACCAGGCCGGGCTGGGTCACCGCTGACCGGCAGCACGATCTCGCCCGCACCGCATCATCCCGCGGTGACCCGGGCAGCGGCCAATTGCGCTCGCAGCGACTCGTTTTCGCGGCGCAGCTCCTCGATCTCCGCGGTCAGCCGCTGTTGCTCGGCGGCGGCGTAGCGACGTTCCAGGGCGATGGCCTCGTCGAGGCGTTCCTTGGTGAAGCGGGGGCGGATGTATTTGACGCAGTTCCAGTTGTAGGCCTCGACGGTGATGACGATCGCCCGCTCGGCGATCTTCTGGATTGCGCCGGTGTATGCACCCGAGACCCGGTCGACCAGCTCGGGATCCTCTGTGCGCTCGACCATGCGGGCGCGGCCGTAGACCTTCAGCCGCTCGCGCACCGGGTAGTCGATGAAGAACAGGGCGACACGGTCGTTCTCGGTCAGGTTGCCCACGGTGACGTACTGGCGGTTGCCCGACAGGTCGGCGAAGGCGAGAGTGCGCTCGTCGAGGACCTGGACGAAACCCTTGGGGCCGCCGCGATGCTGGATGTAGGGCCAGCCGTCAGGGGTGGCGGTGCCGAGGAAGAAGGAGTCGGCCGCGCGGATGAATCCCATCTCACGCAGCTCGAGCGGATGCGGCTCGTCGCGCCCGCTCTCGAGCTGAGCGCCGTAGTCCCGGTAGCTCCCCGCGATCTTCTGACGTTCCCGCGCCGCCGCCGAGAAGGCGATCCGCGCGTACCGATTCGACATGGCGCGTCCTTCCGCTGTCCTGATATCGAACCTATCAGTACGTTCCAGCTGGTCCGAGGCCCGAGTGGTGTGGCGCTCGTCGCCATCTATCAGGATCGGGTGAGCGGCAGGGACTTCCACCAGTCGACCACACCGCTCGGCGTGGCCGGAATGCCCCGGGTGTACAGCAGGAACTTCTCCCGCGCGGGATCGTCGAAAAATGTGGTGGCGAAGGCGGTGGAGGGGACATCGGGCACCGAGTCGAAGCGCAGATTGGTGTATTGCTTTGCGCCGCAGTACTCCTTGAAGGACAGGTTCTCGACGGTACTGCCGGCCGGGCGAATTCGGTTCGCCACCGAACGGGCCGCGGCACCCGAGCCGTAGGCGAACACGACGTACTCGCGAACATCGTGGTCGGCCGAGTACTGGCAGTCCCACGCCGCCGACCAGCCCTCGAAGGCCCACGGCGGCTGGAAATCCTTGGTGTCGTGATCCACCACCCGGCAACTCGCGGCGGCGAAGCCCCCGCCGAGTTCGGGCTTCTGCGGAACCAGCCCAGGGAATTGCTTACTGATCTCGCCGATCTCCGCAGCGGGCTGGTTCGGCTTCTCCGAGTTGCCCGACGGCGTGAACAGGAAGACCGCCAGACCCAGCGCGGCCGCCAGGCAGGTGCCGAGCAACACCACCATCCGCACGCCGATCAGCCCTCGGCGCGGCTGCCGCCGCGAATTCGTCTCCACCGCCGGCGAATTCAGATGCCGGCCGGTACGCGGCCCGGAAAGACCCGGGATATCGGTCAAGCGTCCCGAGCGCACGGCCACCGAGGACTGCGCCGCTCGGCGCTGCGCCCCGGTATCAGACTTCGGCACCCGCCGCGCCCCGGTATCCAACTGCGGCACCCGCCGCGCTCCCGTATCCGACTGCGGCACCCGCCGCGCTCCCGTATCCGACTGCGAAACCCGCCGCGCCCCGGTATCCGACTGCACCGCACGTCGCTGGGTCGGCGTGGCCACCGGCGCGGGGCGGGGACCGGTGCCTTGATTGCCCTGGCGCGCGGCAGGTGAATTCGCCCGGCGCGCAGGCACTTCCGGGGTGTGGTCCTTCCACGCCCCGGACGCACCTCCGGCCGCCAACGCCCGCTGCGCCGCCGCCGCGAACTCCGAACACGACGGGTAGCGCTCATCCGGATTCTTCGCCAATGCCCGTGCCAGCACCGGATCCAGTGTCGCGGGCAGCCCCGGCCGCCGGGTCGCGATCGGCGGCGGGCTGTCGTACAGATGGGATTTGACGATCGCGCCGAGATCGGCGGCGAGGAACAGCGGCGCCCCGGTCAACAGCCGAAACAGGGTACAGGCCAGCGAGTATTGGTCCGAGCGGTGGTCCACCGGCAGACTCTGGAGCTGCTCCGGCGCCGCGTAGGCCAGCGTCGCCATCACCGAGCCGGACCCGGTGAGGCGCCCGGTGTCCCCCTGCAGCCGTGCGATGCCGAAGTCGGTGAGCAGCACGCCCGCCTGCTGTTCCCGGGTCTCGCGGGCCAGCAGGATGTTGGCGGGCTTCACATCTCGATGCAGCACGCCCACCCGGTGCGCGTAGTCGAGGGCGTCCGCGGTGGCGGCGACGATCTGCACCGCCTGCTCGGGCGACATGTCGGTCACCGCCTCCGCCTCGATACCGTCGACGTACTGCATGGCGATCCAGAGTCGCCCGTGCTCGATGCCCCGGTCGTAGACCGTGACCACGCCCGGGTGATTCAGCCGCGCGGCGAGGTCGGCCTCGCGTTCGAAGCGGGTGTGAGTCTCGTTGTCGCCGTGGTACTCCGAGTTCAGCACCTTCAGCGCGATCCACCGGGGCAGGCGTGGATGCCGGGCCAGGTACACCGCGCCCATCCCGCCGCGCCCCAGCTCTCGCTCGATCACGTACCCGGCGAAGTTCTCACCTGGAGAAAGCACAACCCCTCCCATTCCGGCGAGGTGATCATAGCCACAAACGGACACACCTCACCGGCCAGGCGGGACTACTGCCGAGTAGCGATCTCAGTCCGCGAGATGGCGCACCGCGGCGGGCAGGTCGCGGGTGCGGCGGTAGGGTCCGGCCACTGCGACGCCGAAGGGGCGGGCGAGCAGGGCGGCCGCGATCCGCGAGACCTCGTCGGTGGTGACTTCGTCTATGCGAGTGAGGGTTTCGGACACGCTGCGATGGTTGCCATAGCTGAGTTCGGAGCGGCCGATCCGGTTCATTCGCGAGCCGGAATCCTCCAGCCCCAGCACCAGACCGCCCCGCAGCGAACCCTTGGCGCGGGCGCATTCGGCGTCGGTGATGCCGTCGGCGGCCACCTCCTCGAGTACGCCGCGCGCCAAACTCGCGACGCGGCCCAGGTTTTCGGGCTGGCAGCCGATGTAGACCGAGAACGCGCCGGTGTCGGCGAAGGTGTCGACGCTGGAGTACACCGAGTACGCCAGGCCGCGCTCCTCCCGAATGCGCTGGAACAGCCGCGAACTCAGCCCGCCGCCCAGCACCGTGTTGAGCACCGACAGCGGCCAGCGCTTCTCGGCCTCGTGCCGGCCGAAGGCACGGGTGCCGAACACCAGATGCGCCTGCTCGCTGTCGCGCTGGACGCGCAGCAGCTCCGGATTGCCGCGCGGCCGGAACCGGCCCTCCCGCCGCGGAGCGGGTTCCATCCCGGATTCGAGCCGATTCCCGAAGGCGCGGTACACCAGTTCGACGGTGTGCTCGTGCTCGATATTGCCGGCCACCGCCACCACCATGCGGTCGGGCCGATAGCGGCGCTGGTGGAACGAGCGCAGCTGCTGGGCCTGCATGGCCTCGATGGTCTCGACATTGCCGATCACCGGGCGGCCGATCGGATGATCACCGAAGAGCGCGCTGAGGAAAAGGTCGCCGACCAGGTCCTCGGGATCGTCGTCGCGCATGGAGATCTCCTCCAGCACGACCTGCCGTTCCACCGATACGTCCTCGCCCCGGCACAGCCCGTTCATCACCACGTCGGTGACCAGATCCACCGCCAGCGGCAGATCCTCGTCCAGCACATGCGCGTAGTAACAGGTCTGCTCCTTGGCAGTGAAGGCGTTCAGCTCACCGCCGACCGCGTCCATGGCCTCCGCGATATCCAGCGCCGAGCGCGAGGGCGTGGCCTTGAACAGCAGATGCTCGAGGAAGTGCGCGGCGCCGGCCACCGTGGGGCCCTCGTCGCGCGAGCCGACTCCGACCCACACGCCGATCGACGCCGAGCGCACGCCCGGCACATGCTCGGTGACCACCCGTAGCCCGCCGGGCAGCACGGTGCGGCGCACTCCGATATCCGTTGCGGGCGCTTGATTCTGGGCAACCACCAGTGAAGAACCCCCCTGCTCCAGATTCCGGAGCAAGGGGGCCGTGTCTGTCGCGGCGCGCGCGGAACCCGCGCGCACCGCGGACTGCTTCTTCGTCACAGAGAAATAATTACTCTGCACTCGTCTCGACCGCAGCAGAGGCTTCGGAGTTGTCCGAATCCTCGTCGATCGGCACCAGCGAGATCTTGCCGCGGTTGTCGATGTCGGCGATCTCGACGCGGATCTTGTCACCCACGTTGACCACGTCCTCGACCTTGGCGACGCGCTTGCCGTTGCCCAGCTTCGAGATGTGGACCAGACCGTCGCGGCCCGGCAGCAGCGAGACGAACGCGCCGAAGGCAGTGGTCTTGACGACCGTGCCCAGGAAGCGCTCGCCGACCTTCGGCAGCTGCGGGTTGGCGATGGCGTTGATCGCGTCGATCGCGGCCTGCGCCGACGGGCCGTCGGTCGCGCCGACGAACACGGTGCCGTCGTCCTCGATGGAGATGTTGGCGCCGGTGTCCTCGGTGATCTGGTTGATGACCTTGCCCTTGGGTCCGATCACCTCGCCGATCTTGTCCACCGGGATCTTGATGGCGGTGACGCGCGGAGCGTACGGGCTCATCTCGTCCGGGGTGGCGATGGCCTCGGCCATCACGTCCAGGATGGTGTGGCGCGCATCCTTGGCCTGGTTCAGCGCACCGGCCAGCACCTTCGACGGGATGCCGTCGAGCTTGGTGTCCAGCTGCAGGGCGGTGACGAACTCGCGGGTGCCGGCGACCTTGAAGTCCATGTCGCCGAAGGCATCCTCGGCGCCCAGGATGTCGGTGAGGGCCACGTAGCGGACCTCGTCCTCGCCCTTGTCGTTCTTCACGGTGTCCGACACCAGGCCCATGGCGATACCGGCGACCGGGGCCTTCAGCGGCACACCGGCGTTCAGCAGCGACAGGGTCGAGGCGCAGACCGAACCCATCGAGGTGGAACCGTTGGAGCCCAACGCCTCCGAGACCTGACGGATGGCGTAGGGGAACTCCTCCTGCGACGGCAGCACCGGTACCAGCGCGCGCTCGGCGAGCGCGCCGTGGCCGATCTCGCGACGCTTGGGCGAACCCACGCGACCGGTCTCACCGGTGGAGAACGGCGGGAAGTTGTAGTGATGCATGTAGCGCTTGGAGGTCTCCGGGCCGAGCGAGTCGACCTGCTGCGCCATCTTCACCATGTCCAGGGTGGTGACACCCAGGATCTGGGTCTCGCCACGCTCGAACAGCGCCGAACCGTGGGCGCGCGGCACCACGGCGACCTCGGCGGACAGCGCGCGGATGTCGGCCAGGCCGCGGCCGTCGATGCGGAAGCTGTCGGTCAGGATGCGCTGGCGCACAAGCTTCTTGGTGACCGAGCGGAAGGCGGCGCCCAGTTCCTTCTCGCGGCCCTCGAAGGACTCGGCCAGCTCGGAGAGCACGTCGAGCTTGATCTCGTCGATCTTCTCCTCGCGCTCCTGCTTGCCCGCGATGGACAGCGCCTCGTTCAGCTCGCGCTTGGCGGTGCCCTCGACGGCCTCGTAGGCGTCGGGCTGGTACGGCAGGAAGATCGGGAACTCTTCGGTCGGCTTGGCCGCCAGGGCGGCCAGGTCCGACTGCGCCTTGCACAGGCGGGCGATGAACGGCTTGGCGGCCTCGAGGCCCTCGGCCACAACGGTTTCCGTCGGCGCGGAGGCGCCGTCGGCGATCAGCGCCAGCACATTGTCGGTGGCCTCGGCCTCGACCATCATGATGGCGACGTCACCATCGACCACGCGGCCCGCGACGACCATGTCGAACACGGCGCCCTCGAGCTGCTCCACGGTCGGGAAGGCGACCCACTGGCCCTCGATCAGCGCGACGCGCACGCCGCCGACCGGGCCGGAGAACGGCAGGCCGGCGATCTGGGTGGACGCCGAGGCGGCGTTGATCGCGACCACGTCGTACAGATCCTTCGGATCCAGCGACATGACGGTGACGACGACCTGGATCTCGTTGCGCAGGCCGTCGACGAAGGACGGACGCAGCGGCCGGTCGATCAGGCGGCAGGTCAGGATGGCGTCGGTGGAGGGGCGCCCCTCACGACGGAAGAACGAGCCGGGGATGCGGCCCGCGGCGTACATGCGCTCCTCGACGTCCACCGTCAGCGGGAAGAAGTCGAACTGGTCCTTGGGCTGCTTGGAGGCCGTGGTGGCCGACAGCAGCATGGTCTCGTCGTCGAGGTAGGCGACGACGGAACCGGCGGCCTGCTTGGCCAGGCGGCCGGTCTCGAAACGAATGGTGCGAGTGCCGTAGCTGCCGTTGTCGATCAGGGCGACGGACTCGAAAACGCCGGGCTCGACCTCGGCGGCGGAACTGGTCTGGGTGTCGGACATCTTTGTTATCTCAACCTCTCGTCTTCGCCGGGTCCAGCACGCATCGATCACGTGCGACCCGGCTCGTGAGCCGTACCCGGCATGGGCGCGCGGCAGCCCTCCTGGCCACAGCGCGCACACCCGGCCCTATCCCCTTGGATACGGCGACGCGGAGGCGGTCATCGATCGAAGCCCTCCGGGCGCGCATGGTTCATCTCACTTCGCGCCCCGAAAAGCCACTACCGAAGACCGACGCCACGCGACGGGTGCATACGGCTCGTGTTGGCGTATACCCGGCCGATCCTCCCCCTCGTGGGGATCCACGGCCACATATACGAAAGGCCAACGAGGAGATTCTATGCCTCCTCGTTGGCCGGTTCGTCAACTACCTCTGCCGACGAGGTGTGTCACCTCGCCGCGCCGAGGGTCCGCGGCTTGGGTCAGCGACGCAGGCCGAGACGCTCGATCAGCGAACGGTAACGCTCGATGTCCTTGTCCTGCAGGTACTTCGAGAGCCGCTTGCGACGACCGATCAGCGCCATCAGGCCGTGGCGGGTGTGGTGGTCGTGCTTGTGCTTCTTGAGGTGCTCGGTGATGTCGGCGATCCGCTTGGACAGCAGCGCGATCTGCGCCTCCGGGGAACCGGTGTCCTTCTCGTGCACGCCGTACTCGGCGAGGATCGCCGACTTCTGCTCAGTGGTGAGAGCCACAGATACTCCTTGTTTCAGTCCGCGCTCGAGGGACCGGACGAATCCGGTTGGGCGCCGCCGCGGACCGCAGCAAACCCGACGGGATAGCTTACCGGAGTCTCCGGTTAGGGCGGAAATCGGCCCCGGGAGCCCTATTCTTCGTCGGTGCCGTCGCCGAGCACCTTGCGGGCCTGGTCGACGTCCTTGCCGATGGCCTCGACCAGCTCCTCGATGGACCCGAACTTCCGCATGCCGCGCAGCTGTTCGACGAAGTCCACGGCCACGTGCTTGCCGTAGAGATCGGCGTCGAAATCGAGGATATGGGGCTCGACGGTGCGGTTGCGGCCGTCGAAGGTCGGGTTGGTACCGACCGAGATGGCGGCCATGTGGCGCTCGCCCGCCAGCGAGTCGCCGGGTTCGAGGACGGAGAACCAGCCCGCGTACACCCCGTCGGCGGGGATGGCGGCATGCATGGTCGGGGCCACATTGGCGGTCGGAAAGCCCAGGCCCTTGCCACGGCCGTCGCCGTGCACGACCACGCCCTCGACGCGATGCGGGCGGCCCAGCGCCTCGGCGGCCGCGCCCACATTGCCGTCGGCCAGGCAGCCGCGAATGTAGGTGGAGGAGAAGGTGACGGCGTGCTCGCCGAGCAGCTGCACACCGTCGACGTCGAAGCCGTAGCGGCGGCCGAGCTCGCGCATGGTGTCGACGGTACCGGCGGCCTGCTTGCCGAAGGTGAAGTTGTCGCCCACCACGACCTCGGCCACGTGCAGCCGGTCCACGAGCAGTTCCTCCACGTACTCCTCGGGAGTGAGCTTCATGAAGTCACGGGTGAAGGGCATTACCACGAACACGTCGATGCCGAGTTCCTCGACCAGTTCCGCGCGCCGGTCCAGGGTGGACAGCTGCGCCGGATGCGCACCCGGCCGCACCACGTCCACCGGGTGCGGGTCGAACGTCATGAGCACCGACGGAACGCCCCGCACTGCAGCGGATTTCACCGCACGGCTGATGAGCTGGGCGTGACCGCGATGCACGCCGTCGAAAACCCCGATGGTGAGGACACACCGGCCCCAGTCCGCGGGCATCTCCTCGAGACTTCGCCATCTCTGCACACGGGAAGCCTACGCAAAGCGCCTCACAGACAATATTCGGCGGTGCGGATCTTCACGGCCGGAAGCATGTCCGTCACCCTGCGTTCACCACTCCGGCCCCCTCGCCGAACCCGGCTGCCGCAGCGTCATTGCCCGATCCGGATCGGATCCATACATACGGATCGTTCCTGCGCCGGTAGGTTAGGGATCTGCGGGAATTGAAACCAAGGTCAGGAGTGCGCCTCGATGACCTCGACTGCCGGCCGGGCCACGCCCTGGATCAGCCCTCGGCTGGCCCAGGGACAAGCCACCGCGGCGGACCTGCTCGTGATCCGCTCCGACCCGCTCAATGCCGAGACACCTATTTCCGAGCTGAGGGGCACCGTCACATCGAACGCGCGGTTCTACAAGCGGAATCATTTCCGGATTCCGGATCTGGACCCCGCCGACTGGCGGCTTCGGGTCACCGGCCAGGTCAGAAATCCGTCGACCTTGACCTTGCCGGACCTGCGCCGAATGCCGTCGCGGACACGGATTGTCACCCTCGAGTGTGCCGGCAATGACCGATCGACCCTGAACCCTCCGACGCCGGGAGAACAGTGGGGACCCGGCGCGGTCGGCACCGCGGAATGGACCGGCGTTCCCTTGATCGAGGTACTCGCGCGCGCGGTTCCGGCTCCCGGAGCGCGCGAGGTGGTGTTCCGCGGTGCGGACAGCGGGCCTGTCGACCGGCATTCGGGAATGATCCGTTTCGAGCGCAGCCTCGACCTGACCGATGCCCTTCACAGTGGGGCGTTGCTCGTCTACGCCATGAACGGCGAGCCACTACCAGCCCTCCACGGCCGTCCGCTACGGCTGGTCGTGCCCGACTGGTACGGGGTGGCCTCGGTGAAGTGGCTCACCGACATCGAGGTCCTCGACCATCGGTTCGCCGGGTTCTTCCAGACCGAAAAGTACTGCTACGAGTGGGAGCGCGGAGGGCAGGTCGTCACCGAGCCGGTGCGCCTGCAGCGAGTACGGTCCGTGATCACGGTTCCTGCGTCGAACGCCGTGGTGCGCCCCGGGTCGCTCACCATCCAGGGTGTCGCCTGGTCCGGGCTCGCCCCGATCACCAGCGTCGAGGTCTCGATCGGCGAAGGGAGCTGGCAGAAGGCTCGATTGCCGGGGAAGCAATTGCCGGGCAGCTGGCGCGAATGGGATCTTGTCGCCTCTGTCGATGCCCCCGGACCGACGACTGTGCGGGTGAGGGCGACGGATGCGGCCGGTCACACCCAGCCCGACGAGCCCGCATGGAATCGGTTGGGGTACGGGGCAAACGCGGTGCATTGTGTGCCGATCCGTGTCACGCGATAGCGGACCCTCCTGCCGAACCGTGCTCGCTACCAGCGAGCGCGCCGATGTGTGAAACCGCGCGAGGTGTGCCTAAGCTCGGGTACGTGCCCGGAAAACGAGACATCGCCACCCGCCGCGAGCTGGCCGATCCGTCCGCACCTTCCGAACCCCACACCACGACCACGACCGTCGCCCCGGTGCTGTCCTCGGTCGCCCAGGACTACCTGAAAGTGATCTGGACGGCGCAGGAGTGGTCGCAGGAGAAGGTGTCGACCAAGCTGCTCGCCGAGAAGATCGGCGTCTCCGCCTCCACGGTGTCCGAGGCGGTCCGCAAGCTCGCCGACCAGGGGCTGGTCGAACACGCCCGCTACGGGGCCATCACACTCACCGAGGACGGCCGCCGCGCCGCGATCGCCATGGTGCGCCGGCACCGGCTCATCGAGACCTTCCTGGTCAATGAACTCGGCTACGGCTGGGACGAGGTGCACGACGAGGCCGAGGTGCTCGAGCACGCCGTCTCGGAGACGCTCATGGAGCGCATCGACGCCAAACTCGGCCACCCCGACCGGGATCCGCACGGAGACCCGATTCCCTCGGTGGACGGCGCGGTGCCCACTCCCCCGGCCCGCCAGCTCAGTGATTTCGACGCCGGCGAATCCGGCCGGGTGGCACGGATTTCCGACTCCGATCCGGCCATGCTGCGCTACTTCGATTCGCTCGGCATCGCGCTGGACACCCCGATCGCGGTGGTGGAGCGCCGGGACTTCGCGGGCACCATCGCCGTCCGGGTGGACGAACGCACCATCGACCTCGGCAGCATTGCCGCCGAGGCCATCTGGCTCAGCGAAGTCCACTAGCGTCCGGTCAGACGAGCCGGTGTCCGCCGTCCACGTGCAGGACGGTGCCGGTGACGAAGCGGTTGCCGATGATCGAAAGCACCGCTGCCGCAATGTCGTCCGGACGCCCCAGCCGCTTGGCGGGCAGCTTCTCGGCCATGGCCGCCAGCCGTTCCTCCTTGTCCTCCCAGGGCATCGACTCCCAGATATCGGTCAGCACCCAGCCGGGCGACACCGCGTTCACCCGAATCGGGCTCAGCTCCACCGCCAGTGCCCGCGTCAACCCCTCGAGCGCGGCATTCACCGCCGCCACCATGGCTCCGCCCACCGCCGGGCGGTAGGCGGCGATCCCGGAAATGAAGGTGAGCGAGCCGTTCTCGGTCAACCGCGCATGCTTGGCCAGCAGCATCGACCCGATCAGTTTGGTCTCGAGAAAGCCACGCCCGTGCTCGAAATCGAAGGAGGCGACGGGCCCGTACGCCCCGGTCAGATCGGCGGCGGTGGTGATCACGTGATCGACGGTCCCGACGGTCTCGAACAACCGCGAAACCTGTTCCTCGTCAGCGACATCCGCGGCGACGGCGCTGACCTTCCCATCCCCGAGCTCCCGCACCGCGTCGGCCAGCCGCTGCTCCGACCGGCCGACGATGATCACCTCGGTGCCCGCCGCCAGCAGGGCGTCGGCGATCGCCTGTCCCATGCCCGAACCGCCGCCCACCACGACCGCGCGCCCGGCCACTGTTCCGAATCCGTTGTCTGTCATGCCATTCAGCAAACCGGCGGCACGCACCCCTCGTCCACGACGCGCGGCCGAACAGCTGTGAGGCCGGGGCTAACACCGCAGGCCGCGTGCGTCAGGGCTGCAACGTCGCGAACATGGCCTCCAGCGCCCGCTGGTCCGGGCCGACGAACGCGGGCATCTCCGGTGCGGCGGGGCGCATGCCGATCCGGGTGGCCACTTCGCGCAGAGTCAGCTGAGCGAGCCCGTGTTCCCGGACCAGCGACCACGCGACCTCCAGGATCTCCTGCCGAGTCGCCTCGCGGCGTTAGGCCTTCCTATCGCGTGTAGTTTCACCTAACACAGTTGGAAATGTGAGCTGCGTCACTCTAAAAGTCAGGGCCCGGGCGGGAACCGGTCAGCTGGAACCGAGGCGGAGGCCGCCGGCGAGGGCGTCGGCCATGGTGTGCAGCAGGGGATTTCGGGTGGTGGTGCGCCAGGCGGCGGCGTAGGTGATGACCAGGGGGCGGGGTTGCAGCGGCCGCCAGACCAGGCCGGGGACCGTCGCGGTGCGGGCGGAGCCGACGCCGATGGCCCCGGGGCGCAGCGGAAGCAGCTGCAGCATCTGGGCGTGGCTCATGGCGCTGTCGCTGAGGACGACGGTCGCACCCCGCTCGCGCAGTTGCGACAGCACCGAGTCGTGGACCTCGGGGGCGGCGTCGCGGGCGAACATGATGAGCTCGTGGTCGCCGAGGTTCGACGGCTCCACCGAAACCGCTGCCGCCAGGGGGTGTTCGCGGGACATGACGATGCCGAGCTCCTCGTCGGCAATGGGGGTGCAGGTGAGGTGATCGGCCAGCCGGACCGGCATGCGCAGCACGGCCAGGTCGACCTCCTCCCGATCCAGCAACCGCGCCTGCTCGCCGCTGGTACCGGTGGACAGCGCGATGCGCACTCCGGGCTGGCGGGCCTTGAGCAGCGCCTCGAGCCGCCCCGGCAGCCAGGCGGGCGCGCCGTTCACGATGCCGAGCCGGAACACCGCATTGCCGGGCTGGGCGACCGCCCGGGTCTCCCGCAGCGCGGTCTCGGCCGCCTCCAGCACATTCCGGGCCGACTTCAACAGCACCTCACCCGCGGCCGTCAGCTCCACGCCGTGACTGCCGCGGATCAGCAATGGCCCGCCCACCTCACGTTCGATGGCGCGGATCTGCTGGCTCAACGTCGGAGTGGAGATGAACAACCGCTCCGCCGCGCGCCGGAAGTGCAGCTCCTCCGCCACCGCCACGAAGTACCGCAACTGCCGCAATTCCACCCTTGAAGAGTAGGCGGCCACGCGGGTGCGCGAACAACCCGCCGGGCATCGGAATCGCCTCGGAATTCGAGGGCTCTACGCCCAGCCCGGTCCCGGGGCGGGCGAGGTGACGGTGGCCCAGCGTTCGGCGATGCGGCGGCCCTGGAAGCGCCACAGCACGAAGCCCTGGAAGCTGAGCGGTTGCCCGGTGGCGCGGTCGGTCCAGCGCCAGATGTTGCGGCACATCACCCGGTCGCCCTCGGCGAGCATCTCCACCACCGTGACGTGCAGGTCGGGCATGGCCTCGTACATGCCGAGCATCATCTTCTCGTCGCCGGTCAGGTCGGTGGGCCGGCCGCCGGGACCGTCGTGGTCGAGGAAGTCGGGGGTCATATTGCGGTGGATGACAGCGGCATTGCGCCGGTTCACGAACTCCTCGAAATGGTCGGCGACGAACTGCTTCATGGATTCGAGGGAGAGGTCGGTGGGCATCTTCGCCTCCTCTGCGCGGCCGAGCGACCTCTCCATGGTGCGCCCGGTCGCCCACGCGGCGTGAGGGATTGGGCAGCGCGGTGTCGGCGATTGGGCAGTACCACGCCGGCAGACCGGGTCGCCTCAGAGATTCGCGGGGCGGACCACCATGACCGAGGAGGCGCGTTTGCCCGATTCCTGGAGCAGCGCGATGGCGTGGCCGCCGGGATCGACGGCGGCGTAGACGCCGGGCAGGCCGATCGGGTCCAGCCAGCGGCCGTTGCGCAGGTCCTCGGCCTGGGCGGCGGTGATGTCGCGGACCGGGAAAGCGGTGCGCACGGCCGTGTCGATGTCCAGGCTCAGCAGCGGTTCGCCGACCTCGGCGGCCGCGGCCAGCTGGTCCAGGGTGCGGGCGTGATCGAGGGTGAACGGGCCGACGCGGGTGCGTCGCAGCGCGGTGAGATGGCCGCCGACACCGAGCTTTTCACCGAGGTCGCGGGCCAGGGCCCGGATGTAGGTGCCGGAGGAGCACTCCACCTCGACGTCGAGATCGACGAATCGGGTTGTGCCGGTGTCGATATCGCGGCGGGCGAGGACATCGAAGCGGCTGACGGTGACGGGCCGGGCGGCCAGCTCCACATCCTCGCCGGCGCGGGCGCGGGCGTAGGCGCGCTCGCCATTGACCTTGATGGCGCTGACGGTGGCGGGTACCTGCTGGATGTCGCCGGTCAATGCGGCTATGTGCGACGCGATCTCGGCGTCGGTGAGATGACCGGCCGCGGTGGTCGCGGTGACCTCGCCCTCGGCGTCGTCGGTCACGGTGGACTGCCCGAGCCGGATGGTGGCGGTGTACGCCTTGGTGGTCAGGATCAGCTGCCCCAGCAGTTTGGTGGCCCGTTCCACACCCAGCACCAGCACGCCGGTGGCCATCGGGTCGAGGGTGCCGGCGTGCCCGACCTTCTTGGTACGCAACAGCCTTCGGCTCTTGGCGACCACGTCGTGGCTGGTCCAGCCGCCGTCCTTGTCGACGATCAGCAGGCCGCCGAAGGCGTCGACCAGCGGCGGTAGCTTCTCACGCCTGGCCTGCACCGCACCCATCAGGCCTCCACGATCGCGGTCAGGATGAGGCCGTCGCTGATCAGCCAGCGGCCGTCGAACGAGGTCAGGGGACTGCCGCCGTCGGTGACCGGGCCGGGGACGAGCAGCTCGGTGTGGAAGGTACCCGCGCCGCTGCCCGCGGACTCCTCGTCCACGGTGAACGTGATGTGCGCGTCCTCGAACCCCAGCCACTTGCCGGTGAGCGGGAACCACGCCTTGTAGGTGGCTTCCTTGGCGCAGAACAGCAGCCGGTCCAGGTGCAGATCGGTGCCGGGCAGGACGGTCCGCAGCCACTGCCGCTCGGGCGCCAGGCTCACCGAGTCCAGGACGCCATCCGGCAGCTGACCGTGCGGTTCGGCATCGATGCCGATGGACCGGAAGCGCAGTTTGTGGCCGAGCGCGGCGGCCCGGTAGCCGTCGCAATGAGTGAGACTGCCGACGATGCCGCGCGGGAACACCGGTTCACCGGTGCCGCCCTTGCCGATGGCGACGGCGGGCTCCCCGAGCTGGGTCAGCGCCTGCCGGGCGCAGTAGCGCGCGCCGATGAAGTCCCGGCGCCGCTTCTCGACCGCGCGGGCAATCAGGTGCTCCTCGCCGGGGTGCGGTTTCAGGTCCTCCGGGTACGCCGTCAGTTCGGCCGCGGCGACCCCGTTGGGCAGAATCCTGCCGAGTATGCGCGCCGACTCCGTCGCCGCGACTGCCCGCTCCTCGATGACCCGCCTCCTGCTCGCTTCCGGCACTGCCGAATCGAGCCTACCGGGCAGGCGGGGACCGCTCCGCCGTTCACCCGGGAGCGTTCTTCGCCGGACGCCGCCGCGGGTCCGTTGCTAGGCTTTTGCCAGCTCATATCCAATCCGCAGTCCGCAACCATCGCGGCACGCCCGGCGAGTCCGCGAGGCAGGAGGCGCGATATGACCGTCGAACCATCGAAACGGACCGGCCCCGCGCCGGCCGGATTCATCGGGCCCACCCGCACCATGACCACCCTGCGCGTCAACGGCCATGACCACTACACGGTGCTCGAACCCCGCACCAGCCTGCTGGACGCGCTGCGCGAGCATCTGCACCTGACCGGCACCAAGAAGGGCTGCGACCAGGGCGCCTGCGGGGCCTGCACGGTGTGGATCGACAATCGGCGGGTGCTGGCCTGCCTGACCCTGGCGCTGGCCGCCGAGGGCCGCGAGATCACCACCATCGAGGGCGTGGCCGACGGGGACCGGCTGCATCCGGTGCAGCGGGCGTTCCTGGCGGCCGACGGATTCCAGTGCGGCTACTGCACTCCCGGCCAGATCATGTCGGCCATCAAATGCATCGAGGAGGGCCACGCCGAATCCGAGGCCGAGATCGCGGAGTGGATGAGCGGCAATATCTGCCGGTGCGCGGCCTACCAGAACATCCGTGAGGCCGTCTGCCAGGGCCGGGAGGCCCTGCGGCGCGAGGACGGTGAGCTGCCGTGAAACCCATCTCCTACGCCCGGGCGACCACCGTCGAACAGGCGGTGAGCACCGTGACCTCCAGGCCCGCAACGGTTTTCCTGGCGGGCGGCACCACCCTGGTGGACCTGCTGCGCACCGGCGCGCTGGAACCGGACAATGTGGTGGACATCACCTGGCTGCCGCTGGGCGGAATCCAGCACACCGACGACGGTGGGCTGCGCATCGGCGCGCTCGCCACCATGAGCGAGGTGGCGGCGGAATCCGGTGTGGCCGAACGCTATCCGTTCCTGTCGCAGGCGCTGCGCCAGGGGGCTTCGGCGCAGCTGCGGAACATGGCGACCATGGGCGGCAACCTCATGCAGAAGGTGCGGTGCTCGTATTTCCGGGATCCCGCAAGCGCCTGCGACAAGCGAGATCCCGGGTCGGGATGCGATGCGATCGACGGGTTGCACCGGGGGCACGCGATTCTCGGGACCGGGCAGCGGTGCTTCGCCACCCATCCCTCGGATGTGGCGGTCCCGCTGACGGCCCTGGATGCGACGGTCACCGTGTGGGGTCCGCGCGGGGAACGCACGATCGCCTTCGACGACTTCTTCCTGCTGCCCGGCCGCACCCCGCAGCTCGAGCATCCGATCGCCCCCGACGAACTGATCACCCGTATCGATGTGCCCGCATTGCCGTTCGCCCGCAACTCGCACTATCTGAAGGTGCGCGACCGGGAGTCCTACGAGTTCGCGCTCGCCTCGGCGGCGGTCGCGCTGAGCGTCGCCGACGGCACGGTGCTGGAGGTGCGGATCGGGCTGGGCGGTATCGCGACCAAGCCGTGGCGGGCCCGGATCGCCGAGCAGATGCTGATCGGGGTGTCCGCGACCCGGGAGAACTTCGACAAAGCCGCGGCAACCGAGCTGCAGGGCGCGGACACCTCGCATCCGATGAACGCGTTCAAGGCCGAGCTCGCGCGGCGGACGCTGGTGCGGGCGCTGGAAACGGTGTCACCGCAGGCGCATTCGGGAGCGACGCGATGACCGCCACCGTGGCCCGGCCGCTGATCGGTCAGGGATTCGATCGCGTCGACGGGCGCGCCAAGGTCACCGGGGCGGCGCAGTACACCGCCGAGGTGCCACTGCCCGGGCTGGCGCACGCGGTGATCGTGGGCGCGCGGATCGGCAGCGGCACAGTGCTTTCCATCGACAGTGAATCCGCGCTCGCGGCGGGGGCGGTCGCGGTGTATACGCACGAGAACCTGCCGAAGGTGGCGGCCGTCCCGCCGCAGTGGCCGTCCGGCTTCGGCGGGCCCGCGCCCGGGCAGACCTTCTTCCCCTTGCAGGACACCACGATTCACTACTACGGCCAGCCGATCGCCGTGGTGGTCGCGGATACCTTCGAGTGCGCCCAGCACGCGGCCGGGCTCGTGACGGCCGGCTACGACGCGCAGCAGCCGCTCATCCGGCTCGAGGACGGACGCGACGCGCAGTATCAGCCGAAGACGGTGTACTGCGGTCTCGTCCCGGCCGTGCAGTCGCGCGGGGACTTCGAGATGGCGGCCGACACCGCGGCCCATACGGTCGACGCCACTTACCGTTTCGCCGCCAACCACCACAATCCCATCGAATGCTCGGCCACCGCGGCGAGCTGGGACGGCGACACCGTCACCGTGTACGACGCCACCCAGGGCGTGAGCGCCACCCAGGCCACGGTGGCCGCGTACCTGGGCATCTCACCCGCGAATGTGCGAGTGGTCGCGCACTACGTGGGCGGCGGCTTCGGCGGCAAGGCACTGATCTGGCCGCATGTCACGCTGGCGCCCATGCTCGCCCGGGAACTGGGCCGACCGGTCAAGGTGGTGCTCACCCGCGAGCAGATGTTCTACGGCACCGGATTGCGGGAGGAACAGGAGCAGCGGGTCACGCTGACCTGCGACGGCAAGGGGACCTTCACCGGGCTGCGGCACCACAAACTGTCCGTCACCTCACCGTTCGACGACTGGACCGAAGTGTCACTGGGCGTGGCCGGGCAGGCGTACGCGATTCCGCACTGGGACGGGCAGTATCGCCTCATTCGGGGCAACCTCATGTCGCCGACGTTCATGCGCGGGCCCGGCGAGGCGTCCGGCATGCTCGCCATGGAGTGCGCCGTCGACGAGCTGGCCGGCGACATCGGCATGGACCCCATGGCATTACGGCTGCACAATCACGCCACCATCGACCCGGCGAGTGGGCATCCGTGGAGCTCCGACGGGTACGCCGAATGCGTGCGCACCGCCGCCGAACGCTTCGGCTGGTCAGGCGAGACCGGGCGCGGCGCCCCGCGCGCCGACGGCCACTGGCTGCTGGGCTGGGGCATGGCCACCGCCGGATACCCGGTGTACGAGCCGGGACAGCCGCAGCGCGCCCATGCGCGACTGCTCGCCGACGGGGCGCTGATCGTGCAGGCGGGCACCCAGGACTTCGGCACCGGCGTGGCCACCGCCATGGCGCAGGTCGCCGGGGACGCAATGGGCATCGAATTCGACCGCATCCGAGTCGATATCGGCGACACCGACTACCCGAACATCGCTGCCGCCGTCGGATCGATGGGTGCGGGCATGATCAGCGCGGCTGTGCACACCGCGTGCACCGATTTGCGCGGGCAGTTGACCGCGCTCGCGGTCGGCGATCCGGAATCACCGTTGCACGGGCGGATCGCCCCGGAGATCGAGGCGCACCGCGGGCGGCTGCGGGTGCGCTTCAATCCCGCTGTCGGCGAGACATATTCGGCGCTGCTGACCCGGCACCATCTCACCGACCTGGAGACCATCGGCACCTGGCACCCGCCCACCGGCGATCTGCCGTTCGGGCGCATCAGTTTCGGCGCGCAGTTCGCCGAGGTCGCGGTGGATCCGGAGCTCGGGCTGGTCCGGGTTCGGCGGATGGTGGGGGCCTTCGCGCCCGGGCGGGTGCTCAATGCCAAGCTGGCGCGCAGCCAGGTGCTGGGCGGCATGAACTGGGGGCTGTCGCAGGCGCTGCTGGAGGCGACGGTGCCGGATGCGCGGACCGGTGCCTGGGCCAATCCGTCGCTGCTGGAATATCTGCTGCCCGTCAATGCCGACGCACCGGAAGTCGACATCTCCTTCGTGAAGGTCAACGACCCGATCGTCAACCCGCTGGGTGTGAAGGGGCTCGGCGAGCTGGGCATGATCGGCGCGGCCGCCGCCATCGTGAACGCGATCGCGCACGCCACCGGCAAACGCATCCGCGACTTCCCGGTGCGCATCGAGCACCTGCTCTGAAAACCGGTGTCTCACCGGTGAATCGGGCCGGCCGCCTCGGCATGCGGCCGGCCCGGCACCCACCGGCCTCCGCGATGATCTGCGCCGCGGCGCGGGTGTCAGGCCAGGCCGCGGCGGCGTTCGGCGGCTTCCTTCATCTTCAGGGCGGCGGCCTGCATTTCGGGGGTGATCTTGAAGTGGCCGCCCCACTCGTTGAGGGTGTCGCCGTAGTCGGGGACGGGGAGGATCTGGCGCAGGAGTTTGTCCGGGAGGCCGCGGCGCTGCCATTCGCGGGGGTAGCCGAGGGAGACCTCTTCGAAGCGGACGCCGTCGTACCAGGTGGTTCGGGGAATGTGGAGGTGGCCGTAGACGGCGCAGACCACGTTGTAGCTGGTGTGCCAGTCGGAGGTGAGGTCGGTGCCGCACCACAGGGCGAACTCCGGGTACCACATCATGTCGACCGGCTTGCGCAGCAGCGGGAAGTGGTTGATCAGCACCAGGGGGGTGTCGGCGGGCAGGGCGTCGAGGCGGCGCTGGGTGTACTGGACGCGGGCGTGACACCAGGCGTCGCGCGTCAGGTACGGCTCGGCGGACAGCAGGAACTCGTCGGTGGCCACCACATTGCGGTCCTTGGCGATGGCCAGGCCCTCGGCCTTGGTCTTCGCGCCGTCCGGCAGCCAGGAGTAGTCGTAGAGCATGAACAGCGGGGCCAGGGTGACCGCGCCGCCGAACTCCTCCGCGCCCGCGCCCTCCCACACCGGGAACGGGTCCTCCGGCGTGACGACGTCCACGTCACGGCACAGCGAGACCAGGTAGTCGTAGCGGGCCGCGCCGTGCATCTGCACGGGATCCTTTGCGGTGGTCCACAATTCGTGATTGCCGGGCACCCAGATGACCTTGGCGAAGCGGCCGCGCAGGGTCTCCAGGGCCCAGCGGATGTCATCGGTCTTCTCGCCGACGTCACCGGCCAGGATGAGCCAGTCCTCGGGGGAATCCGCGCGGATCGCCTCGACCACCGGTTTGTTGCCCTGATGACCGACATGGATGTCGCTCACCGCCATCAACTTCGGAATCACCCAGCTCCGCCTCTCTGTTCGCGACCGGTCCTCGCAGCAACAGACCCGGCCCCCACCAGATTCCCATGCGGGGCCACAGCGGCACTCAGCGCACCCAGCAAATCCGGGCGTTCGGTCCGAATCCAGCCGCGACAGTGAGAATTCCGGTGGCATCGCGCCGGCAGGAAGCCACGGCCACGTGACAGGGCCGCGGGATCTCGGACGGGATCCGCACCCCGCCGTCGATCTCGTAGCGCATATTGGTGACCTTCCACCGTCGCGCCCGGGGATCGTCGGGATCCACCGGCGGGGCGTCGGGGCGGGCCACCACCATCACCTCGGTGATGCCGATCGGCCATTCGAAGACCAGCAGCCCGCGCTGTTCGGTCAGGCTGCGCGGGGTGGGCATACCGCTGGGCGGTGCGCCGTCCGGCCCGCGGCCTACCGCATCCGGCTCACCCCCCTGGGCCGAATCGCGGTCCGAATCCCGATCGGACCGGGCCATTTCGGAGGCCCGGCCGGAGATGGACGCAACCACCCCGTACACCGGCACCGGTCCGGTCAGCGCCCCGCCGTCCTCCAGCGCGGTGCCGCGGGTGCGGCCCACCACCCGCCACGACCCGTCGGCCAGCAGCCGCGTGACCCGGTACTCCACCCGCGGGGTCCGCGACGGGAGCCAGGTGATCACCACCGTCCCGTCCGCCTTGCGGCTCGCCGTCACCGCTCCCGGCGCGCCCACCTGCAATTCGGCCAGCGCCGCCCGCGCCTCGGCATGGTCGGCGCACACTTCGAGCACGGCCCGCACGGCCTGCATGCGCAGTCCCGGATCCGACGGCAGCGCCTCGAACAGCCGCCCCGCCTCCATCACCGCCGCCCGCGCCCGCCCGATCAGCAACTCCCGGCCCGCTCCCCGCGGATCCGGATTGGGCACATCCGCCGCCCGCCGGTCCAGAAAATCCAGATGCTCGCCCAGCGCCTCCACGAACCGCCGCCCCGCACAACAGGAGACGGCCGCCCGCCAGTGCACGGCCGCCTCCGCCAGCACCCGCTCGACCTCTTCCCCGACCGCCCGCACCGACCGCGCCCCCAGACTGTCGTCCCCGACACCGCGCCGCGCATCCGTGACGAATCCGGCTGCCTCCCTGGGCCGTCCCGCCCGCAACGAGGCCCGCGCCGCCCGCAATGCCGCCTCCCACGGCCGCCCGGCACCCGCACCGGCCGCCCCGCCCGTGTAGGGCGTCCGCTGCCACTGCGCCGCCGCCGGGGCCTCTCCGCGACCTCGAGCAGTTGCGCTACCGCCCGAATACCGTGGCCCGCCAACGGTTCCCGAGGCGTCGCCGGTGCCGGCGGGATCGCGACCGAATTCGCTTCCGGCGGTCGCTGAGGCAGTCGATGTTCCCCGCTCGCCAGTCGCGTCCGCGGAGTTTCGGACCGCGCCGGATTCGGCGGCCGCGTCAGTCCCTGGCGGAGCACCATTTCCGGCCGGTTGGGTCGAAGTCGTTGTGGCGGAGCTGGTCTGCGCGGGACCACCGGGGCGGGGCGGGGCGGCGAGGTGTTCGCGGCCTTCGACGGTGGTGCCGAGTTCGTCGGCGAGGGTGATGAGGATGCGCTCGGCGGCGGCGCGGTCGAGGCCGGCGGCGATGGCCACGCCGAGCAGGTAGTCGAAATCCGCTGCTACCAGGAGGTCTTCGACGAGTACGGCGGCGCGGACCTGGGGGCGGAGCTGGTCGGTGACCGTCTCGGTGACGGCGAGGAGGTAGGCGTCGACCGGGGCACCGCCGGGCTCGAGGAGGTCGCCGATATGGATGAGGAGTTCGTCGAGGACCACGCGGACCCGGCCGGGCGGGAGTTCGCGGGTGCGGGCACGCAGGGCGCCGGCGCGCAGGCGGATCTCGTTGGTGTGGTGGGCGGCGGCGAATTCCATGCCGAGCAGGGCCAGCAGGGTGGGGACCGGATCGCCGGGGAGCAGGCGCTCGTATTCGGCGAGGAGCGCGCGGATCTGCCGGCGGCGTTCGGAACTCAGCGCGGGCGCGGCGGACGCCGGCGCGGGCGCCTCGTCGACGATGCGGTGGCGTCGCACCCGGGCGGCGATCTCGGCCACGGTCAGCCCGCCCATGCGGCCGATATCCTCGAGGCCGGGGATCTTGACAGCGGGAATGCCGCCGTGCCGTGCCACCAGCCGCTCGATGGCGGCGTCGAGCATCTCGTAGCGCTCGGCCTCCCGCCGGGCCCGCAACTGCGTTACCCGATCCGCCTCGACGAGCCGGGAACCGGTGTGCAGCAGGGGTTCCGAGAGCTCGGCGTGCGCGTCCACCAGCAGCCCGGCCAGGACCCGGTACTTGGGATGGTCGCGCAGCTTCTGCCAGAGCGCCCAGACCGCCTCGACCCGCGCCGCCACCTCGGCGTCGCTCAGCCGCGCGGCCTCCGCGAGCGGAATGTCGTACAGCTCGAAGCTATCCGACTCCCCGAGCCCGCCCCGGCGTTCGACGGCGGCGAGGACGCGCTTGCGGTAGTCATTGGAATCGAAGGCATGCATGGCTTGTCGTCGGACAGCGTATCCCGGTCAGGAGTTGCGGCGGCGGGTGCGCTGCAACTGATCCAGCTCGCGCTCTACATCCGCCTGCGACAGGGTGGCCCCGGTCTGCACCGAAAGCGTCAGCGGCAGATCGGCATCCACGTGGTAGGCGGTCACATGCAGCACCCCGTCGAATCCCATCTCGAAGGTCACCCGGACTTCACTACCCTCCGGATACCCGGGTGGAATGTCCCGAATCCTGCCCTCCACCAACACCTTCGTGTCCTCGGGCCGTGTCGACGCCGCCTGCCCCTGCTGCTCCACGATGGTCAGCTCGATCTGATCCTGGTCCGCCCGCACCGTCCCGTAGGACCGCCGCACGCGAATGGGCAGAGTCTGATTGCGATGCACCAGCCAGCTCGCCGCCAGCCCGTTGAACGGATCCAGCGCCAGCACCCCGAATCCGCGCGACACCACCGTGTCCACCTGGATCTCGATCATGCGGCGCACCAGGCTCACCGGCTGCCCGAACGAATCGGCCACCCGCGCCAGCGAGGCCTCCAGATCAGCCGGATCGGCATCGCTCAGCCCCGCGCCGCCGCGTAGTCGCCCACGGGTCACCAGATCCGCGGCCACCAGCCGCTCCATCTCCAGCTTCTCGCCGTAGAGCGCGGCCCCGCGCGCCACCGACAGATCCGGATCGCGCAGCTCACCGGTCAGCCCGAATTCCCTGTGCAACCGCTCGGCCACCATCGGCATCCGCGACGAGCCGCCCACCAGCAGCAGCCGATCCACCTGCCGGACCCCGCGCTGCCCGGCCGCGGCCAGCACCGCCCCGGTGAGGTCCACCGTGCGCCGCACGAGCGAGGCGGTCATGGCCTCGAGCTCGGCGCGGGTCACCGGGATCACCGCCCGGGCGCCGTCGTGCGCGATCACCACCTCGGTGCTGTCGGCGGTGGTGAGCTCGCGTTTGGCCTGCTCGGCCGCCAGCACCAGCAGCTGCGAGCCGACCGAATCGTCCAGGGGGTCTTCGGCATCCGGATTGGCGGCACAGAACCGCTGGGACAGGTGCAGCGCCAGCCGCTCGTCCCAGTCCGCGCCGCCGAGCTGATGATCGCCCTCCACCGCCAGCACCGAGATGCGCCGGTCGGCCAGTTCGATGACGGTGGCATCGAAGGTGCCGCCGCCGAGGTCGTAGACCAGCACGGTCTCGCGCGCCGGAGACGCGCCGATCTCGATGGCATCGTCCAGCCGCCCGAAACCGTAGGACAGCGCCGCCGCGATGGGCTCGGACAGCACACCTGCCACCTCGAATCCGGCGTAGGTGCCGGCCTGGATGGTGGCCCGGCGCTCCTCGTCGCCGAAGTAGGCGGGCACCGTGATCACCACCCGCCGCACCGGTTCGCCGCCCGCGAATTCGGCATCGGCGGCAAGGCTTTTCAGAATGAGGGAGGAGACCGCGGGCGCCGACCAGAGCTGCCCGTGCGCGCCGAACCGCCACTCCGCGTCCCCCATGCGGCGTTTCACCAGCGTGCACACGTGGTCGGGATCCAGGCGGGCCTGCCGGCGCGCGCCCTCCCCCACCACATGGTCGGTGGCGGAGGCGAACAAGACAACAGACGGGACGGTCGGATCTCCATTGAGCCCGATCAGCACCTCCGGCCGGCCATCTGCGTCAATTGCCGCGATTGCGGAATTCGTTGTGCCCAGATCGATTCCATAGACCCCCATGGCGGCGATGGTAGCAGCCGGAACCGACTACCAGGTCTATCGTTCGAGCATGACCGATCCAGCCCCGGCGGCCACCCTCCCGGCTCTGCCCGCAGTGCCCGCCCCGACCGACCTACCGGCCACGACGCTCGACCACATCACCGAACGCATCGACGACCTGGCCCGCGTCATCGCCCGGCAGGCCGCCACCATCGAGCGACTGGCCGACGAGGCGAAACTGAAGATCCGGGACGAGCGGGCCGAAACCGAGGCACCCCTGATCCGTGACCTGTTCGCCCTGCACGGCCTGGCCCAGACCTTCGCCTCCACTACCGATTCGGAGCCGGACCGCCAGGGCTTCGAGACCATGAGCCGCCGGGTCGAGCGCATGCTGGCCGAGCGGGGAGGTGAGTTGGTGACGCCGTTCCGGGGCACGGACTTCGATCCGGACACCATGGAGGCCGCCGAGCTCACCGACACCGATGATCCGGCCGCCGACCGGACCGTGGAGTCGGTCATCCAGCCGGGGCTGACGATAGGAGATCGATCCATCCGGCCCGCGAAAGTCGTTGTGCGCCGGTATCGCAGGGCCTGATCGCCCTCCGCCCGAAACTGACACTTGTTCCAGTAAGCGCAAGTGCTTAATCTCGGGCTCATGACCTACTCCGCCGCCACCGCGATTGTCACGGGTGCCGCCTCCGGCATGGGGAGGGCGCTCGTGACCCGGTTGCTGCAGCACGGCGCGTGCGTCTACGCCGTCGACCGCGCGGTGGCGGGCCTGGATTCCCTGGCCGCGAGCAGCGCCGGCGACCTCACCACCATGGTCGCCGACGTCACCGACCGCGAGGCCCTCGCGGACGTGGTCGAGCGCGCCGTCGCCGAGCACGGGCGGCTCGACTTCATGTTCAACAATGCCGGCATCGTGGTCGGCGGCGATTTCGCCAAGATGACCGACATCGCCTGGAACCAGATCGTCGACGTCAACTTCTGGGGTGTCGTGCACGGCACCCAGCTCGCCTACGCGCGCATGCTCGAACAGGGCGGCGGGCACATCGTCAATACCGCCAGCAGCGCGGGCGTCCTGCCGGTGGCGCGATCGGTCGCCTACACCGCCACCAAGCATGCCGTGGTCGGCCTGAGCACCGCGCTGCGCGCCGAGGCAGCCGAACACGGCATCAAGGTCAGCGTGGTGCTGCCCGGCGTGGTCGACACCGGCATCTTCGACAGTGCCGTGAACCTGCCCGGCTACGACTATCGCGCCTCCATCGACAAGCTGCCCTTCGCCAAGGTGAAGCCGCTCGCCGCCGCCGACACCATCCTCGACGGCGTGGCGAAGAACAAGCAGTACATCAGTTTTCCCGCCTACAACCGCCTCATCATCGGGCTCAACCGGCTGCTGCCCGACGTGATGGCGCCGATCATCAATCGCGGAGGACGCCCATGAGACAGCGCGGAGGACGCTCATGAAACAGCAGTATCGCAGCATCGATGTCGGTGAGCCGATGACCCGATTCGCCCGGGGCTGGCACTGTCTCGGGCTGGCCGAGGGCTTCCGGGACGGAAAACCCCACTCGGTCAACGCCTTCGGCACCAAACTGGTGATCTGGTCCGACAGCAAGGGCGAGCTGCACGCCCTCGACGGCTATTGCCGCCACATGGGCGCGGACCTCGCCTACGGCAGCGTCAAGGACGACAATATCGCCTGCCCCTTCCACGATTGGCGCTGGCGCGGCGACGGCAAGTGCGCCGCCATCCCCTACGCCCGCCGCGTTCCGCCGTTGGCGCGCACCAGATCCTGGATCACCTGCGAGGAGAACGGGCAGTTCTTCGTCTGGAACGATCCCGAGGGCAATCCGCCGCCGCCCGAGGTCGCGATCCCGCACATCGAGGGCATCGACACCGACGAGTGGAGCGACTGGGACTGGAACACCCTGCTCATCGAGGGCGCGCACTGCCGCGAAATCATCGACAACAACGTCGATATGGCGCACTTCTTCTACATCCACTACGCATACCCGGTGTACTTCAAGAATGTATTCGAAAGGCACGTCGCGACGCAGTTCCTGCACTCCAAAGGGCGGCCGGACATGCACGCGAAGTCGAACTACTCGCAGGAGATGTCACTGTTGCGTTCGGAGGCTTCGTATTACGGGCCGTCCTACATGATCAACACCCTGCACAACGACTTCGGCGACAACACCGTCGAGGTGGTGCTCATCAACTGCCACTACCCGGTGACGCACAATTCCTTCGTCCTGCAGTGGGGTGTGAGCGTGCAGCGCATCGAGGGCCTGCCGCCGGAGAAATCGGAGAAGCTGGCCAAGGCGTTCGGCAAGAGCTTCGGCGTCGGATTCCTGCAGGACGTGGAGATCTGGAAACACAAGACCCGCATCGACAATCCGCTGCTCACGCAGGAGGACGGGCCGGTCTACCAGCACCGGCGGTGGTACGAGCAGTTCTATGTCGATGTCGCCGACGTGAAACCGGAGATGACCGACCGGTTCGAATACGAGGTCGACACCACCCACGCCAATGAGAACTGGCAGGCCGAGGTCGCGGAGAACCTCGCCAGGCAGGCGGCCGCCCAGGCGAACGGCACGGCCGACTAGCTCCACGGCGGCCGAGGCGCATTCTCCGCATCGGCCGCCGAATCCGCTGCTGCCGAGCGCATTTCACCTAAGCGGCGCTGCGCGGCACCTCGGCCCCGACCCGCGCCCAGCGTCCGGACAGCGCCCGCCGGCTGACGGCGATCAGGCGCAGCAGCATGAAAGCGACCAGCCCCGTCCAGATTCCGCCGATCCCCCAGTCGCAGGCCAGCGACAGCCAGATCATCGGCAGGAAGCCCAGCAGCGCCGACCCCAGCGTGGCATTGCGCAGGAACGCGGCATCGCCCGCGCCGAGCAGCACGCCGTCGAGTGCGAACACCACGCCCGCCACCGGGATCATGGCGACGAAGAACCACCACACCACGTGGGTGCGATCCAGCACCGACGGGTCATCGGTGAACAAGCGCGGGATCACCGGGTATCCGGCCGCGAACACCGCCGCCAGCAGCACCGAGAAGACCGTCGACCAGCCCGTGATCCGCCGGGCCAGACCCTGAGCGCCGCGCGCGTTCCCGGCTCCCAGCGCCGCGCCCACCAGGGTCTGCGCCGCGATCGCCAGCGAATCCAGGGTCAGCGCAAGGAAATTCCAGATCTGCAGCACCAGCTGATGCGCCGCCACCGATGCCGCCCCGAACCGCGAAGCCACCGCCGCCGCCGACACGAACGACGCCTGGAACGCCAGGCTCCGCACGATCAGATCCCGCCCCAGCACCAACTGCGCCTTCATGATCTCGACATGCGGTGCGAGCGGCACCTTCGCCCGCCACAGCGCACTCACGAACAGCGCACCGGAAATCGACTGCCCCACCAGATTCGCGACCGCCGATCCCTCCAGCTCCATCCGCGGCGCCCCCAGCAGCCCGTGCACCAGCGTCGGGCACAGCACCCCCGAAACCACCAGCCCCGCAACCACATACATCAGCGGCCGCCGAGTCTGCTGTACCCCGCGCATCCACCCGTTCCCCGCCATCGACAACAGGATCAGCGGCACCCCGAACAACGCGATCCGCACCCACGACTCCGCCGCCCGCGCAATGTCATCCCCACCCGCAATGGCCCGCGTGATCGGCCCCGCGAAGATCTGCACCACCAGCACGATCACCAACCCCGCCCCCACCGCGATCCAGCTCGCCTGCACCCCCTCGATCATCGCCCCGCGCTCATCCCCCGCCCCGTGCCGCCGCGCCGCCCGAGCCGTCGTCCCATAACTCAGGAACGTCAACTGCGAACTGACCTGCGCCAGCATCAAACCGCCGACGGCCAGTCCGGCCAGCGCCAAAGCCCCCAGCCGCCCCACCACGGCCATATCGAACAGCAGATAGATCGGCTCCGCGACCAGCACCCCGAGCGTCGGAATCGCGATCCCGAGAATCCGGCGCGGCCCGGCCGCCGCAGCCTCGGCCCCACGCGCAGCCGCCTTCGAGCCCTGGGACTCTCCGAACGCCTTGGACTTCCCGGTGGATCCGGGATCCTCGCCCGCGCCATCGAAAACCTCAGTGTTGCTCATCGGCTCACCATCCCACACCGACCCGGCACTCCACCCAGCCGCGTCGCGCCGCAAACTCCGTCCGAATCCATCGATCCAGGGCCGTCACCAGCGCTTTCCCCACCTGCCGAAGGGCGTCACCATTTTCGGCCTGCCGGACCGACCCGGCCCCACCCGCAGGCCGGTGCATCGAGCCGGCTCTCCGTCCGGGGCCGGCGGAGTCTCAGCCGTTGCCGTCCGGCTGGTGCCCGCGACGGGCGGCGCGGCCGAAGATGCCGAGGATCTCGCATGGTTTTCCTTCGGCGCCGAGGGCGTGCGGCATCATCGTGGGAAATTCGGCCGCCTGGTTGGTCTCGACGCGGAAGCCGCTGGAAGCGCGCTCGCTGGAAGCGGATTGGCGCTGATGGCCCAGTTCGTCTCCGTCGACGGCGGGTACCTGATCATCCTTCCCGACATCCTCGCCATGGGTATCGGCATGGGCCTGTCGATGACGCCCGCCACCGAGGCCATCACCGGTTCCCTGCCGCGCGAGCAGCAGGGCGTCGCCTCCGCGCTCAATGACGTCACCCGCGAGTTCGGCACCGCCCTCGGCGTCGCCCTGCTGGGCGCATTGCTGTCCGCCGGATACCGCGACGCCATCGACGATCGCCTGCACGACGATATCCCCGGACCCCTCGCCGGCACCGCCCGCGAAGGCATCGCCAACGCCGTCGAAGCCGCCGCCGGCGCCGGCTCGCACGCACCGGACCTGATCCACGCCGCCCAACTGTCCTTCGTCGATGGATGGCAGCAGGCCATGTGGGCGGGCGTCGCCGTCATGGGCGCGCTGTTCGCCTACATCACCCTGCGCGGCATCGGCGGGTCGATCACGGACCGCGGTGACGAATTGAACTGAGGGCCACCGGGACCCGGATCAGCCGAGTTCGCGGAGGAGGTTCGCCAGCAGGACGGGGGCGGGGCCGGTGGTGGAATAGCCTGCGGCGTAGCGATGTCCGCCGCCGCCGAGGGCGGTGGCGACGCGGGCGACGTCGAGGCCGGGTGAGCCGTCGGCGGCGTCGTGGGAGCGCAGCGAGACCGTCCAGTGGTCCGGGTCGGTGCGGGATTCTTTGAAGACCGCGGCGACCTGGGCTTCGGCGGTGGTGCGGATCAGGTCGATGATGCTCTCGACCTCTTCGGAGCGAACGGATTCGGTGTCCGCGCGGCGCACCACGGCGTAGACCAGGCCCGCGCCGGCGGCGGCATCGGAAATCAGCTGGGCCGAGGAGAGGACCCTCGAGAGCATGGGCAGCCACGCGAAGGGGTGGGTGTCCATGAGGGTGCGGGTGATGGTCGCGCCGTCGATGCCGGTGGCCAGCAGCCGTTCGGCCAGGGTGTGCGAGCCGGGGCGCGCCCATTTGAACGAGCCTGTGTCGGTGACCAATCCGGCGTAGAGGCAGTGCGCGATATCCCGGTCGATCGGTTCGCCCCAGGCGTCGAGAATGCGGGCGATGACGCCCGCGGTGGACTCGGCGGCCTCGTCGACCACGTTCACCGCGCCGAAGCGGGTGTTCGAGCGGTGATGGTCGATCACCAGAGTCGTTGCGGCACCGGCCAATCGGTTCCGCAACCCGCCGAGACGGCCCGCGCTGCCGCAGTCCACCGTCACCAGCGCATCCACCTGCTGCGGCACCCGATCGGGTGACACCAGCAGATCGGTGGCGGGCAGCGACCGCATGGAGACCGGCAGCTCCGCCGGTTCGGCGAAGGAGACGACGACCGGGACCCCGCGCCGGCGCAGCACCTGCGCCAGGGCCAGCCCGCTGCCGACGGTATCGGCATCGGGCTGGATGTGGCAGAGAATCGTCACCGATTTCGCGGCCTCGAGAACCTCGACGGCGGGGGTGACATCGACGGGGGTCACGGCGTGGTCAGGCTTCGTCGTCTTCCTCGTCCTCGTCCGACTTGTACGGGTCCGCCTCACCGGCGTAGTTCGCGCCGACCGCCACCTGCGCCACGCGCGCGTCGGAGGCGCGGGCCTTGGCCAGCAGCTCCTCCATCTCGCGGGCCGCGTCGGGCACGGTGTCGAGCTTGAACGCCAGCGTCGGAGTGAACTTCACCCCGGTGCCCGCGCCGACCTTGGACCGCAGAATCCCGGCGGCCTTCGACAGACCGGCGGAGGCTTCCGCGTAATCGGGTTCGGCGTCGATGGTTTCGCCCATGACGGTGTAGTAGATGGTCGCCTCGCGTAGGTCACCGGTCACCTTGGCGTCGGTGATGGTGACGAACCGCAGTCGCGGATCCTTGATCTCGTATTCGATCGCCGTGGCGACGATGGACGAGATGCGCTTCGCGAGTCGGCGTGCTCGAGCCTGATCAGCCATGCCGAGCCCTCCTCACTTCTTCAGTCTTCGGGTCCGAAGACGCGACGGCGTACCGCCAGCAACTGTAACTCCGGACGATTGGCGACGTGCCGTTCACACTTGTCCAGCACCTCGGTCAGATGATTCATGCCGTAGCTGACCATTGCCACACCGAGCAATGCCCGGCGATACCGGTCATGATCTCCGCCCTCGGTGACACTCACCTCGAACCGCTTCAGGTCGGCGAGGATGGGGCGGATGACAGAGCGCTTCTCTTTCAGTGAATGCACATCACCGAGCAAGATATCGAACTCGAGCGCTCCGAAGAACATCTTTTCAGTCATATGAACGCGCCCCGGGGAATGCGCGCACGGTTACCCGGAAAGGAAAGGGGCACAACCCCGCCGGACCCGAGGGCCCGGCGGGATCGTGTACTGCTTCCTAGTCGCGCGGCTTCTCCCGCAGCTCGTAGGCCTCGATGATGTCGCCATCCTTGATGTCGTTGAAGCCCACGGTCATACCGCACTCGTAGCCTTCGCGGACCTCGGTGACGTCGTCCTTCTCGCGACGCAGCGACTGGATGGTGGTCTCGGCGACCACCACGTTGTCGCGGATCAGGCGCGCCTTGGCGTTGCGCTTGACCGAGCCCGAGAGCACCCAGCAACCCGCGATATTGCCGAACTTGGAGGACCGGAAGATCTGGCGGATCTCCGCCCGACCCAGCTCGTGCTCCTCGTAGATCGGCTTGAGCAGACCCTTGAGGGCCTTCTCGATCTCGTCGATCGCCTGGTAGATGACCGAGTAGTAGCGAATGTCCACGCCTTCGCGGTTCGCCAGCTCGGTCGCCTTGCCCTCGGCCCGGACGTTGAACCCGATGATGATCGCGTTCGACGCCGACGCCAGGTTGACGTTGGTCTCGGTGACGCCACCGACACCGCGGTCGATGACGCGCAGACGCACCTCGTCGCCCACATCGATACCGAGCAGCGCCTCTTCGAGGGCCTCGACGGTACCGGAGTTGTCGCCCTTGAGGATCAGGTTCAGCTCCGAGGTCTCCTTCAGAGCGGCATCCAGATCTTCCAGGGAGATCCGCTTGCGGCTGCGCGCGGCCAGGGCGTTGCGCTTGCGAGCGTTGCGGCGGTCGGCGATCTGACGCGCGATGCGGTCTTCCTCGACGACGAGCAGGTTGTCACCCGCGCCGGGCACCGAGGTGAAACCGATGACCTGGACGGGCCGCGATGGCAGCGCCGCCTCGACATCGTCGCCGTGCTCGTCGACCATGCGGCGCACGCGACCGTAGGCGTCGCCCGCCACGATCGAGTCGCCGACGCGCAGCGTGCCGCGCTGGACGAGGACGGTGGCCACCGGGCCACGGCCGCGGTCGAGGTGGGCCTCGATGGCCACACCCTGCGCGTCCATGTCCGGGTTCGCCCGCAGGTCGAGGGCCGCGTCCGCGGTCAGGACGACCGCCTCGAGCAGCGACTCGATGTTGGTGCCCTGCTTCGCCGAGATGTCCACGAACATGGTCTCGCCACCGTATTCCTCGGCGACCAGACCGTATTCGGTCAGCTGCTGGCGAATCTTCTGCGGGTTCGCGCCTTCCTTGTCGATCTTGTTGACCGCCACCACGATCGGCACGTCCGCGGCCTGCGCGTGGTTGATGGCCTCCACCGTCTGCGGCATGACGCCGTCGTCGGCCGCGACCACGAGGATCGCGATGTCGGTGGCCTTCGCACCACGGGCACGCATGGCGGTGAACGCCTCGTGACCGGGGGTGTCGATGAAGGTGATGAGACGGTCGTCGCCGTTGACCTCGGACAGCACCTGGTAGGCGCCGATGTGCTGGGTGATGCCGCCGGCCTCGCCCTCACGGACGTTGGCCTTACGGATGGTGTCCAGCAGTCGGGTCTTACCGTGGTCGACGTGACCCATGACGGTCACGACCGGCGGACGGACCTGCAGGTCTTCCTCGTCGCCGTCGTCCTCGCCGTAGGTGAGGTCGAAGTTGGCGAGCAGCTCGCGGTCCTCGTCCTCCGGAGAGACCACGTGCACGACGTAGTTCATCTCCGAACCCAGCAGCTCGAGGGTCTCCTCGTTCACCGACTGGGTAGCGGTGACCATCTCACCGAGGTTGAACAACGCCTGCACCAGCGAGGCCGGGTTGGCGCCGATCTTCTCGGCGAAGTCGGACAGCGACGCGCCACGGGCGAGGCGAACGATCTCGCCGTTGCCGCGCGGCAACCGCACGCCACCGGCGATGGGCGCCTGCTGGTTCTCGTACTCGGCGCGCTTCGCCCGCTTCGACTTACGACCCTTGCGGGGAGCGCCACCCGGGCGTCCGAAGGCACCCGCGGCACCGCCGCGACCACCACCGGAACCGGGACGACCACCGCCGCCACCACCACCGGGACGACCGCGGAAACCACCGGGAGCACCACCGGTACCGGCACCGGCGCCGGCACCCTGACCGCCACCGGGAGCGCCGCCGCCGCGGTAGCCACCGCCGCCGCCACCGGGACGACCGCCACCGGCGCCGCCGGGACCACCCGGACGCGCCGGACGGCCTGCGCCACCCGGACCGGCCGGACGCTGAGCGCGCGCGGGCATGGCACCCGGGTTGGGCCGAGGCGGCATCGAGCCGGGGCTGGGACGCGGGCCACCCGGACGGGGACCGCCCTGACCGGCCGCGGCCGGACGCGGACCACCCTGACCCGGGCCGGGGCGCGGACCGCCCTGACCGGGACCCGGACGCGGGCCACCCTGGCCCGGACCCGGACGGGCGCCGCCCTGCGGGCCGGGACGCGGACCACCCTGGCCCGGACGGGGACCGCCCTGGGCCGGACCCGGACGCGGGCCGCCCTGCTGCTGGCCCGGACGGGGAGCCGGACGCGGCGCCGGACGCTCCGGAGCCGAGGAGAACGGGTTGTTACCGACCCGCGGCGGCTTCGGACCCGGCTTGGGTCCGGCCGGACGCGGGGTGCCCGGCTGGGCCGGGGCGCTGCCCTGCTGCGCGGGACGCGGGGCCGGGGCGCCCGGACGCGGCGCGTTCGGACGCGGGGCCTGCGGGGCCGGAGCGGACGGGGTAGCCGACGCGGAAGCCGCTGCGGGAGCGACGTTTTCGCGAGCAGCGGGCCTGGGGCCCGGGGCCGCCGGGCGGGCGGCCGGAGCCTCGACCGACTCGGCGCGAGCGGCCGGAGCCACCTGGGCAGCCGGAGCCTGCGGCGCGGGGGCCGGAGCCTGCGGCGTCGGGCGGGGGCCCGGACGGGGACCGGCACCGGGGGTGGCCGGCTTGGCGGCCGGACGCGGGGTGCCGTCACCACTGGGCTTGGGGGTCGCCGACTTGGCGGCCCCATTGGACGGGGTGCTCTTGGGTGCGAGCGACTCCCGCAGCCGGCGCGCGACGGGTGCTTCCACCGTCGAGCTCGCCGACTTCACGAACTCGCCCTGCTCCTTGAGCCGCGCGAGTAGTTCTTTGCTCGTGACACCGAGTTCTTTAGCCAACTCGTGCACGCGGGCCTTGCCTGCCACTGCTCTCCTCACTCAGAGGTCGAGCGCAGCAGCCCGTTTCACGACGGGACGCGCGCACGACCTCGACTAATTTCGAAGGCCGATCATTTCTGGGACTTCACGGTTTGCTCATGAGTGCTCGTGCCTGTTCTCTACGTAATGCTCCAGGGCTGAGATATCCAGATGTCCGGACACTCGTAGTGCTCTGCCGAATGCTCGGCGCCGAACTGCTTGGCTCAGACAAGCCGAAGTGGGGTGCAACCAGGCACCCCTTCCGGGAAGTCTGTGCCGCGGATCCGGAATGACCGCAACGTCCTGCCCGGAGGCAGACCCTTGCGCCACGACCCGCATCAGATCGGCGGCCAGCTCGCGTCTGCGACATCCGATGCAGGTCCGGACGGGTGCCGATCTTGCTGACACCCGCTCGGCGCGCAGAGAAGCCGAAGACTCGCGCTGAGCCTGCGTCCACTCTACCGCTGTCACGTCCCGATCTCCGCATCCGTACCCCTTGGAAGTTACCAACCTGTCATCCCAGGGGTCTGTTTCACAAATCTCGGGACCGACCCGGGCCGGATGGATCCGGCAAGATCAACCCCGGTGGGTCTCGCCTCCGCCGGCCGCCGCCGCGGGACGCACACCACCCTGGACCTCGGGCGCCGCATCGGAGCGAATGTCGATGCGCCAGCCGGTGAGCCGGGCCGCCAGGCGGGCATTCTGGCCCTCCTTGCCGATGGCGAGGGAGAGCTGGAAGTCCGGAACCACCACCCGCGCGGCGCGGGCTTCGGGGTCCACGATGGTGACGGATACAACCTTCGACGGGGACAGCGCATTCCCGACGAAGGTGGCCGGGTCCTCGGCGTAGTCGATGATGTCGATCTTCTCGCCGGCCAGCTCGCTCATCACGTTGCGCACGCGCTGGCCCATCGGGCCGATGCAGGCGCCCTTGGCGTTGACGCCGGGGACCGTCGAACGCACCGCGATCTTGGAGCGGTGCCCGGCCTCGCGGGCCACGGCCACGATCTCCACCGAGCCGTCGGCGATCTCGGGGACCTCCAGCGCGAACAGGCGGCGCACCAGGTTGGGGTGGGTGCGCGAGAGGGTGATCTGCGGGCCGCGCGGGCCGCGGGAGACGCCGACCACGTAGCACTTGATGCGGTCGCCGTGCTCGTAGGTCTCGCCCGGCACCTGCTCGGCGGGCGGGATGACGCCTTCCGCGCCGTGGGCTTCCGAGCCGATGCGGACCACGACGGTGCCGCGAGCGTTCATGCGGGCGTCGCGCTGCACCACACCGCCGACGATGTCGCCCTCATGGGTGGAGAACTCGCCGAAGGACTTCTCGTTCTCGGCGTCCCGCAAGCGCTGCAGCACGACCTGGCGGGCGGTGGTGGCGGCGATGCGGCCGAAACCTTCGGGGGTGTCGTCCCATTCGGAGATGACATTGCCGTCGGTATCGAGCTCGCGGGCCATCACGCGCACGACACCGGTCTTCTGGTTGATGTCGATGCGAGCGTTGGGCTGGTGGCCCTCGGTGTGCCGGTAGGCGGTGAGCAAGGCGGACTCGATCGCGGAGATCACCGTCTCCATCGAGATCCCCTTGTCGGCGACAATCGCGCGCAGGGCTTCGATTTCGATGTTCATTCCACGATCCCTTCGGTCAGTGAATCGGACTCTGCTGCTTCGTTTTCGGATCCCTCCTGAGCGCCGGGCTGGGGACGGCCCGGCGCTACTCCCCCTGCGAGTTCCAGTTCGGCCGCGCCGGGTGGACTGAATTCCACCTGCACGACGGCGGATTGGATATCGGCGAGCGGCACCGTCACCCGGTGTGGCTTCCGCTTGCCACCGAGGACCAGCGCGACGTCGGTGTCGGTGACGACGCCGGCGCGGGCCTCGAACGTGGTCTTGCCCTTCTCCTCCGGTGATTCGGCGCCGGGGCGCAGCACGATCTTCACCTTGCGGCCGCGGGCGCGCTGCCAGTGGCGCGGGGAGGTGAGGGGCCGGTCGATGCCGGGGGTGGTGATCTCGAGCAGGTAGGCGGTTTCGCCGAAGTCATCGGCGTCGTCGAGGGCCTGCGAGATCTCCGAGCTGAGTTCCGCGACCGCGTCCAGGTCGGGGGATCCGTCACTGTCGACGGTGACCTTGAGCTTGGCCTGCGCTGTACCGGCAGCCGAAATCGCGACGCCTTCGAGGTCGAATCCTCGGCGTTCGACGAGCTCAGCAACTAGCTGGCTCACCCTTTCCTCGGTCGGCATCGGCATGTGGGGCGGCTCCTGGTTCAGTTGTCACGGGTTGAGTTGTCGGTATCGATACTGGTCGGGCACGGTCGGCAGACCCGTCTCCGCCCTCGGGAGGGTGGATTCGGCGAAATGCCGTGCCGAAGGTCTAGCGTAACGCGCGGAAAGAGTGTAAAGGACCAGCCAACTTGCTCGAGTTCGGCATGGTCGGCGCTGTGGTGCTGACGGCGTGTCCAGCACGACGCGCCCGTGACGGTTCCCCGTCGTTCCAGATCACAGCCTATCCGACTGCCCTCACGCAGCAAGCTGCCCGCGATGGCTGGCACCATGTATGCCGTGCCCAGCAGTCAGAGCGGCCTTCCGGCCGGTGTCGTCGGTCTCACGGTCCCACCGGACCGAACCGGGTCCTCCCCCACCCCCGAATCTCCTCTCCCCGCCGTGAACCGCCGCAGCGCGCTGCGGCTGGCCGGTGGCGGCGCGCTGGCGGTGGCGGCGGTGGCGGCGGTGGCCGCGCTGGCCGCCTGCACCAGGGACGACACTCCCGCCGCACCGGATCCGCTGATCGCACAGGAGACCTCGGCTCGTACCGACGCGGCCGCCGCGACCGCCGCCATCGCGACCTCTCCCGACAAGGCGGGCGCGCTGCAGGCCATCGCCACCCAGCGCACCGCGCACGCCGATGCCCTGCGTACCGAAATCGACCGCGCCATCGGCGTTTACGGCGACGGCACCACCCCCAGCCGCCGCACCCCGCCGGTCACCCCGACCGCGCCGGTCCCGCCTCCGGCCGTCACCGCCCTGCGGACCCAGCTCCAGCAGTCCCAGCGCTCGGCCGCCGACCTCTCGGCCCAGCTCTCCGGCTACCGCGCCGGTCTCCTCTCTTCGATCAGCGCGTCGTGCGCTACCCACGCGGGGGTTCTCCTGGCATGACCACAACCGACCAGCAGGCACTCATCGATGCGTTGAGCGCCGAATACGCCGCTGTCTACGCCTACGGCGTGATCGCCGCCTACGCCAACCACGACCGCGACAAACTCGTCGCCGAGTACACGGCATCCCACCGCGCCCGCCGCGACGCCACCATCGACACCCTGAAGGCTTCCGGCGCAACGGTTCCCGAGCCCGCCGCCGCCTACACCTCGCCCGTCCCGGTGAACGACCCGATCCCGGCCGCCAAGCTGGCGGTTACCGTCGAATCCGACACGGCGGCGGCCTGGCGCTCGGTGGTCGAACGCGCCGGCAACCCCGACCTCCGCCGCACCGGCATCGACGCGCTCACCGAATGCGCTGTGCGCCTTGCCACTTGGCAGTCGATCCTGGGCGCCAGCCCGGCCACCGTCGCCTTCCCCGGCCAAGCCTGAGGCCGCGGCAATCCACGACTGAGCCGGCTTCGAATCCTCCTCGGGCAAAGACCATCAGGGGGTTTCGTGACAAGCAGCGAACGGTGGACCGGTCCTTCGACCGGTCTCGGTAACATGACGGATATGCCGACCTCGGATGTCGATCGTCCGGACCTTCCAGAGTTCATGACCTGGGAGGAACTCGAGCAACTGCCGGACGAGATCGCTGGGGAGATCGAGCTGTGGGAGGGACGCGTGGTATGGGTCCGCAAGGGCCCACCCGAACACCAGGACTACTCGGTGGAGTTGCGCAATGCCCTGCGCCGGTGCGCGCGTGAGGCGATGAGCACGGACCCAGAACATTGCTGGCGTGCGTCCACCGAATCCAACATCTTCTTCGGCGTGGCCGGGAAATCTGATTTCGTCACACCGGATTTCCTGGTCTACCCATGTCCCGAGCAGGACTACCAAGATATCCGCGCCGCGGACGTGCTCATTGCGGGCGAGGTCCTGTCGCCCTCCAACACCGAGCCCCTGATCGAGGCGAAGAAAGCCCGGTACGCCGGCGCTGGTATTCCGTGGTACTGGGATGTCGTCCTCGGACGCGACCCGCGCCGGATCATCAGCGTCCGAGTCTGGGGGCTGGATACCGACCACGCCCGGCTGCCGGAAGGGGTCGCTCCGCTTCACCCGGCGAACTACATCATGGTCGGCGAGTGGACCACGGACGCGACGGACGGCATCGGCTTCGACCACCCGTTCCCCATCCACATCCCGTGGGCTGAACTCGAGTTCTGACCGAGTGGTCATCAGGAATTCGCCGAAGGCGCACTTGACGTTTGCATTGGCGATCACGTGTGGGCACTCTGGCGGCATAGGGTCCGGTCGGCGCGGCTCCTTCGCATTTTTCTTGCCGTGCAACGGAATTCGGTGTGAGGTCGAGGAGATGCTGTGGCGGTCGATGCTGCGCGGGAAGAGAAGGCACTGCGGGAGGTGACGAATCGCCTGGTCGAGGACTATGGCGAGGCGCATCCGGCGGAGCGGGTCGAGGCCGTGGTGGGGGCGGTGCGCAAGCGGTTCGAGGGGCATTCGGTGCGGGAGTTCGTACCGATTCTCGTCGAGCGGATTGCGCGGCGGGAATTGGATCCGACGCGGTCCATGAATGCTGCCACGGAGGTGGATCTGACCAAGGCGGCGGTCGGCGAGGAAGGTTCGCCGGATGGGCATCCGGCGGAGACCACGAGCGTATTCGCCGCTGTCGCAGGGCGATTCGTACCGGCCCGGCTGGTCGAGAACAAGCGGGCGCTGGGCGTGGTCGCCGCGGGTGTCGTGGTGGTGCTGGGGTTCGCGGTGATCATGGCTGTGCGGCAAACGGATTCGCCGTCGGGAACCACCGCCGCGCCGGCCCTGACCACCGTGCACGGTGTGGCCGGCTCGGAGAAGTCGGCGTTCTTCGACGATCCCAAGGTGGCCGACGCGCTGGCCAAGCACGGATTCAAGGTGGAGGTGGAGCCCGCCGGTTCCCGGCAGATCGCCACCTCGGTGGATCTGAGCAAGTACGACTTCGCCTTCCCGTCCAGCTCGGCCGCCGCGGAGCTGGTTCAGCGCAAGAGCGGAGTGACCGGCAAGTACGTGCCGTTCTCCTCCCCCATGGCCATCGCCACCTTCAAACCCATCGCCGACCTGCTGACCCAGGCCGGGATCGTGCAGCCCGGCGCGACAACGACTTTCGACGTCGAGAAGTACCTGTCGCTGGCCGAGAAGGGCGTGCAGTGGAACCAGCTGGAGGGCAATTCGACCTATTCGGTGCCCAAGAACGTGCTGGTCTCCACGACCGACCCACGCACCTCCAACTCGGCCGCCATGTATTTGGCGGTGACCGCCTATGTCGCCAATGACAACACCATCGTGCGCGGCGCCAAGGCGGAAGACTTTGCGGTGTCCCGTGTTTCGCGCCTGTTCACCCGGCAGGGCTTCACCGAGTCGAGCAGCGACGGCCCGTTCAAGGACTATCTGTCCAACGGCATGGGCACGGTCCCGATGGCCTGGATCTACGAGGCCCAGTACGTCGACGCGGCCGTGCACAACCAGCTCAAGCCCGACATGGTCCTGACGTACCCCAAGCCGACGGTCATGTCACAGCACACCGTGGTCCCCCTCGACGACAAGGGCGACCAGATCGGCAAGCTCCTCACCACCGACCCCGACCTGCAGCGCCTGGCCGCCGAACACGGCTTCCGCCCCACCGATGTGAGCCTGTTCACGAATGCCACCGCCGCCCACCAGCTCCCGGTCGACGTGAACCTCGTCAACCAGGTCAGCCCACCCGACTACGACACCCTCGAACACCTCCTCGACGGCGTCGCCAAGTCCTACAACTGAGCGACGGCACAACACGGCCGATCCGGGTCGGACACCATGCGGTGTCCGACCCGAATTGCGTTCATAGCCTGACAGATTCGCGAATCAGCCGCCGATCCCGGCCGCGCCCCGGGCACAGCATGGCGATGTCAATCCAGCCGGCCGTAGATCAGGCGCAAGATCGCCTCGGCGAGGTCGTCGATGCTGCTGGGAATTTCGTTCTGGGGCGACGCGGACAACTGGGAGAGCCGCCCGTCGCGCATGAGCGAGACCAGGCCCGCGAGCGTTGCCGAGTCGATCCCCTCGGGAGCGAGCCCGGCCGCGCGGTCGCGGTCGATCTTGGCCGCGAGCCCAGTGGTGAATCGTGCCTGGATGCCGGCGATGAACTCGGTCAGCGGGGGGTAGCTGCTGTCGTAGCCCTCGAGTGAGCAGACGAGGATCGCGCTGTTGTCGTGCCAGATCTCGGCTGCTCCGCTGAGCTGGGTGCGCAGGAGATCTCGCTGCGGGCCGGTGGACGGCAGCCAGACGTGGGTTTGCGCGTAGCGGTCACTCACGTCCTCCATGAGGCGGGCGAAGACCGCCTGCTTGGAGGGGAAGTAGAAGTAGAAGCTGGTGCGTGAGATGCCGGTCGCGTTGGTGATGTCGTCGACGGTCAGGTTGGCCATCGGCTTCTTCGTCAGCAGGTGGCGGGTCGCGTCCAGGATCTGGGCCTCGCGCTGATCACCTTTGGACATGGTGCCGCGGCGGCGGAGACCTTCGGTCGTTTCTCGGGTCTGGTTCATTCCGTGTCCGCCCTTCTGCGCCATGACCTCACCCTAGAGCGATTTACATTCCGGCAATCGACGTGGCGTCTATCATAATCGACACTATGTCGATTTCAGCGTAGCGTGCCAGCAATGACCTCACCGCTCGAGCTCCGGCGTGCTTCGTCGCCGACCGCGATCGTGCTGACCATGGCCAGCACTGTGTTTCTTCTGGCCATGGCTCAGACACTGCCCGTACCGGCGCTGCCGCAGATCGGTCTGCAACTCGGGGTCTCGGCGACGACCGTCGGATGGGTGACGACGGCGACGATGCTGGCCGCCTCGGCGCTGACGCCGCTGCTCGGGCGACTGGGTGATGTCTACGGGCACAAACCGGTTGTGCTGGCGACGCTCATGGTCACGCTGGCCGGCAGCCTGCTCGCCGCGTCGGCACACAGCATCGATCTGCTCATCGTCGGACGAGCCCTGCAGGGAGCCAGTTTCGGCCTGTTCCCGCTGGCGATCAGCGTGCTACGTCGCGAACTTCCCGCCGAGCGCCTGACCGGGGCATTGGCCGTCACCGCATCAACCCTGGGCGTTGGTAGCGGTGTTGCGCTGGTGGCGACGGGTCTGCTGACGCAGGGCGGTGCGGACTACCGCCGCATCTTCTGGCTGTGCGTCGTGCTGACGGCGATGGTGCTGGTGCTGGCGTTCGTCACGCTGCCGCGCCGCGCGGGGCAGGGCGGCCGTGTCGATTATGTGGGTGCCGCGGTCCTCGGCACCGGTCTGGTCTGCCTGCTGCTGCCGATCTCGCAGGGACACGAATGGGGCTGGGGCAGCACACGAGTGATCGCGCTGTTCGTGGCCGCGGCGATCGTGCTGGCCGGGTTCCTGCTGCTGCAGTCCAAGCTGCGTGAGCCGCTGGTGGCGACCTCGCTGCTGGCGCATCGGCCGGTCGCGGTGACCAACCTGGCCAGCTTCTGCGTCGGTTTCGCGATGTTCAGCGTGTTCCTGGGGGCGACCTATTTCGTGGCGACGCCGCGGGCGCTGGCGGGGTTCGGTTTCGACGCCTCGGTGCTGCGCACGAGTGTGGCCTTCATGCTGCCGGGCGCGGTGGTGTCCGTGGTGATGGGTCCGATCGCCGGGCGTCTGGTCGGGCGGATCGGCCCGCGCTATGTTCTGCTGCTCGCCAGCGTCATCGGCCTGTGCGCTCTCACCGCCCTGGCGCTGCTCCACACGACGAGCGCGGAAGTCGTTGTCGCACTGGTCGTCGCGAATGCCGCGATCGCGATCGCCTACGCCGCAATGCCCGCCCTGCTCGTCGCCAATGTGGCACCGCACGAGACCGGCATCGCCAACTCGATCAACTCGATCATGCGCACCGTGGGCGGCGCGATCGGCAGCGCGCTGGTCGTCACGATCCTCACCAGCGACACCCTGCTCCACACCCTCGCCAACGGTGCGGCCGTGGCCCTGCCCGCCGAAGGCGCCTACCGCATCGCCTTCTTCACCGGCGCGGCCTTCTTCGCGGTAGCAGCACTACTGGCCGGATTCGGCCTCGGCGCCGGCAGCCGGCGCTTGACCCGGCACGAGGTCGACGAGGACATCGCGCTGGCGAGCGCCGGTGAGTTCGCCACGGCGTCGACCAGCCTCTGATGATCTGGCCTGAGGTCCAATTGAACCTTGGGCCTTTTCGGACTCACAGTCCATTCGTCGATGATCCCTGGATACCGTCAGCAACACTGGCGACCCAAAACCAGAGGCAGGCAGAGGGGCACGGTGTTGGAGCGGATCATGTTGTGGCCGAACAGGATCAGGGGATGTCGACTCGGGCGCGCTACCTCTCGACTTCTTGCGGCGTGACCGTGGTGTAGTGGATTCCGTGGGCCTCGGCGACCGCTGGTCCACCTCCGGTCCCACCGTTGTCGCTGTTCTCGCCGCAGCCGTTCCCGGTCTGGCTGGGGTCGGTGCAGCTGTTGCCGCCCCCGCCGTTTTGCCCGCAGTCTTCGGTGTCGCAGCCATGGGGCGGGACCGGCGGAGGTGGCGGAGCCGGCGCGGCATGATTACCAGCCCACCCCCAAGGCCGATCGACCTGCACCAGGCCGGGCGCTGCGCTCAGCGCGGTCGCGGCCGGAACCGCCGCCATCGCGGGAACTGCCATCGCCACCCCCGCCAGCACGACCGTGGTGAACAGCCGACGCGTGGAACTTCGGTAAGTCTCGTTCGTCATCATCATTGCCTTTCCGGTGGACTCGGTGAAGCGACTGCTACGCCTGATCGATTTCGTCACCTCGCATGTCTCGTTCGTAACGACTACGTCGTCGTGACCATCCGGGGGTTGCGGCGCGGTCGACGGTGCCGCGGTAAATCCCACTTCGGTAAATCCCACTTCGGAGAGCAATGTCCCAGCAATCTGGATCTACTGGCCGGACTTCGGCGCGCGGCCGCCGATCCGGAAGACATACCCCACACTCACGTCTCCGACCGCGAATGGTTTCAGCATGTCAACGGATATCGTCCATGAGATACCCCCATCTGCGATCACCCTGAACCGAATCCTACTCAGGTAATCAGCGGCGGAAAACAGTCATCTCCGGCAGCGAGACGAGGACTGGATGCGACCCGAGCTGAACACTGGCTACACGCGGCACTCTCCCCGGGTTCTCTCGATGACGCCGGCTGATCACGGGATCCAGCCGCCCCGGCGGCGGTTAACCGACAACGAACTCGCCACCCGCGCAGCGGGTCCGGATGCCGTGAGCAGGTTCAGGGTTGGTCGTCCATGAGGTCGAGGTCTTGCCACATTTGCTGGATCCGGCCCGAGGCGCGGATCGCGTCGTCGTCGGCGAGTTCGCTGAGAATGGCCTGGATTGCGGCGACTACGCCGGTGAGGGATGGTCCGGCATGGGTGGCCTCGATGGGGGTGAGGATGAGGTGGTCGGCGTCCCCGGCGAGGGGGGAGGTTCGGAGGTCGGTGAGAACGCTGACGGTGGCGCCACGGTCGCGGGCGAGTCGGGTCAGGCCGCGCAGTGTTCGGGTCAGCCGCCAGATGTTGATGGTGATGAGGCAGTCACCCTCTTCGAGGCGAGCGACGTCGACGGCCTGCGTGGTGGAGGAGCCGAGGGAAAGCCGGATGTCGTGCCCGGCGATGGCGCCGAGGTAGCCGAGGATGTGGGCGGGACCGGCTCCGCTGCCGGAGCTGATGATGAGTGTGCGGCGGGCCGCTTTGATGGCCCGGGCGGTGGCACGGATGGCGGCGAGGTTGTCGGAGGTGGCCAGTGCGACAACGTTGTTGGCGTCCTGCCGCAGCATCTGGGCTGCGGGGTCGGCGGCCGCGGGGCCGAGGGAGATGTCTCCGGAGGAGACGGAGGCGAGGTAGAGGGCGCGGAGTTCCTCGCGAAGCTGAGGCCAGCCCTCGAAGCCGAGTTGCTGCGCGGTGCGGACCACGGTGGAGACATTGACGCCGGCGCGTTCGGCGATCTCGCGGGCGGAGGAGTAGCTGGCGAACTGCGGCGCCCGGACGAGCACCTGCGCAACACGTTCGGCTTGGGGACCGAGCGTGTCACGCGAGGCGTGTTCGGCCAGCCATGCGTCGATGCTCACGTGTCGTCTCCTTGTGGGGGGTAGGCGCCCTTGTCACTGCGTCGTGTGGTGCGCGACGTGGAAGCCGCGGGTACCGATGGCGTCGGCAGAGTCGAAGAAGGGCGTCATGGCCAGGGCGAATTCCTGACGCCGGGGTGAATTCTGCCAGGCCGCACAGGCGTCGGCGTCGGCCCACAGGGCTGTGACGACGATCGTGTCCGGCTCGTCCGCCGGAATCAGAACCTGCGCCGCGAGGGCGCCCGCGGCTTCGAGGATGCCCAGCGAGCGATAAAGCTCGACCAGCTCGTCACGGCGGCCGGGCGAGGTGCGTAGCGACAGTGATGTGAACTCCATGGAACAATCATTGCACAGATCAATCTTATGCATCTATTGTTGCATTCAACTTGGCTATTACTGGAAGGAAACCGGGCATGAGTTCCTCGAATCCCGATCGCCTGTTGATCACGAACGCTCAGCTCCTGCATCCCGAAGACGGTGAGCTGAGCGATGTTTCATGGCTGGAGGTCGCCGACGGTCGCATCGCGGGCCATGGCACCGGGCGCCCGCCGACGGTGTCGGAGAACGTGCCGGTGCTCGACGTCGCCGGGGCGACAGTGCTGCCGGGTCTGATCGACGCACACGTGCATCTGCTGTTGACCACCTTCGACCCGAAGGAAGCGGCCGGCTGGACCCCCGGGTACGCCACTGTCCGGGCCTTGAAGGAAGCCGAGCGCATGCTCCGGCGCGGATTCACCACCGTCCGCGACGTTGGCGGCGCCGACTACGGGATGGCCCGGGCCATCGAGGAAGGGCTCGCTGTGGGTCCGCGTTTGGTCTACGGCGGGAAGGCGCTGTCACAGACCGGTGGGCACGGGGACATCCGCCCACTGGGTGACGACGCGATGCCCTGTTGCCAGAGTCGTCCCGCCTTCGCCCGCATCGCCGACGGTGTCGACGAGGTGCGCGCCGCCGCGCGTGACGAATTCCGCAAGGGCGCTTCGCATCTGAAGATACTGATCAGCGGAGGCGTCGCCTCGCCGCACGACGAGATATCGGCGGTCCAGTACACCGATGAGGAGATCCGTGCGGCGGTCACCGAGGCGGAGCAACACAACCGCTATGTCACCGCGCACGCTTACCACCCGCGCGGCGTCAACCGGGCGCTGCGGGCGGGCGTCCGCTGCGTGGAACATGGAAACCTCATCGACGACGAAACCATCGGCCTGCTGCTCGAACGCGACGCCTTCCTGGTCCCCACGCTGGTGACCTACGACCAGATGGCCCAGTTCGGCAAGGCCGTCGGAATGCCCGAACAGTCGTACAAGAAGATCGCCGATGTCCACGCAGCGGCCATGTCCGCACTCGAACGGGCCCACACCGCAGGGGTCAACCTGGTCTTCGGCACCGATCTGCTCGGCCCGCTGCACAGCGCACAGCTGCGAGAATTCGCCCTGCGCGCCGAAATTCAGCCGGCGGCCGACATTCTCCGCGCCGCCACCACCACGGCTGCCCGGCTGCTGCGCATGGAAGGCGACATCGGCACCCTCGACGTCGGAGCCCACGCCGACCTGCTCGTCGTCGATGGCGATCCGCTCGACGATATCCGCGTGCTCACCCGGCCCGAGCAGACCCTGCGCCATGTCATCAAGGCCGGGACCGTGATTTGAGTTGTCGTGCAAGTCGGTAGGACCGTGAACGCACGGAAGAGAGAGTGGCTGCGCGGAGCAGATTCGAGAGCGGCGCGATCGTCGCCGCGAGTGGCGGTGCGCGTTCGAAGGGGACGGATGTGGCATCACCGTGCCGCAGCCCCTTCCCCTCCACGGGTACTCGACTTGGCGCTGCGCATCGGGACCGCACTGTTGGGCGGCGGGGCGAGTTGCCGGGAAGTCGAGGCCGCGATGCGCGCGGTCACCAGCGCATACCGCTTGAACGGCAGCGTCCCGAACGTCACCTTCTCCATGATCAGCCTGTCGTACCAGCCATCGGTGGACGTGGCGCCGCTGGCTGCGGATCGATCGGTGCTGGATCGCGGCTCGCACTACACCCGTGTGGATGACGTCGAGCGTCTCACCGCGCGCATTGCCGACGGGCTGTCACCGAGCGCGGCAGCGGAGCAACTGGCCGCGATCGAACGCGGGCCCGGCCCATACCCGCAGTGGGTGCTGTCGGTGGCGACCGCGCTGGTCTCGGCTTTCGCGGCGGTCATGGTGGGCGGCGGCTGGTGGGTGCTCCTCGGCGCGCTCGGCGGCGGCCTGATCGGCGAGCGCGCCGCGGCGGCCGTAGCCCGGACCGGGGCTGCGCCGTTCTACCAGCTCGGCGCCGCGGCCATAGCGGCAGCCGGAATCGGTGTCGCGGCGAGCACGGTGATCGACCGGTCTCACGCGGGCGCCATGATCACCGGCGCGCTCTTCGCGCAATTTCCCGGCCGCCCGCTCGTGCTGGCGATCAACGACGGCTTGGCCGGCTACTTCCTGACCGCGGGCGCACGCCTGCTCGAGGCATTCTTCCTGCTGACCGCCATCGTCTGCGGGGTGACCGGGACCCTGTACATCGGCCGCCTGGCCGGGGCCGGACCGACCGTGCAGGACACCAGCTTCGGCCAAGCTCCCACTGCCGGCTGGGCACTCGTGCTGACGGCCGGGGCGCTGACCGCAGCCTTCGCTGTCATTCACGAGGTTCCTCCGCGAGCGATAGCAGCGGCCACGGCCACCGGCCTGGCGTGCTTCACGACCTACCATCTCCTCGTCGTCGCGCACCTGGCCCCCGTGGCCGCGACGGCCGTGGCGGCCATACTGATCGGGATCTTCGGCGGACTCGGAGCCCGCGTGCTGGGCAGCAGCACCCTGCCTCTGATGGTGCCCGCCCTCGCTCCCCTGCTCCCCGGCCGCTCGCTCTATCTCGGGCTGCTCGCCCTCAGTGAGGGGCGTTTCGCAAGCGGCGGACCGCAATTGGCCCTGGCGATCACCCTCAGCCTCACGCTGGCAGTGGGCACCGACGTGGGCCGGCAGATCGCCGGCCGCCCCGACCCTGCCACCGGCCATCCAGGGCGGCCGGCCGAACCGGCCTGAACGCGTACTACGACTGAGGAATTCGCGGAAAACTGCTGCTCAACCCGCCCGGACGAAAGCCGCCGACTGGATCGGCCACCGGGCCAGGGGCTTTCGTCGTGCGGTCAGTTCGTCACTGCTGCCAGATGCCGCTGTCGATGAAGTTCGTCCACACGTCGGCGGGGAACGCCAGGACCGGGCCTCGGCCGTTGTCCTTCATGTCGCGCACCAGCGTGACAGCTGGGTCGTGCCGAACCTCGACACACTCTTTGCCAGCATCGGAGAAGCTCGACTTGTACCACTCGCTCATTACCGGCTTCTTCATGCCGTGTGCTCCTTTGCGATTCGCACCAGCAAGTCCCTGGTGGCCTGCGCTGTCAACGCTACAGCCCGAAGACCGGCGATTGCTTCACGATATTCGTCGACCTCTTCGGCGTGCTCGTGGAGAACGCTGCCGATGGCGCCTTCGGCGTATACCACTGGCGGCAAAGTCATCCCACTCGTGCCTTTGGGCAGATGGAGCAGGATGAACTGCTGTATGACAAGCCCTGGGTGTGGGCCGATAGCGAACGGGAGCGCCCGGATCTCAACATTGTCCCGGTCTCCAACTTCGGCGAGCCACCGCAGTTGCACTGACATGACCTCCGACAATCCGGGCCTGTTCCACAAGACCGCTTCGGATATGAACGCCTCCAACCGAAAACCGGCATCATCTAGTCGTGTTTGCCGCTTTTGGGTGAGCTCGACCCGCCGTTCTACGTCCACGGCGGACAGGCGCGGCAGGGTGACGCGGACGATTTCCCGCCGGTAGTCGGCGGTCTGCAGCAAGCCGGGCACGATTACCGGTTGGTAGGTGATGATCCGATCTGCCACTCCTTCGAGCCGGAGGAGCTTCTCGAAGTTCGGCGCGACTTGGTCGCTGTACGGCTGCCAGAACCCTTTCGAGTTCCCCTGCGCCTTGGCCGCATTGTCCTGTGCTCGAACCTCTTCCAGAAGCCTGAGCGCCTTGGCCTGGTCCTCCGGGGAAGCGTGGTAGTACTCGAGCAGGTCCTTGATCTGCGGCCTGGTGAGCTTGGTCGGCGAGCCTTCCTCCATTCGCATCAGGACAAATCGCGTGACCTCGAGGTGGGCCGCCGCAGTCGACAGGGCCGTACGAGGCGCCTTTGATCGCACAGATTTCATGAAGTTTCCGAAATCCATGCGAGAGACCGTCAAACCGGCCATTTCGTTAGCCTCGCTATCTGGGAAACGTTCTCTACGCACATGTGCGTTCTGCACCTCAATCTTATTTCACGCGACTGTATGCCATGCACGTATTGCCGCAGCACTTTTCAGCGCATGCTTAGTGCATGGCACCTGACGGCGACAGGGTCGGCCCGCCGCGGTGGAATGAATCCGAGAGCAATAGGGAGTCGAAATGACTTGGGATGCTTGGGCTTTGATGCTCTTGACGATCGTCGAGGCAGGTGTCTTCATCGCCTGCCTGGGCGAGGATATAAGAAATTCCGGTCGGTACGGAAATAGAGGGCGTGGCCGCCACCGACGCGGACGCAAGGAAATTGGCGAGCGCCAGGAGGTGAATGGGTCGTGGACATCTACGAACGGCTGGAAAATTGCGATGTCGGGGAGCGGGAACCGGCGATGACGTCGGCGGAGGCGATGGAATCGCTTGTGTTGCATCAGGATTGCCTGACCGCGATGTGTGAGCGGAAGATGGCGGCGGGACAGATCATCAAGATCGAGGCGGAGAGAGTCGGGTCCGCGAAGGTCATTCGGTTTCCGGCGAGTCGAATGGAGCCGGGTTGTGGCACGTGCGATCCGTAATCGGCACCGGGCGCCCTATCGGCGGCCCGCCACGCTCGCCGAGGCGAAGAGCGGGCTCGATCGGCACCTGGCGTGCGTGGACGACTGTGACGCGAAGAAGTACTACGAGGTTGCCGTCAGGCAGATGGTTCGCGGGCACGGGCTCGGCTGGAACATCTGGCGACCGGACGACGACCGGAGCCGGTGACGAAAGTGGCGCATCACCCGGAAGGTGATGCGCCACTTCGGATTCGGAAGGATCAGCCGCGGATCTTGGCCGCGACCGAGGCCACGGCGGTCTCTGCCGGGAGTTCCTCGGCGGTGCCGGCGAAGCGGTCGCGGAGTTCGATCTTGCCATCGGCCCAGCCGCGGCCGACGACCACGATGTAGGGCATGCCGAGGAGTTCGGCGTCCTTAAACTTCACGCCCGGGGAGGCGGTGCGGTCGTCGAGGAGGACCTCGAAGCCGAGGGAATCGAGTTCGGCGGCAACCTGTTCGGCGCCGGCGCGGGCGCCCTCGTCCTTGTTGGCGATGACGACGTGGACGTCGAACGGGGCGACCTCGCGGGGCCAGCGCAGGCCCTTGTCATCGTGCATCTGCTCGGCGAGCACCGCGACCATGCGGGAGACGCCGACGCCATAGGAGCCCATGGTGAGGCGGACCGGCTTGCCGTTCTCGCCCAGCACGTCGACCTCGAAGGCGTCGGTGTACTTCTGGCCGAGCTGGAAGATGTGGCCGATCTCGATGCCGCGGGCGGCTTCCAGGACGCCGCGGCCGTCGGGCGAGGGATCGCCGTCGCGGACCTCGGCGGCCTCGATGGTGCCGTCGGGGGTGAAGTCGCGTCCGGAGACCAGGCCGACGTAGTGCTTGCCGGGCTCGTCGGCGCCGGTGATCCAGGCGGTGCCGGACACCACGCGCGGGTCGACGAGGTAGCGGACGCCATTGGCCTGCAGCGCCTTCGGGCCGATGTAGCCCTTCACCAGGAACGGGTTGGCCTTGAAGTCGGTCTCGTCGAGCATTTCCACCTCGGCCGGCTCGACGGACGCCCCGAGGCGCTTGTCGTCGACCTCGCGGTCGCCGGGGATGCCGACACCGAGGATCTCGGTCTTGCCGTCGGGGTAGCGCAGCTTGACCATGACGTTCTTGAGGGTGTCGGCGGCGGTCACCTCGCGGCCCAGCACGTTGGCGCTGTTGGCCCAGTCGACCAGCGTCGCGATGGTCGGCGTGTTGGGGGTGTCGTGGACGACGGCGTCGGCCTGGCCCTCGAGCGGGATGGCCGGGGGCGCGGCGGTGACCACGGCCTCCACGTTTGCGGCGTAACCGGATTCGCGGCAGATGACGTAGGTGTCCTCGCCGACGGGGCTGTCGGCCAGGAACTCCTCCGACGCCGAGCCGCCCATGGCGCCGGAGGTGGCGGCCACGATGACGTACTTGACGCCGAGGCGGTCGAAGATCTTCTGGTAGGCCTCGCGGTGGGCGTTGTAGCTGTTCTTCAGCCCGTCCTCGTCGAGGTCGAAGGAGTACGAGTCCTTCATGATGAACTCGCGCCCGCGCAGGATGCCCGCGCGCGGGCGGCCTTCGTCGCGGTACTTGGTCTGGATCTGGTACAGCGTGACCGGCAGATCCTTGTAGGAGCTGTACTCGCCCTTCACGGTGAGGGCGAACAGCTCCTCGTGGGTGGGGCCGAGCAGGTAGTCCTGGCCCTTGCGGTCCTTGAGCCGGAACAGGCCGTCGCCGTACTCGGTCCAGCGGTTGGTGGTTTCGTACGGTTCGCGCGGCAGCAACGCCGGCAGCGAGATCTCCTGGGCCCCGATGGCGTTCATCTCCGACCGGACGACATCCTCGACCTTGCGCAGCGTACGCAGGCCGAGCGGCAGCCACGAGTAGACGCCGGGCGCGATGCGACGCACGTAACCGGCACGCACCAGCAGCTTGTGGCTGGGCACCTCGGCGTCGGCGGGGTCGTCGCGCAGGGTGCGCAGGAACAGGTGGGAGAGACGGGTGATCACGGCTCAACACAGTAGCCCCTGCTCGCGCACAGTTCACAAGGCATTACCGTGTTGGCTCGTGCTGGTGCTGCTGCCTCCCTCAGAAACCAAGTCCGACGGTGGTTCGGGCAGTCCCCTGGACCTGGATTCCCTCGCGATGCCGCAGCTCACGGCGGTGCGCGACAAACTCGTCACCGAGGTGATCGCGCTGGCCGCCGATCCCGACGCCTCGCGCGCCGCGCTGGCACTGGGCAAGGGGGCTGACGCGGAGATCGCGCGCAATGCCGCCCTGCGCACCTCCGCCACCCGCCCGGCCCTGGACCGCTACACGGGCGTGCTCTACGACGCGCTCGATGTGGCCCGGTTCACCAAGGCCCAGCGCGCCAAGGCCGAGGCCCGCCTGGGCATCGGCTCGGCGCTGTTCGGGGTGATCCGCGCGGGCGATCCGATTCCGGCCTACCGGCTTTCGGGCGGGTCGAAGCTGCCGGGTCTGCCGACGCTGCAGTCGCTGTGGAAGGCGGCGCTGCCGGCGGCGCTGCGCGCGGAGACGGCCGGGCACCTGGTGGTGGATCTGCGGTCGGGCACCTATCAGAATCTGGGCCGGGTCCCGGGCGCGGTCACCGCGACGGTGCTGACCGAGCGGCCGGACGGGAAGCGAACCGTGGTGAGCCACTTCAACAAACACCACAAGGGCCTGCTGGCGCGCGCGCTGGTGCTGTCGCGGTCGGAGCCGTCGGATATCGACGGGCTGGCCCGGGTGGCCGAGAAGTCCGGGCTGCGCACCGAGATCGCGTCGAAGACCGAGCTGCTCATCATCACCTCCTGAGCACGCCGATTCCTATACGGGAACTTCACTCGGCCGTGGCGGTCCCGCTGGCTAGAGTGGCCTGGTGGAACCCAACGACCTGGATCCGGAAGTACTCGAGCTGGCGAGCAAGATCTTCGATCTGGCCCGCAGCGGCGATGCCGCCACCCTGGGCGCGTACCTGGACGCCGGGGTGCCGGTGAACCTGACCAACGAGAATGGCGACACGCTGCTCATGCTGGCCGCCTACTACTCGCACCCGGAGGCGGTGAACGCCCTGCTGGAACGCAAGGCCGACCCCAACTTCGGCAACGACAAGGGCCAGACCCCGCTGTCCGGCGCGGTCTTCAAGGGCTCGGACGATATCGTCCACGCCCTGCTGGCGGCCGGGGCCGATCCGAACGCGGGCAGCCCGTCCGCGCGCGACGCGGCCGAGATGTTCGGGCAGACCAAGTATCTGGCGCTGTTCGACAAGTAGGGCGAACCAGCTCTCGTAGCTCTCACGCACGACGTCCGGCCTGCGGGCAAGATCGCCACGCAGGCCGGACTTTCGCGTGTTCGGCCTGTTACTGCGTCCGCTGGTAGGTGCGGAAGGCCGACAGCGCCCAGAGGAAGGCGAGCGCCGCCAGGGCGGTCAGGTAACCGAGGTGGGCGGCGACGAAGCCCGCGTCGGCGGTGCCCGCCAGGCCGGTGCGGCCGATGTCGACCGCCCAGGTCACCGGGTTGAACTTGGAGATGGCCCGGACCCAGCCCGGCATGAGAGAGGTGGCCATCATGCCCGAGGACAGGAAGGTCAGGGGCAGGATTATCAGCTGGGACATGCCGATCAGGGCGATCTGGCTGCGGGAGATCAGGGCCAGGGCCACCGAGCCCGCGCAGAAGACGGCCGCCAGCAGGGTGGCCGCGGCGAGGGCCAGCGCGATGCCGGTCACGCCGCCGGGATAGCGTGCGCCGCCGGCGAATCCGATGAGCAGGACCAGCGCGGACTGGACCAGGCCGATGGTGAGCTGCACGCCGAGCTGGCCCGCCACCACCGCGCTGCGCGAAATCGGTGCGGTGAGCAGCTGATTCATCACGCCGTTGTCGATGTCCTCGATGTATCCGGTGCCCGCCCAGACGCCCGAGTAGAGCACGGTCATCATGAGCACACCGGGGGCCAGGAAGGTGATGTAGTTGGCCGCCCCGAATCCCGGGATGTCGCCGACGGATTCGAAGACCTGCCCGAACAGCAGAATCCACACGATGGGCTGCAGCAGCGCCGCGAACACGCCCCAGGATTCGCGCAACGTGTTCACCATCCAGCGCCGGAAGATCTGCCCGGCCGCCACCGGCCAACCGGCCGTGGGGTTTTCGCGGGTGATGGGCAGGTCGTAGGTGAGGGCGGTCATGCCGCCACCTCCGCCCGGTCGCGGTTGTTGTCGGCCCGGTACGAGCGGCCCGCATAGTGCAGATACACATCGTCGAGGGAGGGCCGGGAGATGGAGACGGCACCGAAACCGATAGCGGCGGCGTCGAATTCGGCGATGACCCGGCCGACGATACCGGAGGGGTCGTCGGTGCGGGCGATGAGCTTGCCGTTGGGCCCGTCCTGCTCGACGACGATATCCCGCAGTGCTGGAATGGATTCCCCGACCGCGCGCACGGTGGCCACATCCGGCGCGATCAGTTCGACGGTGAGGGTATCGCCGTCGAGTGTCGACTTCAGCTGTGCCGGTGTGCCTTCGATGACCGCGCGCCCGTGATCGATGATGACCAGGCGATCGGCCAGCTCGTCGGCCTCCTCCAGATAGTGAGTGGTGAGCACCACGGTGAGGGCCGCCTCGGTGGACAATCGCCGGATCTCCGACCACATCTCGGCCCGCGCCTGCGGGTCCAGGCCGGTGGTCGGCTCGTCCAGGAACAGCACCGACGGCGTGTGCACCAGTCCGACGGCGACGTCCAGTTTGCGCCGCATGCCGCCGGAGAGCTTGGACACCTTGCGGTTTCGCGCCTCGGTGAGCTGGAACTGATCGAGCAGGCCGTCGGCCCGGGTCACCGCGTCGTGGCGGGTCAGACCGTGCAGGCGCGCGGCCATGACCAGGTTCTCGAAGGGCGTCTGCCGCGGGTCGGCGCCCGAGCCCTGCGAGACGTAGCCGATGCGATGCCGGATGGCGGCCGCGTCGGTGGTGACATCGAATCCGGCCACCCGCGCGGTCCCGGAATCGGCTCGCGACAGGGTGGTGCAGATCTTGGTGGTGGTGGACTTACCCGCCCCGTTGGGGCCGAGCATGCCGTAGACGGTGCCGGCGGCAATGCCGAAGCTCAGGCCGTCGAGGGCCCGCACATCGGGCTTGCGGCGGCCGCCGGGATAGGTTTTGACCAGGTCGTGCACCTCGACCGCGGCCGAGGGCATGGGTGTGACGGACATGGTTGTTCGTTCCTTGTCAGGTGTGACGAACGACCACGGGACCGGTGGATATGCTGGAAATGCGGTTCGAGCATCCGGCGGTTCGCCATCGGTCGTTCGGATTCGGCGACGGCTCGGGTGTTGGCGCACCCGGGCCGTCGTTTGTTGCCGGGCCGATTGCCCGGCTCATGTCGGCGGTGCCGGTAACCCCCATTCCTCGAGCAGCTTGTCGCCGATGTCCGGGGGCACCCGGCCGGCGGGGTATTCGGCGGCCAGGGCGGCCATGGTGCGCCAGCCCTCGATGCCGCCCAGTTCATCGGATTCGATGCGGGCGGCCAGGGCGGCAGTGAAGTCGCGGTCGGCGGTGAGCATGTGCATCTCGTAGTTGCCCTCGATGAGCAGCACTTCGGGCAGCCAGGAGACGACGGCGTCGGTGGCGGTGCGGATCTCGGCGATCTGCTTGTCCAGCACCGTGACTCGTCGCCGCAGCAGGGCGACGGCCTCGTCGGGTCCGAGCGCGGGCAGGAACGACAGCGCGGCCATGAACCGGGGGTATTCCTTCTCGGGTTCGGATATCCAGGCGCGCAACCAGTCCCGCATCTCGACGACACCGTCGGGGGTGATGCGGTACACGGTCCGCGCGGGCCGGTTGCCGTCCTGTTCGGCGCCGACGACCTCGATGAAACCCTGGTTCAGCAGTGATTCGACCACCGGGTACAGCGCGCCGTAATTGATCCGCACGCTGCCGTCCTTGCCCCGCTGTTTGAGGGTCTGCGAGATCTGATACGGGTGCATCGGCCGCTCCCAGAGCTGCACGAGTACGGCCAGTGCCAGGGGATTGACCCGGCGGAACGCCCGTTTCCCAGCCACACTCACCTCCGAGTGCTCTGATCAGAGTATCCACTTACTCTGGCCAGAGTACTCCCCCGCCAACGGCCCAGCAAGGACGGAATGTGGGGTGGGCAGGAAATGCCGGACATGCCATACTAATTTGGTCGCACGCCCAATAGTTGACGCGTTCATCTGTTCCTCATTCAATTTCGCCACACTGGTTACTCGCCGGTAATCCTCGGCGCGATGCATAACCCGTGACAGATTTTCTTCGAAGTACCACCACCAGCCGCCGAACGGTCCTCGCCGGAGCGGGAGCCCTCGCGGTCGGCGCGGCCCTCGGATCGACGGCCTCGCGCGCCTCCGCCGCCTCGCTGCCCGCGCCCGCGGATTCCGGTATCGACCACATCATCGTGGTGATGATGGAGAACCGCTCGTTCGACCACTACCTGGGCTGGCTGCCCGGAGCGAACGGCAGGCAGGCCGGATTGACCTTCACCGACCGTAACGGCCTGGCACACAACACCTTCCACCTGGCGACCACGCAGGGCTGCCAGTACAACGATCCCGACCACTCCTTCGAGGGCGGCCGCGTCGAGTACAACGACGGCAGGTGCGACGGCTGGCTGCGCGCCGGAACCAACGACGAATTCTCGATCGGCTATTACGAGCAGGGCGATCTCGGCTTCTACGGAAATGCGGCGCCGGCGTGGACGGTGTGCGACAACTACTTCTCGGCGATCATGGCCGAGACCTATCCGAATCGCTTCTATCAGCATGCCGCGCAAACGGACCGCATCCACAATTCGACCACCATCTCGACCCTGCCGACCATCTGGGATCGCCTGGCGGCGGCCGGCATTCAGGGCCGCTACTACTTCTACGACACGCCGTTCCTGGCGCTGTGGGGCAGCAAGTACCTGTCCATCTCACGCCCGTTCGCGACCTTCCTGTCCGATTGCGCGGCCGGGACGCTGCCCGCGGTCTCCTTCGTCGATCCCAAGTTCCTCGACGAGGACACCGGCACCTCGGCCGACGATCATCCGCACGCCGATATCCGTGCCGGACAGGCGTTCCTGAACCAGGTCTATCAGGCCGTCACCAGCAGCCCGGCCTGGTCGCGCACCCTGCTGATCATCAACTACGACGAGTGGGGCGGCTTCTTCGACCACGTGCCACCGCAGGTCGCGCCGGACGCCAACCCGGACTGGGGGCTGCGCGGATTCCGGGTGCCGTGCCTGGTGATCTCCCCGCTGGCGCGGCGCGGGCACGTGGCCCACGAGGTCTACGACCACACCTCGGTGCTCAAGGCCATCGAATGGCGGTGGGGGCTGCCGTCCCTCACCCCGCGCGACGCCGCCGCCCGCAATATCGCCGAGGTGCTCGACTTCGGCAGCGCCCCGAATCTCGCTGCGCCGCAATGGAATGTGCCGCCCGCACCGCCGGGAGTGTGCGCCCCGGCCGTGGTCGCCGACTTCGAGCAGTGGAATACCCTGCGCGCCGTGGCCGCATCGACGGGATGGAGTCTGTGATGCGCCGGCTCGGCCAACTCATCGTGGTGCTGGTGTTCACGATTGCCGCGCTGGCCGTCGGCTACGGTCCGCATGCGAGCGCGGATCCCGGTGCGCCGCACATCTTCGTGATCCAGCTGGAGAACAAGGGGTACGACGAGACCTGGGGACCGGCGTCGGCCGCACCGTATCTGAGCAAGACCCTGCGGTCGGAGGGGGTGCTGCTGAGCCAGTACTACGGCATCGGGCACAACAGTCTGGACAACTACATCGCCCAGATGTCCGGTCAGGGACCGAATGCCGAGACCCAGGCCGACTGCCAGATCTACAGCGACTTCACCGGCGCGGGAACGGTTCCGCCCGGCCAGGCGGTCGGTCAGGGCTGCGTGTACCCCGCGTCGGTGCCGACTCTCGCCGGGCAGCTGACGGGGGCGGGCCGCAGCTGGAAGGGCTATATGGAGGATATGGGCACACCCTGCCGCCATCCAGCCCTGAACAGCCAGGACACCACCCAGAAGGCGACCGTCGCGAGCCAGTACGCGGCCCGGCACAACCCGTTCGTGTACTTCCACGAAATCGTCGACTCGCCCGCCTGCCAGCAGCAGGTGGTCGATCTCGGTGCGCTGAAGAGCGATCTGGCACAGCCGGATACGACACCGAACTTCGCCTACATCACCCCGGACCTGTGCGACGACGGGCACGACTCCCCCTGTGTCACGGGCGCTCCGGGCGGGCTGGCGTCCGCGGATCTCTGGCTGCGGGAGTGGGTTCCGGTGATCACCTCGGCCCCGGCCTTCCAGCAGAACGGGATCCTGATCATCACCTTCGACGAATCCGATGGGCCACAACAGGATTCCTCGGCCTGCTGTGGTGAGGGTCCCGGCCCGAACAGCGCCCTGCCGGGTATCGCCGGCCTCGGCGGCGGCCGGGTGGGCGCCCTGGTCATCTCACCCCAGTCGGTGACGCCGGGCACCTTCAGTGACACGCCGTACAACCACTATTCGCTGCTGGCGAGCATCGAGGATCGATTCGGCCTGCCGTATCTGGGCTATGCCGCCGCACCAGGTCTGCCGCGCTTCGGAACCGACGTGTTCAACCGGAGGAACTGACGCGGCCGCCGGCCGGGGTGCTGCCGAGCAGGGGCGGGCAGCACCCCGGCCGTTGCGCTACTGCTGCGCGGTATGTCCTGGCAGCACGCAGACGGCGTCGAGGCCGAGCACGTGGTTGAGGCGGCCGAAGGCCAGCCAGGAGCCCAGGCACATGGACAGTTCGACGATCTCGGCGTCGGAGTAGAGCGTCTTCATCCGCGCGAAGAACTCGTCGTCGAGGTCGTGGTGGTCGAGGGCGTAGCGCTCGGCATACTCGGCGGCCATCCGGGTGCGGTCATCGAAGGATTCGGTGGTGCGCCACTCGGTCACGTCGTCGGCGAAGGACTCCTCGACCTTCTCGCCATTGCGATCGGTGCGCCAGTCCAGGCAGAACAGGCAGCCGTTGATCTGGGCGATGCGCAGCCGCGCGGCCTCGAATTCGCGCAGTCCCAGGGTGCTGTGCGAGTAGACGGCAAGGGAGAAGTTGGAGGCCGCCACGCCGATGCCGGGCACCATTTCGCCCCACACGTAGCCGATGGGGTCCTTACCCTCGGGAATGTCGATGATCATGCCGATGGGTTCCTTCCGAGAGTGCCGAACGGCAGCGGGACGTCGAGGGCGTCGTAGAGGCCGGGCTCGGCGTCGGCCAGCCACGGGATGGCGTTCACCAATCTGCCCACGGCGGTGGCGTTTCCGCCCGCGGAGTGATTGCCGTCCTCGTCGGTGGCCTGCACGGTGATCTCGATGCGCGGGCGGCCCTCGATGAGCACGCGGTGCGCGCCCGCACCACTGGGCGGATGCGGCCAGTCGGGGGCGCAGCTCGCGTGGATGCGGGTGATGTGCTCGATGACGATGCGCGGGCTGCCGTCGACGATGCCCTGCACCTCGAAACGCACCGCGCCCTGGGTGCCCGCCTCGAATTTGCCCATGCGCTCGGTCTCGACGGTCTCGTCCAGCGCGCGGCGCTCCACCACCTCGCGAATGTCGGTGAGCGCCACGCCCAGTCCGCGCGCGATCATCCGAATCTGCCCGCCCCACACCATGGTCGGGATGGTGGGAGCGAGCATGGGCGGCTGATAGTCCAGGGGCTGGCCCATGCCGACCAGGTAGCGCACCGAGTCGGGCTGATCGTAGGTGGAATAGTCGAAGATCTCCTGGCAGCGCAGCACATCCACGCTGCTGCCCAGGCCGCTCATGAGCAGCGGCAGGACATCGTTGCCCCAGCCCGGGTCGATGCCGGAGACGAACAGGGCGCCGCCGCCCTCCGCAATGGCCGCCGACACCCGGTCCTGCAGTTCGATCGGAGCGCTGCGATGGTCGTAGAGCGCGTAGAGCGCGGGCGTGACCACCACGGCCCCCGTACGCAGGGCGCGTTCGATATCGGCGAGGGCATCGTCGGGACGGATGTCGCCGGAGGCGGCGTACACGATGGCGCGGGGTCCGGCCGCGAGCGCGGCGTCGATATCGGCGGTCGCCGCGATCCCCACTTCGCTGTCCAGTCCGGCCAGGTCACCGGCGTCACGGCCGACCTTGGCCGGGTTGTGGACCAGGACGCCGGTCAGCTCCAGACCCGGATGCGCCACGACGGCCCGGATGGCGGCACGGCCCACATTGCCCGTGCCCCAGACCAGGGTGGAAATCATGTCCGAACCGTAGCAAATGCTTGGTAGGTAGACGTCCGATTCGGCTACATTGCGGTATGGATTTTGCAGCTCTCGAATCGATTCGCGCACTCAAGTATCGCTACCTGCGCACGCTGGATCTGAAGCAGTGGGACGAGTTCGGGGATACGCTCTGCGCGGACATCGTCGGGTCCTACGGATCGCCCTCGGGCGGACTGCCGGCCCAGTTCACCAGCCGCGACCAGATCGTGGATTTCATGCGCGGCGCGCTCAGCGGGAACATCATCACCGTGCACGTCGCCAACCACCCGGAAATCACCGTCGACGGCGATACCGCTTCCGGCAGTTGGTGTCTGGAGGACACCGTGATCGCCGCCGACTACGGTCTGCTGATCCGCGGCGCGGCCTACTACCACGACACCTACCGCCGCGAGGACGGCGTCTGGCGCATCGCGAGCACCGGCTACCAGCGCATCTACGAATCCAAGATGTCCACCGACGCGCTGCCCGGCTACGCCCTCACCGCCAACCGCTGGGCCCCGGCCGCCGAGCCCCAGCAGGGCTGACCGAGTCCACGTGACATGCGGTCGGGTGTGTTCCCGGGGAAATCACGTCCCGCGGCATCACCTGACCGTGCGGTACGGCAGTCGATCTCGCCACCGGCCGCACCCGCTGGCCGGTTCGGAGAGCGCGGGGCGTAAGTCAAATAGCTGCTTTATTGCTCGGCAATGCCGATCGAATGTAGTCACGAATGACAGGGTCGAGTCAGTGCCGCTGCCACACGTTCGGACCTCCCGTGGACCAGTCGACACCTGATACTCGACGACGCGGGCGATGCAGACGATAGCGCGAACGTTACGCGAGACAGATCAGGAACGCACTGACGTTGACGGCGGGCGGAAGGATCCAGGGTAAGCAGGGTAGAGCGGAAAAGCCGGCCATGGCTTCGGACCGTTGCTCCGCTACGGGAGCAGGTGCCGGTTCGGCTGTGGCCGCGCCCGCACCGGCGGTGATGACTGATGCAATCGCCAGGGCTGTTGCCAGCGCACTCGATTTCTTGGTCATGACAACCTCGCTGTAGTGGTACCGGACGACCTCGCCCAGCGCACTCGATCGCGCTCGGACCGCTGGACAAGTCGACGCGGCGGGGCGGAATCCTCGAATACCAATTAGCCCTCTCAGGAGGGGTCTTCCGCAAGGGGTTCCGTTCGGACATCGGGACTTCGCCGGCGAAGAAGCCCCGCACCGGGTGCCGGGGCACGGAACGGCCCCTCGAGAGCCGGTTCCACCACGCAGCCCGATCCCCACCGGCACGATCAGCAAGCCGCGGACCGGCACCGTTGGCCACTGTCGACAAGGATTTCGCCACGTACGGGGTCCCGAGAGATCTGGCAGCAGTGATCGAACCCCGCGATCGGGCCCACGCACCCGAGAATTCCTATGCCCCAGCGGCATTGGCTGGATTCGGGCATCCGTACAGGCTCGAGCTCACAGGGGAAACCATTTACACCGGGCACAGCCAGGGACGGTCACCGGATGAATGGCTCCAGTCGTCGCCGCAGGTTGCTCGTTACCGGCAGTTGGACAAATTGTGCATTGCCGGGTTGAACAGTCCACTCGGACAGCATCTTTCACTGCATTCGATTCGGCAGAAGAGAATGTCCTGGGCCGCAGTTGGTCTCGCTGCCGGCCGCGCCCGCTCCGGCCGATTGGGACCGCGCCGGATGCGGCTTCTCAGCCGTTCACATGGGAAACAGGAGTGTAGTGAATCAGAACTGTGTGTGGCGTACCACACACCATTGAATTCGAAGCCTAAGGTCTGACTCGGTCCGCCCATCAGGGGCAGCTGAGTGGAGGGGTTCGAGGAATGAAGTTCGAGAAAATCACTGCTGTCGTCTTCATGGCCATCTCGGCCGTGGGTATCACCGCGGCAACCGCCCATGCAGAGCCGGACATATCGGAGCAGCCGACTGCGGTGACTTCGGGGGACACAACTTCCGGTGTGGATCATGGAATCAACTACCGGATCACCGTTTCGCCAGTCGACAGGGTCATTGTCACCACCGTCGAGAATGGCAAGTTCGAGACCGCACAGAACGGTGCCACGGTGCTCGAGTCCGGCGACGGAGCGGCGGTAACCGAAGTGCCGCAATGGTTCGAGGTCGACGGGCGTTCGATCGCGATTGCGCAGCACATCGGTGCGGACGGCCGCACCCTGACGCTGACACCGACCCCGGCAGCGGAAGATATTGCGCAACTGAAGGACATCAGCTCCTACGACCGACTCAAGGAGCAGATCAACAAGAACCTGCCTGGCATCGTCACCGGTGCCATCGTGGGCGGCCTCCTCGGGGCGTGCATGTTCCTTATATGGGGGATCGCCATCCCCGTGGGTGCGCTGATCGGTGGACTCATCGGCGGATACGTCACGGGCGGCCCGGAGTTCTCCGACGCGGTACAAGCGTGGGCCACCGGCCAGCCGTGATCACGGACAGGTGAAATAGAGGCCAACCGGTCGAGTTGGGGCTCTGCGGGGTTTACGAAGGATTCGGATTGCGTGTTCACAATCGTTCACCCGTAACCGATTCGTTCGTCCGCCCCGCAGGTCCCAGGCATGACGCGGGACCAACCGGCAAGGGAACCTGTGGCGGCCGGTGGACTTTGATCAGCCGCGGCACGGCATGTTCGGAGTGCATGCTCATCGGCAATAGCGGACGTTCTGTGCCGCAACGGGTTCCGGGCGCTGGCCTAGCGTGACTTTTCGCGGATCTGTCCCTCAACCCCCTTGACGAACGGCATCATGATCCGCGACCGCCGGTGGCTACGACTGCAACCAGGTCACCACGGCCAGCACGCGGCGGTGGTCATCGTCGGAGGGCGGCAGGCGCAACTTGGTGAAGATCGAGGAGATGTGCTTCTCCACGGCGCCCTCGGTGATCGTCAGCTGCTTGCTGATCGCCCGATTGGTGCGACCCTCCGCCATCAGCGCGAGTACCTCCCGTTCCCGCGGGGTCAGCTCGTCCAGCGGGCCGCGTCGCCGCCGGGCGAACAGCGCGGCGACCACCTCGGGATCGAGCACGGTGCCGCCGTCGGTCACCCGGCGCAGGGCGTCGGACAGCTCTTCCAGCTTGGAGATCCGGTCCTTGAGTAGGTAGCCGACGCCGCCCAGGCCGGCCTCGGCGAGCAGGTCGGAGGCGTAGGTCTGTTCGACGTACTGCGACAGCACCAGCACCGCTGTGCCGGGCACCCGGCGCCGTGCCTCCAACGCGGCGCGCAGCCCCTCGGTGCTGAACGACGGTGGCATACGCACATCGGTGACCGCGACGTCGGGCCGGTGCTCGACCACTGCGCGAAGCAGCGCCTCTCCGTCGCCGACCGCCTCGACGACGGTGGCGCCCGTCTCGACGAGCAGCCGGACAAGGCCCTCCCGCAGCAGCAGCGAATCCTCGGCCAGAACTACACGCATGAGCACCGACTCTATCGGGGGAACGGTATCTCGGCGGTCAGCACCGTCGGTCCGCCCGCTGGGCTGTGCACGTCGAGGCGGCCGTCGACCCCGGCGAGCCGATCGACCAGACCGGCCAGACCGTGCCCCTTCCCGCGGTGGGCGCCACCCACTCCGTCATCGGTCACCCGCAGCCACAGCGCCGTCGCATCGGTGGTCACCCGCACGGCACAGCTGTCGGCCCGCGCATGCTTGGCGACGTTGGTCAGGGCCTCGCTGACCACGAAGTAGGCCGCGTTCTCCACGGATTCGGGCAGTCGTTGGCCGTCGCGCAGATCGCACTCGAGCGCGGTGTCGACCGGGCAGCGGGCCACGGCGGCGGCGAGCGCGGCGGCGAGACCGCGGTCGATCAGGATGGGCGGTGCGATGCCGCGTGATACCGCGCGTAGTTCGGTCAACGCCTCGTGGCTCTGCGCGAGCGCCTCCTCGACCAATGTCTTTGCGGCGTCGGGATTGTCGTTCATGCGGCGGCGCGCCGCCTCGAGGTCCATGGTCAATCGGACCAGCCGCTGCTGCGGACCGTCGTGAATGTCGCGCTCCACCCGGCGCAGCGTCCGTGCCTCGGCCTGAACGGCGGCGCTGCGGCTCGCGGTGAGGTGCTCGGCCTGGGCCCGCAGCGCGGCCTTCTCGTCGGTCAACAGCGTGCGGGCCAACCCGGTGTGCACCGCGGTCAGACCACGCAGAACGGCCGGGCCCGTGCCCAGAAACACAAGCCCCAGCAGCGTATTCACGATGATGTTGGCCAGCAGGGTGTGCCAGCCCATCAGATCGGCCAGACCCTGGGTGTCGGGGTAACGGGGAGTCAGCCATCCGTAGACCGGATACAGGGTCCCCGCCACTGCCGCGCACACCCAGATCACTGTGGTACCCCAGGTGAACACCGACAGCGGCATAACCAGCACCCCGTGCGCCAGATCGCGCCAGTATTGCGGGCCCTTCAGTATCGCCCAGAGTCTGCGCGGTCCGATCCCTGTGCCGGTGGCGTAATGGGCCGGCGGCAGCTCGTGCCCGGTCACGGCCGCCACTCGGCGTCGTTCGAGCGTGGCGAAACTTCGGGCCGCCCCCAGCGTGGCGAGCAGCACGGGCACCCCGATCCACCCCACCAGTGTTGCGATGCCCAGTGCCAGGCCACAGATCAGCGTGATGAAGCCGGCGAGTCCGACGAGGATGCCGGGAAGCAGGTAGACCAGGTCACGCCGTGCCTGTGCAAAATCGAACATGGTGAACACGATCCTGGTTCGGTGTCTTGGTGTTCCATCCGGGAAGCCGGTAAGGCCGTAGTGGGGCTACCCCCACCCCTGAGCGGTCGGCACCATCACGCAGTGGCCGCGCCCGTCGGTCGGCCAGGCGTGGGGCAGCCCTCGGCCGGTCGAGGTGGGACGGGTGCACACCGAGGGCCTCACGGCCTGCATTTGTCGGCCTCGCGGACCTCGTGCAGGTGGACGAGGACGTCGAAGGAGCGGGCGAGCGCGATGTTCTCGGGATCGACGGGATACTGCGTCCCGATCTCGCGCGTGGGCCGGACGATGTGCAGCCAGGCGCGCGCGGCGGCAGGGGCATTACGGATGTCGAGGTAGTAGTCCCGGTAGTGGACCTGGTCGAGGGTGTACTCGTTCGTGCCGGGTCCGGCGGCGCCCACGGTGAACTTCTTCCAGTCGCCACCGAGGGCATTGTCCGAGGAGAGGAAGGAACCCCGGTCGAAGGTGGAGCCAATCGAGAGGTAGTCGGCACCCATCGTGTCGCGCAGGAATGATCCCTGTGTCTTGGGGTAGATCTCGGGATCACCGGGGACGTAGGCGACGTGGTCGTCGTGCGCCGACACCAGTACCTTCTGGCCGGTGTGCCGCAGCCACCACGTGACGTTCTCGGCCATCACCTCATCGCGGAGACGCTCGGAGCTTGCCAGCAAGTTCGGATCGTTGACGTCCATGGTGAGGAATGCGGCGGTCTGAGCGATGGATCGGGCGTTCTGCTCGGCCCAGTCGAACGCTTCTCCGCCGGAACCCTTCAGGTCGCTGATCAGATCCAGGGCCTGCTGCGCCGCAGTGGCCAGCCGCTGTCGTTGCGCAAGCGGCCTGTCCAGGTAGGCGAAGACGTTGTCGATCGGGCGCAGTCCGGTGTAGAGCTCGGTGAGCCGTGGTAGCGATTCCGGATGGTCGCTCTGCACATACCCGGTCACTCGGGCGAAGAACCCGTCGGCCAATGTGGGCGCGCCGATGTCATCGCCCATGAAGTGGACGGTGTGTCCGGGATGCTGGCTGTTGTACTCACGCATCCACTCGATGAGGCTCACGAACTCCTCACGGTCCCACGGAGAGCCAGTCAACGTCTCCTTCGCGATCGTGCGGGCGTCGCCAACACCCGTCTGGAGGTACTGATCGATTTGCAGGCCCGCCGACCAGCTCAGCTCCAGGGCGAAAGTGGTGAAGCCCTTCTCACCCACCAGGTATTGAAAGACGCGCTGCTTCATGGTGAAGAGCTCGTGCGAGCCGTGGGTGGCCTCGCCGAGGCCGACCACCGTGGCGTCGCCGATCATCTCGCCCAGGGCCCGCAGGTCGGCCCTGTCCGCCCCAGGCTCGGTCGAGCGCAGTGGGTGAGCCGCCTGTTCCAACGCGTGAACCACCGAATCCCGCTTCCCGGCCAGCGTCGCATGGGCGGCCACGAAGGCGAGGACCGCTCCCACCGCGATCACCGCCCCCATCACCGGCAGTTTCCACCCTCTGACGCGTTTCCGGTCCCTGGCCATTCCTGTGTACTCCTCGCTTGTGGGTGCAACCTCACAGCAAGCGTCCCCCGGTAGGGCATTGCCGCGCGCTGGCGGCAGCCACCATCTTCGTCCTGGGGATACCCCCACCCCGACTCGCGTCCCTCCAGGACCGCGACCGCCGCGAGTCACACTTTTCGGCGCACGTCGGAGTGCGGTGCTGGGGTATACCCAAAACGACGGACCCACATGCATTCAGAGGGGTCGCGCTGGCCGGTTCGGTCAGCGCGGTATGTGGCAGAAGAGTGCGTTCGCCAGGACCTTGGGAGCGTTCCTTGGGCGAACGCGGGAGCGGCTGGG